>NZ_JBIBIJ010000014.1:0-214653 GCF_042957465.1 Kitasatospora sp. NPDC008050
CGACGGATCCGCCACCACCTGCTCCAACAACCGCACCCAACGCGCCAGCACCGACTCCACCGTCGAGCGGTCGAACAGGTCCGTCGAGTACTCGACCAGCACCTCGATGCCTACCGGGGTCTGTGCCTGGTCCTGGTGCTCGGTGAGCGAGATGAGCAGGTCGAAGCGCGAGGTGCCGGAGCCGAGGACCTCCGCGTGCACCTGGAGGCCCGGGAGTTCGAACTCCTCGCTCGGCGCGTTCTGCAGGACCAGCGCCACCTGGAAGAGCGGGTGGTGGGAGTTCGAGCGGTGCGGGTTGAGCAGCTCCACCAGGCGCTCGAACGGCACGTCCTGGTGCTCGTAGGCGGCCAGGCTCGCCTCGCGCACGCGCCGGAGCAGCTCGTCGAACGCGGGGGCGTCGGAGGTGTCGGTGCGCAGCACGAACATGTTGACGAAGAGGCCGACCAGGTCGTCGAGCGCCTCGTCGGTACGACCCGCGACACCACTGCCGAGCGCGATGTCGGTCCCCGCGCCGAGCCGGGTGAGCAGCGCCGCCATGGCGGCCTGCAACACCATGAACACGGTGGTGTTGGAGCCGCGTGCCAGCGCGACCAGGCCCCGGTGCAGCTCCGGGGTGAACTCGAACATCAACTGGTCACCCGCGTAGGTGGCCTGCGCGGGGCGCGGCCGGTCGCTGGGCAGGGTGACCTGTTCCGGAAGGTCTGTCAGACGATCAACCCAGTAGGCGACTTGCTTGGCATACAGGCTCTGCGGATCCGACTCGTCGCCGAGCATCTCCCGCTGCCACAGGGTGTAGTCGACGTACTGGACGGGGAGTTCGTCCCACTGCGGGGTGCGTCCCTCGACCCGCGCGGTGTACGCCTCCAGGAGGTCGCGGGCCAGCGGTCCCATCGACCAGCCGTCACCCGCGATGTGATGCATCAACAGCAACAGCACGAACTCGTCCGGGCCCAGCTGGAACAGCCAGGCCCGGATCGGTATCTGGGTGGCGAGGTCGAAGGTCTGGCGCGCGGCCGCCTCCAGCTCCTCGGTCAGCGCCGCCTCGGCGACCGGCCCGACCGCCCAGTCGAGGTCGAACTCGCCTGACTCCAGGACCAGTTGGTGCGGCTCACCGTCCACCTCGGGAAAGACGGTGCGCAGCGACTCATGACGCTCCATCACATCGCGAAGGGCCGCCTGCAGCGCCTCCGCGTCGACCTCGCCCTTCAGCCGCAGCGTCAGCGGCATGTTGTACGTGGCCGACGGGCCCTCCAGCTTGTGCAGGAACCAGAGGCGGCGCTGTGCGAAGGACAAGGGGATCACGAGCTGATTCCTTCTTCCTGCCCCAACACTGAGCAAAGCTGAGGCACTGGCGGACTGTCCGGGCCAAGTCGGCAGAAACGTCGAAGTAGAGCCCTCACACAGACTCATGGATCGCACACGCCAGATCGGTTGCGCGAGGGCAGGGCGGAGCGGCTGCCCAGGTGGCAGCGAATGTGCGAAGGCAGGGGAAAGCGCCGAGAGGAACACAGGAGATCCCATGGCGTCTCGGCTGAACGCGGGACGCTTCCCGGTGACCGGGCGAGGCGTGCGATCTCCCGCAGCTACCCGCCGGGGCCATCGGCTCCGCTTCCCGCTACGGGGTCCGGACGGAGGAGGTGATGACGCGGCGCGAGGCGCGAGGGAGCGGCGACGGGCGGGTGAGGATGCGCTGACCGTCCGGCCCAGCAGGCCCTGCGGCGCAACGCGGCGGGCTCATGCAAGGCGCGCCCGCGCCAAACAGCAACCGTACGTAACCATGCGGGCCAGAGCCCAAGCTGACGCCCCGCCATCGACGCCGACCGTGTTCCACCATGAACGCAAACTCCCCCGTCGAGCTTTTGGTGTTCGGTCCAACCGGGCCCGGAACCGGACCCTCGGCGCGAGTCAATCAGGCGATCCACAGCACGTCAAGGCGAGAATCCGCTTGCCGCAGCAGGGAGTTTCGCCCACGGACCACTGCCACCTCCCGATTCGGCGGCCCCACGCCGGGCAGGGTCCGCCGGCGGTCGGCCGCCCCGCCGGCATCAATTGTTCGCATACCCAGTCCAATGTGACCTGGGTCATACTGGATGCCCGAGGTATCGCCTAGCGTGATCGAGCGCTGACCGAGTGAACGTCGCCGCCTTGATCCTCCGTCGCCGCCAGACCTTCGCCTGCCCACTCGCCCGGCCGGCTGCCGTCACCCGTGCCGCAGGCAGCTCCTGCCTGCGACCGACCCGACCATCAGGGACGTGGAAAGCTTCCATGCCAGAGAACAACGCCCGGCGCCGTGCCCTTGACTCACTGGACCTGAAGCAGCGCTTCGACGCCAATCTGGCCAGGATCGACGGCCTTGAGGACTTCGACGCCTCGCTCGGTGTCGAGACCAGCAGCCCGGTGGAGCCCTGGGAGATCCAGGAGGCCGACGACAGCACCCTGGTGAACAACTCGCGCTACTCGCCCACACCGGTGCGCACCATTCGTCAGGCGATCGAGACGGCTGCCGTCGAGCAGGCCGAGGTGTCCTTCGTCGACTTCGGCTCAGGTAAAGGGCGGGTCCTGCTGGTCGCCGCCGAGTACCCTTTCAAGAAGGTCGTCGGGGTGGAGTTCTCCCTGGAGCTCTGTACGATCGCGCGAAGGAACATCGAGCGCCTGCCGCAGGGTCGCGGCAACCGGCCCGCCCTGGAGGTCCGCTGCCAGGACGCACGGGATTTCGAGATCCCCGAGGACGCCGGTTTCTTCTACTTCTACGAGCCGTTCACCCCTGCTGTCGCCGCCGTGGTGCTCGACCGCATCGAAGACTCCCTCGCCCGGGCACCGCGCGCCGCGGTGCTCTGTTTCGTCGGCTCGGCTCTGCTCCCCGTGCTCGACGGGCGCACCTCCTGGTCGCAGGCGGGCGAGACCCTCGCGTCGCCGGACGACCCGTACTTCGAGACCCGGCTCTACCGGAACACCGGCAGCACCGGGGGACGTTGGCGTGGAACCAGCCGCTGACGTGGAACCGCGGGGTGCTCCCGCCGCCCGCTGCCGCTCGGCCGCCGGTCACTCCCCCGCGCGGCCGAGCAGCAGCGGGGAGGCCGGCCGCCGGCCGGGGTGCATCCGCAGCAGCAGGTTGACCACACCGGCCAGGCCCGGCAGCAGACCGGGCGAGAACGCCTCCCTGGCCAGCCCGCCGATCGCGCCGTGCTCCTCCAGGCCGCTGAGCAACTCGGCATCGGCGACGCCGCGTTGCTCGTGCTCCGGGGGCACGGCCGACGGGTCGCAGTCGCGCAGCGCCGTCAGTAGCTCCCACAGGCCCAGGTCCCCGTGGCACAGGGTGTGGGTCCAGCCGAAGCCCTCGCGCAGCGCGGCCGGCCCGGCCCGGCGGGCGGTCTCCAGGTGGGCCGGATCCCCGGTGCGCCGGTAGAGGTCCACGGCGGCCAGCCCGATGCCGGTGGCGCCGTGGCACCACGCGGTGGCGTGCTCCACGCCGCTGGTCTCCCGCAGGTCGGCCCAGGCGCCGGCCGTCGGCGAGTACAGCGATCGTTCGAACCCGAGCGCCTGGTCGGCGAGTCGGCGCCAGCGCTCACGGTCGGCCGGCGTCCCAGCCGGGCTGAGCGCGAGCCTGGTCAGCGCCCAGCCCATCCCGGTGGCGCCGTGCGCGAAGCCGCCCACGGCAGCGGGGAAGAGGGCGGTGGGCCAGTGCGCACCGCGCTCGTCCAGCACCACCGTCCGCTCCAGATGCCGGCCCGCCTCGGCGGCGGCCGCCAGCCAGCGCTGTGCGCCGGTGGTCTCGGCGAGTGCCAGCAGCGGCACGACGGCGCCGGCCGCGCCACCGAGCACGTCCAGCGCCCGGTCCTGGCCGATCCGCTCCGCGTCGAGCAGCCCGGCCCTGGCCTGGGCGCGTTCCAACAGCCATTCCTCGCCGAGGACTTCGTGCAGGGTCGACCAGGTCCACAGCTGGGAGGCAAGGCCGGTGAAGCCGCCGATCTGCCGGGTGGGCAGCAGGTCCTCGGTGGCGGCGAGCACCCGCAGCGCACCTCGCAGCAGTTCGTCGACGCCCTCCACCGGGTCGGCCCGGCCGGCGGCCTGTTCCTGCCGGTACTGGGCCAGCGCGAGGACGACGCCGCCCTGCCCGCTGTAGAGGTCGGCGGTCAGCGGGCGGATCGCCCAGCCGACGTCGGTGAGCACCGGGCTGATCCAGGTGGCCGTGCCGTCCCCGCCGCGCACCGCGGCGGCGGCGATCGTGCGGACCGCCTCCGCAGCCAGCCGCCGCCGGCGCTCCTCGGCCTCTCGCAGGTGCGGATCAGTGGCCGGTTTCGGTATCCGCGAGGGGAACTGACGCTCATTCAGATAGGCGCCGACCAGGGCCCCGCGGATCACCTCCTGTTCCAGGGCGAAGTCGGCCGTGCGCCAGTCGGTCAGCGCTGCCGCCAGCGTGGCCGCGTCCACGAACGTGGTGAAGACCGGCACGTCGCCGAGCAGCAGGTCGTCGATCTCCGCCTCGATCTCCGCGGCCTGCCGGGGCGCGGCCGGGTTGCCCTGCGCGTTGCGGGTCAGGATGTCCCTGGCCCGGTCCAGCGCGGCGGCCGGGTCGTGCAGCGAGGCGGGGTGCCAGAGCATCCGGCCGATCTCCATGTACGCCTGGGTGGGACGGCGGATCACCCGCACCTCGCAGCCCTCGAACCCGCTGAGCGCGCGGCGCAGTTCGCTCCGGTCGTCCAGTCGGCGCAGCCGCGCCGTCAACTCCTCGAACCCGCCCAGGACCTGCTGCCAGTGGCGGCCCAACACCGGTGCGGGGCTGGGGTGGTTGCGAGCCGCCCGGACCTCGACGGCGGTCAGCTCCATCCGGGCGCTGTCCCGCCCGCCGTCCACGATCACCGGCATCGGGATCCGCGGCTGCTGCCCCGGCAGCCCGCCGGCCGCCGAGAGGTCGACCCCGGCCAGGGTGTAGCCGTCCAGGCGCAGCGGCAGGATGCCGGTGCGCAGCACGGTGCTGCGCACCGCGCCGGCGGCCAGGTCGACCGCCTCGCCGCGCCCGCTGGGCTCGGTCGGCGGATCGGGGGTGAACAGGGTCTCGGCGTCGACCACCACCGGTACCGGACCGTGCGCGAGCAGGTTCTCGGCGTGCAGGTCGGTGCCGCCGACCAGCCGCACGACGGCCAGCCAATGGCCCAGGTTCCGGTAGAACAGGGCGAGTTCGGCCTCGCCCTGGCAGTACACGTGCTCGACGTGGGCGGCCCAGCCGTACGGCTCGCCGCCAGGGTCCACCCGGGTCAGCACCGCGGGCACCCGGATCGGCGCGGTGGGCCCAGCGGTGGGCCCGGCGGTCGGCCCGGCGGTCGGCCCGGGTGGGAGCACCGCGTCCAGCAGGTCGCGCAGCGCCGCGTCGACCCGCAGCGAGCGCGGCTTGTAC
The DNA here is from genome assembly GCF_042957465.1 of Kitasatospora sp. NPDC008050. Lineage (NCBI taxonomy): Bacteria > Bacillati > Actinomycetota > Actinomycetes > Kitasatosporales > Streptomycetaceae > Kitasatospora > Kitasatospora sp. NPDC008050. Next base: position 5,396 of record NZ_JBIBIJ010000014.1, read on the forward strand.
ATCACCGTGCCGCCCTCGAAGCGCAGCCTGGCCACCGCGTGCCCGCCCCGGTGCTGGTCGCCGGCGCCGAGTTCGAGTTCGAGCAGCGCCCCGGCGGGCCCGCCCAGCAGCTCGCCGAGCGCCACCCGGTCGGCCGCCAGCCGCCGGGCCAGGGTGAGTCCGGCGTCCAGGTGGAGCCGCCCGGCCGCGCGAACCCGCTCGTGCAGCACGGGGTAGCGCTCGCGCAGCCCGTCCAGGTAGTCGCCGCTGACGGCGCGCCGCAGGAAGCTGTGCCAGCGGTCCCTCCCGTCCGCGCCCGTCAGCTCACCGGCGAGCGCCGCGGCCCGCAGCTCCAGCAGGAAGACCCGGTTGAGCTTGAGCTGGAGCGAGCGCGACAGGCCGGTGCGCAGGGCGGTGGCCAGCACCTGCCGTTCCTCCTCGGCCAGGCCGGTCAGCTCCGGGAGGCGGCGCTCCAGCCCGGCGAGCAGCGGGGCGGCCAGGGCGTGCACCGGCTCGGCGAACCAGCCCTCCTCCAGCGGCACTTCGACGGCCTCCTGCGGCATGGGTGCGTCCTCTCCGGATCCTCGGCCGCGTGGCCGGCGGGCCGACGCACGGACGGGCGGCGCTCCCGTGCCGCGGAACCGCCGCCCGCTGTCGCGGGTTGGGTCAGCAGCAGTAGCTGTGCATCGAAGCGCTACAGCTGCTGCAGTGGGTGAGGATGCCTTCGTGGGACTCGGCGAGCGCGGCCTCGGCGGCGGCGCCGCCCACATAGAGCGGGCCGGCCGGGTTGGCCAGGCCGTCGGCGCCCTCGGCGCCGCCGAGCCAGGCCGCGACCACGGCGTCCGTGCGGGATCTGGTGAGCGTGGGCATGTCACTCAACTCCATTCCGGGGTGGACCAGTTGTCCGGTCACGGTAGGACGGCATCTCCATCTCGGCTGCTGCGAAATCCAGCCATATCCACAGCAGTTTTCCGAGCCCCTCACCCCGCTGTCCGGTGCGGGCAGCGCAGAGCCGTTGCCCGCACCGGACAAGCCCTCGTCGCCTCCCGGCTCAGGCGGTCACCTTCTCGATGAACGCGGCGACATTGGCCACGGTGCGCCGGATCTTCTCCTCCAGGGTGAGCGACTCCTGCAGCCGCGCCCCGGCGCCCGCCTCCTTCTTGCCCCGCACGTAGAGCGAGCAGGCGAGGTCGTTGCAGAGGTAGCCGCCCACCGAGTTGCCCTGCTGCCCGGCCTTGCCCGCCTTGCGCGCCACCATCAGGCAGACGCCGCCGGTGTGGGTGGTCAGGCACATCGAGCACATGCTGCGCCGCAGCTGCCAGGAGGAAGGGCTGGGGCAGCGCAGCGCGACGGCCTGCGGGCGGCCGTCCAGCTCGGCGACGAGGTAGGCGCGGTCGGGCGCCTGTGGATCTCGCCAGCCGAGGTAGTCCAGGTCGTCCCAGGGGCGGTCGGCCAGGTCACGCGGGACGGCCAGCCGCTTCACCTCGCCCTTGGTGCAGTTGACGAAGGCGGCACGGATCTCTTGCTCGGTCAGTGGCTTCATAGAACGCAGGCTAATTTGCCTAAAGGCTTTAGGCAAATGCATAATAGGTTCTGTCGATTGAGAGGCAGGCTATGGCACGCGCAGGACTGACCCCGGAACGCCTGACCCAGGCCGGAGCGGAACTGGCCGACGAGGTCGGCTTCGACCAGGTGACCGTCTCGGAACTCGCCAGACGGTTCGACGTCAAGGTGGCGAGTCTCTACTCGCACGTGAAGAACTCGCAGGACCTCAGGACCAGGATCGCCCTGCTCGCCCTGGAGGAGCTCGCCGACCAGGCCGCCGAGGCGCTGGCCGGGCGGGCCGGCAAGGACGCGCTGACCGCCCTCGCCAACGTCTACCGCGACTACGCCCGCGAGCACCCGGGCCGCTACGCCGCCACCCAGTTCCGGCTCGACCCGCAGACCGCCGCCGCCAGTGCCGGCGTGCGGCACTCCCAGATGACCCGGGCGATCCTGCGCGGCTACGACCTGACCGAGCCGGACGAGACGCACGCCGTCCGGCTGCTGGGCAGCGTCTTCCACGGCTACGTCAGCCTGGAGCTGGCGGGCGGCTTCAGCCACAGCGCCCCCGACAGCCAGGAGACCTGGACCCGGGTGCTGGACGCTCTGGACGCCCTGCTGCGCAACTGGCCCGAGGCACGGCCCCACCCCTGACCGGCAACCCCCTCACCACCACGAACGACAGGCTGAGCCCCATGCCCACCGGCACGCCCGACTGGATCACCACCCCCGTCACCGCCGACCTGCTGCGCGGTGCCCTCGACCTGGAGCACACCGCCCACGGCGTGCTCCCGCACCGGCTGCCCGCCCGGGCCCGCGCCCAGTGCACCGACGGACAGCTCGCCATGGCCGAGGCCCAGCCCTCCGGCGTCCGGCTGGTCTTCCGCACCCGGGCCACCGCCATCGAGCTGGACACCCTGCCCACCAAGCAGGTCTACGTCGGCGCCCCGCCCCGCCCGGAGGGGGTCTACGACCTGCTCGTCGACGGCCGTCCGGCCGGCCAGGGCCGCGTCAGCGGCGGCAACACCCTGACCATCGACATGACCACCGGGACCACCGAGCACCGGCCGGGCCCGCCCGGCACCCTGCGCTTCACCGGCCTGCCCGAGGACGCCAAGGACGTCGAGATCTGGCTGCCGCACAACGAGACCACCGAGCTGCTCACCCTGCGCACCGACGCCCCCGTCGAGCCCGCGCCGCAGCGCGACCGCAAGGTGTGGCTGCACCACGGCAGTTCGATCAGCCACGGCTCCGGCGCCCCGAGCCCGACCGCCACCTGGCCCGCCCTGGCCGCCACGCTCGGCGGCGTGGACCTGATCAACCTGGGCTTCGGCGGCAGCGCACTGCTCGACCCGTTCACCGCCCGCGCGATGCGGGACACCCCCGCCGACCTGATCAGCGTGAAGCTCGGCATCAATCTGGTGAACACCGACCTGATGCGGCTGCGCGCCTTCACCCCGGCCGTGCACGGCTTCCTGGACACCATCCGCGAGGGCCACCCCGACACCCCGCTGCTGGTCGTCTCCGCCGTCCTGTGCCCCATCCACGAGGAGACGCCCGGCCCCAGCCTCCCCGACTTCGGCTCGCTCGCGGGCGGGCAGCTGCGGTTCCGGGCCGCGGGCGATCCGGCGGAGCGCGCGAGCGGGAAGCTGGCCCTGGGCGTCATCCGCGAGGAGCTGGCCCGGATCGTGGCGCAGCGGTCGGCCGAGGACCCGAACCTGTACTACCTCGACGGCCGGGAGCTCTACGGCCGGGCCGACTACGCCGAGCTTCCGCTGCCCGACGAGATCCACCCGGACGCCGCCACCCACCGCCGCATGGGCGAACGCTTCGCCGCGCTGGCCTTCGCCGCCGACGGCCCCTTCGCGGAGCGTCACGGGTAGCGGGGGCCAGGTGGCGGGGGCCGTGAACGGTACCGGGGTCGCGAGCGGGGTGGGGGTCGCGAGCGGCGGGGGCGCGGGCGGCGGGGGCGCGGGCGGCGGGGGCGCGGGCGGCGGTCAGCCCAGCAGCTCGCGCCCCTGCTCGAAGAAGGCCACCACCCCGTCCACTCCCCCGAGCTCGCGCAGCGTGACCGCCGCGCCGAACGGTGCGTTCCAGAACGGCCCCTGCGGCGGCGTCTGCGGGCCGACGAAGGCATACGGTTCGGCCTGGAAGCCGTCCCCCGGCGAGACGCCGTAGTTGACCTCCGCCACGGTCACCGCGATGTCGAAGTGCTCGGGCCAGATGACCGGCTCGGCCTGCGGGAAGAGCCTCCGCAGGGCCGCGTCGCCGACCGCGAAGGCCTGCGCGATCAGCTTGGCGGCCTGCGGATCGGCTTCGATCGCATCGTGCGGCGTGGCGCCGGAGCCGTCCTGGTAGACGCCGGCGGGCGCCCCGGCGCTCACCCCGATCGCGGCCGCGAGGGCGGCGCAGGTGGTCCACTCCAGGTAGAGACGCTCGTCGGCCGCCACCAGCTCGGCGCCGACGACCTGCGCATGCGGCTCGGCGGTGGTGGCGAAGCCGCCGAGGGCGGCGCGCAGCCTGATCGTGCCGCTGGCCCGGTACTGCGGCCCGGCCAGCACCAGCTCGGCGACGGCGTGCAGGGCGCGGCGGGTGCGGACGAGCGTTTGGATATCCATAGTCGGAATGCTCCCCCACCTCGGTGCGCGGCGTCATACCGGGTGGCTGCCGATGCGGCGCACGGGTGGGCGGCGGTGTTGCCGGCCCGCGCGGTTCCCGCGTGGTTCACCCGGGTGGCCGACGGGCCCAGAACAGCGCGTGACCGCCGTCGCCCTCCGGGACGAACTCCTCGGCGACCGGCTCCAGCCCGGCGCCGACCAGCCGGCCGCGACCGGTGGCGGCATCCGGGTGGCTCCACCACATCGCCGCGCCGCCGCCGAGCCAGTTCTCGTCCGTGCCGCTCCACGCCCGGTGCCCGGCCGCCTGCACGGCCCGCGCCACCGGCACCCCGCTGCCGGCACCCCGCTGCCGCACCCGACGTCCAGCACCGAACCGCCGGCCGGCAGCCCGGCCGGCAACTCCTCGATCCAGGGGCCGTACTCGGTCTCGCTGCCGTAGGCGCGATCGTAGTGGTCCGACAGCCGGTCGTATCCGCGCCGGACCACGTCCTTGGGATCCTCGGTCGTCACATTCCGGGAGGCCAGCAATCAACGCCCCGCGACGCGACGACTTTTCCCCAGCAGGGGCAGCCGTGTCAGCGACGCATCATCACGGCGACAGCGCACCGACATACCCTGCGACAGTGACCTGACCTGGAGGTGCACCTGACGCACACTCAAGCAGTGCTGACGCCAGGAACATCGGAGCGGGAAGACCGGCGCGGTCCGGCCTGAAGTCGCTCTCGATCGGCGCTTGACCGGCTCCACCCCGGGGTAGGTCCCGGTCCCACGCTCCCAACCGGAAGGAGATCCACCATGTCCGACATCAACGAGACCCCGAGCTTCGAGCTTCAGGACCTCGACCTCAGCGACCTCACCGTCACCTCGCTGCGCGACAGCGCCGCGCTGCCCGAGGGCGGCGCGTCCTGGGGGTCGAGCTCCTGCCAGGGCTCCTCGTCCTGTGCGCAGCAGAACCCGCAGAGCCCGTACACCGCCGCCTGACCATCGCCACGTCGCGCCCGACAGCCGGCTCCTGACGTCTGACAGGCGACAGCCGCCGGTCGGCGTCAGGACCCGCCACCCGCCTCGGGGCACCCGGCCACCACCGGGTGCCCCGAGGATGTGGCTCGGCCGGCAGATCCGTACGTGCGGTAACGAAAGGCCTGACCACCCAGGACATGTCAACGAAAGCGGGGGTGTGATGACGACGTACGCCACGGAGCCGGCCTGCCCGGCACTCGGCTACGCCGTGCACTGCGCGCCGTACGCCCTGGTGCGCGCCACCGTACTGTGTCACCCCGCCGAGCACCCGCGGGCCACCGCTTTCCGCGCCGAAGCCGCCGAACTCACCGAGACCGAAGGCGAGTTTGCTGCCCTGCGGCCACTGCTCGGCGACGCCCTGCACGACAGCGCCACCGGCCACTCGCAGAGCTTCCATCGCGAGGTGGTCCTACCGCTGCGACGCTCACTGCACCAGCGGCGCGAGCCCCGCCCCGCGCTGCTGCAACGCCTCGGCGACCTGCCCGAGCGGGTGCCCGAGCTGGCCGCCTGGCTGCGGCTGCGCCGACGGCAGGAGGCGCTGCTCGCCGCCGCCGACACCACCGCCCTGCCCGCACTGGCCGCCGAACGGGAGGCCCTGTCGGCGCTCTGCCGGGAGCCCGCACTGGCCCGGGCGGTCGCGCTCACCAGCGCCGACCTGCTGCGGGCCGTCGAGCGCGCCGGGGCCGGCGCCGGCGACAAGCGGGCCCGCAAGGAGGAGCCCGGGGTGCTGCGTTACGCCCTGCGGGCCAGCACCAAGACCAGTCCGCTCTCCTGGTTCACCGCCGTCGGCTGGGGCAGGCCGGCCACCACACCCGCCGGGGCCGCGCAACCGGGCGCCCTCTGCGACGAGTTGGCAGCAGGCCCGCTGACCGCGGTGGTGAAGGTCAACCGGGCGCTGGTCAGCGCGCTCGGCCAGGCGCTGCTCGACTCCCCGCGCCGACGCGCCGAACTGCCGCACCGGATCACCAGCTCCGCGCGGGTCGGCGACGGGCAGGCAGCCTACGCCCGCAGTCGACCGGCGTTCGCCGGCGGGCGGTTCCTGATCAGCTCCGAGGACGAGGTCGCGCTGGCCGCCACCGGGCCGCTCGCCTTCGTCACGGCGCAGTCCCACACCCCGGCCACCCTGGCCGAGTTGACCGAGCTGCTGAGCGCCGCCCTGCCCGGCCCGGCGGGCGGGGTGGCGGCGGCCGGCTTTCTGGAGCGACTGACCGAGGCGGGACTGCTGGTCCCCAGCGAGCCGCTGGATCCGCAGGGCGACCAGCCATTGGCGCGGCTGTCGCAGTGGCTGCGGGCCTGGCCCGAGGACGCCGAACTCGCCGACCGGATCGAGGAGATCGACCGGCTCACCCGGCACTTCACCCTGCTGGCCGCCGAGCGGCGCCCGGCCGCGCTCACCGATCTGGAGACGCGCTGGACCGCCGTGCTGGCCCGAGCCGGCCGCCCGGTCCCCGAGCAGGGCGCGGCGCTGACCGTGCTGTCCGAGGACGTGGTGGCACCGGCCGTACTGCACCTGGACGGACAGCTCACCGCCGCGGACACCGAGGCCCTGGCCGAACTGACGCCGCTCGCCGAGCTCTTCGACACCGGCCATGTGGTCCGCCGGCTCGTCCGCGACCGCTTCGTGGCCTGCTACGGGGTCGGCGGGAGCTGCCCGCACCTGTGGGAGTTCGGCGCCGAGGTGGCCGCCGCCTGGGAGGCCGCCTGGCAACTCCCCGTACTGAGCGATCGGCTCTCCGAACTCCCCGAGAGTCTGGCCGAGTTGGCCGAGCTGCGAGCTGCTGTGGCGAGCACCGTTGCCAGGGGCGGGGCCGCGGCGCAGCGCGGACCGCGGGAGGCGGACGGCGGTCTTCAGGATGCGGACGGCGGCCTGCGGGATGTCGAGCTGCCGACCGCCCTGGTCCGCGGGCTCGGCGCGCGGCTGCCCGGCTGGGCGGTGGAACGCCCGGTCAGCTACTCGTACTTCGTCCAGCGCGACGCGCACGGCGAGCGGCTCTGCGTCAACCAGGTGTACGGCGGCTGGGGCCGGTTCACCAGCCGGTTCCTGGACACGCTGGACCCGGCCGCCACCACCGAGGTCGCCCGGCAGATCCGCCGGGGGCTGGGCCCCGGGGTGCGGGCCGCCCAGGTCCGCCCGGTCGGCGGCTTCAACGCCAACCTGCACCCGCTGCTGCTCCCCGACGAGATCGGCCCCGACCGGCGCTGGGCCTCGATCGGCGAGGCCGATCTGGAGTTGGTCCACGACCGGGCCGGCGACCAGGTGCGGCTGCGGCTGCGTGCCACCGGCGAGTGGCTGGAGGTGGTGTACGCGGGCTTCCTGGCCCCCGTCATGCTGCCCCAGCGGCTCGCCCCACTGCTCTCCGACCAGCCGCACGGTGTCGTCGACTTCCGCGCGCTGCTCCCGCACGCCGAGCTGACGGCACCCGGCGGCGGCCGGGTGCTCCGCACCCCCAGGCTGACCTACCGCCACCTGGTCCTGCAGCGGCGCCGCTGGCACCTGCCGGCCGAGGCCGTCGGGGCGCTCCGCGCCGAGCTGGCCGCCGATCAGGAGGTGCCGGTGGCGACCGCCGCCCGCTGGCGTGCCCTGCTCGGCCTGCCCGAGCAGCTCTTCCTGCGCCCGGCCCCGGCCGTCTCGACCACCTGGACCGCCGACGATCTGCTCACCCAACTACGCCAGCCCAAGCCACAGTTCGTCGACCTCGGCAACGCCCTGCACCTGCGTTGCCTGGGGCGCTGGCTGGCCCGGCTGCCGAGCGGCGTGGTGCTGGAGGAGGCACTGCCCGCACCCGGCGGCCGGGACCGGCCCACCCGGGCGGTGGAGTTGGTGGCCGAGACCTACCGCGCCGGACAGCCTTCGGGGATGGACTCGTGACCTCTCCCAGACCCGGGCCACGATCCAGCACGACCCGCCGCCCCGACCGCCGTGAGCAGGAGTCACCCGTGTCCGACGAGAACGCCCGCGACCTGGTCGCCTACTACCACCAGCCGGCCAAGGGCCCGTTGCTGCGCGAGGCGATCCTGCCGCTCGCCGACCGGTTCACGGCGCAGGGGCTGTCCGTCCAGGTGGAGCGGCACTGGCTGCACGGCCCGCATCTGCGGCTGCGGATCGACGGCCCGCCCGAGCAGGTGGCCGCCGCGGCCGAGCAGGGTGCGACGGCCCTGCGCGCGTGGCTGCGCGCGCACCCCTCGCAGAGCGATCGCAGCGAGGCCGAGCTGCTCGCCGAGGCCGCGGCGGCGGGCCGCATCGAACTGATCGCCCCGCCCTACGGCCCGGTGGTGCCCGACAACACCGTCCGGATCGAAGGCGTCGACCGCTCCGCGCTGCGCGCCCTGCTCGGCCCCGACAGCGCCACCCTGCGCGACGATCTGCTGCGACTGGGCCTGCCCGCCCTGCGCGCGGGTTCGACCTTCCTCGGCGAGCACGGGGACAGCGGCGCCGCCCGGATCCAGCTGCTGGTGGCGGCACTGGCCGCGCACGCCTGCGCGCATCCCGACTCGCTGGTGGGCGGCCACTACTCCTACGTCTCCCACCTGGAGGACTTCCTGGTCCACGACGACCAGGACGGCAGGCTGCGGCAGGCCTTCGAGCAGCGCTGGCACGACTCACGGGAGGCGGTGACCGCCCTGGTCGAACGGATCGCCGCCGGCGACCTGCTGGAACGCGAGCGACCGTGGGCGCGCTGGTCGGCCGACGCCTGGCAGCTGACGCAGCAGCGGCTCGACGCCGGCGCCGATCTGCACGGGCGCCCGGCGGAGTACCAGGAGCGCGCGGCCGCCACCGGGGATCCGGCGCAGCTGGAGCGCTGGAGCCCCGACATCCGCACCACGTACAGCGAGTTCCACCAGCTGCTGGGCCGATCGGACCCGCAGGGGGCGATGTTCCAGCGCCCCGACTACCTGGTCTACCGCGCCTGCACCAACGCCCTGTACCGGCTTTTCACCATCTGCGACATCCGGCCGTTGGAGCGCTACCTGGCCGCCTACCTGGTCGTCCAGACCGTGCCCGTCCTCACCGGGCACCGCTGGCGCGAGCGACTGGACGAGGTCATCACGGCGGTCGAGGCCGCCTCATGAGCACCGCGGTCGAGCACGGCACCGAGAACGGCAGCACTGACCAACCAGCCGACAGCGTCGCCACCCTGACGGCACATCAGCTCCGACCGGGCCTCGCGGTCACCCCGCTGCGCGACGGGCTGCACCTGCGCGGCTGGCGCTCCAGCGTCACGCTGGAGGGCAGCCGCGCGCTCCCCGCGCTGTGGCAGTTGCTGGCGCAGGCGCTGCACACCGGCGACCACGCCGCGCTGACCGAGCGCGCCCCGGTCGGCTCGCCGCTGCGCACCGCACTGAACACACTGATCGGCCACCTGCACACGCACGACCTCCTGGTGGCCCGAAGCGACACCGCCTCGCCCTGGCTGCGCGCCGCGGCAGCGGACCCGGCCGCAGCGGCGGCGGCCATCGCAGCGGCCCGACCCCGCGTGCTGGCCGCCGACCCGGCGGGACCGATCGCCCAGGCCGCCGCCCGGGCACTGCGCCGCGCGGGGGCCGAGCCGACCGTCGCCGCCGGTCCCGCCGGGCTGCTCCTGCTCGCGCAGGGACCGGCGGGGCCCACGGCGATCGCGGCCCTGGTGACGGCGGACGGCGGCTTCGTCACGGCGCCCGGCAGCCCCGAGCAGGCCGCCGCGGACGCCACGGCCCTGACCACCCGACTGGACCTGGCCGCGGACGACACCCCGAGCACGCCGATCACGCCCCCCGCGCCCACCACACTCGGCACATTCGGCACCCTGGTGGCCGCGGCCGCCGCCCAGCGGCTGCTCTGCGCCGTCGCCGGACTACCCGATCCCGCCCACGAGGGCGAGGACGAGCGGGTGCTGCCGGACCGGCCCGCGGTGCTGGTCGCCGACGCCCGTCCACCGCGGGCCGACTACCGCACCTGGCTCGGCCCACGCCTGCTGGACCCCGAGCGCACCACGCCGCTGCCCGCGCCGGACACACTCCGGGAGGCGCTGCGCCGGGCGGCCGCCCTCGGGGACGAACGGGTCGGGCCCCTGCCCCCGGCGCTGCCCGGCGCGCTGCCACAACTGCCCGTCGCGCTGGTGGCCTGCGCGCAGCCCGAGGGCACCCTCCTCGCCGCCGGGGCACGGACCGATCTGGCCCGGCTGGACGCGGTCTGCCGAGCGGCGGAGCTGCGGCTGAGCGACGGGGAGTCCCAGGTGACGGTCGGCGCGACCGCCGACCACGCCTGGAGCCGCGCCCTGCGCCGGGCGGCAACGCGCCACGCGGCCGGCGCCCGCCCCGGCGAGCCACTGCCCGAGGAGTCCTGGGCAGCGCACCCGCAGGCCCGCCACTGGTGGCGCACGCTTTCCGAACGTATCGGCATCCAGGCCGAGTTGACGATGCGTCAGCTTGGTACGGGAGGGCACTCCGCCACCGTCCGCGCGGCGGGCCGACCACTGGGCCGTGCGATCGAGGCGACACCCGGCGACGCGGCCACCTTTGCCGCCCTGGGCGCTCTGGCCCACATCGTCAGCGAGGGGCTCGACCTGACGATCAGTCACTTCTCGCTGCCCAGTGGCGCCTCGGCCCCGCTCGCGGTCGCCGGCCTGGAGCCGGCCGGCTGGGAGGACGAGGGCTGGACGACCGGCTGGCTCGCGGGCCTCGCCGCCCGCGAGGCCACCCTGCGCGCCCACCTGCGCACCGAGCTGCACCGGGCGAGCGCCCCGGACCCGGCACCTTGGACCCCCTGGACCCCCTGGACCCCCGCCGACACCGAACCCGCCGCCCAAGCACTGCTCGCCGCCCTGCACAGCTGCGGCTTCACCGTCCTGCGCACACCCGGAGCCGCCCGATGAGCGCACCGCCCACCCTCCCCGTCCTCACCGGTGCCGCCGCCCTCGCGGCCACCGCGGGCCCGGCCGTCGTCCTGCTGGAGGAGTGGAGCCTGGGCCTGGCCGAGGAGTTGAGCCGGCATGCGCTCGACCACCCCGTGGCGTACGTCCCGGTGCGCCGCGACGGCGCGCTCACGGTGATCGGCCCGGTGCTGCGGCCGGGGTCGGCGGCCTGCCTGTGCTGCACCGAGTACCAGCGGCTGGCCACCACGGGCGGCCGGGTGCCCTGGCAGAGCCCGAAGCTGGAGCTGGCCGGCCCGGCCGCACCCGCTCTCGACGAGGCCACCATGGCGCTGGCCACCGACCTGCTCACCGCCCCGGACGCACCAGCGGACCCGGCAACCGACCACCCCGGGACAACCGACCACCGCGGGACAACCGACCACCCCGGCGCGACCGTTCACCTGCTGCACGGCGCCCGGGCCACCTGGTCCACCCACCGGATCCGCCCGATCGGCGGCTGCCCGGTCTGCGCGCCGCTGCCCGCCGACACCCCCGAGGACGCCGAACTCCCGCGCGTCGCCCGCCCGATGCCCGACCCGACGGTGCTGCGCGGCCCCAACTCCCGCACCAGCGCCGCCGGCCTGCGCGCCGCCCTGCACGACACGCGGTTCGGCCCGGTCCGCCGGCTGATCCGCACCGAGGACTCGGCGTTCAGCCTGACCAGCGCCTACCCCACCGACGGCCGGGCGCTGGACGACGGCGGCTACGGTCGCGCCGGCGACTTCGAGAGCAGCGAACGCGTGGCGCTCTTCGAGGCCGTCGAGCGGTACACCGGAATGCGCCCGACCGGCCGCCGCACCGTACTGCGCTCCTCCTACGAGCAGTTGGGACCCGACCGCGCCGTGGACCCGGCACGGCTCGGCCTGCCCGATCCCGCCTACCACGGGCACCCGGCGAGCCGAACCGTCCCCTACACCCCGCGGCTGGAGCTGGACTGGGTGCACGGCTGGTCGCTGACCCAGCGCCGCCCGCTGGCCGTGCCCGAGCACGTGGCCTACTGGGACGTCCCCGACCCCGACCGGCCACGCGTCGTCTACGAGAGCTCCAATGGCTGCGGGCTCGGCAACAGTCCCCAGGAGGCCGTGCTGTACGGCCTGTTCGAGGTCGCCGAGCGCGACGCCTTTCTGATGGCCTGGCATACCGCCACCCCGCTGCGCCGGATCACGCTGCCCGCCGACGATCCCGAACTACGGCTGCTCGCCGACCGCACCGCCCTGCTCGGCTACCAACTGCTGCTGCTGGACGCCACCAACGACTTCGGCATCCCGGCCGTGGTCGCCGTCTGCCGCTACCAGGGCGATCATCCGGACGCGCCCAGGGTGTTCCTCGCCGCGGGCGCCCACCACGACCCGCGCAGCGCCATCCGGTCCGCGGTGATCGAGGTGGTCACCACCGTCCACGCCTGCGCCCGGCGCGCGCAGAGCGAGGACCGGCCGTACGCGCCCGAGCGGCTGCGGCCGATGCTGACGGAGCCGGAGCTGGTCCTCGGCCTGGACGACCACGTCGGCCTGAACACGCTGCCCGAGGCGCAGCCGCGGCTGGCCTTCCTGTTCGCCGACACGCCGGAGCTGGACCGGCGCGAGGCCTGGCCCGGGGCTCCCGAGCCGGTGCCCGACCTGACCGAGCTGCTGGAGCGGACCGTCCGGCACCTGTCGGAGCTGGGGCTGGAGGTGATCGCGGTGCGCCAGGACGAGCCCGGGGTGCGCGACCGCCTCGGCCTGTACTGCGCGAAGGTCGTCGTACCCGGCTCACTGCCGATGACCTTCGGCCACGTCAACCACCGCACCCGGGGGCTGCCCCGACTGCTGGAGGTTCCCCACCGGCTCGGCCGCACCGAACGCCCGCTGCGCTACGACGAGTTGACGATCCACCCGCACCCCTTCCCGTGATCCCGACAGACCCGAGGACCCTCATGCCCGACTGGGACAGCTACCACCTCCACCTGCACAGCCGGACCGCGGCGGTGGACGGCTTCCTCACCTCCGAACTGGCCCCGCTGCTCGACGGGCTGGTCGCGGACGGGCAGGCGTCGGCCTGGTTCTTCATCCGCTACGGCGAGGGCGGCCCGCACCTGCGGATCCGGGTGCACGGGCAGCCGCCGTCCTCGTCCGCCGAACTGGCCGCCACACTGAGCCGGCTCGGCAAGGCGGTGCCGGCCGTCGAGGGGCCCTGGGAGTCGACGCACGGCGAGCTGCGCCTGGTGCCCTATGCCCCCGAAACCGAGCGCTACGGCGGCGAGTCGGCGCTCCCGGAGGCCGAGGAGGTGTTCGCGGTCTCCTCCCGGGTGGCGGTACTGGCGCTGGAGGGCGAGCCGGGCGCGGCCCAGCGCCTGGCCCTGGGCATCGACCTGGCCCTGACCACCGCGCTGGCGCTCGGCCTGGACCGGCTGGCGGGCGCGCGGTGGCTGCGCCGGCACGCCGCGGGCTGGCGCTGGGTCACCGAAGTCCCGGTGCTGCCGGGCGCCACCGTGCACGCGCGGGTCAACTCCGTCTTCGCCCTTCAGCACCAGGCCCTGGTGCACCGCGCCGAGGCCCTCTGGACGGGCTCCGCGCAGCCGGCCGCCCCCTGGCTCGCGCTGTGGGCGGACCGGGTGCGCGACAGCACGGTGCGCGAACTGTGGGTCTGGGCCTCCCAACTGCACATGCTCTTCAACCGCCTCGGCATCACCCCCGACGAGGAGCGGGCCGTCTGCCGGCTGGCCGCCCGCGCCCTGCTGGACGCGGGCGAGCCGCCGTCCTTCTTCCCCGAGGGCCATCGCGCCCCGGACCACCAGTACCTGGAGCGCAGCAAGTTCCAGGCCGGCCGTCCCCTGGACAGCGCGCTACGGCAGCTGCCGCCGGACGCCCTCACCGAGCTCGGCCGCCCCGGGCCGCGCGACATCGCCCTGCCCGCCGACCCGCTGCCCGCCTACCCGCTGCACCAGGTGCTCACCGAACGGGTATCGGCGCGCGGCCAGTTGACCGGGCCGCTGGCCGTGGACACCCTCGGCACCCTGCTCTGGTCCACCCTCGCCGAGAGCCACCACAGCGAGCGGCAGCTGTCCGACGGCAGCACCCGGTCCGAGGCACACCGGCCGTACCCGAGCGCCGGCGCGCTCTACAGCGTCCGGCTGCGCCTGATCGCCCTGGACGTCGAGGGCCTGGCCGCCGGCACCTACAGCTGCGTCCCCGAGCAGCGCGCGCTGCGACCGATCGGCCCCGCCCCGAGCATCGACGAACTCACCGCGCTCTCCTCCTACTTCTCCCGGCCCGCCGATGATCCCGACCTGGTGGGCATCGCCGAGGTACCGGCCGTCCTGGGCCTGCACCTGGAGTTCGGCCTGCTGCGCCGCCGCTACGGCCTGCGCGCCCTGCGCCTGGGCCTGTTGGAGGCCGGCCACCTCGCGCAGACGCTGCTGCTCACCGCCACCGCGCTGGGCCTGCGCAGCGTCCCGCTGTCCGGCTTCCTCGACGACCTGGCCCACGAGCTGTTCGGCCTGGACGACACGGACCAGCCCCTCCAGTACCTGCTGCCCCTGGGACGCCGCACCGACTGACCGGCCGCCGCCCGGGCCGGCTCCTCCGGCCGCCGCCCGGCCCCGGGCCCTGCCCGGACCGGCGCACCGGTGCTAGGGTCGCGCCATGTCCAAGATCGAGATAGACACGGCAACTGCCGAGTTCTTCGGCGCCTTTGACAACCGCGGCGGCAAGCCCGCCGATGTGGACCGGATCCGCCGGCTGATGCTGCCGGGCGGGGTGATCGTCAACACCGGCGCGAATTTCACCGTCTACACCGTGGACGAGTTCATCGAGCCCCGCCGGCGGCTGCTGAGCGAGGGGCGACTGGTCGAGTTCTCCGAATGGGAGACCTCCGAGCGCACCGACATCGCGGGCGACATCGCCTGCCGGTTCGGCGAGTACCGCAAGTCCGGGACGATGGACGGCGAGCCGTACGGGGGCGTGGGGACCAAGACCTTCCAGTTCGTCCGCACGCCCGAGGGCTGGCGGATCGCCGCGTTCTCCTGGTACGACCAGCCCTGACCGGCGTCCGACCAGCCCTGGCCGCCGTCCACCGCTCCTGACCGCCGTCCGACCGCCCCCGCCACGCCGCCGTCCCGCCGCCCGCCGCCGTCCCGCCACCGCCCCGCCGCCCGCACCGTCAGCGGCGGAACATCGCGGTCAGCGTGCGCCACCAGCCGCGCCGCTGCTCGGGGATGACGGCCCGCGGCCCGGCGCCCGGCCCGTCCGACGCCAGGTGCGGCAGCGCGTCCGCCCTGGCCGCCGGCGGCTCCTCCTCCTCGGGCGTGCGCGGCTCGAAGTACACCGGCAGCCCGGCCAGATGGCGGGAGATCCAGGCCGAGGTGTAGGTCAACTCGGGCTCTTCGACGGAGAGTTGGAGATCCGGGAGCCGGGTGAGCAGGATGTCGATGCCGGTCTCCGCGATCGCCCGGCCGATGTCCTGCCCGGGGCACTCGTGCGGGCCGCTGCCGAAGGAGAGGTGGGAGCGGTTGCCGTGCAGCGGCGTCGACAGGTCGGGGCGCACGACCGGGTCGGCGTTGCCGGCCGCGAGGCCGAGCAGCAGCATGTCGCCCTCCTTGATCCGCCGCCCGCCGAGCTCGGTGTCACCGGTGGCCCAGCGGCCCGCGACCAGCGACATCGGCGGGGAGTCCCAGAGGACCTGGTCCAGGGCCTCGGACAGCGTCATCTGACCGCCGGACAGGTGGGCCCGGAACCGCTGGTCGGTGAGGACCATCTTCAGGGTGTCCGCGATCAGGTTGACGGTCGTCTCGTTGGCCGCGAGCAGCACCACCCGCAGGTGCTCCAGCACCTCGTCGTCGGTGAGCCCGGCGCTGTGCTGCATCAGCCAGGAGACCAGGTCCAAGCCGGGTGCCACCCGCTTGCGGTCCATCATCCGGCGCAGCGTGGCCACGACGTAGTCGTTGCTCGCGATCGCCGTCTCGGTCCCCTTCATCAGGTCCCGGGCCGCCTCCACCAGCCGGGGCCCGTACTCCTCGGGCATGCCGACCAGTTGGGTCATCACGAGCATCGGCAGGTGCTCGGCGAACTGCGAGACCAGCTCGGCCTGGCCGCTGGGCCCGAACTCCCGGACCAGCTGATCGGTGAAGCGGGTGACGTGGCGCCGGATCCCGCGCCGGTCGAAGCGGTTCAGGCTGTCGGTGACCGCCTGGCGCAGCCGCCGGTGCTCCTCGCCGTCCGCGAACACGCACAGCGGCTGCCAGGCGATCACCGGCATCAGCGGGGAGTCCGGGGCGACCTGCCCCTCCTGGAAGGCCTTCCAGCGGCGCGAGTCGCGGGAGAACCGGGAGGGCGTGCGCATCGCGGTGAGGTTCGCGGAGTGGCCGAGGATCAGCCAGGCCGGCAGGTCGCCGTGCAGCAGCACGGGCGCCACCTCGCCGTACTCGGCCCGCAGCTTCTCGTACAGGCCCACCGGGTCGGCCTCGGCCTCGGGCCCGTAGAGCCGCCGCAGGCCGCCCGCACCGCGACCGGCGGTGTCGGACCCGGCGCCGAACCCGGCAACGCCGAACCCGGAGGTGTCGAAGCCGGAGGTGTCGAACGCACCGGCACCGAGTCCGGCGGTGTCGAACCCGCCGGCGCCCAGTCCGGCCTCGAAGCCGGCGGTGTCGAGGCCGTGGGCGGGGCAGCCGGGCGGCGGGGTGAGGGGAGCATCGTCAGAAAACGGGGTGGTCACGGTATCTCCGGGGTCAGCGCGAGGCGGTCGTCGAGCGTGCCGGCCAGGGTGGCGCGGTCACCGCGTGGGCGGGGCCGAGAGGGTGTACAGGAAGTGCATCAGGGCCATCAGGACGTCCCGGCTGGATTCGCGGGTCCGGGCGTCGCAGGCGACGATCGGCACCTCGGCCGGCAGGTCCAGGGCGGTGCGCAGCTCCTCGGTCGGATAACTCGGCGACTCGGGGAAGGTGTTGACCGCGACGACGAACGGCACGCCGCGGTCCTCCAGCCGCCCGATCACGTCGAAGCTGACCTCCAGCCGGCGGGTGTCGACCAGCACGACCGCGCCGAGGGCACCCTCGAACAGCCCGTTCCAGAGGAACCAGAACCGCTCCTGCCCGGGCGTGCCGAACACGTACAGCACCAGTTCCTCGCTGATGCTGATCCGGCCGAAGTCCATCGCGACCGTGGTGCGGGTCTTGCGCTCGACCCCGGAGAGGTCGTCGACGCCCTCCCCGGCCTGCGTCATCGTCTCCTCGGTGGTCAGCGGGCGGATCTCGCTCACCGAGCCGACCAGGGTCGTCTTGCCGACGCCGAAGCCGCCGACGATCACCACCTTGACCGCCATGGTGGCCGAGTCCGGCAGCAGGTCCTCGTCCTGCGGTCCCTGCGCCGCCCGCGGCCCCGGGAGGCCCTGCGGTCCCGAGGGGGCCGGCGACACCGCCACCGGCCCGGTGCCCTCGGGCACCGGTTCAGAGTCGCTGTAGTCCACTGATCACCGCCTCCAACAGGGCGCGTTCGGGCAGGATCGCCTGCGGGACGCACGCGCGGGCCTCGATCCGCTCCTCGGTGAGCAGGTCGGTCAGCAGCACGGTGACCACGCTGGCCGGCAGCCGCAGATAGGCGGAGATCTCGGCCACCGACAGCGGCGAGCCGCAGATCCGCAGGATCGCCGCGTGCTCCGGCGGCATCGCGGGCGTCGGTTCGGCCAGCGCGACGATCAGCGTGACCAGGTCGAACGTGGTCTGCTCGGCCAGGCCGCTGCGGCCGCGGGTGATCACGTAGAGGCGTTCGGGGATGCCGCCGCCCTCACCGCGTTCAGGTGTGCTCATGTGGCCGCCTCAGCACGCTCGGCGGTCGCTGCGCGCGACCCGTACGCTCCGCTGCCCGCGCTCCCCGGGCCGGTCGCGGACCGCCACACGCCCGCGGGCGCCCGCACCGCACGCTCACGCGACCTCGCCCTTGCGGGCGGGCGTGCTGAGGTGCTCGCCGATCCGGGCGACCAGGTCCCGCATCCGCTGGCCCACCAGGCCGGCGTCCACGCCCTCGTCGGCCAGCACCGCGAGATAGGCGCGGGCGCCGGCCGCCATCAGGTAGAAGAAGCCGCCGCTCACCTCGATCACCACCAGCCGCATCCGGCCGTCGCCCTCCGGGAACTCCTGCCCCACCGCGGCGGCCAGGCTCTGCAGGCCGGCGCAGGCCGCGGCCAGCCGGTCGGCGGTGTCGGTGCAGGTGCCGTGCTGGGCCATCCGCAGGCCGTCGGCGGAGAGCACGATGATGTGACGGAGGCACGGGACGCTGTCCGCCAGGTCCTTGAGCATCCAGTCCATGTTGGTCCGCTGCTGAATCACTGCTCGCCCTTCTCTGCCGACTCTTCGCTACTGGTGTGGCCGTTCACGCCCTCGGTGAACGCGGCCAGCCACAGACCGGGCTGGACCTCCTTGGCCGGCTCCGCGCCGTTCGGGGCCCCGGCGGCGCCCGCCCGGGGTGCCTGGCCCGCGCCCATCCGGAAGGGCGCGGCGTGGCGGCGGCGCTGCGGCAGGCCGTTCGCGGTGCGCTCGGTGACCACCGGGATGTCGTCGTCCTGCTGGGACGCCCCGGACCGGGACGGTCCCGGCCGCGACGGTCCCGACCGGGCCGCCGCCGTGGTGCCGAAGGACGGCCGGGCCGAGAAGCCGGGCAGCGTGGCCGACCGGCGCCGCGTCCCCGTCGCGTCCCGCGGCCCGCCGGTGACGCCGATGCCGTGGGCCAGGCCGGTGGCCGGCGCGGTGGTGAGGTACTCCTGCGGCACGATCAGCACCGCGCGCACCCCGCCGTAGGCGGAGGGGCGCAGCGAGACCTGGAACCCGTAGGCCTTCGCCAGCCGGCCGACCACGGCCAGGCCGAGCCGCGGGGTCTCGCCGAGGTCGTTGAGGTCGATGCCGGCCCGGGCCTCCTCGATCATCCGCTCGGCGCGGGCCCGGCCCTCCTCGCTCAGGCTCAGGCCGCCGTCCTCGATCTCGATCGCTATGCCGGTCTGCACCTCGGCGGCGGTCAGATGCACCTTGGTCTGCGGCGGGGAGTAGCGGGTGGCGTTGTCCAGCAGTTCGGCGACCGCGTGGATGAGCGGCTCGACGGCCGGTCCGACCACGGCCACCGCCGAGACCGGGTGCAGCTCGACCCGCGGGTATTCGAGGATGCGCGACATGCCGCCGCGCAGCACGCTGTACAGCGGCACCGCCCGGCTCCACTGGCGCCCGGGGCGGGCGCCGCCGAGCACGGCGATGCTGTCGGCGAGGCGCCCGACCAGCGCGTTGCCGTGGTCCAGGCGCAGCAGGTCGTCGAAGACGGCGGGGTCGTTGCCGTGCCGGTCCTCCATCTCCCGCAGGTCCTGGGCCTGCCGGTGGATGATCGCCTGCACCCGGCGGGCGATGTTCACGAAAGCCCGCTGAGCGGACTCGCGCATGTTCTCCTCGTTGTCGACGGCCTCCAGGACCGAGCGCAGCACGGCCAGCCGGGCCGCCTGGAACTCCGCTCCCACAGCGGGGTCGTGGGACTGGTAGACCTTCAGCACGTCCTCGATGAAGCCGCCGCGCTGGAGCCGGGCGACCGCGTCGGGCAGGTCGGTCTTCGCCAACCGCAGCGTCTCGCTCTCCTGCCGGGCCAGCCGGTGGCGCAGCTCGTGCTCCAGCCGGGCGGTCCGCTCGCGCAGCCCCACCAGCGCACGCCCCCGGCGCGCCGCCTCGGTGGCCACCGCCACCACCCCCACGACGGCGAGCACCCCGCACCAGACCACACCCTCACGGGCGTCGGGGGACACCTGCGACGCGGCGAGGACAGCGGCCGCCACCGTCACGACCGTGGGCAGCAGCCACACGAGAACGGGAGCGGAGCGCCGGCTTCCGGGTGACGTTCCAGCAAGCATTCAGCATCCTCAAAAGCGATCGAAGCGTACGGGAGGGACGGATCCGAACCGGCTCCGGCGGCGAGCAGCATAGCCGGTTCAGAATATTTCTGACTAAATCTCAAAAATCTTGCAGCAAAGCTGATTTGCCATCTTCTTTCGGATCATTCCAGCCCTGTCGCACACCAGTCGCAGACGACGCGGGCCAACCCCGCACCCCACCGCCCCAACCGGCGCTGGCACCAGGTTTGCCACGCCCCGGACTTGTCGTACCGGCATCGCGGCCAGGTTCGCTCATGCGAGGGTTCTCCTCGGCGAAGCGTCACCCGACACGGAGAAGTCGTGCTAAGCGGACCCGAGTTCGAAAGCCACAGATGGGCCCAGGGGCGACGGAAGAGCTCGACGGCGAGTCAGGGGGCAGGAGGTCTGACACCATGCCAAGGTGACTGACTCGGTGCAAAACCACCTTGAGGGTTCGATCGGGATCGCGGTCCAGGGGAAGAACGTCACCCTCCACAACCACCCCCGGGGAGCCGACCTCCCGGACCCGGTGAGCGCAGCAGCGGACAGGCTGGCCGAAAACGTACAAGCCCAGTGGGAGGACGAGGCCAACGTCCGTGGTCTGACCGGCCCCGGCCGCTTGGCCGTGCAGTGGAACACGCGGGGGCTTCCAAGCGCCGCCCCCGCCACCGCCCAGCCCGAGCGCCTTGGTCTTGACGACCTGATCCTCAGGATGCGCGCACTTCGCCCGACCAGACTGGTGATCACCGGCGACGGCGGGGCGGGGAAGTCGTCGATGGCGGTCCTTCTGGCCATTGCCATGCTGAAGGACCGCGCGCCCGGCGATGCCGTTCCGGTCATCCTGTCGCTGTCGGACTGGGATCCCGGGGAGCTCAGTCTCCAGGACTGGGTCATCGAACGCGTCAGCGAGGACTACGGCGATCTCACGACCGGTCCCGAGCCAGGCGTGGTGAAGTCCCTGGTACAGCGTCGGAAGATCATCCCCGTACTGGACGGCCTCGACGAACTCATGCCGCTCCCCCACGCGGTGACGGCGACCGCACTGAGGCGTTCGTGTGCGGACGATGATGCACCGCTGGTGCTCCTGTCCAGGCCCGAGGCCTACGCGGCCGCCGCGGCCAAGGAGTCCTTCCTGCGCACGATGCCGCTGCTCCGGGCCTGTCCGGTGGCGCCGGAAGCCGGACGGGACTACCTCACCCGGGAGTGCGACCCGAAACACGTCGCAGCGTGGGAGCCGGTCTTCCAGGAGATGGTCGACAACCCCGACGGGTCCGTCGCCACAGCTCTCTCCTCGCCCCTGATGCTCTGGCTGGCGGCGACGGTCCACGCGAGCGATGGCACCGAGCCGCGCGACCTGATCGACTCGACGCGACTACCGGCGCGGGAGCACATCGAGGCCCACCTCCTCGACGGGCTGGTACCCGCCGTCTTCTCCCAGGGGCTCGCACCCTCGTACGTCCCCGGACCGGTTCGGCCCTGGGGCTCGGACCGCGCCCTCAGGTACCTGAGGTTCCTGGCCGACCAGCTGAACAGGAGGCGGACTCAGGACATCGCGTGGTGGCACATCCGGACCACGCTGACCCGACCGGTCGTATGGAGCACTGTCGTCCTGATCGCAGCAGCCCTCTGCGGAACAGGTGTGAGCTACGCGGTCGCCGCCCTGCTCTCCCTCGCCAGGCAGTCCCCGACCCAACCCGCCTTCCGGCCCACCGCGGAGGCACTCAGTGCGGTGGCCGGGCTGTCCACGCTGGTGACCGTCTTCGGCCAGCTCTTCACCAGGCATCTCTTTCCGGGCATGGACGATCGCCCCCGCAGGCCGGTCCGAGTCCCGCGCGGTCGCCTGCCGGCTCTACCGGCCGTGGCCATGCTCCTGGCCGGTGCGGGGCTGCTCACCCCGGGCACCCTGCCGGCGGTCCTGATCGCCTTCTTCCTGCCCGGGCTCCTGGGTGTGCTCCTGACCAGGCGGGCCGAGGCGGACACCGCCATCAAGCCCCGGCTGCTGCTCGACGACCAACGCAGGATCGCCCTGACAGATGCGGTGGTCGTCGCGCCCGCCGTCGCGGGGGTCTCGATGGCACTCTTCCGACAGCTCGACCGGCATCCGCTGGTGGCCGTCGCCGGGCTGGTCATCGCCTGGTCGTGCTCGGCCCTTGTGTTGCTCTCCTTGAGCAGGTGGGGGCGCTGGACCGCCACCCGGCTCGCGCTCGCCTGTCGACGGTGCCTGCCACGGGATGTGCTGAGCTTCCTGGAGGACGCCCACCGGCTGGGCGTACTACGGCAAGTCGGCGGGGTCTACCAGTTCCGCCATGCCGGACTGCGGCAGCGGCTCACCGGGTCGGGTCCCGCCCCGGCACCGAGTGCCGCCAGGACGCCCCGCGAGATCCGTCTGAGGAGCAGTTTCACCAGCCTTCGCACCCTGGGGCTGCTGAGCCTCGACCTGGTGATGCCGATCGTCACGTACCTCGTGGTCGTCTCACCCCTGTCCTCGGGCACCGGGTACCGGGCCGACTGGCACCAGAGCTGGGAACTGCTGGTGCGGGACCGGCTCCTGTTCGCGGCGCTGGCAGCCGTGCTCCTCCTGACCGCGCTGGCCCTGCGGGCGGTGGCCACCGAGTTGCGCATCGACTGCGAGACGGTCGAGCTCGACCAAGGCCGCAAGCTTCGGCTGCGCTGGGACGACGTGGCGGATGTCCGAGTCCGAACGGCCGAACCGCCCAGGGCCCTGAGCGCCGTTCTACCCGCCCAGTACCATCTGGCAGTCAAGCCGAAGCACAGCGACGGAGTACCGAAGTCCCGGACCGATTCGCATGGTTGGGTCCGCATCTGGGATCTCGGCCCCACCGGCGTGGTGCCGCTGGAGTTGGAGTTCGCCCTGTCGCACTTCGCCGGAGACCGCTGGGACATCAGGCCCTGACACGGCGTCCCCCGGAGCTCCTGAGATTGCGTCAGAGGCTTCCGGAGCACGCCGGCCATCGCTCAGGGGTGCATCCGCGCCCCCTTGACCACCTTGTCCACCGCGTTCCGCGGGCCATACACGACCAGGCGCACCTCACCCGGCACTTCAAGCGCGTCATCGGCACCACCCCGGGCCGCCACGCCAGGGCCGCGCGTGCCTGACGGCCCACCGCCACGGAGGCGCACCCGTGCCGTACGGCATCATGTGCCGCGTGATCACCATCGGATTCCTGCACACCGCCGACGTGCACGTGCCCACCTTCCGCTCGTTGCTGCGCGAACTCGCCCCCGGGATCGCCGACCGGCACGTGGTGGACCCCGGCCTGCTCGCCGACGCCCGCGCCGGGCGGCCGTACCAGGACGGGCTGCGGGCCCGGCTCGGCGAGTTGGCCGCCGCCGGAGCCGAGGTGATCCTCTGCACCTGCTCGACGATCGCCGGGGCCGCCGAGCGGGCCGCCGCGAACGTCGTGCGGATCGACCGGCCGATGGCCGAGGCCGCCGCCCGGTACCCGCGGATCGGCCTCGCGTACGCCGTCGAGTCCACCCTGGCCCCGACTCGCGCACTGCTGGCCGAGGTCGGCGCCGGCGACCGCGTGGTCGAGATCGCCTGCCCGGCAGCCTGGCCGCTCTTCGAGGCCGGCGACCTGCCCGGCTACCACGCCGCCGTCGCTGACCGGGTCCGCGCCGCCGCCGGGACCGTCGACGTGGTGCTCCTGGCCCAGGCCTCGATGGCGCCCGCCGCCGCCCTGCTCGCCGACCTCCCCGTCCCGGTGCTGGCCAGCCCCGCCCTCGCGGTGCGCGAGGCCGCCAGCCGAGCGCGACGCCCGCTCGCCGACCGGAACGCGTAGCCGCCCCAGCGCACGCTCCCGCGGCCCGAGCCCGCAGCGCGGCGCAGGAGCGCAGCCCAGGAGCGCGGCCCGGGCACTACCGTGGCTAGAGGGACCCGCGCCCCGGGTACCGCCCCGAGCCGATCAACCCAGGGCGCTCAAACCCAGGTCGATCAACCCAGGTCGATCAGCCCTCAGCCGATCAGGGAGGCCTCCGATGGCCGAAGCGTACGAGCTCGTCTTCGCCCACGACCCGCACGGCCCCGGCGAGGACGATCAGGATGTCGTCACGGTCCGCCCGACCGGCGCCACCGGGCCTGGCGGTCACCCGATCTACGCCGACCCGAGCGGCGCCGTCCGGGCCGAGATCAGCGACCGGGGCGAGGTGCGGATGCTCGCCACCACCGGGCACCAGGACTCGCTCTCCCCCACCGCCGTGCGCCCGGTGCCCTGAGGCTCCGCTCGCGCTCAGGCTCCCGCGCGCTCGGGCCCCCGTTCCACGGACGGGTGATGTACGGCCGCCGACCACGGCGCGCCGTGTGCGCCTCACCCCGTGGCGGCGGTGCCGCTCGCTACGGTGGCAACGCCCTGCGACCCACAGCGCAGGGCCACTTCAGCCATCGAGCAATGCATCGAGCACGACATCGAGCACCGGAGGAGACCCGTGCGTTCCAGCATCCTGTCCCTGGCGGCCGCGGCACTGGCGCTGGCCGGCACGACCGTGGTGGCGCCGACGGCCTCGGCCACCGTCGCCCCCGCCCAGCTGCGCGACAACAGCGGTTGCAGCGGCGACGTCTGCATGGCCATCGACGGCACCACCGGCACGGTGACCGTCAAGGCCTGGGCCTACGACCGCACCTTCACCGGCCACTTCCAGCTGCTCCAGCCCAGCGGGCACGAACTCAACGGCCGGGACGGCACGTTCGGGGCCGGCGACGTGGCCGGCGGGTCCTCCTGGCGGGTGCACGCGGATGCCGGCAACTACTGCGTGGTCGGCTGGGACGGCGTCAACGGCCACTTCGACAAGATCGGCGAGCCCTGCCTGTCCCTCTGACCACTGACCACTGACCGGCACCGGCCATCACCGCCACCCGCCGTCGCGAGCGCGGCTCAACTGGACGACGGCGGGAAGGTGGCCAGCAGCGCGATCAGCAGGACCAGCGCCGCCACCGCGATCAGCACCACCAGCACCGCGGGCCAGCGGCGGGCGAATCGACGGGCGGGGTCGGTCCTGGTCATGGCGGTCACTCCTCCCGGTCCCGGGCACGCCACGGGGCCGTCAACTCCAGCATCCCCGTGCGGTGCCCGCGCGGCCACCGCACGCGCCCGCACACCGGGCCGCCGCACCGGGCCCGCACCTCGCCGGCCAATCCGGCCAATCCGGCTACTCGGGCTACTCCGGCCGGACGATCACCACCGGGCACGGCGCGTGCTGCGCGCACCGCTGGCTGACCGAGCCGAGCATCGCCCGCGCGAACGTCCCGTGCCCCCGGCTGCCGACCACCAGCACCTGCGCGCCGCGCGACGCCTCGATCAGCGCCTCGGCCGGATTGCCCCGCACCAGCAGCTCCCGCACCTCCACCGGCTCGCCACCGGCCAGCGCGGCGGGCAGGACGGAATCCAGTTCCTGGCGGAAACCGCGCTTGGCCGTGTCCTCGTCCAGGGAGGTGTCGACCACCGGCGCCGACCAGCCGTAGTTCATCGGGATCTCCACCACGCCCACGGCTTCGACCACCGCGCCGATCAGCCGCGCGTAGTCGATCGCCCATCGGGCGGCCGCCCGCGACGAGGCCGAGCCGTCGATGCCGACCACCACCCTGCGGGTGCCCTCCTGCCCGAGGGCTCCTTCCTGCTCCGCCACCGCGATCACCTCGCTCGCCTCGGATGCCCTCTTCCACGCTGCGCCCTGCACGCCCACCCCGCCAGCAGAGACACCACACCCGGCTGCCCCCGCCCCCGGACATGCCCCGGACACGGCCTACGGGCGGGCCGCTCCGCCGCGCGCCTTGGCGCGGTCGAGGAACCAGGTGCCCAGACCCACCAGCACGGCCGCCCCAGTCGCGTACACCGGCAGCCACAGGGTCGTGGTCGACGCCAGGCAGTCGGCGACGGCGTCGTGGCTGTGGATGCCCTGCGCGGAGGCCAGGGCGGTGCCGTCGCGGCCGGCCAGGCCCGCCAGGGCGGCCTCCACCCGCAGGCTCTCGCACCGGCCCAGCTGACGGCACTCGTCACGGGTACCCGGCATCGGGAACAGCCACGCCCAGCGCTGCATCAGCGGCGTCAGCACGAGCGCCACACACAGGCCCACGACCAGCGAGTACGCCGTCCGGCCCGCCAGGTACGCGGAGCGCAGGACGAGCGTCCAGGCCGGGCGGCGGGCGAACGAGAGGACCACCGCGAGCAGGGTCAACCAGATGTAGCCGACGAACCACTGCCAGGAGCCCTGGGCGAACGCGGCCGCCAGCACGGCGGCCAGCGCGATGCCGATGACGCCCGCCTGCGGCGTGGGCCTTCCGCCATCGGCAGCCGAGGCTCCACGGGTTCCCTGCCCACTGCGGTCGTCCACGGTCTCTCCTGCCTGCCTCCGCGCTTCCGTGACCGCCAGTCTTCGCGGGCCGCACCCCCGTGCCCCGCCACCATGCCGCGCCACCCGCCGACCCCACCCGGCTGGCGGGGTTGCCGGGTGAACCACGAGTCCAACAAGTCTGGTCAGGAAGAACGACGATGACGGCCGGCCCCGCTGACGCTGTGGCCGACCGCCACTTCACTACCGGTCACTCTGGACGGCAACTGCGTCCAGTCAGACGAGGTGGTCGAACGCACCGGCCTTGGCGCCGAGGATCATGGCCTTGATTTCGTCACGGGTGTATACCAGCGGCGTCTGCTCGGGCCGCTTGGAGTCGCGGACGGCGATGAACTCGCCGGCCACCCCGAACTCCACGCAGTTGTCGTTGCCCCCGCTGAACGGGGACTTCTCCCAGGTGACACCGGAGAGGTCCAGCTCGGCGGGGTTGGGCTTGGTGGTGCTCACGCTTACAGCTCCTTGAGGATCTTGTTGATCTGGCTGCGGGTCTCGGGTGGGCCGAGGGCACGGGCCCGCAGGTGGTCGAAGACCTCGGTGTAGCGCTCCACATCCTCAGACCCCTCGAAGTACACCGAGTTGGTCAGATTCTCCACCCACACCACACCCGGGTTCGGCTCGGGGAAACCCATGAGCATGAACGACCCGTACAGCCCAGGGTGGAAGCCGGCCGCGAACGGCAGGAGCTGGAGCGTGATGTTCGTGCGGGGCGAGACGGCCAACAGGTGCTCCAGCAGCCCCTTGAGGACGACCCGGCTGCCCTCGACCCGCCGTATGGCAGCCTCGTCGATCACCGCCCACAGCTTTGGTGCGTCCTCGCGGCCCAGCACCTTCTCCTGACGCTCCATCCGCACCTTCACCAGGGCATCGACTTGCTTGGCGGTCAGGTCCACGCGCATCTCGGTGATCACCTGCCGCGCGTAGTCCGCGGTCTGCAGTAGGCCCGGCATCAGCTGCGGCTCGTAGGAGCGGAAGCTCGTCGCACTGGACTCCAGTGTCAGATAGCCCCCGTACTGAGTGGTGTTGATGACCGCTGAGTACTTCTTCCACCATGGCTGACGCTGAGCCTGATCGGCACGGACCAGGTCGAGGATGTCCTCGCGTTCCAACGGATCCGTGACGTCGTAGCAGTCCAGCAAGGCCTTCACCAGCAGCGGGCTGGTGCCCCGCTCACCGTTCTCGATCCGGCTGAGCGAGCTCTGGTTGACCTCCACCACCTCGGCAACCTCAGTCAGCGTCAGCTCCTTGGCATCCCTCAATTCCTTGAGTCGGGAGGCGAGCTGACGGCGGTACACGGACTGCGGGGCCGGGTTCCTCTTCGCCATGGGCGCCAGTCTCCACCTCGCCCGGGGAGTGCGGCAACTAATTCGAGGGAATTCCGTCTGGGCATATTGCCCAGCACCTGGGTTCAGAGGCATGCTGACGATCGGTAGCGAAGTGTGACCATCCCGTCGCGCTTCGTGGCATATGCCATTGCCTGCCTTGCGCCGACTGCCGGGGGCCTTCTTCTGCCCCGACGCCGACGTGCCTGCCGAACCCTTGCGCGAGCCCCATGTCACGACCGTGGCCGGTGGCTTGCTCTGTCATCTGGGGAGCCCGCCATGCACGAAGACCACATCCGCCCGCCCCACGAACCCGAGATCGCCGCGTGCGGCTTTTTCCTGGTGCCCCGCCCCGACGGCTTCGTCCTGCACATGAGCGCGAGCGCCGAGCACGTGAGAGCGATGCGCTCGCACGTGTTCGTGGCCCTCGCCTCGGCCGGAGCGGCTGAGGAGCTCGCAGAGGCCGCCCGCCTCGTGGCCAGCGAACTGGTGGGCAACGTGGTGCGGCTGTGCGGCCCCTGGGCCCCGGTGATCGTCCAAGTCGCCTGCTCCGACGACCGGATCCTGGTGCAGGTCCACGACCCCGAGCCGTCCGCACAGCCGAGGCGCCACCCCGAGCCGCCGGACAACGCGCACGCCAAGAAGGGCCGCGGTCTGTGGATCCTCGACGTCCTCGCCCCGGGCTGGACCGTGGATCCCACCCCCGTGGGCAAGCAGATCACCTGCGTGCTGCCCCGCGAACAGCGCGCGGCGACCTGACCTCAGCTTCCAGTGCAGGAGCTGCCCTGTCCGCCCCGGACGTGCTCCTCGTGCCGGGCCGCGCAACCACTCCCGGCCCCTGGGAAGCGAAGCACGGTGGCTATCGCCCTGTCACTTCCAGCCCGAGTAGTGCCCCTACCGGGCTGGCCACCCCCTGGCCCACAACTGACCAGCACCACCCTGCCCATGCCCACTGCTATGGAGGCCCCACCATGAAGCTCGTCCCCACCCCTGTGACCGGCCTGGCCGTGACCGTCCGCCCAGGCCGACCGCTGGCCGGCCTTGTGCGGGTGGACGGCTCGAAGAACGCCGCCCTGCCGCTGCTAGCCGCCGCCGCAGTGATCCGCCGACCGGTCCACCTGGACAACGTTCCCGACAGTGCTGACGTGCAGCAATTGCTGACCCTGCTTCAGCTCTCGGACTGCCATCTCGCCCGCCCGGTCACCGACCCCCGCACAGTGGCCCTCATGCCGGTGGAGGGCCGCCTGCCGGTGCCCGAACTCCCGGACGCGGCCAGGATCCGCGCGTCCTACTACCTGGTGCCCGCCCTGCTGGCCGCCTGCGGCCAGGCCCGGCTCCCGTGGCCTGGCGGCTGCCGGATCGGCGAGCGGGGCATGGACCTGCACTTCACGGTGTATGCGGCCTTCGGCGACAAGGTCGAGTCCGACAAAGCCGGTTACCAGGTGACCGCCTCGGGCGACAGCCCCGGGCATGTGGTGATCGACCTGCCGTTCCGCTCCCGGGGTGCGAGCGTCGTCGCTGTGCTCCGAGCGGTCGCTGGGGGCCATCGGCTGCTGCTGGGCAATCCGAACATGTCGCCGGAGTTCACCGGCATGCTGGAGTTCCTGCGCCAAGCCGGCTGGCGGGTGGAACTCCGGGAGCGCACGCTCGCCGTCCAACCGCCGACCCACGCGGATCAGACCCGCCTGACCTGGGCGGTGCCGGGCGACAAGATCGAGGCGGGGACGCTGGCCTGCGCGATCGCTGCTACCGGTGGCAGTGGCCGCATCGTGGGCGTGCGGGGCGAGGACACCGTCCACGTCACGGAAGCCCTGAACTGGCTCGGCATCCCTGCTCTGGCCGAACCCGACGCACTCGTCCTGCCTGGCGGCGGTGCCCCGAGCGGCACACCGCTGCGGGCAGTCGCCTCACTCGCCCCGGACGGCTTGGACGCCGACTTCGAGCCCGCCCTGATGGCGCTCACTCTAGGCCTGCCGGGCACCCACCTGTGCGCCGACGAGATCAACCCCGGCCGGCACGGCAACCTCATCCCCCAGCTCCGCACGCTGGGTGCCCAGATCGAGGAGCTCTCGCCCACCCAGTGCCGCCTGACCGGCCCCCAGCGGTTGACCGGCGCCGGCGTCCGGGCCACCGACATCCGCACCGGTACCGCGCTGCTGATCGCAGGCCTGACCGCGCGCGGCACCACCACCATCACGGGCCTGGACCAGCTCAGGCGCGGCCACGCCGACCTGCCCGCCAAGCTCCGCGCCCTCGGCGCCGACATCACCGAGGTCACCCGATGACCACGACCACAAGGACGCTGAAGCGCATCATCGCGACCACCGACGTCCACTCCAGCCTCACCGAGGCATCGGGAATGCTCGCCCGCCTGTACGCCGAGCGCGAGCGGTCGCTGGTGGTGGACTGTGGGGACTTCTTCGAGGGCACAGGCTTCTACCAGCTCGGCCACGGCAGCGTCGAGCGGCAGATCCTGCTGTCGCTGTACGACGTGATCGCGCCGGGCAACCACGGCTGGAGCCACCACTTCGAGCAGGGCCTGCGCGAGCTGACCGTGTGTGCGAACGCCGTCGACGAGGCAACGGGCCGCCCGCTGTTCCGCCCGCTGCGCATGGCGGAAATCGGCGGCCGGAGGGTGGCGGTCACCGCGGTCATCAGCCCGCAGGCGTTCGCCGCGGTCCCGCTCGACCAGCGCGCCGGACACCAGGCCACCGACCCGGTGCGGGCCCTGCGCGAGTTGCTGCTGGCCCACCACCACGAGGTGGACGGCTGGATCCTGCTGTCCCACTCCGGGTTCGAGCAGGACTTGTCCCTGGCCGGCGAATGCCCGTTCCTGGACGTCATCTTCGCCGGGCACTGCCACAGCAACCACTACACGCCCGAGTCGGTCGGCAGCACCCTCGTCGTCAAGGGCGGCGAGCTCGGCGCCGGGTATGCGCTCGCCGAGCCCGTCGGTGTGGGCTGGGCCACGCACACCTGCCGCTTCCCTGAAACGGTCCAACTACCCGCCGAGTTGGAGGCGATCGGCCACGCGATCGAGACGATCAGCGCGAGGCTGGCCGCCCCGCTCGGCACCGTATCCGAGCGCTGGCAGCACGCCATGCCCGACCGGCGCGCACTCCTCGCAGCTGCCGCCGCCCGCCTGCACTCCGGCCTCGGCGCCGAAGCCGTGATCCTCAACGAGACCGCTCTGCGGCCCGTCCGGCTCGGTGAAGTACTGACCCTGGCCGACCTGCTGGCCATCGAGCCGTTCGGCAACCAGCTCGTCCACGCTCCCCTGCCGGAAGCGGTCTCGGCCGACCTGCCCGGTCTGCTGGCCCACCTCACCGAACGGGCCGGACCGCTGCTGACGGCCCCCGATCCGCTGCCGCCCGGCATCCGCAGCGTGCTCACCACCGACTACCTCGCCGAGACCGTCCTGGCCGGACGCACGCACGAAGCCGGGCTCCAGCTCGGCCAGGCCGTCTTGCACGTCCTTGCCGACGCCCCGTCCGACCACGAGGAAGGAGACGCCGCGTGATCCTCACCGGACCGGAGATCAACGCCGCCGTCCACGACGGCAGGGTGCGCATCGCCCCGTTCGAGCCCGCCCAGGTCAATCCCAACAGCTACAACGTGCGCCTCGGCTCCACCCTGCTGACGTACACCGGCGACGTCATCGACGCCCACCACCCCAACCCCACCCAGGAGATCGAGATCGGCCCAGCCGGGCTCGTCCTTCGGCCCGGCGAGCTCTACCTCGGCCACACCATGGAGGAGGTCGGCTCCGACACCTTCGTCCCGCTGCTGTTCGGCCGTTCCTCGGTCGGCAGGCTCGGCCTGTTCGTCGAGATCACCGCCCCGATCGGTGACATCGGCTTCCACGGCCAGTGGACCCTCATGCTCTCCCCGACCCGCCCGCTGCGGGTCTATCCGGGCATGAAGATCGGGCAGATCATGTTCTTCGTCTCGATTGGCCCAGTCGACCTCTACAGCGGGAAGTACCAGGCCGCGCTGGGCCCGCAGCCCTCCGGCTACTGGCGCGACCAGACCGGCACCGAGGCGGTGGCCCGATGATCCTCACGGCAGGCGCCATCGCTGCCGCCGTCGCAGCAGGCGAGATCGCCATCGACCCCTTCGACCCGGCCCGGCTCTCTCCAAACGCCTACGACTGGCGCCTGGGCGAGACGTTACGCGTATGCGCCGGCGACCTGGACGCCGCCGCACCCACCACCTTCACCGAGACCACCATCCCCGCCCATGGCCTCGTCTTGGAGCCCGGCGTGCTCTACCTCGGCGTCACACTGGAGCGGACCGGGTCCGAGCGGTACGCTCAGATGCTCAACGGCGACCACACCACCGGCGCGCTCGGCATCTGGGTCCACGTCTCCGCACCGCTGGGCCACGCAGGCCACGCGATCCGCTGGACGCTGGAGATCCGCGCCGCCAAGCCCGTGCTGGTCTACCCCGGCATGACCTTGGGAAAGCTGATCTTCCTTCAGACCTTCGGTGCCCCGGCCAGCTACCAGCAGCTGGGCCTCAAGTACACGGCCAGCGACGGCATCGACATCTCCCGCCTCTATGAGGAGATCTCCGGAGGCGCCCGATGACCACCCCCGATCATCAGCCACTGGTCGCCACCTGCCTCGACCTGCCCGCCGACAGCCCCGGCGGCAGTGTCGAACTCTTCCGTGACCTCTACACCGGCGAGCAACCCCTCATCCCCGCCAGGGCCTTCATGCTCCAGCCCGCCGGGCGTCGTCCCGCAGTCCCGGCCGGGCTCGAACTGCTGGCCGTCAGCGGCAAGGCCTTGGAGGGACCCGCCTTCCGGCGGTACATCGCCGCACTCGGGCAGGCCCTGGCGCATGCCCTGACTCCGGAACACATCGGAGTGCTGCACCTGCAGCACCTGGCCTTCGGCGCCACCCCGGCCCTGATGCGGGCCCTGCCCGAGCACCCACGAATCGCCCTGGTCCACGGCACCGACCTGCTGTTCGCCGGGCTGCACCGAGACCAGTTGCGGGTCCTGCGCGAGACCGCCCGCCTGGCCGACGCGATCGTGGCCCCCACCGCAGCCATGGCCGACCACTTGATCCGGCTCGCACCCCAGACCAACCGGCGCAAGATCCACCACATCCCGTGGGGCATTCCCGACCACCTCCTTGACTGCCCGCCCATGGCGCCCGAGCGGACCCCGGCCAGCCATCTGCGGTTGCTGTACGCCGGGCGGCTCACCGCAGAGAAGGGCGGTGACGTCCTCCTCAGAGCGCTGACCGCCGCCCAGGGGATCGAGCTGAGCATCGCCGCCCCCATCGCCGAGTTCCACGCCTTGGCCCCGCTGATGCGCCGGGCCGGTATCCACTCCCGCTACCTCGGCTGGCTCCGCCGCCCCCAGCTGTGGAAGGCGTTCGCCGAGCACGACGCGCTCGTCATGCCCTCCACCACCCTGGAGACCATGGGCCTGGTCGCCCTCGAAGCCCAGGCCTGCGGCCTGCCCGTCCTCTACCAGCCCGTCCCCGGCCTGCACGAGGCCCTCGGCGGCTCCGCCCTGGCCACCGACTTCACCAACACCACCGCCCTCGCCCGCGACCTCGACCGACTGCGGACCTCACCCAGCCTGCTGCCCGCACTGCGAAACGCCGGCCGGGCCAATGCGGCCCGCTACCCGCTCAGCAGCACCGCAGCCGCCCTGACCGACCTCGGCAAGCAACTCGGCTGAGCACGGCTTCGCGCCGAAGCCCACCCCGCCCCGGCCAGCTCACTACGCTGGCCGGGGCGGGGACGTCCACAGCGAATCGGGGAGACGATGACACCCAGTTCCGACCACATCCACCAGCTCCTGACGGACGGTGTCCGCAACCAGACGTACCCCGGGGCCGTGTGGGCCGTCGGTGACGCGGGCGGGGCACGGGCCAGCGGCGCCGTCGGCGTCCTCGACCCCGCCGAGCCGGACGGGCCGATGCTGCCTGACACCGTCTTCGACGTCGCCAGCCTCACCAAGATCCTCGCCGTGTGGTCCACCATTGGCTCCCTCTGGGAGGCCGGCCAACTTCCGCTCGACGAAAGGCTCGACGACTTCTGGCCCGAGGTCACCGGCCACCCCCTCGGCCAGGCCACCGCGCACAACCTGCTGACGCACACCGCCGGCCTCCCACTGCGGGCTCAGCTGCAGAACCTCTACGGCACCGACTCGACCGCTATCCGCGCAGGCGTCCTGCACGAGGCCCTGCACCGCCCGTCAGGCGAGGCCGTCGAGTACACCGACCGGGCCGCTCTCATCCTCGGCTATCTCGCCGAATACCTCTCCGGGCAGCCCCTCGACCAGCTCGCCACCGAACGCATCTGGAAGCCCCTCGGCATGAATTCCACCCGCTTCGGCCCGCTGCCAGCCGACCGGACCACCCGAACCGCCCCGACCGAACTCGACCAGGACACCGGCTCCCACCTCCGAGGCACCGCCCACGACTTCTCCGCCCGTCTCCTCGGCGGTGTCTGCGGAATCGCCGGTGTCTTCTCGACCGCTGACGACCTCGCCCGCTTCCTCCAGTACATGCTCGACCCCACAGCCGCCCCCGCACGGCCTGGCTTCGGCCCCGGCTGGACCGAGGAGTCACTGACCGTGCACACCGGCACCATGGAGCCCGTCCGCGGCCTCTTCTGGCACCCCGCCCCCGGCACCCACCACGCCGACCGTGTCTGGGTGCACTACGGCTTCACCGGCACCGGCATGTGGATCTCACCCAAGCAGGACCGCTGGGCGATCCTGCTGACCAACAAGCTCTACCACACCCGTGATCGCCAGCCGCTGACAGCGGTCCGAGACGCGTTCCGCGGGCTCGTGTTCGACTGACTTCCCTCTACTTCAACGAGGTTGACGTAGGCCACGCCAAACCTCACGGGTGATCGAGGCCGACACACGGCAGCGGTGCGATCTCGATCCGTGTGGGAACCCGGCGAGTTGTGTGCTGGTCTCTGGTGCTGCCGGCCTGGCAGGATCGGCTCGTGACCAAAACCTCGGTGACCCTGCGCGAGCTCGTTGTCGGTGACTGGCACGCCGTCCATGCCTTCGCCGGCCTGCCGGAGGCCTGCCGCTACCAGGTGTGGGGGCCGAACAGCGCGGAACAGACGCGGGACTTCGTCCGGGGCGCGGTGGCTGCCCGGTTGCGGTCCCCGCAGGTGAGGTTCGTGTATGCGGCCTGCCTCGACGGTGAACTCGTCGGTATCGGCGAGCTGAAGGTCCGTAGCCTGGCCCACCGGCAGGGCGAGATCTCCTATCTCGTGCATCCTCGGGTGTGGGGGCGGGGCGTGGGCACAGCCATCGGCGGGGAACTGCTCGCCAGAGGGTTCGGGCCGATGGGACTGCACCGGATCCATGCGACCTGCGATCCTCGCAACGTCGCATCGGCCCGGGTGCTGGGCAAGCTCGGCATGACCTACGAGGGCCGGCACCGGCACACCGCGCTGCTCCGGGACGGCTGGCGTGACTCCGAAGTCTTCAGCATCCTCGACCAGGAGTGGCCGCACCGGCCCGGGCCGCAATGACCGGGGCGTCGGTGCTCGGGCTCGGGCAGCCGAGCCGGCGGCGGATGCCGAGCCGCCGGCCCGCCCGCGCCGCGGTCAGGAACGCGGCTGCGCCGTCGCGCACTCCGGGTGTCCCCAGCTGCTGCCGACCTTGGTGATCGTGTCGCCCTTGGCGTAGGGGCGGCTGCACGGGCAGGTGCCGGGGAACCGGGCGGCCAGGGTGCGCGAGCCGCCGGTGGAGCCGCGCTTGGCGGCGGACGAGGCGGACGAAGCGGCGGACGAGGCCGCGGCGCGGGTGGCGCGCGGGGCGGCGGTGG
Organism: Kitasatospora sp. NPDC008050; assembly: GCF_042957465.1. NCBI lineage: Bacteria > Bacillati > Actinomycetota > Actinomycetes > Kitasatosporales > Streptomycetaceae > Kitasatospora > Kitasatospora sp. NPDC008050. The sequence goes on from NZ_JBIBIJ010000014.1 coordinate 40,798, forward strand.
CGGCGGCCGGGTCCGGCACCGGGAGGTCGGCCGCGGTGCCGCCGGCGCTCTGCTGGGAGCGGGCGGCGTCGCTGGCGGCCTGGTCGGCGATCGCGTTGAGCGGGTCGCCGCCGACCTGGTGCGCCGGGACGTACACGAAGGTGACGTCCCGGCCCTGGAGCAGGGCGTCGATGCGCTGGATCAGTTCGCGGTTGGCCACCGGCTTGCCGGCGGCGGTCTTGAAGCCGTTGCGCTTCCAGCCGGCCAGCCACTTGGTCACCGCGTCACGGGTGTAGGTGCTGTCGAGCCGGACCTCCAGCGGTGTGCCCGCGTCGGTCGAGGCCAACAGCTGCTCCAGCGCCGTGAGTTCGCCGATGTTGTTGGTGCTGTGCCCGAGCGCGCCGGCCTGCCAGCGCTGCGGGACACCCGCACTGTCCGCGACCACGAAAGCCCAGGCCGCCGGCCCGGGGTTGCCCTTGGCCGCTCCGTCACACGCTGCGATGATTCGTTCCACCATGCCCCCATGATCGCAGGTCGGCGGCGGAGGCCGGTACGGCGCGGGCCCCGCGCGAGGAGCGATGCGCGGGCCGGCCAAGAACTGACGGTCCGTCAGTTCGCCGGAACGCCGGGCGGGCACGGCAACAGCCGCCGCCGTTGCCGTGCCCGTTCGAGGTGGCGCCGGGTCAGTACTGGGTGCTGACCGTCACACCGCTGAAGTCGGTGTTGGCGTAGAGGCTCAGGTAGCGGTACCCGGCCGTCGTGTTGGTGACGGTGAGGGACTGGGTGGTACTGCCGGGGTTGGTGGACGAGGCGGTGAAGGTGCTCGGCGAGGCCCAGGTGTTCGGGTCGTAGTAGAGCGAGGCGGTGCCGGTCCCGCCGGAGGTGGACACCTTCAGCGTGGTGGTGCCGGCCGGCAGGTAGACGTACAGGTAGTCCGTGTTGCCGGCGCTCTCGGTGAGGCCCGTCCGCGAGCAGTTCTGGCCCATCGCGTCGGTGCGTGCATCGGTGCAGGTGGGCAGGGTGGTGGTGCCGCCGGTGGTCACGACGGCCGAGGCCGGGGTGCTGGCGCTCTTGCCGTTGCTGTCGGTGGCCGTCAGGTCGACGGTGTAGGTACCGGCGGCCGCGTAGGTGTGGGTCGGGTTCTGCTGGTCGGAGGAGGTGCCGTCGCCGAAGGTCCAGTGCCAGGAGGTGATCTTGGCGGAGCTGCCGGTCTCGACGGACTTGTCGCTCAGGCTGACCGTGGCGCCGTTGACCGACAGGTTGTACAGGGCCGTCGGACCCTCGGCGTAGCAGGCGCCGGCGGCGCAGCTCGTGAGCCAGCTGTCGAAGTCGGCGTCGTAGGCGGTGCCGATGCTGTTGTAGACCGCGTAGGCGCCCTGGAAGTCACCGGCGCGGAAGTGGTTCAGCATGGCGGTGACGTCGGCGGGGTGCTTCTCGAACATGTACCGGACGGCGAGGTAGCCCCACGGGTAGGTGCGCACCGAGTCCGAGTTGTCGTAGGTGTTCTGGAAGATCGTGCTGAGCTTGTAGGTGTGGTTGGCCGCCTCCTGCATCGCCTGGGTGTCGGTGGTGCCGCGGTAGGCGTAGGACTCGTACTCGGCGACCCCTTCGATCCACCAGATGTCCGGGACGGACGTCTCGGTGGTGAAGTTGCCCTTCATGTCGTAGATGCCGTCCATGTAGTGCGTGTACTCGTGGTTCAGGTTCCACACGTTGGCGGTGAAGCCGTCGTTCCAGGACTTCTGGTACATCACCGACACGGCCTGGTTGTTCGGGTCCGTCGCGTCCATGACGGTCTGGCCGCCGTTGTCGGTGGAGTTGCCGAAGATCGCCCAGGAGTAGTTCACGTAGTCGGCCTGGTTGGCGAAGATCCCCAGCGTGATGGTCTTGTCGTACTGACCGGGGACCGGGCCGCTGTCCTTGACCATGGTGTGGAAGAAGGTGTCCTCACCGCGCAGGCTGGCGCAGACCGCCGCCAGGTCGGAGGGCGAGAGGGCCTCGGTCTCGATGGTGCGGTTGTCGCAGACCAGGGTGTCGGGCAGGATCGCGGCGGTCAGCTTCGCCGGCAGGTCGCAGGTGTTGTAGTACGAGCACTGGGCGCCGTCGAAGGCGTCCGCCTGGTAGGCGGTGTGCACGTACAGCGGGCCGGTGCTGCCGGTGATCCGGGCGGAGTCGAGCACCGTCTTGACCAGCGGCCTGGCCGCCGCCTCGATGGTGGCGTTGTCACCGGCCATCCGGGCCAGGTCGTTGCCCGCGTTCTCGTCCAGGAAGGCGTTCGGGCCGGTGAGCAGGGACTCGTGGCCCAGCGCGAAGGTGCTCAGGGTGTTCAGGATGCTCGGGTCGGCGGTGACCGCGGTGACGAAGTCCGGGTTGTAGTTGCCCCGCCACAGCGGCGCCGACAGCACCGAGTTGACCGCGTTCACCAGCTTGGGGAAGGCGTTGTAGGAGTCGTTGTAGCCGCTCAGGACCTGCTTGTAGACGTTCAGGTAGTCGGATTGCAGGTTGGCGCTGTCGGTGAGGACCAGCACGTCGTAGAGCACGCTGCCGTTGTTGTCGTTGACGTCGGTCCAGTGCTTCCCGGCGAAGAAGGCGTCGAGTCCGGCCTTGGTGGCGCTGGTGAGCGCGGCGTCGTAGCCGCCGACGGCGCCGGCGTTGTAGGACTGGACGTAGTAGCCGGCCCGCAGGAAGAGCACGAGCTGCCAGATGCCGGTGGAGTCGTCGCCGGTGTAGTTGGTCGCCAGGCTCTGGAAGGCCTGGGCGACGGTGAGCATCTGCTGTTCCTTGAAGATGCTGCCCGCGTCGGTGCCGGTGACGTTGAACAGCGTGTTCACGCAGTCGGTGGTCGAGCTCTCCACGAAGGAGACCAGGCCGGCCCCGGTGCGGCTGCCGAAGTCGGCCGGGGTGCAACTCTGCGCGGTCTTGGCACCATGGGGAGTGGCGCCGTTGGCAGTGGCACCGTTGGCAGTGGCGCCGTTGGCGGTGGCGGCGTTCGGCTTGGCGGGGGCGGGCCTGGTGGGGGCCGCGTTCTGCTTCGCCGGACGCGGCGTGGTCTGCACGGCGGTGCCGGCCGGCTGGCCCATCACGACCTGGCCGAGCAGGGCCGACGGCAGCGGTGCGGCGGTGGGGGCGAAGTCGTCGGAGCCGGCGGCCACGATCGGCCCGAGCGGCTTGGGGACGGCGGAGACCGATGCCGCGGATGCGGCCGCGGCCGGCGGCCTGGCGGCGGCCGGCCCGGCCGCGGCCAGCGCGGGCACCGGCAACAGGGTCGCGGCGGTGGCACAGCCGGCGACGACGCCGGCCATGAGGGTGGGGAGCGGTATGCGCAGACGCACTGCTAAAGCCCTTCTCCTGTGGGGGGAGTTGACTGAACATCAAGTGACGCCAGGGAGTTGACGTGCATCCTGCCACCAGACGGGCTTCTGTACAATGTCACGCGTCATACATTTCTCGACAGGGCTCTCCACGGCGGCCCGGACGGAACGCCCGGGGCGACCCGACGGCGGCACCTCCGACGCGACGAACCGGCCCTGCCGCGCGGGTTCGCGCGGCAGGGCCGGTGAGCTGTCCTGCCCGGGCTCAGGCCATGGACGGGCCCGCCGTGGAGTTCACCCAGGCCCAGTCGGACCAGGTACTGAAGCCGGTCTGCCACTTGTGATAGACGCCGGCGCCGCTGGTGCCGAAGACCTCGATCCGGCCGTCCTGGTTGTCGGTCGCCTGGACCTCGGTGCCGCCGGTGCCGAAGGTCTCCCAGTTCGACCAGGCGCCGTTCACGCCCGTCTGCCAGACATGGGTGGCGGTACTGCCGTTGATGGCGAACACCTCGACCCGGCCGTCGACCGAACGCGCCGAGGACAGCTCGGAGTTGGCCGCCCCGCCGCCGGTGGCGGCCCAGTCGGACCAGGTGGTCGGGCTGGTCTGCCACTTGTGGAACACCCCGGCCGCGCTGGAGGCGAACACCTCCAGGCGCCCGTCGGCGTCGTGATCGACCGTCAGGCCCGTGCCGCCGCCACCGAAGTCCTCCCAGGCCGACCAGCCACCGTTGACCGCGGTCTGGTAGAGGTGGGCGAAGGTGGTGTCCGACAGTGCGAACACCTCCAGCCGGCCGTCCGGCGCGTTCTCCATCTGCAGCCGCGCGTTGGCCGGACCGCCGACGCCCGCCCAGTCGGCGAAGGCGCTGTTGGGTGCGGTCTGCCAGGTGTGGAAGACGCCGGCCGCGCTGGAGGCGAACAGCTCGATCCGGCCGTCGGCGTTGCTGCCGGCCGCGATGCGGTCCCCGCCGCCGCCGAGCCGGGCCCAGGCCGACCAGTCGGCGCTCGGCGCGTTCTGCCAGAGGTGGTCGAGCTCGGAGCCGTTCACCGCGAACAGTTCGAGCCGGCCGTCCTGGTTCGGCGCGATCGCCAGCTGCGCGTTGGCCGGGCCGCCCATGGTGGTCCAGTCCGACCAGCCGCCGTTGACCGCCGTCTGCCAGGTGTGCCAGACGCCGTCCGGGCCCGCCGCGAAGGTCTCCAGCCGACCGTCCGCGTCGCGGCCGGACACCACGCGGCCGGACGGGTAGGGGTGCGGCTTGGCGACGCTGTCCTCGATGACGTTGTTGTAACGGCGGGCGGTGTAGGAGCTGTTGGGGTGTCCGTCGAGATAGGCGTCGTTGATGTTGGCGGTCAGGTGCTGGACCGGTGTCGAGCCGAAGGTGTAGTAGGAGAACCCGCCGTTGGCATCGAGCCACTGGTCGAAGAGGAAGACGTGGTCGCTGTAGTCGTCCATGATGTCGCCGGGGCGCAGGTCGCTGCGTGCGATGGTGGAGGAGTACTGGTCCGACAGCGACCCGGTCCAGCCGTTGGCGTTGAGGTGCCAGGCCATCGACACGTAGCCCGAGCAGTCGCGGCGGTAGTCGAAGTCGCCGCCGGGGCCGGGTGAGTAGCCGCCCTGGTCGTAGGGGCCGGGCTGGTTGTCGACCCAGTACTGGGCGCGCGAGATGATCTCGCTGCGGGTGATCGGGCCGCCGAGGGCCGAGTCGGCGGCGGCGTGGCCGGCGCCGGCGAGGCCGGTACCCGCCAGGGCGAGGACGAGCATGACGGCCGTCAGCAGCGCGCGGACCAGCACGGCCGGCTCACGCCGGACGGGGTGGGTGGAAGTGGACATCGGGATCTCAACCGCTCCTCTCGAAGAACTCACGGGAACTCACTGCCTCTCACACGCCGACCCAGGCCGCGCCGCCGAAGGTGCCGTCACCGTTCCAGGCGCTCCAGCCACCGTTCGGTGCCGTCTGCCAGACGTGCGAGATGTTCGCGCCACCGGGAGCGAGGGCGAACACCTCCAGCCGCCCGTCCGCGTTGTGACTGACGTTCACGGTCGCGGCGGCGCCGCCGAAGGAGCCGTTCCAGGCGCCCCAACCCGCCGACGGCGCCACCTGCTCACGCTCCGCGATCGAACCACCATTGGGCCCCAGCACGAAGACGGCCAACCGCCCATCGGCCTCATGACCCACCACCGGCACCCCACCGGCCGCCCCACCGAAGACGCCGTTGCCGTCACCGTTCCAGGCACTCCAACCACCGTTCGGTGCCGTCTGCCAGACGTGCGAGATGTTCGCGCCACCGGGAGCGAGGGCGAACACCTCCAGCCGCCCGTCCGCGTTCTCCCCCACCGTCACACCGGCGGCCGCGCCGCCGAAGGAACCGTTCCAGGCGCCCCAACCCGCCGACGGCGCCACCTGCTCACGCTCCGCGATCGAACCACCATTGGGCCCCAGCACGAAGACCGCCATCCGCCCATCGGCCTCATGACCCACCACCGGCACCCCACCGGCCGCCCCACCGAAGGCACCGTTGCCGTCACCGTTCCAGGCGCTCCAACCACCACCGGGTGCGGTCTGCCAGATGTGCGAGATCGAGCTGAGGTCGGGCGCCACCGCGAACACCTCCAGGCGGCCATCCGCGTTCTGGCCCACCGACAGGCCGCCGGCCGGTCCGCCGAAGCCGGTGTCCCAGCTGCTCCAGCCACCTCCCGGGGCGGTCTGCCAGATGTGCTGGATGTTCTTCTTTCCGGCGCCCAGCACGAACAGTTCGAGGCGTCCGTCGGGGTCCCGGCCGACCACCGGCAGGCCGCCGACCGGACCGCCGAGCTGCTGCCAGGCGCCCCAGCCGCCGGACGGGGCCGACTGCTCGCGGTAGTACAGCCCCTGCTGGTCCGGCGAGACCGCGAAGGCGATCATCGCGCCGTTCGCCTCCCGGCCGATCGCCGGGTTCTGACGTCCGTCGCCGAAGTCGTCCCAGCCGCCGCCCGGGGCCGCCGTCTGGACGTCGAGGTAGTCGGCGTCCAGGTTGATGGTCACGCCGCCGTAGGTCTCGTTGTGGCCGTTGGTGTACTGGTGGATCCGCTGGTGACCGGCCCACTCGTTGTCCGGGATCGCCGGGTCCGCGGTGCTGCCGCCGCCGCTGCCCGGCCAGGAGGCGAAGTCGATGAGGTCCGGCATCGGCGCGGAGGAGTAGTTGGCCACCAGGTTGGTGATCGTGCTGCTGACGCTGCCGTACACCCCGGACAGGTAGCCGCGGGCGTGCAACTCCGTGGTCCAGGCGGACAGGTAGTCCAGCACCAGGCCCGAGTACGACGGGTCGTAGGCCTCGGAGTCCATGAAGACCGGCGTGCCCACGGGGAATCCGAGGGAGGACAGCTGCGCGATCGCGTCGTCGGCGTCGGCCGTGCCCTGGGCGGCCGAGGGGATCGAGGCGCAGCCCTTGCAGGCGCCGGGGGCCTGGTAGCCGACGTAGAGCGGGAAGAAGTGCCAGCCGATCGAGGCCTGTTGGGTGACCCAGTCGGCGGTCAGGTTCGGCTGGTCGCAGGTGCGGTTGACGCCGCCGATGTAGAGGCCGATGGCGCCGTACGGCGAGGGGCCCATCCAGCTGCTCATGGCGGCGGAGCTCGGTGCCTCGCAGGGATCGAAGCCCTGGCCGTTGAAGTTGGTGCTGCCCGCGCCCACCGCGGCGGCGCTCGCCCCGGCACTCGCCCCGGCGCCCGCCCGGGCGTTCGCCGCACGGGCGGCCGGTGCGGCGGGCCGCGCGGGTGCCCGGCTCGGCCGGGGCAGGCCGGCGCTGTCCAGGATCGCCTGCGCGGCCGGCCGGTCGGTGCCGTAGGTCGCGGTGAGGGTGAACGCCGCGGTGCTGACGGTGATCTCGTGGGAGGCGGTGTCCTCCTGGGAGCCCTGGAGCCCGCCCGGGGCGGCCGGCTGGACCAGCACCGCCTCGGTGCGTCCGCGCAGGTGGGACGGGCAGTTCTGGTCGGCCCCGGGGTGACCCAGGTAGACGGCGTGCTGGTCGAACCGCACACAGGTGCCCGGCGCCCGGTCCAGGTCGACGACCGGCCAGGAGGCCGGCACCCGCAGGCTCGCGCCGTGGTACCGCACGGCCTTGCTGCCGATGCCGACGCCGGGGCCGGGGCCGGCGCCTCCGGTTGCCGCGCCGGCCGGTGCGGCCGCCGTGAGGCCGGCGGTCAGGAAGACCAGGGCGCCGGTCAGCGCCCTGGCCAGGATGCCGAATTTCAAGGGGACTCCTTCGGTCTGACGACTCCGGTCGCACCGGCGCACCGGCGCTTCACCACGACAGCGCTCCGGTGCTTCAGCACGACAGCGCTACGGCTTGATCCCGTCGTACTGCAGCACCCGGTAGGCGCCCTGCTGGGTCCACTGCGAGACGATCAGCGTCAGCGAGGTGGCGCTCGCGCTGCCGGGGTGGATGTAGCCGCCGTACGGGCTGTCGAGCTGCGGGCGGAGCCAGTGGTTCGGCGGCCAGCTGGTGTTCGCGACGATCTGCGGGGTCGGCGCGGACCACGCCGCGTCGGGCCTGGCGGCGGTGCGGGTGGAGATCGAGCCGTCCACCAGGTCGAGGTAGCTCATGCAGTAGGTGTTGTCGATCCGCTTGACGGAGAACTCGCCGATGTTGTTGCCGGGTGCGAAGAGCGGGGTGGGCGGGGTGCCGTCGGTGGCCCAGTACCAGCTGCCGTTGTAGGTCCAGTTCTGCTGGGCGCCGAAGTTGCCGGCCCGGAACTCGTCGGGGTTGATCCGGAAGAGCTGGATCGCGCCCTGGTCCGCGGTGTTCTTGTGGCTGCCGTTCCAGCGCTTGGAGAAGATGTACAGCCAGCCGTCCGGGTCGATGCCGGCGAAGGACCACATGCCGTACATGGACTGGTTCACGCCGCGGTACTGGCCGTCCCAGTGGTAGGGGTAGTCGGTCCAGGTCGCGCCGAAGTCGTCGGAGTAGGCCACCCCCGACATCAGGGAGCCGTCCTCGCCGGGCGGCAGGTCGGAGCTGCCGATGCCGTTGTGCACCGAGGTGTACTGGAGGTAGGTGCGACCGCCGAACTCGATGCAGTCGTTGGGAATGCGGGTGCTCTCCTGGCCGTAGCCGTTGTCGACCCCGTGGGTGTAGTTGAACAGCTGGTCGGCGGTGCCGTTCGGCATCGCGTAGGTGAACGCGATCGGGGTGGCCCCGGAGCGGTCGAACGTCGCCTGATTGAGCATCACCGGGGAGCCGATGTAGGTGTTGCTGGTGTCGTTCGAGTCGCCGAACACATAGCCCCAGGTTTTGTCGTGCTCCCGGTAGTAAGGGATGCACAGGTCGCCGCTGCCCAGCCCCTGCCGGCCGGCCGAGTCGCCGGGCTGCTGGCAGAGCGGCGCGCCGGTCTGGCCGATGCCGTTGGTCGCGGCGGCGGGCGTGGCGCGCAGCAGGCCGGAGCCCACGGTGAGACCGGTGCCCAGGGCCAGGCCGGCGCCGAGCACGGAACGCCGGGTGAACTCGCCGTCCTGGCGGGGTGAAACGGACATCTTCGTCTCCTTCGAATGCGATCGCTGGTGGAGTCCGGGAACAGGCCCGGTCAGGCGGTGGCCGGGAGCCAGACGATCCCGCTGCCGCCGTCCTGGCCGATGGTCTGCGTCATGACGTTGCCGTCCTGCCAGTAGCGCGGGTGCTGCTGGAGGAAGCCGGCGAAGGAGTCCAGGCCAGTCGCGTCGCAGACCCCGTCGGTGTGGATGCAGAAGCGCTGGACCGGCACACCGGGGAAGTCCACCGGGCCGGTCCCCGGGGACACCGCGACCAGCGGCAGCGGGACGCCCGCCGGGAGCAGGTGCCAGAAGCCGGTGCCGGGCTGCAGCGGGTCGGCGTAGAGCATCCCGTCGACCTGCGAGCGGGGCACGGTGGTGCCGTTGCCGGAGACCGTCTGGAGCAGCAGGTCGCCGACCCAGGCGCCCTGGGAGTAGCCGACGACGGTGAACCGCGCCGTGGGGTCGGCCCGGTAGGTGTTCTGCAGCGCGGTCAGGGCGTTCTGGTAGCCCTGCTGCACGCTGTCGCCGAAGCTCGGCGCGAGCGGGGCCGGCATCTCGTTGTGGCTCCCGACGAACGGGCCACCGCTGGCCGGGTAGCAGACCGGCACCGGGATGCCGCCGTTCAGGTGCTGGTTCGCGTACTGGTAGGAGCCCGTACAGGTGGGCGCATCCGCTGCCGCTCCGGTGCCGCCGATCTCGATGTAGTAGTGGTGTTGCGGGGCGTCGGCGTGCGCGGCGCTCGGGACGGCGGCGGCGGCCAGCGCCAGCGCCGCGACACCGAGGACCGCCTTGCAGCGGCTGATCACCTTGTGCAGCTTCGTGTCGGACACGTGTCGGTTCCCTTCGAGTGGGGTGTGGGGGCGACAAGCCCTAGCCGGGCAGCCCCGGCCGGCGGTGGCGTGCGGCCGCCAGGATCAGCAGCAGCACGGCGATCACCGCCAGCGGGAGGCAGCCGTGCCCTCCGTTCGGCTTTCTTCGGTTCACTTCGACGTGGCCGCCGGGAGGAATGCCGGGGTGGCGCCTGGCGTAGTGCTCGATCTGCTGCTGCTCGCCCTGGGCCTGGCTGAGCCAGGGCGTCTTGAATCCGCACTCACCGCACCAGTAGCGGTAGGCCATGTCGGCTCCTCCGGATGTCGCCGCGGGGATGGTCATCGGGCGCGCGGCCCGGCAGGCCGCGCGCCCGAACGCCGACAGACTCACCGGGCCGACGAACTCACCGGGCCGACGAGACGGCCCACCCGGCCACCCGGCACTGATCGTCGCGTTCGCGCTGCTCAGCGGACAGGCCACCGCACCGGCCATCGGTGACCGGCCATTGGTGACCGGCCGTCACGGTAGGCTCACCGGCGGCTGTACTGGCAAGTAGGAAGGCTGACCCGGTGACAGATCAGCTCGGCACGCTGTTGCGCCGACTGCGCCACCAGTCGGGACTGACACAGGAGCAGGTGGCGGAACGGTCCGGGGTGAGCGTGCGCACCATCCGCCGGCTGGAGACGGGCAAGTCCGCCGACCACCGGCTGGGCACCGTGAACCTGCTGGCGGACGCCCTCGATGTCGGACCCGAGGACCGCCAACGGCTGGCGGCCACGCTCGCGAGAACGCAGCAGGCGGCGGTGGCCGAGGCGGCATCAGAGCCTGCGCCCCAGGCGGGGTCCGAGCCGGCGCCCGAGGCATCGGCGACGCCCCCCGCGCCGCTGCCCGAAGCGCCGGCCGCACCGCTGCCCGCGCCCGTCCCCGTCCCCGCCGCGCTCGCCGACGCCGTGCAGGAGCTCGCGCGGGAGATCAGGCGGCGCTGGCGGCGCGAGGAGGAGCAGCGCCGGGTCCACGACCCGTTCCCGCTGCCGGTCCGCTGGCAGCCGGCGCCGCCCGGCCTGACGGACCGTTCGGAGAACATCCAGCGCCTCGGCCCGGGGGCGGTGCCGCGCCAGGTGGACCTGAGCGGCGACCTGCGGAGCGTGGCGGAGGTCTACCGGCGGATCTCCTCCGGACGGCTGGTGGTGCTCGGCCGGGCCGGCTCCGGCAAGTCGATCCTCACCATCAGGTTCGTGCTGGACTTCATCGAGGCCGGGGCCGCCCCCGGCCGGGTACCGGTCATCTTCAGCCTCGGCGCCTGGGACCCGACCACCACCGCGCTGCGGGACTGGCTGATCGGCCGACTGCTGCGCGACCACCCGCACCTGGCCCGCCGCAGCCCGGGCGGCTCGACGCTGGCCGCGGCCCTGGTCGACGCCGACCTCGTGCTGCCGGTGCTCGACGGCTTCGACGAGATCGCGGAGGGCCTGCGGCAGGAGGCCCTGGAGGCACTCAACGCCACCTCGCTGCCGCTCGTCCTGACCAGTCGGCGGGCCGAGTTCGCCGAGGCCGTCCAGGCGGCACACGCACCGCTGGTCTGGGCCGCCGGCATCGAGCTCACCGATCTCTCGCCGGACGACCTGGCCGGCTACCTGCCGCGCACCGTCCGGGAGGTGACGCGCGGCGCCACCGACGGCCGCGGCACCACCGACGGCTGCGGGGACGGGGACGGCCACGGGGACGGCGGGCGTGCGACGGCCTGGGACGGCGTGCTGACCGCCGTGCGCGCCGGCGGGACCCAGGCACAGGCGAACCTCGCCGAGGTGCTGACCACCCCGCTCATGGTGATCCTGGCGCGCACCATGTACAGCGAGACGCCCGACCGGGATCCGGCCGAACTGCTGGACGCCACCCGCTTTCCCACCGCCAGGTCGCTCGAAGAGCACCTGCTGGCGGGCTTCGTCCCGGCGGTCTACCGGCGCCGGGTGCCCGAGCAGGCCGCGGGCCGGGGCCGGCCGCGCAGCTGGGAGTCGCAGCGCGCCCAGCAGTGGCTCGGCTACCTCTCGCACCACCTGGTCCGGCTCGACCACGAGCAGCAGGACCTCGCCTGGTGGCGGATCGGCGACTCGCTGCGGCGCTCGACCCGGGTGCTGGTCGTGGTGCTGGCCACCACGCTGTGCGTCACCCTGTCCGACTGGCTGGTCGCTCCGCTCCTCACCGGGCTGGGGATCGGCGAGGTCCTGCTCCAGGGGATCCTGATGGGCCCGGTCGCCGGCCTCGCCTTCGGCTGCGTGTACGCGGCCATGATGCGCTACGGCGGCGGGGCCGTCTTCGAACCGGCCCAGGTGCGGTGGCGGCTGCCCGGCACCCGCACCGGCGTCGGCCGCCGGCCGCTGCACACCTTCGCCGTCCGTTTCCGGGACGGTCTGCTCGGCGGCTCCGTGATGGGCGTCGGCTACGCGTGCGCGATCAGCCTTGAGCGCGCGGTGTCCTGGGGGCTGCCGCTGTCCGATCCCGCCGTCATCAACGGCACGCTGGTCAACATGCTCTGCTTCGGGCTGATCTTCGGCATGGCCGCGGGGTTGGTCTTCGGGCTCACGGCGGCGCTGGAGGCGCCGGTGGACGTCGCCTCCGCGGCCACCCCGGTCAGCCTGCTCGCGGCCAACCGCGCCACGGTGGGCCGTCAGGTCCTGGTGCTGGTACCGCTGTTCGCGCTCCTGGTCGCCACCGGCGGGCAGCTGGTGGTCTTCCTGCTCCAGGACGTGCTCGGACCGCTGACCTGGCGGCTGGCGGACGGGCTGCTGATCGGTGTGGTCGGCGGGCTCGGCGGTGCGGCCTCCTACGCCCTCGCCTTCACCGCCTGGGGCCAGTGGGCGGTGCTGTCCCGCGTCTGGCTGCCGTTGACCGGCAAGCTCCCCTGGGACACGGTGGCCTTCCTGGACGACGCCTACCACCGTGGCGTGCTGCGCCAGACCGGCGCGGTCTACCAGTTCCGCCACGTCCGGCTGCAGCACCACCTGGCCCGCAGCTTCCGCCAGCAGCAGCCCCACTACCGGCCGGCCAGCTTCCCCACCGTACCGAGCGGCACGCCCTGAGGCCTGTCCTCAGCGGCCCCGCTCCCCCGCTCCCCCACTCCCCGCTTGCCCGGGGGACGGGGCCGGGGGACGGGGCCGCCAGGCGGTCGCGGAACCAGCGGTGCCCCGGGCCGGCCCGACGCAGCCGCTCAGCCGCCGAGGTCGACCGTGCGGCCCGAGGCGGCGGAGCGGCGGGCGGCCTCCAGCACGGTGAGCACCTCCACCGCGTCGGTGGCGTCGACCGGGGCCGGCGCACCCTCGCGCAGCGCGGCGACCAGGCCGGTGTAGAACGCGGGGTAGTCACCGGGCAGGGACGGGTGGGGCCCGGTGTCCTCGGGGGTGCCCAGCAGTCCCCGGTCCGCTTCGGGCACCGTGCCCCAGCCCGCGCCGGGGCGCAGCCCGGCGCGCAGCGCCGCCTCCTGCGGGTCCAGGCGCGGTGCGGTGTAGGCCGCCCGGTCGCCCAGGACGCGCAGGCGCGGGCCCGGTTGCCCGGCCAGGGCGCTCATCCACAGGTGGGAGCGGACCCCGCCGGTGTGGGTCAGCGCGAGGAAGGCGTCGTCGTCCACCTGCGCGCCGGGCCGGCGGGCGTCGATCTCGGCGTAGACCCCCTCGGCCGGGCCGAACAGCCGCAGCGCCTGGTCGACCAGGTGGCTGCCCAGGTCGTGGAGGATGCCGCCGCCCCACGCGGGGTCGGGGCTCTCCCGCCACCCGGGGGCGGGCGCCGGCCGCCAGCGTTCGAAGCGGGATTCGAAGCGGTGCACCGTCCCCAGCGCCCCCTGGGCCAGCAGGTCCTGGAGGGTGAGGAAGTCGGCGTCCCAGCGGCGGTTCTGGAAGACCGTCAGCAGCAGGCCCAGCCGCCGGGCCTGCTCGACCAGGTCGCGCGCCTCGGCTGCGGTCGCGGCGAGCGGCTTGTCGACCACGACGGGCAGCCCGGCCGCCAGCGCGGCCCGGGCCACCGGCACGTGGGTGTGGTTGGGGGACGCGACCACGATCAGGTCCAGCTCCCCCGGGTCGGCGAGCAGCCGTCCGGTGTCGGCGACCACCCGGACGCCCGGGTGGTCGCGCTGCGCCTCGCCGCGGCGGCCGGGGTCGGCCGTGACGACGGTGTGCAGCCGCAGGCCGGGCGTGGTGGCGATGAGCGGGGCGTGGAACGCGCGGCCGGCCAGGCCGTAGCCGACCAGGCCGACGCGCAGTGGGGTGCTGGTTCCGGTGGGCGTTGCGGTGGGAGTAGCCATGCGGCACAGTTAAACAACACTGTTGTCTAAGTGCAACGGGCGCCGGGTCGGCCGGGGCCACGGCCACAGAATGGTGTCCATGAACACACCGCACGCCGGTACCAACCTGACCGGGCTCCGCGACCACAACACCGCGCTGGTCCTGAGCCTGCTGCGGGCCGCCCCGCAGGGCAGCAGCCGGGTGGAGCTGGCGGCCGGGACCGGCCTCACCCCGCAGGCGATCAGCAAGATCGTCGCCCGCCTGCTGGCCGCGGCGCTGGTCGAGGAGGACGGGCGCGGCGCGTCGACCGGCGGCAAGCCGCGCACGCTGCTGCGGCTGCGCCCGGCGGCGGGCTTCGCGGTCGGCGTCGAACTCGACCGCCACCGGACCACCGTGCTGCTGGTGGACCTGCGCGGCGAGATCCGCCACCGCGTCACCGTGCCCACCGGCCTGGCGGACGCGGCGCCGCGGCGGGCCGTCGAGCTGATCGCCGCGACGGTGCGCGAGGCCGCCGCGACGGCTCCGGCCGGGGCGGACCTGCTCGGCGTCGGCGTCGGCTGCCGGGGCCCGCTCGACCACGCGGGCGGCATCCTGCACCGCCCGGCCGGCCTCACGGCCTGGGACCGCTTCCCGTTGCGCGACGCGCTCGCCGAGCACCTGGCCCCCTGGCCGGTGCGGCTGGACAAGGACACCAACACCGCCGCACTCGCCTGCGCCGAGCCCGGCCACACCGCCTACCTGCACTTCGGCGACGGCCTGGGCGCCGCCCTGCTGCTGGACGGGGCCCTCTACCGCGGCGCCCGGACCAACGCGGGCGAGTTCGGCCACCAGGTGGTCCAGCTCGACGGCCCGGCCTGCACCTGCGGTTCGCGCGGCTGCCTGGAGGCGCTCTGCCTGGCGGCCCTGGCCACCGGCGACCACCGGGCGGTGGCCCGACTGCTGGCGGTGGGGGCGGCCAACCTCGTCCAGCTGCTCGACGTCGACCGGGTACAGCTCGGCGGAGAGGTGGTCTTCGCCCACCCCGAGCTGTACCCGGCGGAGATCACCGCCGGGCTCGCCGCACGGCTGCCGGACCGGGAGTGGCAGCAGGTCCCGGTCTCGCTCACCCCCGCCGGCCCGGCCGCCGTGGCGCTCGGCGCCGCCGAACTCGCCCTCGGCCCGCTCTTCGGACGCCGCGGCTGAGGACACCCGCCGCGCACCGGCCGGGAGCCGAGTTCGGCACTGAACTGTCATGCCCATATCAGTTCAATTCTTGATGAACCATACCCAGAGCGGACCCCGGCTTGAGCCGGGAATGACGGCAGTTATGCTCTAGTTCTCAAAGTCGAACTGGACAATGGCGTCCCAGTCAGATTCATTACCTGAACGCCAGAAGTCCTGTCACCTTCCCCAGGGACAAGGAGCGTTCAGGTGACCAGCACCGCCCAAGCGCCGCAGGTCCGCAGGCCCGGAGCCTCGGACAATCTCGGACACGTCATCTTCATCACGGCCGCCGCGGCAATGGGCGGGTTCCTCTTCGGCTACGACAGCTCCGTGATCAACGGTGCCGTGGCCGCGATCCGGGACAAGTACCACGTCGGCTCGGGCGCCCTCGCCCAGGTGGTGGCCATCGCCCTGATCGGCAGCGCGATCGGCGCGGCGCTGGGCGGCCGGCTGGCCGACCGCCTGGGCCGGATCCGGGTGATGCAGATAGCCGCCGCCCTGTTCACGGTGAGCGCGGTCGGCTCGGCCCTCCCCTTCAGCCTCTGGGACCTCGCCCTGTGGCGGGTGCTGGGCGGCATCGGCATCGGCATGGCCTCGGTGATCGGCCCCGCCTACATCGCCGAGGTGGCACCGCCCGCCTACCGCGGCCGGCTCGGCTCCTTCCAGCAGGCGGCGATCGTGATCGGCATCGCCATCTCACAGCTCGCCAACTACGGCATCCTGCAGGCCGCCGGCGGCAACCAGCGCGGCCACGTGCTGGGCCTGGAGGCATGGCAGCTGATGCTCGGCGTGATGGTGCTCCCGGCCGCGCTCTACGGGCTGCTCTCCTTCGCGATCCCGGAGTCGCCCCGCTTCCTGATCTCGACCGGCCGCATCGACCGGGCCAAGGCCGTCATCGCCGAGGTGGAGGGCGCCGGCAGCGACCTGGACGCCCGGGTCGCCGAGATCGAGCACGCCATGCGCAGCGAGCACCGCTCCACCTTCAAGGACCTGCTCGGCGGACGGTTCGGCCTGCTGCCGATCGTCTGGGTCGGCATCGGCCTGTCGGTCTTCCAGCAGCTGGTCGGCATCAACGTCGCCTTCTACTACTCCTCGACGCTGTGGCAGTCGGTGGGCATCGACCCCAGCTCCTCGTTCCTGTACTCCTTCACCACCTCGATCATCAACATCGTCGGCACGGTGGTCGCGATGGTCTTCGTCGACCGGGTCGGCCGCAAGCCGCTCGCGGTGGTCGGTTCGGTCGGCATGGCGATCGCGCTGGCCCTGGAGGCCTGGGCCTTCTCGGCCCGCACCGGCGCCGACCACGCACTCCCGCACGCCCAGGGCCTGCTGGCGCTGGTCGCGGCCCACGCGTTCGTCTTCTTCTTCGCGCTCTCCTGGGGCGTGGTCGTCTGGGTCATGCTCGGCGAGATGTTCCCCAACCGGATCCGCGCGGCCGCGCTGGGCGTCGCGGCCGCCGCGCAGTGGGTCGCCAACTGGCTGATCACGGTGACCTTCCCGACCCTGTCCGGCTGGAACCTCTCCGGCACCTACGTGATCTACGCGGTGTTCGCGGTGCTCTCGGTTCCGTTCGTGCTCAAGTTCGTCCGGGAGACCAAGGGCAAGTCCCTGGAGGAGATGGGCTGATCGCCCCTCCGTCCGCCGGCCACCAGCCCGCCCCGGTCCCGTTCACGGCACCGGGGCGGGCTGCCGTTCACTCGACGGCCCGCCGGTAGACCTGCTCCTGCTCGCGCCCGGGTCCGACCATCAGTCGGGCAGTCCGGCAGACGAAGCAGACGGAGCAGTCGGCGCGGACGGAGCAGTCGGCGCGGACGGAGCGGACGGGTCACACGGGTCACACGGGTCGGACACGCTCCGCGCCCCGTCGCCCAGCGTGCGCGCCGCGATCTCCACGAAGTCGAGCACCCGGCGCTCGCGCCGGTCCGCCACCGCCACCACGCAGATCTCGGCGGGCAGCGCATCCGCCACCGTGCGGAAGACCAGGTCGGGGCGGAGATAGGACTCCGCCACACTGCGGGGCACCAGGGCGATGCCGTGCCCGGCGGCGATCAGCTCGAACTTCTCCTCGACCGAGGAGGTCCGCCGCGCGTGCGCGTCCAGGACCGCCTCGCCGTCGAGATCCGCGAGCGTCAGCGACCGCCGCCGGGCCAGCGGGTGGGTCACGGGCAGGCAGGCGACCCTCGGCTCGCTGCCGAGAGACACGGTGTGCAGCCCCGTCTCGTCGAACGGACGCCGCAGGCAGCCGACATCGGCTCGGCCGTCCCGCAGCGGCGCCTCCTGCTCCCACCAGTGCAGACGGTGCAGCTCGATCTCGACCTCGGGATGGATCGCGGTGAACGCGCGCACCGCCTCCGAGACACGCAGCCCCGCAGCGAAGGCAACCACGAGCCGCTGCACACCCCGGTCGGCCTCGTGCACCCGCCGCACGGCGGCGTCCACGGTGGCGAACACCCCGCGCGCCTCCTCGTAGAGCTGCTCGCCCGCGGGCGTGAGCTCCACGCTGCGGGTCGTCCGCACCAGCAGCGCGCACCCCAACTCCTGTTCCAGCGCGCGGATCTGCCGGCTGAGGACGGGCTGCGCGATGTAGAGCCGCTCGGCGGCCCGGCCGAAGTGCCGCTGCTCCGCGACCGCGGCGAAGTAGCGCAGCTTACGCAGGTCGAGATCCATGCCCCGAGGGTATCAATCATCGCCGAGAGGTATTGGACGCTCACCCTGAGCCGCCCCCAGCATGGACACATGATCGTCATCACCACGCCCACGGGCGACATCGGCAGCCAGGTCCTCGACACCCTCCTCAAGAACACCTCCGGCGACGGCGAGCACCTGCGCGTCATCGTGCGCGATCCCGCCAAGCTCCCCGACCCGGTCCGCGAACGCGTCGACGTCGTCGCGGGCTCGCACGGCGAGGCGGACGTCGTCGACCGTGCGTTCACCGGCGCGGACGCCGTCTTCTGGCTCGCCCCGCCGAACCCGCGGGCCGCGAGCCTCGAACAGGCCTACGCCGGCTTCACCCGGGCGGCCGCGCGGGCGTTCACGGCGCACGGCGTCCGGCACGTGGTCGGCGTCTCGGCGCTCGGCCGGGGCACCGCCCCCGCCGCCCGGGCCGGGCACGTCACCGCCTCCCTCGCCATGGACGACCTCATCGCGAGCACCGGCGTGGCCTACCGGGCGCTGGCAGCCCCCTCGTTCATGGACAACATGCTGCGCCAGGTGCGCTCGATCCGCGACGAGGGCGTGTTCACCGGCACCGACACCGCCGACCGCAAGGCCCCGACGGCCGCGACCCGCGACATCGCGGCGGCGGCCGCCGGACTGCTCCTCGACCGGTCGTGGACGGGGACCGGGAGCGCGGCGGTGCTCGGCCCCGAGGACCTCGGCCCGGACGACCTGGCCCGCATCATGGCGCAGGTGCTCGGCCTGCCGGTGCGCTACCAGCGGCAGTCCTTCGACGACCTGCGGGCGACGGTCCTCGGCCACGGGGCGAGCGAGGCGATCGCCGACGGCATGGTCGACATGATGCGCGCGAAGGAGGCGGGCCTGGACGACGGCGTGCGGCGCACCCCGCAGACCACGAGCCCCACCACCTTCCGGCAGTGGTGCGAGGAGGTGCTCCGGCCCGCCGTCCTCGCCTGAGCGGCCAGGGCAGGCTCCGGGGGCGGGTTACTGCTCGGCGGCCGGGACCAGCTTGCGCAGCGCGGGGCCGTACTCCGGGTGCGCGAGGCCGAAGGCGAGCTGGGCGCTGATGTAGGCGAGCGGGTTGCCGGTGTCGTACCAGGTCCCGTCGATCACCTGGCCGTACACCGCCCGGCCCGCCGCGTAGCGGTTGATCGCGTCGGTCAGGTAGATCTCGCCCACCGGGTTCTCGTGCCACCGCCGGGTGGCCTCGCGCAGCTCGTCCACGATGCCCGGGGTGATCACATACCCGCCGATCGCGGCGTAGTTCGACGGCGCCTGGTCCGGCTTCGGCTTCTCGACCAGGCCGGTGATGCGCAGCGAGCCCTCGCCGAGGTCCTCCTTCACCACGGGCACGCCGTAGCGGTGGGAGTCGACGGGGTCCATCGGCATCAGCGCCAGCACGGGCGCGTTCGTCTTCTCGTAGGCCGTGATGAGCTGCTGGGCGCGCGGGATGCCGGAGACGAAGACGTCGTCGGGCCAGATCACCAGGGCGGCCTCGTCGAGATGGCGGTAGGCGTTGAGCACCGGGGTGCCGTTGCCGTACGGGCCGTGCTGGTCGAGATAGGTGATGTGCCCGAGCCGGGACAGCTCGCCGATCTCGCGCACCGCGTCCGCGTACCCGTCCTTGCCGTCCGCCCGGAGCTGGGCGACCAGCGCCGGGTTGGGCCGGAAGTGCTCCTGGATCATGCTCTTGCCACCGGAGATGACGATGGTGATGTCCGTGATGCCGGACTCGATCACCTCGCGCACGGTGTGCTCGATCACCGGCCGGTCACCGACGATCAGCATCTCCTTGGGCACGGCCTTGGTGGCCGGCAGGAGCCGGGAGCCGAGGCCGGCGGCGGGGATGATGGCGCGACGGATGGTGCTGGGCATGGGCTGCTCGCTTTCGTCTCACTCCGCGTCTCACGCGCTGGTGCGAGCCCAGGGTGACACGGCGGGCCGCAAAGCCCCCAATGACTGACTTCTCGTCATCAACGGTCCATGTCAGGGCAGTCGGGTGTTGGGACACACCCGCGCGCCCCGAGGGTGATGCTGCTCACACGCACCAGGATGGCGCAGGATGTCACACCTGCGCCAGCTCCCCTGTCCCCCTGGGTGAGGACGGTCCGCGGTGGAGCGCCCCGCGATGGAAGGAACCGACAGCGATGACCACGATTCTGGTGACCGGCGGCACCGGAACGCTCGGGCGGCTCGTCACCGAACGACTGCGGGCGAGCGGGCACGAGGTCCGCGTGCTCAGCCGGCACACCGAGCCCTACGCCGTCGACCTGCGCGAGGGCGGTCCCGGCCTGGAGGCGGCGGTCGCGGGTACGCAGGTGGTCGTCCACTGCGCCTCCACCCCGCGGGGCGGGGACGAGAAGGCCGCCGCGAACCTGATCGCGGCGGCCCGCCGGGCGGGAGTCGCCCATCTGGTCTACATCTCGATCGTCGGCGTCGACCGGGTGCCGTTCGGCTACTACCGGGCGAAGCTCGCGGTCGAGAAGCTGGTGGAGGCCTCGGGGCTGGGCTGGACCGTGCTGCGCACCACCCAGTTCCACGACCTGGTGCTCCAGGTGCTGCAGACCCTGGCGAAGCCGCCGGTGATGCTGCTGCCGGCGGGCATCAGCGACCAGCCCATCGAGGTGGCGGAGGTCGCCGACCAGCTGGCCGAACTGGCGTCGGGCGCCCCCGCCGGACGGGTCGCGGACCTGGGCGGCCCCGAGGTCCGCACCCTGGTGGAGCTGGTGCGCGCCTACCAGCGGGCGAGCGGGCGGCGCCGTCCGCTGCTCAACGTCCCGCTGGCGGGCAAGGCCTACCGCGGGTTCCGGTCCGGCGGACATCTGACGCCGCAACGGGCGGTGGGCACGGGCACCTTCGAGCAGTTCCTCGCGGAACGCTTCCCGGCCCGCGGCTGACCACGCCAGGGGCCGGGGGGCCGAGCGGCCGGCCGGCCCGATGGCTGCGCCGGTCCCGCGACTCGCGAGACCGGCGCACCCGTTGCTCTGCTGACCGTCCTACTGCTGGACGAAGACCGCCACCGTCCGCGCCGGCACGGTGAAGGTGCCCGTGGCGGCGTCGAAGGCCGAGGTCTTCACCACCGGGTCCGCACCCCCGGCCTGGGCCGGGTGCAGCTGCTGGGCCGTGCCCGCCAGGGTGGGCAGGGTCTGGCGCTGGGCGGTCGGGGTGGCGTTGAAGACCACGGTGACGGAGCGGTAGGTGTGCAGCCCGGTGCCGTCGAGGTGGAGGGTGAGCACGCCCGGGGTCTCCCCGGAGGTGCCGGAGAGCGGGTAGCTCAGCCGCTGCTGGACGTCGGCTGCCGTGGGCAGCGAGAAGAGCGGGGTGGACTGCTTGATCCGCAGGAACTGCTGGTACTGCTGCGAGGCCGCGTTCTCGGCCGAACAGCCGGGCACCAGCGCGGGGTTGGCGAGCAGCGGCTGGGCGTAGGGCCAGAAGGGCCCGTTGCCGGCGGCCGGTGGCAGGCCGCGGCCGAAGCCGTTGCCCTGCGCGCAGTTCCACTGGATCGCGTTGAACCAGTCGCCGCTGTCGTAGGAGTTGGCGTCCAGCGACTTGGAGCGCAGCTGGTCGCTGCCCGCGACCGCGAAGCCGGGGCCCTGGGAGAGCGCGGTGGTGGCCAGGGCCAGGGACTGCATCCGGGCCCGGTCGGCCGCCGAGGTGCCGGTGGGCAGTTTGTAGGCGAGCGCGTCGTAGAGGGTGAGGTTGTCGTGCGCGTCCACGTAGGTGACCGCCTCACCGGGGTTCGCCGTGTAGCCGGCCGGGGAGCCGTTGTAGTCGACTTCCGAGCCGGTGACGGCCTTTCCGGCGCTGTCGGTGAAGGAGTAGGCGGCCAGGTTGCCGGTCAGGCCCACCTCGAGCTGGTCCATCGCGTGCAGCAGGGCGGCCTTCTGCTGGTCCGGACTTCCGTTGGCCGCATCGCCGTTGGGGTCGGTGTAGAGCCCGGAGGCAAAGCCCTGCAGGCGCGGGTCGGTGTCGAACGGGCCGCCGCCGCGCACGGCATCGCGCTGGCGGTCGTTGAAGGTGGCGATGCCGGTGCCGGCCATGTTGGCCTGGGTGGCCTGGGTGAAGCGGGCGTTGTCGGCGACCACGCCGAAGTTCCAGCCCTCGCCGTAGAGGAACTCGCTGCGGCCGGTCTGCTGGAGGGAGGACCGCACGTCGAGCATGGTCTGCTTGGGGTCCAGGCCCATCAGGTCGAACCGGAAGCCGTCCACGTGGTACTGGGTGGCCCAGGTCCGGGTGGAGTCCACCACGAGCTTGTTCATCATGGTGTGCTCGGGCGCGGTGTCGGCGCAGCAGCTGTCGGTGGTGACCGCGCCGGTGGCGGAGAGCCGTTGGTAGTAGCCGGGCACGATCCGGTCAAGGACCGAGTGCGGGTCCTGGCCGGAGGCGGCGGTGTGGTTGTAGACCACGTCCATCACCACCCGCAGGCCCACCTTGTGCAGGGCGGCGACCATCTGGCGGAACTGCTCGGTGCGGGCGGTGCCGTCCGGGTCGGTCGCGTAGGAGCCCTCGGGGACGGTGTAGTGGTAGGGGTCGTAGCCCCAGTTGTAGGCGTCGGTGGCGGCCGTCTTGGCCACGCAGGCCTGCTGCTGCGAGGAGTCGGCCGGGTAGGAGGCCAGGTCGCAGGGCGGGGTGGACTGCTCGGACTTCGCCTCGGGGACGGAACTGAAGTCGAAGGTGGGCAGCAGGTGGACGGTGGTGACGCCTGCCTTGGCGAGGGCCGTCAGGTGTTTCATGCCGTCGGAGTTCAGGTCGGTGAAGGCCAGGTAGCTGCCGCGGTCGGCGGCGGGCACGGTGGTGTCGGCGACCGAGAAGTCGCGGACGTGGAGTTCCTGGACCTCCTGCCGGCCCGCGGTGATGGCCGGCGGCGACTTCTCGCTCCCCCAGCCGGCGGGCGCGGTGGCGGGGTCGTCGAGGTCGACGATCTCGCTGCGCTCGGAGTCGGTGGACAGCGCCAGTGAGTAGGGGTCGGTGACGTGGTTGGTGACGACCTGCTGCACCGACGGCGCCCAGACGGTGACCCGGTAGAGGTAGTACTTGCCCTTCCAGGAGCCGTTGCCGCTCGCCGACCAGACGCCGGTGGCGTCGTCGCGCTTCATCGCGACCAGGTGCGGGGTGGTGGCGGTGGAGCTGTCATAGAGCTCCAGGCTGACGCCGGCGGCGGTCGGGGCCCAGACGGACAGGCGCACCGAGTTGCCGCCGGCCACCGGGCCGAGCTGGGCCTTGCTCGCCTTCGCTCCGTAGACCGCGTCGAGTACGCCGGGGGTCTGCACGCCGGTGGCGGCGAGCAGCGCACCGTTCGCCTCGCGTTGCGTCATGATCAGCTGGCCGCGCAGCGCGGTGGCCGTCCGCTGGGTGTCCCGGGGGTCGACGGTGAAGGCGGTCCAGCCCTTCAGCTCGGGGTGGGCGGCGAGTTGGGCCGACGTCAGGCCGCCCGCCCGGGGCAGCAGGCGCAGCCAGTAGCCGGGGTCGGTGAGGTCGCCGTCCTTGACGGTCAGCGCGCCGGTGGGCGAGTAGACGAGTTCGGCCGAGGCGCCGGCGGCCAGGTTCTGGCCGAAGCCCCAGCCGGCCGGGACGGCGACCGTGGTGGCGTCGATCCACTGGGCCTTGGCCTGGGTGAGGTCGAGGTCGGCGGCGGAGGCGGTGGGCTGCGGCAGGATGTAGCCGGGTGTGCCGTCGGTGATCCAGACCTCGCGGCCGTTGACGGCGAAGTTCAGCTCCTGGTTGTCCGGCAGGTCCTTGGTGTCACCGTTGTGCAGGATGTAGTCGAGCACGGTGGCCCCGGGCGCGAGCGGCACGGTGAAGACGTCCCCGAACGCGTCGGTGCCCGAGGGCGGCAGCGGGCTGGTCCAGCTGGTGGGGCCGGCCGCGCCGGTCCAGTCGTGCAGGCCCCAGCCGGCGTAGTTCCCGTCGGCGCGGTGGTAGTGCAGGATCGCGGTGTTCGCCGGGAGGGGCGGCGTGCTGCCGGGGTTGCTGGTGTAGGTGGTCGGGTCACCGGAGTTCACCCAGACCTCGCCGGTGGCGGACAGGTCGATGGACCGGTCCGCGGCGCCGTCCTTGGTGCCGTTGTTCTCCACGATGAAGCCGACGTTGGACGCGCCGGGCTTGACCTTCACATAGGCGAAGGCGCCGTAGGCGTCGCGGCCGATGAAGGGGTGGCCGGCCGGCCAGCTGGTGCTCTGGCCGTCGGCGAGGTCGCCCCAGGCGTAGAGGTTCCAGTTGGTGTAGTCGCCGTCGGCGCGGTGGTAGTGGACGACCGCGTAACTGCGGTTCGCGGCGCTGGGCTTGGTGACCGGCGCGGGCGTTCCGACGGTGCTGCTCGCGGTGGCGTCGGCCGGCCGGCCGGCGCTGTCCTGGACAACCGCCTTGTAGCGCACGGTCGTTCCTGGGGCCACGCCCGCGAGGTTCTGGGTCACCTGGTAGGGCGCGTGGTCAGCGGTGCCCAGGGTCTGCCACGGGCCGTTTCCGACGGCGGCGGCGAAAGTGACCCGGTCGAAGCCGCCGCCGGGGACGGTCGCGGCCACGGTGGCGGTGCCGGTGGCGCCGGTGGCGGGTGCGGTGAGGGTCAGGGCGGGGCCTGCCGCGGGCTTGGCGAGCTTGCCGGCCGCCTTGTAGACGACGGCGGACTGCGCGGGAACGGTGACCGCGAGCTTGCTGTCCGCGCCCGTGGTGACGGCCCCGGCCGGGGCGCCGTAGAGGGGGTCGAACCTCATGCCCGCCGAGTAGGTGGGGACGCTGACGCTCTGCGCGCTCGTCGCGTTGTTCACCGCGACCAGGTACTCGACCTGCTGCTTCTCGTCGATCCGGGAGAAGGCGTACACCCCGGGTCCGCCTGCCGCGTAGCGCTCGATCTGCGCGCCGTCCGCAAGGGAGGGGTTGGCCTTGCGCAGCTGGGCGAGGGCGGCGATGGTCGTGTAGAGCGGGGTGTCGGTGCCGTAGCGGTCGGCGGAGCCGGTGGCGCCGCCGATGACGGTGTCGGTGTTGTACTCGCCCACCTGCGAGGCGAACATGTCCTGCCGCGCCGACTTGTCGCCGCCGGTGCCGGTGAAGCCCTGCTCGTCGCCGTAGTAGACCACCGGCTGGCCACGGGTCAGGAACTGGAGCTGCTGGGCGAGTTGGTCCTTCTTCAGCAGCTCGGCGCTGCTCTCGCCCGGGTTGGCGGACTGCAGGAAGTAGCCGATCCGGCCCATGTCGTGGTTGCCGAGGAAGGTCGGCAGCTCATAGGCGTTGGTGTCGGCACTGGTGTACTTGTAGTCGTTGGCGTACAGGGAGGACAGCGCCTGGGCGGAGCCGCCGTTCGCGACGTAGCTCTGCGCCGCCGACTGGAACGGGAAGTCCAGCGTGGCCTGCAGCTTGCCCTGGGTGACGTAGGAGGAGGTGGTGGAGGTGTCGCTGTCGTACACCTCGCCGAACATGAAGAAGTTGCGGTTGCCGTGGTCGGCCGCGAACTTCTTGAGTGCCGGCGCCCACTGCTGCCAGAAGGCCATGTCGACGTTCTTCACGGTGTCGATCCGGAAGCCGTCGACGCCGGTGTTCCTGACCCAGTCCTCGTAGACCTTCTCGAACCCCTGGACGACACGCGGATCCTGGGTGTCCAGGTCGTCCAGGCCGGAGAAGTCCCCCTCGGTGCCGGACTCACCGGTGAAGGTGGAGTTGCCCCGGTTGTGGTAGAGCGTCGGGTCGTTGAGCCAGGAAGGGCTCTTCGCGGTGGCGTCGCCCGGCTTGTCGAAGACCGGTGTGTAGGGGAAGGAACTCGTGTTCAGCTTCGGGTAGTTCGACGTTCCGTTGGCCGCGTTGGCATTGGCTGTGGCAGTGGTGTCGACCGGCCGCCCGTCGGCGTCCAGGGTCGGATACGCGCCGGTGGAGCGGTAGTCCTCGCTCCCCTGCGCGTAGTCGATGACGTCGGCGGTGTGGTTGGTGATGACGTCGAAGAAGACCTTCATGCCCATCGTGTGGGCCTTGTCGATCAGCTGCTTGAGCTCGGCGTTGGTGCCGAAGTGCGGGTCGACCTGGGTGAAGTCGGTGATCCAGTACCCGTGGTAGCCCGCTGACGCGGCGTCTCCGGTGCCCTGCACCGGCTTGTTCTTGAAGATCGGCGCCATCCAGATCGCGGTGGTGCCGAGCTTCTTGATGTAGTCCAGCTTGCCGATCAGGCCCTTCAGGTCCCCACCGTGGTAGAAGCCCTTGTCGGTGGGGTCGAAGCCGTTGTCCATCCGGCCGCCGGTGATCCCGCCGGTGTCGTTGCCGGTGTCGCCGTTGGCGAAGCGGTCCGGCAGCACGAAGTAGTACTGCTCGCGGGTCAGATCGTGCCGGTCCGGGGTGGCCGCGAGCGCCCGGTCGGACGGCGCGGCGGGCAGCGCGGCCGCGGCGGCCGGCGTCACCGCGGCGAGGGCCGAGGCCGGCGCGGCCACCGGCGCGAGGAGCGCGGCCGAGACGATCAGGCTGCGGAATCTGGCTCTTCTGACCACGCGGGCTCTCCCTTGAGACGGCGTCAGCGATGCGGAAAGTCAGGGAGAACGTACTGTTCGCAAGATATTTCAGCAAGATGCGGAAAGAGTTTCCATCAGATGACCCCCGGCACGCGGAGGCATGCCGGGGGCCATGGAAGCCGCCGCCAGCGGCCGCCGGTTCAGACCGGTCTGTTCAGGCCGGTCCGTTCAGGCCGGTCGGTTCGGACCGGTCGGTCTCAGCTGACGCACTGCTCCCAGTCGAGGTGGTAGATGGTGGTGAGGCTGCCGTCGGTGGAGTCCATCGTCACGAAGCTGGTGGTGCTCGGATCCGACGAGCCGGCGCTCACCCGCAGTTGGGTGTTGATGTTCAGATCCCGGGTCGCCCCACAGGGCGCCCAGATGAGCGAGGCGATGGTGGTGGTGTCGGTGGCCTGCCAGTTGCCGTCCATCGGCCCGGTGAAGTTGTGGGTCGCCGTGGCGGTCTGCGACTGCCCCTGGAAGTAGTAGTTCGCCCCCTCCTGCGCGCCGGCCCCGCCGGCCAGGTAGGCGTAGCCGCGGTAGTCCGCCTCGGCGACGGCGTAGGTGAAGCCCTGCGGGGCGTTCACCTGGACGGTCAGCTGACAGTTCTTCCGGAAGTCGATGGGGCCGGCGCCCGCGCCGACCTGGGCGAGGTAGTTGCTGTAGGTCACCGTGAAGGCCGTGTCGTCGGGCGAGGTGGCGACCGCCGCGGTCCCGGCCGGGCAGCCGGAGCCGTTGACGCTGACGAGCCCGATGGTGAATCCCGGTGGTGTGACATCGACGGACCGGGCATGCGCGGCGGTGCCGCACAGCAGGGACGTGGCAAGCAGCGTGACGGCCGTGCCGCCCGTCGCGAGTGCTCGAAGCATGGGGCGATTCCCTTCGATCGATCCCGTGGTTCGGACTGCGGCGAACATTACGTGTCCACGACAGGAAACTCCATGGGCCGGACGACACAATGTCACCGGGCGATCACGATGAGGTACGTCCGGCCACCCGGCGAGCGAGGGTCGGCGGACACCACACGCGCGGCCCGCGAGCGGAGGTTCGACACCGCACCCGCTGCGCACCTGCCGCCGCCCATCCCCTTCGTGCGCTGGTCAGACTGTCGGGTCGTAAGATACGCGTCGATCAGCGCGGGCCACCGGGCCCCGGCTCACGAGGGGGATCGTGTTCGGAATCATCAGGCCCTGCCGCCACCATCTGTCCGAGCGGCTACGGACCTCCTGGATGGCCCACCTGTGCGGCCTGTGCCTCGCCCTGCGCGACGACCACGGACAACTGGCACGCACCGCCACCAACTACGACGGCCTGATCATCTCGGTGCTGGTCGAGGCACAGCGGTCCGGCGCCGACCCGTCGGGGCGCCGGACCGCCGGACCGTGCCCGCTGCGCGGGATGCGCACGGCCGAGGTGGCGCAGGGCGAGGGCGCCCGGCTCGCGGCCTCGGTGTCACTGGCACTCGCCTCGGTGAAGATGCGCGACCACGTCGCGGACCGCGACGGCCTGTTCGCCCGTCAGCCGGTGGCACTCGGCGCCCGCGCGGTGGCGCGCCGCTGGGACAGGCAGAGCGCGGGCAGCGGCTCGACCCTCGGCTTCGACACCGGCGTCCTGCTCACCGCCGCCGCCCGCCAGGTCGAACTGGAGCGCGACGCGGCGCCGGGCAGCCCCGTCCTGCTCGTCACCGAGCCGACCGAGAGCGCGACGTCGGCCGCCTTCGCGCACACCGCCGTGCTGGCCGGACGCCCGCACAACGCGGACGCCCTCGCCGAGGCCGGCCGCCTGTTCGGCCGGCTGGCCCACCTGCTGGACGCCGCCGAGGACCAGACGGAGGACGCCGCCACCGGCGCCTGGAACCCGCTCACCGCGACCGGCACCGACCGTGCCGAGGCCGAGCGCCTCTGCCGGGACGCGGTGCACGGCATCCGACTGGCCCTGCGCGAGGTCGAGTTCACGGACCGCGCGCTGGTCCACGTGCTGCTGGCACACGAGACCGGGCGCGCGGTGGACCGGGTCTTCCGCGCACCCGCACTGCAGACGCCGTACGGCCCGGGCCCCTACCAGGACCAGCCGCCGTACCCGCAGTACCCGAACGTGCCGCAGCAGCCGAACCCGTACCAGCAGAACCCGAACCCGTACCAGCAGAACCCCTACCAGGGGCAGCCGCCCGGCTACGGCGTCCAGCCGCCCTACGGCCCGGGCGGTCCGGGCGGTCCGGGCGGTCCGGGCGGGTTCGGCGGAGCCGGCGGTCCGGGCGGTCCGGGTGGCCTGCCGTTCGGCCCGGGCGACGGCGGTGGCGGCAAGCGCCCGCCGCGGCGTTCCACCCTGGCCGGCTGCGCGATGTGGACCCTGATGGCCTGCACCTGCCAGCTGATCTGCTGCGACCACAACGACCCGTGGAGCCGCGAGCGCACCAAGGGCTGGTGCGAGCGCCACCCGGGCTGCGGCGACGGCTGCGAGGGCGGGCTCGAGTGCTGCAACGGCTGCTGCCAGGGCATCGAATGCTGCGACTGCTGCTGCAGTTGCGGCGACTGCAACTGACAGCCGCCGACCGCACCGCCCCGAGACCCGGCCCTGTAGCCGCGGCCGGCCCCCTCAGGGCAGCATCTTCAGCAGCTCCGCCGCCGCCGGGGCCGCCGAGGCGGGGTTCTGACCGGTGACCAGGTTGCGGTCGACGACCACGTGCGGCGCCCAGGGCTCGCCCTCCTGGAAGTCGGCGCCGAGCTGCACGAGGCGGTCCTGCAACAGCCACTTCGCCCGGTCGGCGAAGCCCACCTGCGCCTCCTCGACGTTGGTGAAGCCGGTCAGCCGGTAGCCCGCGAACGGCGAGTCGCCGCCGTCCCCGGTCGCCAGCAGCGCGGCCGGGGCGTGGCAGACCACGCCGAGCGGCTTGCCCGACCGCAGCGTGAGGGTGAGCAGCGCGCCGGAGTCACTGTCGACGGCCAGGTCCTCCATCGGACCGTGGCCGCCGGGGTAGAAGACGGCGTCGTACCCGCCCGGCACCACGTCCTCCAGCTTGATCGGATGCTGGAGCTCGGTCATCGACGCGAGGGCGGCGGCGACCTTCGCCGCGCCCTCCTCGCCACCGTTGAACTCGGGCGCGAGACTGCCCTGGTCCAGCGGCGGCTGCACACCGTCCGGTGTGGCGACGACGATCTCGTGACCGGCCGCTCTGAACGCCCGGTAGGGCGCGACAGCCTCCTCCGCCCAGAAGCCGGTGGGGTGCTTGGTACCGTCCGCCAGTGTCCAGTGGTCGGCACCGGTCAGCACGAAAAGGATCCTTGCCATGGTCTGATTCACTCCGAGGGTGGTGGCCATGTGGTCCGCCCCCTGGTGCTCCGCACTCGCAGGCCAGGGGGCTGCTGCCCTCGACGGTAGACCTGACCCGGCGTCAGCAACCAATGCAAACGCCGATACCGGGCGTCGGCATCCGGGTGTCGACATTTTGGCACCTCGGTCGATCACCCCTCGGCCGCCTCCTGGGCAATCCGGTCGAACTGCGCGCCCATCGCCTCGGCCAGCGCCATGGCGGCGGACAGCGGGCGGACCATGACGGTGAACTCGTCGATCTTCCCGTCCTCGTCGAAGTGCAGGATGTCGCACCCCTGGACCTGCTTGCCGGACACCGTCGCGGCGAACACGAGGACGTGGTCGCGGCCGTCCAGGTCGGCGATCTCACGCACGTAGTGGAAGTCCTCGAAGACGCGCAGCACACCGCGCAGGATCGCCGCGGTGATCGCCTTGCCGGGGTAGGGCTTGAAGGCGACGGGGCTGGTGAAGACGACGTCCTCGGCCAGCAGCGCCGCCACGGCGTCCTCGTCGCGGTCCTCGACGGCCTTGCGGAAGGGGTGCATCGGCGATCCCTCATATCCAACTAAGTTCATAGGTGTGTTGGTGATTATGAGGGCCACCGGGCCTCCGGTCCAGGGCTGCTAGGTTGGCGCGATGGCATTGCGCAACGCGGTGATGGCCGCCCTGCTGGAGGGCGAGGCATCCGGATACGACCTCGCCAAGGGCTTCGACGCCTCGGTCGCCAACTTCTGGATGGCCACACCTCAGCAGCTCTACCGCGAACTGGAGCGGATGGAGGGCGAAGGGCTCATCACCGCCCGCGTCGTCGAGCAGGAGAAGCGACCCAACAAGCGGGTCTTCTCCCTCACCGAGGCCGGCCTGGCAGCCGTCCACGCCTACACCACGCAGCCCGCCGGACGCCCCACCACGATCCGCGACGACCTGCTGGTCAAGGTCCAGTGCGCCGACGCCGGCGACAGCGCGGCGGTGCGGGCAGCCATCCTCGAACGCATCGCCTGGGCCAACGCCAAGCTCGCCCGCTACGAACGGCTGCGCACCCGTCTGCTGAACGGCCACACCGAGGAGGACCACCTCGCCACCGCCGAACGCGTCGGCCCCTACCTCACCCTGCTCCGCGGCATCGCCTTCGAACAGGAGAACATCCGCTGGGGCGAACTCGCCGCCCACGTCCTCGACCGGCGCTCGCCGGCACCCGCCGGGAGCCCCCCGCCCGACCCGACATAACGGCACCATCACCACCTGGAAAACTCGTCGAAAGAGTGTGCCGGGCGCGGCCGAGGACGGTCCTTTCCTGGCCCCGGAGGGGTGCCCGGGCGAATGCGGGGCCGGGGCCTGGAGTGGGTCCCTTCCCTGACTCTTCCGGGGCCCGCCGCAGCCCGCTCCAGCTGTCGCCCTATGCCGCCTGACCTGGTCTTTCGTCCCCACGGCTCCTGCCGGAGTCGACGTCCGCTTCCTGTGCCGGCGAGAAGGGAATGGGGTCGGAGCTCACCGACGCGGACCTCTACCGTGAACGCGAGTTGCGGGGCGGCCTCGCTTACACGCCCGAGTCTCTGCGCTGGATCTTCTCCGACCTGGTAGAGGTCGAACTGCGCCGCATGCGGGAGGAACCCCCCGAGTCAGCGCTCTTCGGCGTGCCCTTCCTGTGGACCGCGCTGTTCCGTCGGGGTGCGGCTGCCTCGGGCGACGTCCGCGCAGCTCCGTGAACCGGGCCTCGATGCGGTTCAGCCATGAGGTCGCCGCGGGGCAGAAGAGCCGCGGGTATAAGAGCCGCGGGTATAAGAAAGGAGGCGTTACCCACTCCTTGCCACTCCTAACGTATAGCGCACCCGGGGGCTTGCGGCAAGGCCCCGGTGGTGCCGCAGAATTGCCGGCCGAGGCCAGGACCTGCGGAAATGCAAGGGGAAATGTGATGATCGACGTGATTGTGGTCGGTGCCGGACCGACCGGCCTGATGCTGGCCTGCGAGCTACGGCTGCACGGGGTGCGCACGGTCGTCCTGGAGAAGCTGGCCGAGCCGACCCAGCAGTCCCGCGGGCGCGGTCTGCACGCGCGCAGCGTCGAGGTGATGGACCAGCGCGGCCTGCTGGAGCGGTTCCTCGCGGTCAGTGAGAAGTTCCAGGTCGGCGGCTTCTTCGGCGGCATCCACAAGCCGTGGCCGGACCAGTTGGACACGGCCCACCCGTACGGCCTCACCGTCTCGCAGCAGGTCACCACCCGGCTGCTCACCGAGCGTGCCCTCGAACTCGGTGCCGAGATCCGGCGCGGCTGCAGCGTCCTCGGCCTGAGCCAGGACGAGGACGGGGTGACCGTCGAGCTGGCGGACGGCACGCGGCTGCGCTCGCGCTATGCCGTCGGCTGCGACGGCGGCCGCAGCATGGTGCGCAAGTGGATCGGCGTCGGGTTCCCCGGCGAGCCCGCCAAGGTCGAGACGCTGCTGGGCGACATGGAGGCGACCGAGGATCCGGCGACGATCGCCGCCGTGGTCGCGGAGGTCCGCAAGACCCAGCTGCGGTTCGGCGCCGTTCCCGATGTGGACGGGAACGCGGGGGTGTACCGCTTCGTCGTGCCCGCCGACGGCGTGGCCGAGGACCGTACCAGCGCGCCGACCCTCCAGGAGTTCGCGAAGCAGCTGCGGGCCGTCGCGGGTACCGACTTCGGGGTGCACTCGCCGCGCTGGCTGTCCCGGTTCGGCGACGCCACCCGGCAGGCGGAGCGCTACCGGGTCGGCCGGGTGCTGCTGGCCGGGGACGCGGCGCACATCCACCCGCCGACCGGCGGGCAGGGCCTCAACCTCGGTGTGCAGGACGCGTTCAACCTCGGCTGGAAGCTGGCCGCCGAGGTCGACGGCTGGGCGCCGGAGGGCCTGCTGGACAGCTACCACGGCGAACGCCACCCGGTGGGCGCCGCCGTGCTGGACAACACCCGCGCGCAGATCACGCTGCTGGGGACCGACCCGGGTGCGGCCGCGCTGCGGGAGCTGTTCTCGAAGCTGATGGACTTCGAGGAGGTGAACCGGTACGTGACCGGGATGATCACGGCGGTCGGGGTCCGCTACGACCTCGGCGAGGGCCACGAACTGCTCGGCCGGCGGATGCGGGACGTGCAGCTGAAGCAGGGGCGCCTCTACGGGCTGATGCACGACGGCCGCGGCCTGCTGCTCGACCGGACCGGCCGGCTCTCGGTGGCGGGCTGGGCGGACCGGGTCGACCACATCGTGGACGGCAGCGAGGAACTGGACGTGCCCGCGGTGCTGCTGCGGCCCGACGGCCACGTGGCGTGGGTCGGCGAGGACCAGCGGGAGCTGCTCGACCGGCTGTCCCAGTGGTTCGGCGCCGCCACCGGCTGAGCTCCGACCGGCACCGCGCCCGCAGCGGCTCAGCGCGCCGGCCGCCCCCGCTCCCCCAGCCGCTCGGTGGCCTCCCGCCAGGCGGCGGCCACCGCCTGATGGGCCGTCACGCTCGCCTGCCCGGGCTCGCCCGTCAGCCGCACCGGCGCGCCCACGTGGACATGGAGAGCGGGGCGGCGCAGCGGGGCGGTGAGGACGCCGGCGAGTTGCTTGGCGGAGTTCCCGGAGCTGAGGCGCCGGGCGCCGGCCTGGCCGAGCGGCACCACCGGGGCGCCCGTGGCCTGCGCGAGCCGCGCCAGTCCGGTGCGGAACGCACCGGGTGCGGCCTCGCCGGGGTCGCGACGGCGCGGCAGCCCGCCTTCGCCGTAGATGAGGACGAGTCGCCCCTGCGCCAGCGCCTCGGCTGCCGCGTCCAGCGCCTCGGCCGCCCGCCGGCTGCCGCGGTGGACGGGGATGTGCCCCTCGCGCTCCAGCGCCCGGCCGAGCACGGGTATCCGCCACAGGCCGGCCGTGGCGAGCACGACCGGCCGTGCGCCCAGCCGGTGCAGCGCGGCCAGCACGACGGCCGGGTCCGCCGGCGAGGTGTGGTTGGCCGCGACGATGCTGCCGGGGGCGAGCTCGGCCCGGGCGTCGGTGCTGATCGTCAGCACCCCGCAGAGCGGCACGACGGTGGTGGCGATGCGACCGAGCATGACGGTTCCTTCGACCTCGGCGGGCGGTGGCGCGCGCTGCGCGATGCCCGCCATCCTGCCGCTCGCGCGCCCGGTGCACCTGAGCACCCGTACTCAGGGCGGTCGACCGGAATCCGCACTGCGTACAGAAGGACTCCATGAGAAGGACTCCATGAGAAGGACTCCATCCGGACCCGGGCGTGCTCAGCCCCCACCGACTTCTTTCGCCCGTAGCCGAAACCGTGCTGCGGGCGAGGCCCGTGGATACCTTGGTGACACACCATCACCCGCCGAAGTCACGCCCGGGGAGCAGCAGATGAGCGAGCGGCCCACCGAACCGATCACCGAACCGATCACCGGAACGGCCGCCGGAGTGCCGTTCACCGCGCTGCCGCCGGCCGGCTCCCGCCATCGGCCCGCACCGCTGATCGTCACCTGGCACATGATGGACGCGCCCTGCACGGACGCCGCGTTCGCCGCGGCCCTGCCGATGGCCGGTGTGCCGGCCTGGCGGGTGCACCTGGGGATGCCGCTGTGCGGGCGCCGGATGCTGGCGGGCGGGATGGCGGCGGTGCTCGCGCTCTCCCGGCAGGACACGATGCTGGCGTACCTGGAGCCGATGGTGCGGCAGGCCGCCGGGGAGCTCCCGGCGGCGCTGGCCGAGCTGCGCGAGCGGCTGGCGCCGGCGCCGGGGCCGATCGGGGTCGTGGGCGGCTCGCTGGGCGGGGCCGTGGCGCTGCGCGTGCTGGCGCGGCAGGAGGTTCCGGTGGCGGCGGCCGCGTTGGTCAATCCGGCGATCCGGGCGCGATCGGTGGTCGAGCTGGTGGAGCAGGCGAGCGGTCGGCCCTATCAGTGGACAGCCCAGTCCCGTGCCGCGGCGGAGCACCTCGACTTCGTGGCCCGGGCCGGTGACCTCGCCACCCGCACCCCGCAGTCACCGCTGCTGGTGGTCAGTGGTGAGCTGGACTTCCCGGGCCTGCGGACGGATGCCGCCGAGCTGGTCGCAGCGCTGCGCGAGCGGTACGCCGAACCGGAGCTGGTCCAGCCGGCGACCGTGGCCGGCCTCGCCCACCCGCTGGCCGAGTACCCCGGCCTGGAGCCGGCGCCACAGCTCCCGGTGGCCAAGGCGGTGGACGAGGCGCTGAGCGCGTGGTTCCTGCGGCATCTCACCCGGGGCCTGTGACCCAGAGCTCTTTCGGGGCATGATCACGACTACCCGGAGTAACAGTAACGGGGCATGCAGCAACTGGGCACGGTGAGGGTACTCACACGGTTGGAGCCCCTACGACGATGCGTAGGAGACGAGCCCGGCCAGCGCGACCGCGGACAAGCCCGCGGACACCACCCATCGACCTACGACGCACCGTCGTAGGTCACACGTCTTGGCCACCGGTCAGCTGCCCGCTAACAATGGCTCAGTCGTCAGTCGAGCCGGCTTCCCGCCCAGCCGGCTCTGCTTGCTGCCGCGTCCCGCGCGTCTCCTGTGGCCCTGCCCGGCCTGTGGTGTCAGACGCGCGGGGCGCGGCCCAACCCCGGATGAGGTCTTTTACCCCATGCCCAATTTCAAGCTTCGTATGCGCACTTCCGCCGCGGTTCTTGCCGGCGCCGCCGGTCTGACCGCGCTGGCCACCGGCCTGATGCCGGCCACCGCCTCCGCGGCGACCCTGTCCCCGCAGGCGATCGCGGCCCAGGTCGTGCCCGCCAACCAGCTGGCCTCCTTCAGCCAGATCATCTCCCACGAGTCCAGCTGGAACGTGAGCGCCACCAACGCCTCCTCCGGCGCCTACGGCCTGGGCCAGGCCCTGCCGGCCTCCAAGATGGCCTCGGCCGGCGCCGACTGGCGGACCAACCCGAAGACCCAGATCGTCTGGGCCTACGACTACATGAACAGCCGCTACGGCAGCCCGAACGCCGCGTGGTCGTTCTGGCAGAGCCACCACTGGTACTAAGCCGGCCCACTGCCGGGTGCCACTGGTCACCGAAGACATTCCCTGCGGACGAGTCCCCGCGCCCCTGCTCCCCCGGAGCCGGGGGCGCCGGCCGGGCTCGTCCGCAGTGCGTTGTCCGGGCCTCCCCCGGTAGCACCGGCTACTCCGGATACTCCAGCACCTGCTCCGCCCAGATCACCTTCCCGTTCGCGGTGTGCCGCGTCCCCCACCGCACGGCGAACTGGGCGACGAGGAAGAGGCCGCGCCCGCCCTCGTCCATGCTGGCCGCGTAGCGCAGGTGC
Source organism: Kitasatospora sp. NPDC008050 (assembly GCF_042957465.1). Classification (NCBI taxonomy): domain Bacteria; kingdom Bacillati; phylum Actinomycetota; class Actinomycetes; order Kitasatosporales; family Streptomycetaceae; genus Kitasatospora; species Kitasatospora sp. NPDC008050. The sequence continues at coordinate 76,573 of NZ_JBIBIJ010000014.1, forward strand.
GGGGAGGTGCTGCTGCTGTCCGAGACCTCGCAGATCAGCGTGCGGTCGCGCAGCAGCCGCACCTGGATCGGCTCGGTGGCGTAGCGGATCGCGTTGGTGACCAGTTCGCTGAGGATCAGCTCGGTCACGAAGGCCATCTCCGCAAGGCCCCACTCGGTCAGCTGCCGGCTGACCGCCGCACGGACCTCACCCACGGCCGCGGAGTCGGACGGCACGTCCCAGTGCGCCACCTGGTCCTCCCCCAGGACCCGGGTGCGGGCCACCAGCAGCGCGATGTCGTCGGTGGGGCGCGCGGGCAGCAGGGCGTCGAACACCGCGTCGCAGATCTCCTCCGGAGCCCGGCCCGGCTGCCGCAGGGCGCGGCCCAGCAGTGCCAGGCCCTCGTCGATGTCCCGTTCCCGGTCCTCCACCAGGCCGTCGGTGTAGAGCACCAGGGTGCTGTCCTCGGGCAGCAGCAGCTCGGCCGCCGAGAACGGCAGACCGCCCAGGCCCAGCGGCGGCCCGGCGGGCACGTCGGGGAACTCCACCGTGCCGTCGGGGTGGACCAGGGCGGGCGGCGGGTGGCCGGCCCTGGCCACGGTGCACAGCCGCGAGACCGGGTCGTAGATCGCGTAGAGGCAGCTGGCCCCGGTGACGGCGTCGCCGTTGGCGCTGGCCGTCTGGTCCTGGTCGAGGCGGCTGACCAGCTCGTCGAGGTGGCCCAGCAGCTCGTCCGGCGGCAGGTCCAGGGTGGCGAAGTTGAGCACCGCGGTGCGCAGCCGGCCCATGGTGGCCGCGGCGTGCAGGCCGTGGCCGACCACGTCGCCCACCACGAGCGCGACCCGGGCGCCCGGCAGCGGGATCACGTCGAACCAGTCACCGCTCACGTCCGCCTGCGCGGGCAGGTAGCGGGAGGCGACCTCCAGGGCGCTCTGCTCGGGCAGTCCGTGCGGCAGCAGGCTGCGCTGCAGGGTGACGGCCATGGCGTGCTCGCGGGTGTAGCGGCGCGCGTTGTCGATGCTCAGCGCCGCCCGGGCGGCGACCTCCTCGCCGATCGACAGGTCGTCCTCGTCGAAGCGCACCGAGGGGTCGGCCCGCCAGAACCTGACCATGCCCAGCAGGACACCGCGGGCCCGCAGCGGCACCCGGACCACCGAGTGGACGCCGTACGCCAGCACCTGGCCGGCCCGTTCGGGGTCCTGGGCCAGCCAGCCGGTGGAGGAGCGCAGATCGGGGTCGAGCATCGCGTGCCCGGTGTCCAGGCTCCAGGCCAGCGGGGTGGCGGGCGTGATGGTGATCTCCTCGCCCACCGGGTAGAACGGTGCGTCCTGGCGCACGCCGCTGACCGCCGCCCGCTGCATCGGCCCGCCCTCGCCCGGCGGTGGTTCCTCCCCGCGCAGCACGGCGGGTGCCAGGTCGACGGTGACGTAGTCGGCGAAGCGCGGCACGGCGAAGGAGGCGAGCTCCTCGGCGGTGCGCATCACGTCGAAGGTGGTGCCGATGGCCACGGTCGCGTCGTAGAGCAGCTTCAGGCGCTTGCGCGCCGCCTGCGCCTTGTCCGAGACGGCGTGCAGTTCGGTGGAGTCGCGCAGCGTGGCCACGATGCCGTCCGGGCCGCCGTCACGGTCGGTGGGCCGGGTGTTCACCACCAGCAGCCGCTCGCCGGTCAGCAGCACCTCGTCGTTGATCACCTCGCCGGAGGCCAGCTGGTCGGCCGCCTCGCGGTCCAGGCCGAGTTCGGTGACCGGGCGGCCCTCGGCGTCGGCCGGCAGGTCGAGCAGCCGGCGCGCCTCGTCGTTGGCCAGCAGCAGGCGTCCGTTGCCGCCGATGATCAGCACGCCCTCGCGGACCGCGTGCAGCACCGCGTCATGGTGCTCGTACATCCGGGTCATCTCGGCCGGGCCCAGCCCGTGCGTCTGGTGCAGCAGCCGCCGGCTGGCCAGCGCGGTGCCGACGGTGGCCAGGGCCAGCGCGACGGCCGCAGCGCCGAAGACCAGCGGCAGCTGGTGGTCGACGACCCCGCTGACCTTGCTGATGGTGATCCCCGCCGAGACCAGGCCGACCACCTTGCCGTTGGTGTCGTAGACCGGGACCACGGCCTGCACCAGCGGTCCGATGGTGCCGGTGAGCTGCTGGGTGACCACCTCGCCGTGCAGGGCCGGCTCGAAGGTACCGACGAACTTCTGCCCGATCCGGGCCGGGTTGGGGTGGGTGTAGCGGATGCCGTCGGTGTTCAGCACGACGATGAAGTCCACGCCGGAGGCCTGCTGGGCCGCCAGGGCCCGTGGCTGCAGGATCGCGGTCGGGTCGGGCGAGGCGAGCGCGGCCACCATCCCGGGCGAGTTCGCGAAGGTCTGGGCGACGGCGACCGAGCGGTTGCGGGCCTCGCGGGTGCTGTCCCGCTGTCCTTCCAGGACCAGCGCCAGCACCGCCGCGACGACCAGCAGCACGACCACCAGCACCTGGAGCGCGAAGACCTGCCCGGCGACGCTGCGAAAGCCCCGGAACAACCGTGAGCGGGACTTCGAGGGCGTCCGGTCCGCAGGCGGCGGCGCCCGCCGGCTCCGCCGGAACCGGCCGGTGGGCGAGGCGGCCGAGGAACTGACCTTGAACCGGGCCATGCTCTTGGTCTACCCCCGATTCACCTGACCAGGCCACTGGGCGGGAAGGCCGGGGCACGTCGCGGGTAGCGAAAACCCGCCGTATGGGGCGTACCGTCCGTAATGGGCGTCTTCTCGGCTGCCAGGCGCTGACGAGGGTGGTGACCGTGCACAGCTCAGACTCCCAGGTCCCGCGCCGGGAGCCCGGGGCAGGCGAGCCGGGCACCGGCGAGGAGCTGGAGGCGCTGGCCCGGAGCCTGGCCGCCGGGGTCGGCGAACTGGGTGCGCACGTGGGCGGGCTCTACCTGCTGAACGCCGACGGGGGCGTGCTGGAGCTGGCCCTGCTGATGGGCATGCCGCGCGAGTTCGTCGCGCCGTGGGAGGGGGTGGCGCCCGCGGCGCCGATCCCGGTGGCCGAGGCGGTGCGCGAGGGGCGCCTGGTCTGGGTGGGCGGCGAGGCGCAGATGGCGCGCCGCTACCCGCAGATCGCGCTCGCCATGCCCTACACGTTCTGCCTGGCGGCCATGCCGCTGACCGTGGCCGGGACCGGCTACGGCGCGCTCTTCGTGACCTGGCCGGGCTCGCACCCCGCCGAGCTGTCCGATCAGGAACGGGACGGGCTCGCGGCGCTCGCCGACGGGCTGGCCCGCCTGGTCGCTGCGGCCGCCGCGGCGGGGCGGCCGGTGCGGGCCGGCTCCCGGCCGGTGACGATCTCCGCGCGGCGCGATGGCGGCGGCCTCGCCGAGGTCCTGTCCGCGATGGTGGCGCGGCTGCCGGAGGGCGTCTGCGCGCTGGACCAGACCGGTCGGATCAGCTGGGTGACGCCGGCGGCCATCGACCTGCTGGGCGTGCCGGCCGACCGGCTGATCGGTGCCCAGCCGTGGAGCGCGCTGCCGTGGCTGCACGACCCCGTCTACGAGGACCGCTACCGGGCGGCGGTGGTCAGCCAGCTGCCGACCTCGTTCGTGGCGCTGCGCCCGCCGGAGCGGTGGCTCTCCTTCGAGCTGTATCCGGACGCCGGCGGGCTCACCGTGCGGGTCACCGCGGCCGAGGTCGCCCCACAGGACGCAGGGGTGGCGCCGTCGGCCGCCCGACCGGCGCTGCCGGACCGTGCGGTGCTGCCCACCCGCACCGGCGGCATCTACCACATCCTGCACCTGGCCAGCGCGCTGACCGAGGCGGTCGGCGTGCAGGACGTGGTCCGGCTGGTCGCCGAGCAGATCGTGCCCGCCTTCGGCGGCCAGAGCGTGGCGATCCTGGCCGTCGACGGCGGGCGGCTGCGGATCGTGGGCCACCACGGCTACCCGCCCGGGGTGGTGGAGGGGTTCGACGGCACCTCGCTGACCGCGCCGACCCCGGGCGTGCAGGCGCTGATGACCGGGGTGCCCAGCTTCATCGAGTCCCGCGAGGAGCTGGAGCGGCTCTACCCGCAACGGCCGGAGCTGGAGGACTCCATGGCCGCCTGGGCCTACCTGCCGCTGGTCGCCTCCGGACGGCTGGTCGGGACCTGCGTGCTGGCCTTCGCCCAGCCGCACCGCTTCGCCACCGACGACCGCGCCGTGCTCACCTCGGTGGGCGGCCTGATCGCCCAGGCGCTGGACCGCGCACGGCTGTACGACACCAAGCTCGAACTCGCCCGCGGCCTGCAGGAGAGCCTGCTGCCGCACGCGCTGCCACCGGTGCCCGGCCTGGAGACGGCGGCCCGCTACCTGCCCAGCACCGACGGCATGGAGGTGGGCGGCGACTTCTTCGACGTGGTGCGCCTGGACGACGACAGCGCCGGGGCGGTGATCGGCGACGTCCAGGGGCACAACGTGGCGGCGGCCGTCCTGATGGGCCAGGTCCGCACCGCGGTGCGCGCCTACGCGACGGCCGGCAACGACCCGGGCACGATCCTGACCCGGACCAACCGCCTGATGGCCGACCTGGGGTCCGGCCTGCTCACCAGCTGCGCCTATCTGCGCCTGGACCTGCGCGGCCGCCAGGGCTGGCTGGCCAGCGCCGGGCACCCGATGCCGCTGGTGCGCGACCCGGGCGGCCGGGTGCGCGTGGTCGACGCCCCGGCCGGGCTGCTGCTGGGCGTCGAGGCCACCTCGGCGTACACCCTCACCCGCATCGCGCTGCCGGTGGGCAGTGTGGTGGCGCTCTACACCGACGGCCTGATCGAGGCCCCGGGCGTGGACCTGGACGCCGCGGTGGCCGGGATCGGCGACCAGCTCGCCCGCTTCGACGACGGCTCCTTGGAGGAGCTGGCCGATGCGCTGATCCTGCACGCCGAACGCGCCAAGCGCCGCACCGACGACATCGCCCTCCTGCTGCTGCGCAGCACACCCACCGCCATGCCGTGACCCACCCCTGACCGCGTCACTCCTGCGGCACCGCCACGATCACTGGCGTTCTTCGACGCGGTGCACGAGACGTTCCGCCGACCGGATCGTGGCGGACGACGCCCACTACGCGAGGTTCCGGCGCTCGTTCAACGAGCGGATCGAGCAGTACGTCGCCCTCACTCCGGCTCAACTGGAGCAGGAGGTCCGGGAGTTGCGGGAGGGGCTCGGCGGCGAACCGGTCGCCTCGGTGCCGGCCGGGATCCTGCCGGCCGACCCTTCACCGGCCGGACCCTGAGGTCGGCCGGCGAAGGGCAAGCGGGAGAGACCTCCGCCTCACTGCGGCTGACCGCTGTCCGGGTCCTCAGGAGCCAGCTGCTCATCGGCCTTGCGTTGAACCGCGTCGGTCTGGCTCTGGTACTTGTCGCCGGTCTTCGCGTCGAACGCGTCGCCGGCCTTCTCGACCCCCTGCCGCGCCGTGTCCTCATGGCCCTTGAGCAGGCCCTTGAGCTTGTCGAGCATCGACATGTGAGTGGCTCCCTTCGAGTGCCGCTCCACCCATGGTCGCCGAGCCTGCCCGAGTTCACATCTCCAGCGAGCGCGACTGCCCGGTCGAGGGCCCGTCCGGGGCCGACCCACCGGCCGGGCAGCCGGATCCGGTCCGCGCCGTAGGGAAGCCGTTAAAAGCCCTGCTGAGGGGGCCGCCAGCGGATTTCGGGCACCCGGACACCAGTATGGTCGTCGGGGCGCCGCAGCCGTCGCCGCGCCCGTCAACCACCAACTCCCGTCGCCGCAGCGCCGCCTGGCGCCGCGCCGGCCTGTCCTTGGAGGCGAGCAGTGGCAGCAGAGGACCGGGTCCCCGTCCGGGGCGTGCTACGCCGGCCCGGCCTGCGCGCGGTCGACGTCGTGGTGGCGCTGGCCCTGATCGGCCTGCTCTACGGGCTGCTGCGACTGGCCCCCTCGCTGGGCGCGCCGTTCCTGCCCGGCACCGCCCCCGCCCAGGTCTCCACCGATCCGGGCGATCTTCCGTTCTACGCGGTGCGTTCGCTGCTGCGGATGTTCACGGCGCTGGTCGCCTCGGTGCTCTTCACCTTCGTCTACGCCAGCGCCGCCGCCCGGCTGCGGCGCGCGGAGAAGGTGCTGCTGCCGCTGCTGGACATCCTCCAGTCGGTGCCGGTGCTGGCCTTCCTGTCCATCACGGTCACCGCCTTCATCGCGCTCTTCCCCGGCTCCGAGCTCGGCCTGGAGTGCGCCTCGGTGTTCGCCATCTTCACCGCGATGGCCTGGAACATGACCTTCGCCTTCTACTACTCCCTGGTCAGCCAGCCCCGGGACCTCGACGAGGCGTCCCGGATCATGCGGCTGACCAAGTGGCAGCGGTTCTGGAAGATCGACGTGCCCAGCGGCATGATCCCGCTGGTCTGGAACGGCATGATGAGCTTCGGCGGCGCCTGGTTCTTCCTGGCCGCCTCCGAGAGCATCAGCGTGCTCAACCAGCAGTACGCGCTGCCGGGCATCGGCTCCTACGCGGCGGCGGCCGCCGCCAAGGGCGACCTGGGCGGGATCGGCATCGCCACCGGCGTCATGGTGGTCATGGTGATCGGCGTCAACTTCCTGTTCTGGCGCCCGATGACGGCCTGGGCCGAACGGTTCCGGGTGGAGGAGTCGGAGGCGGGCGAGAAGCCGCGCAGTCTGGTCCTCGACGTGCTGCGCCGTTCGGCGGTGCCGGGCCTGCTGGGCCGCGCGCTGCGCCCGCTCGGCCGGGTGCTGGACACCGCGACGCGACCGTTCGGCCTGGCCGAACACCCGCTGGCGTCACCGGTGCTGCGCCGCCGGGCCGGGGACGTGGCGTTCGCCGTGACCGTGGGCGGCGCCGTGCTGTACGGCGCCGGGCAGTCCGTCACCGGGATCCGGCACACGGTCGGACTCGGCGAGTTCGGCCATGCCTTCGAACTGGGCGCGGCCACCTTCGGGCGGGTGCTGGCGCTGCTGCTGGTGGCCACCGTCGTCTGGGTGCCGGTCGGGGTGTGGATCGGGATGAACCCGCGGATCACCCGCTACGCGCAGCCGGTCGTCCAGGTGCTGGCCAGCTTCCCCGCCAACTTCCTGTTCCCGTTCGCCATCGCGGCCTTCCTCGCGCTCGGGATCCCGCTCAGCTGGGGCAGCATGCTGCTGATGGCGCTGGGCGCCCAGTGGTACATCCTGTTCAACGTCATCGCGGGCGCCTCCGCGATACCCGGCGACCTGCGCGAGGCGATGGACGACCTGGGCGTGCGGGGCCTGTTGCGCTGGCGCCGGCTGATCCTGCCGGCCGTCTTCCCCTACTACGTCACCGGCGGCATCACCGCCGCGGGCGGGGCGTGGAACGCCTCCATCGTCGCCGAGGTCGTCGACTACGGACACCAGCACCTGACCGGCTACGGCCTGGGCGCCTACATCGCGCAGGCCACCCGGGTCGGGGACCACCCGCGGATCCTGGTCGGCGTGATCGTGATGATCGTCTACGTGGTCACCCTCAACCGCCTGCTGTGGCGGCGCCTGTACCGCGTCGCCCAGACCCGCTACGCCCTCTGAGCCCGAGGCAGGAGACCCATGAACACCCGCGCGGACCAGCACGGCACCGGCACCACCATCATCACCGCCACGGACGTCACCAAGACCTTCACCACCCCGGACGGCAACGCGCTGCCGGTGCTCGACTCGGTCTGCTTCACCCTGCACGAGGGCGAGATCGTGGCCCTGCTCGGCAAGTCGGGCTCGGGCAAGTCCACCCTGCTGCGCTGCGCCGCCGGGCTGATAGCCCCCTCCGGCGGCAGCGTCAGCTACCGCGGCACACCGCTGAACGGCGCCAACCCAGGCGTGGCGATGGTCTTCCAGTCCTTCGCCCTGCTGCCCTGGCTCACCGTCCTGCAGAACGTCGAACTCGGGCTCCAGGCCCAGGGCGTGGACGAGGCCGAGCGGCGCCGCCGAGCGCTCAAGGCGATCGACCTGATCGGCCTGGACGGCTTCGAGGGCGCCTACCCCAAGGAGCTGTCCGGCGGCATGCGCCAGCGGGTCGGCTTCGCCCGGGCGCTGGTGGTGGAGCCGGACGCGCTCTTCATGGACGAGCCGTTCTCCGCCCTCGACGTGCTGACCGCCGAGAACCTGCGCAACGAACTCGTGGGCCTGTGGGAGGGCAAGGAGGCGCCGGTGAAGTCGGTGCTGATCGTCACCCACAACATCGAGGAGGCCGTGCTGCTCGCGGACCGGATCCTGGTGCTCTCCTCCAACCCCGGCCGGGTCAAGGCCGAACTGCCGGTCGAGCTGCCGCGCCCGCGCGACCGGCGCACCCCGCAGTTCGAGGCACTGGTCGACACCGTCTACGGCATCCTCACCGACCGGGCGCAGAGCGGCGCCGCGACGCCCGCCGCCAGGACCACGCTGCCCGCCACCCCCACCAGCGCGCCGCTGCCGGTGGTCAGCCCCGGCGGGCTCTCCGGGCTGCTGGAGATCCTGGCCGCCCGCGGCGGGGAGGACGGCATGGCCGAACTCGCCGGCGAACTCAGCTTCGAGGTCGACGACCTGCTGCCGCTGGTCGACGCCGCCGTCCTGCTCGACCTGGCCCGCACCGAGGGCCCGCGGATCGCACTGACCGAGGCGGGCCGCGAGTTCGCCGACGCCGACATCCTGACCAGCAAGCAGCTCTTCGCCCGGCACGCCGTGGCCCACGCCCCCTTGGTGCGCGCCATCGTCCAGGCGCTCACCACCGCCACCGACCATGTGCTGCGCGAGGGCCTCTTCCTGGACCTGCTGCGCCGTGCCTTCTCCGACGAGGACGCCCGCCGCCAGCTGGACACCGCGATCGACTGGGGCCGCTACGGGGAGCTCTTCGAGTACGACAAGGCCGAGGGCCGCCTGGAGCTGGAGCCGGAGACGGTCGCGGTGTTGTAGTGCTGCTGTGGTGGTGTCGCAGCGGTGCTCCGGTCAGCGGGGAGTCGGTCGCATCGCCGGGGTGAGCAGATGCGAGGATGGTCCGTACTGTGACGATCCGGCAGATTCGCATGCTCCGCGCCGTGGTCTTCGCCACCCTGTGCGTGGCGTTGGCCGCCACCGCGCACGTCAGCATGGCCGAGGCCGTGCTGCCGGGGTCGGTGCTGGCCGGAGCGTTCGCCGGGACGGTGGGCAGCACCTGGCTGCTGGCCGGCCGCCGACGCGGGCCGGTCGCGATCAGCGGGTGGATGGTCGCCGTCCAGGCCGTGCTGCACACGCTCTTCGAGGCCACCGCGACGGCGCACGCCACACCCCTGCGGGCCGGGCACGGTGCACCCGACTGGGTGAACCTGCTGCTGTGCACGCCCGGCGGGACGAACCCGAGCGGGCTGACTCCCGAGGGGCTGGCCGCGCTGGCGGGCCTGGCTCCCGGCACACCGGTCGGGCCGAACTCGGCTGCCATGCCTGCCATGCCCGGGATGAACGGCATGAGCGGGATGAGCGGCTTGCCCGGGATGAACGGCATGCCTGGCATGAGCGGCATGGGGACGCCTCTGGTGGACGGCCTGTCCGCCGGCATGGTGGCCGCCCACCTGCTGGCCGCGCTCGCCTGTGCGTTGCTGCTCTGGCGGGGCGAGCAGGCGATCGTCGGTCTGTTCGAGACACTGCGCGTGCTGGCCGGAGTCTTCCTGCCGGTGCTGGCGCTGCTCACCGTCGCCTTCACCCCGCGCGGCGCGGAAGCCCCCGCACCGCCGCGCCGCAGGCCCGCGCGCACCCGGCTGCCGCGCCTGGTGGCGCTCTCGCACGCCGTGGTCCGACGCGGGCCGCCCGCTGCTGTCCTGGCCTTCTGAGCGCCCGTCACACCTGAGGCTTGTCGGACAAGCCCTGGACCCGCCTGCCGCGCCCCTTGGGCGCCCGAACGGCGCCGTCCGGTGTGCTCACGGGCAGGTCACCCCTGCGCCTCCCCCGGCACCCTCGCCGGCCGGACACCGCACGGGGTCCGGCCGCCACACCCTCCTGCACGCGCCACGATGCGTCCCGATGCGTTCTGACACGCCCTGACGCGCCCTGTTCCTGGGCCGCGTCGCGCTGCGCGCTGCCTCCTCGGGCCTGAGCGGGTGTGGTGGGCCGTCTGTCGATCGACGGTTCCGCTGGTGCGGTGCCGTCCTCGTTCCTGCTGTCAGGACCCTTCATGAGCAACAGAAGTACCGTCGCCCTCAGCCCGTCCACCGGCGCCGACCTCATCGAACACAACCTCATCGAGCGCAGCCGCATCGCGCACGGCGGCATCGAGCACGGCGGCGATGAGCCGCTGCGACCGCTGCGCGGACGGCCCGGCGGCGGCACGGGTCAGCTCGCGCAGCCGACGGGCGCCGGCGAGCCACTGGGCGCAGTCGGCGCACGCCTGCGCATGAGCGGCGCACGGCGGGGCGTCGGGCGCGGCGGGTTCACCATCGAGCCGGGCGGATGTCGCCAGGCGGTAGTCGGCACAGGTCATGGGCTCATGCTCCCCCACCGGGCGGTCCGGGCGGTAGCGCCCGGCCTGGGTGCCCGCGCCCGGATGCCGGAGGCGGACCGTGGATGACCAGCAGGTGACCGCGCTGGCCCTGGCGGCGCGGGAGGGCCGTCCGCTGGACGTCGAGGCGTTCGTCCGGGCCACCCAACGGGACGTGTGGCGGTTCGTCGCGCACCTCACGGATGTCGAGTCCGCCGACGACCTCGCCCAGGAGACCTTCCTGCGGGCGCTGCGGGGCCTGCCGTCCTTCGCCGGCCGCTCCTCGGCACGCACCTGGCTGCTCTCCATAGCCCGGCGCACGGTCGTGGACCGCTACCGCAGCGCGGCGGCCCGGCCGCGCTGCTCGGCCCTGCCCGACGGCGAGGAGGCCGCACACCTACAGCCGGGGCCGGTCGTGCGGTTCGAGGACCAGGTGGTGCTGGCCGACCTGTTGAGCTGCCTGCCCGCCGAGCGGCGGGAGGCGTTCGTGCTGACCCAGGTGGTCGGGCTGAGCTACGCGGAGGTGGCCGCCGTGTCCGGCTGCGCGGTGGGCACGGTGCGCTCGCGGGTCGCCCGGGCGCGGGACCAGCTCGTCGCCCTGCTCCGCTCGGCCGAGGGCGCAGGCACGGGCACGGGCACGGGCACGGGCACGTCCGGGGACGAGTCCGTGCCCAAGTCCGAGCGCGGGGGCGCCAGTCGCCCGGCGCGCGGCGCGGGCCGGGTGGCCCGGGCGGATCTGGCGGCCTGACCGGCCCCGGCTGCCCGCAATCCCTGACCGACCCGAACGACATCCGACACCTGTCCGCGGCGCACTGCCGGCGGACCCCGATCTGGAGATCGCTTTGCCTTCGTTGAACACAGCTGTGCCCGGCGGGCGCGCCGCGGCGCGGCCCGGCCGGGTCCTGCTCGGCTTCGCACTGCTGCTCGCGCTGCTCTTCGCCGCCTCGTTCGCGGTGGGCCGGTGGGTGGGACCGCCCTCCTCCGGGCCCACCGGGCCCGTCCACGGGCCGATGGGCGACGACATGTCCGGCATGCGGATGGCCGGGCTGTCCGCGCCGGGCACCACGCCGAACACCGCGCCGAACACCGTGGCGGTGCCGCGATGAGCGCGGCTGCCGCGGACCCCGCCCCGGCGACGAGCGCGCCGGGCCTGGTCACGACCGATCTGGCCGTGGGCGGGATGACCTGCGCCGCCTGCGTCTCGCGGGTGGAGAAGAAGCTGGCCCGCCTGGACGGGGTCAGCGCCGGGGTGAACCTGGCCACCGGGCGGGCCCGGGTGCTGCACCCCGCCGACGTCCCGGTCGACGAACTGGTGGCGGCGGTGGAGCGGGCGGGCTGCACCGCCGAGCCGGTGACCGAGCGGGCCACCGTGGCCGCGGCTCCCGAGGACTCCGACGAGCGGCTGCGGCTGCTCCTGGTCGCGCTGTTCGCGGTGCCGGTGATCGTGGTGTCGATGGTGCCCGCGCTGCAACTGCGCGGCTGGCAGTGGGCCTGCTTCAGCTCGGCCGCCTTCGTGGTGACGATCGGTTCCTCGGTCTTCCACGCGCGGGCCTGGCGCGCGCTGCGGCACGCCACCGCGACCATGGACACCCTGGTCAGCCTCGGCGTCCTCGCCTCCTTCGGCTGGTCGGCGTACGCGCTGCTGTTCGGTGGCGCCGGCGCGCTGGGCATGCGGATGCCGTTCTCGCTGGGCGCCGACCCGGGCGGCGGCTCGCACATCTATCTGGAGGCGGCGGTCGGGGTGCCGCTGTTCGTGCTCTGCGGCAGGCTCCTGGAGGGCCGGGCGCGGGCCCGCACCGGCTCGGCGCTGCGCTCGCTGGCCGAGCTCGGCGCCAAGGAGGTCTGCCTGCGCGAGGACGGCGCCGAGCGGCTGGCGCCGATCGAACAGCTGCTGCCGGGGCGGCAGTTCGTGGTCCGGCCAGGCGAGCGGGTGGCCACCGACGGGGTGGTGGTCGAGGGCGGCTCGGCGCTCGATCTGAGTCTGCTGACCGGCGAGAGCGTCCCGGTGGAGGTCGGCCCCGGGGCGCAGGTGACCGGTGGCACGCTCAACGTCGGCGGCACGCTGCTGGTGCGGGCCACCGCGGTGGGCGCCGACACCCAGCTCGCCCGGATCACCGCGCTGGTGACGGACGCCCAGGCCGGCAAGGCCCGCGCGCAGCGACTGGCCGACACGGTGGCCGGGGTCTTCGTCCCCGTCGTGCTCGGCATCGCAGTCTGCGTGCTCGGGTTCTGGCTGGGCACCGGGGTCGGCTGGTCCCGGTCCCTGACGGCCGCCGTCGCGGTCCTGGTGGTCGCCTGCCCGTGCGCGCTCGGGCTGGCGACGCCCACCGCGCTGCTCGCCGCCACCGGGCGCGGCGCGGAGCTGGGCGTCCTGGTGCGCGGGCCGGAGGTGCTGGAGAGTCTGCGCCGGATCGACACCGTGGTGCTGGACAAGACGGGCACCCTGACGGCCGGTCGGATGGCCCTGGTGACCAGCGCGGCGGCGGACGGGTTCGAGATCGGCGCGGTGCTGCGCCTGGTCGGCGCGGTCGAGCAGCGCTCCGAGCATCCGCTGGCGCGGGCGCTGACCGCCGCCGCGCCGCAGCCGCTGCCCGCGGTGACGGAGTTCCTGGCGACGCCGGGGCTGGGGGTGGCGGGCACGGTCGAGGGCGTGCGGGTCCGGGTGGTGCGGCCCGAGGACGCCGACCTGACGCCGGCCCTGCGCGCGGCGCTGGTGGGCGCCGAGGCGGCCGGGCTGACGGTGGTCGTCGCCGAGCTGGACGGGCGGGCGGCCGCGGTCCTCGCGGTCGGCGACACCCTGCGGCCGGGCAGCTACCGTGCCGTGCACCGGCTGCGCGGCATGGGCCTGACGACCGTGCTGGCCACCGGTGACCGGCCGGGGCCGGCCCGTGCGGTGGCCGAGGAGCTGGGGATCAGCGAGGTGCACGCGGGCGCCTCGCCCGAACGCAAGGCCGAGCTGGTCACCGAGCTGCGCGCGGCCGGGCGCAGCGTGGCGGTGGTGGGGGACGGGGTCAACGACACCGTCGCGCTCGCCTGCGCCGACCTCGGCATCGCGCTGGGCTCGGGCACGGACGCCGCGATCGGAGCCGCCGGGCTGACGCTGGTGCGCGGCGACATCGAGTCGCTGGTGACGGCGGTCGAGCTGGCCCGGCGCACCCTGGCCACCATCCGGGCCAACCTGGTCTGGGCGTTCGGCTACAACGCCGTGCTGGTTCCACTGGCGGCGGCAGGGCTGCTCAACCCGATGATCGCCGCGCTCGCCATGTCGGCCAGCTCCCTGCTGGTGGTGGCCAACAGCCTGCGGCTGCGCACCTGGCAACCCGCCCGGCGCGGGCAGGGCCGCGCCCGGCTCGCCGGCTGAGGCACCCGGTCCGGGGGCCGTCCGGAAGATCCGTCGAGCTCTTCGGACTTCCGTCGGCCGCTTCGGAGTTCCGTCGGCTGTTCGAAAACCCCTCGGCCGTCCGGAACTTCCGGTGGCCGGTGACCGACTGCTGTCACGGGCGCCGTCACCCGACGGTGCCCGTGACAGTGAAGGGGCATCCATCGATGTGCGGAATCACCGGCTGGGCCTCGTTCCACCATGACGCCCGCCCCCAGCGGCCGGTCATTGAGGCGATGACCGCCACCCTGGCCCGGCGCGGCCCCGACGCCGGCGGTGTCTGGCTCGGCTGCGGCGCCGCGCTGGGCCACCGCCGGCTGGCCGTGCTGGATCCGGTCGGCGGCGCCCAGCCGATGACCGACCGCGCCGCGGACCCGGCGGTCGTGCTCAGCTACAGCGGCGAGGTCTACAACCACCACCAGCTGCGCGCCGAACTGCGCGGCCTCGGCCACGAGTTCGAGACTCGCAGCGACACCGAGACGGTGCTGCGCGGCTACCAGCAGTGGGGCGAGGGGGTGGTCGACCGGCTGGAGGGCATGTACGCCTTCGCGATCTGGGACGAGCGGCGCGAACGGCTGCTCCTGGTGCGCGACCGGCTCGGCGTCAAACCGCTCCACTGGGCCAGGATCGAGGGCGGCCTCGCGTTCGGCTCCGAGCCCAAGGCCCTGTTCGCCCACCCGGAGATCAGGCCCCGGGTGGACGCGGCCGGGCTGCGCGAGGCGTACAGCCTGCTCTTCGGCACCGGCCCGACCCTGTGGGCCGGCGTCCAGGAGGTGCAGCCCGGCGGCCTGTTGACCTTCGACCGCTCCGGGCTGCGCGAGCACCGCTACTGGCAGCTGGCCGCGCGCCCGCACCGCGACGACCTGGCCGGCACCGTGGAACACGTCCGCGCCCTGGTCGACCGGGCGGCCCGCACCCGGCTGGAGGCGGACGTCCCGCTGTGCAGCCTGCTCTCCGGCGGCCTGGACTCCACCGTCATCACCGCCCTGGTCGCCGACGAACTGCGCCACCGCGACGGCCCGGCAGGCCGGTTGCGCTCCTTCGCCGTCGACTACAGCGACCAGGCCGAGAAGTTCACCGGCGACGTGCTGCGCACCGGGCACGACACCCCCTTCGCCGCCGAGGCCGGTGCGTTCATCGGCACCGACCACGCCACCGTCGTGCTGGATCCGCGCGCGCTGCTCGACCCCGAGCACCGCCGGGCCGTGGTCGCCGCCCGCGACTCCCCCATCGGCGTGGGCGACATGGACACCTCCCTCTATCTGCTCTTCGGCGAGATCCGCGCGCATGCCACCGTCGCGCTCTCCGGTGAGGCCGCCGACGAGGTCTTCGGCGGCTACCCGTGGTTCCACCGCGTCGAGGCCCTGGCCGCCGACACCTTCCCCTGGCTGCTGGTCACCGGCGACGAGGCCGCGATGCCGCTGCACCCCGAGCTCGCCGCGACCCTGCGCATCGGCGAGTTCCGCGCCGACACCTACCGCGACGCGCTCGCGGAGGTCCCCCACCTGGCGGACGAGACCCCGGTCGAGCACCGGCAGCGCGAGATGCAGCACCTGTCGCTGACCCGCTGGCTGCGCCAGCTGCTGCACCGCAAGGACCGGCTCTCGATGGCTCAGGGGCTGGAGGTCCGGGTTCCCTACTGCGACCACCGGCTAGTCGAGTACGCCTTCAACGCCCCCTGGGCGATGAAGAGTTACGACGGCCGGGAGAAGAGCCTGCTGCGCGCGGCCGGACAGGGCCTGGCCCCCGGATCGGTGCTGCGGCGGCCCAAGAACCACTACCCCGCCACCCACCACCCCGACTACGACCACGGGTTGCGGCAACTCGCGCGCCAGGCACTCGACCTGCCGCAGGTGCGCGACATCGCCGACGAGCGCGCCGTCCGGGCCACCCTCGACTCGCCCGAGGACCGGCTCCCGTGGGGCCAACGGCTGCGGCTGGAGAGGGTCGTGGACCTCGCGCTGTGGCTCGACCAGTACCGCCCGACCATCTCGCTCTGAACTCCGCCGAAGGAAACCCGTCATGACCCGACCCGCGCACGACCCGGCCGCCACGCCCCGCTGTCCCGTCACCGGCGCCACCCCGCCGGAGCCGATCCCGCTGCTCGGCGCCGCCTACAAGCGCGACCCCTACGAGCTCTACCGCACCATGCGCGAGGCCGGCCCCGTCCACCGGGTCCGCTTCCCCAGCGGCATCGCCGCCTGGCTGGTCACCGGCTACGAGGCCGCCCAGCAGACGCTCGGCGATCCGCGCCTGGGCAAGAACCACGCCCTGGGCAACGACTACTGGCGCTCGCTGGCCTCGATCATGCCCGAGCCCCAGCACTCCCAGCTCCAGGTCCACCTGCTGCACCAGGACCCGCCCAGGCACACCGCGATGCGCCGCCTGGTCCTGGACGCCTTCGCGCCCCGCCGCGTCGACGAACTCCGGCCACGCTTCCAGGAGTTGGCCGATGCCCTGGTGGACGCGCTGCCGAGCGCGGGCGGCGCCGACCTGGTCGCGGGTTTCGCCGCGCACTATCCCTTCCAGGTGCTGGCCGAGGTGATCGGTCTGCCGACCGAGTCGGCGGCGCGCTTCGACCGGGACTGGGGCAAGGTCGTCCAGCCCGTCGGCCCCCAGGACCCCGGCCGCCCCGCCTACGAGGGGCGGCTGCGCGGGCTGCAGACCTACATCGCCGACGTCGTCGCCGACAAGCGCGAGCACCGGTCGGACGACCTGCTCGGCCGCCTGGTGGCCGCCCAGGAACAGGGGGAGCTGACCAAGGAGGAACTGGATTCGATGATCTTCCAACTCCTGGTCGCCGGCCAGGAACCGGTCACCAACCAGATCACCACCATGCTGGTCACCCTGCTGCGCCACCCCGACCAGCTGGTCCGGCTGCGCGAGGAGCCCGCGCTGCTGCCCCGTGCGATCGAGGAACTCCTGCGCTACGACAGCGCGTTCGAGCTCACCACCTGGCGCTTCTTCGCCGCCGACAGCGACCTGCACGGCACCCGGGTGCCGGCCGGCGACTCCGTCATCGTCTCGCTCTGCGCCGCCAACCGCGACCCCGAGCGGTTCCCCGACGCCGACACCCTCGACCTGGCCCGCACCCCCAACTCCCATCTCGCCTTCGGCCACGGCATCCACTTCTGCCCCGGCGCCGCCCTGGCCCGCGCCGAACTCCAGATCGCCCTGGGCACCTTGCTCACCCGGCTGCCCGGCCTGCGCCCCGCCGGCGACCTCGACGACCTCGCCTGGATCCCCGCCGTCCTGGCCCGCGGCGTCAACCGGCTGCCGGTCGCCTACGACCAGCGCCTCCTCGCCGGCCCCACCCCCTGATCGCCGACCGACCCTCGCCCCGGCGCCACCGCAGCGCCGGGGCTCCATCCCGTCATGCCCTCGTGGAGTACCGCATGCCGCCCCTCGCCACCCGCCCGGCAGCCGCCCCGGCCGTCGCCCGCACCTGCGCCGCCGTCCTGGCCCTGCTGCTGCCGCACCGCCGCGCCGCCGCACCGCACGCCCCGGCACCGGTCGAGGCCTTCCCCCGGCAACTCGACCAGCTCGCCGGCTTCGTGGCCCACAGCGACCCGATCGTCTTCACCCTGCCCGGTTTCCCCTGCAAGTCCCCCAGCCCCGCCAAGGTCCTCGGCCACCTCCCGGACGAGGGCGAACGCCTCTCGCTCGGCTTCCTCGACGAGCTGTGCGCGGCCGTCCAGCGGGTGTACCCGCCCGGCGCCCGGACGGTGATCTGCTCGGACGGGCACATCTTCGGCGACCTGATCCAGGTCCCCGACCGGCACATCGACGCCTACGCCGACGAGCTGGCCGCCATGATCCGGCGCGAACGGCTGCGCCACCTCTCGGTGTTCGACCTGCGCGACGTCCTCGGCGACCTCCCCCACGACGAGAAGCGCGCCCGGGTCCACGCCCGGTACGCGCCCACCGTCGAGGAGTTGCGCGCCGAGATGCGCACGGACGAGGCCACCCTCGCCCTCTACCGGGGCATCACCCGATTCCTGACCGAGGACACCGTGGGGTTCGAGGGCACCAGGTCGGCGCTGCAACGCGACTGCCGCACGCGCGCCTACGGCGTGCTGCAGCGCAGCCGGGCCTGGGGCGGCCTGATCGCCGAGCAGCACCCGCGCGCGGTGCGGCTGTCCATCCACCCGCAGCCGCCCGGCGCCGCCAAGTTCGGCCTGCGGCTGCTCGATGCCCCGGACACCTGGACGACCCCGTGGCATGCCGCCGCCGTCCACCGCGCGGGCGGCCGGTGGGAGTTGATGCGGCGCGGCGACGCCGAGCGGCTCGGCCGCCTGGTGCTGCGCGACGGCCGGCCCAGCCACTTCGAGGCCGCGTAG
Organism: Kitasatospora sp. NPDC008050; assembly: GCF_042957465.1. Taxonomy (NCBI): domain Bacteria; kingdom Bacillati; phylum Actinomycetota; class Actinomycetes; order Kitasatosporales; family Streptomycetaceae; genus Kitasatospora; species Kitasatospora sp. NPDC008050. The sequence continues at coordinate 94,662 of NZ_JBIBIJ010000014.1, forward strand.
GGCGTGCCCGGTCGCAGGAGGGGCCCGGTGGCCGCCAGGAGGCGGCCACCGGGCCCTCGTTGTGCGGCTCAGGCCTGCAAGTGGTCCGCGACGGCTGCGTGGTGGTCCGCGACGGCCGCGTGGTGGTCGAAGGCGATCAGCGGGTCCCCGGTGAGCGGATGCGGCACCACCGCCGCGCGCACCCCGAACACCTCGGCCAGCAGGGCCGGGGTGAGCACCTCGCGCGGCGGGCCGGAGGCCACCACCGCGCCCTCGGACAGGACGTGCAGCCGGTCGCAGAGCGAAGCGGCGGCGTTCAGGTCGTGCAGCGAGATCAGCGTGGTGCGGCGCCGGGCCCGCAGCAGCGCGAGCAGCTCCACCTGGTGGCGCACGTCGAGGTGGTTGGTCGGCTCGTCCAGCACCAGCACGTCCGGCTGCTGGGTGAACGCCCGTGCCAGCAGGACACGTTGGCGCTCACCGCCGGAGAGCGCGGCGAACCGGCGGTCCCCGTGACCGGCCAGCCCCACCTCGTCGAGGGCCGCGGCCACGATCGCGCGGTCGCCGGCATCCTCGCCCGCGAAGGCCCGCTGGTACGGTGCGCGCCCCATCGCGACGATCTCCCGGACGGTGAACTCGAAGTCACCGCCACGCTCCTGGGGCAGCGCGGCGATGTGCCGCGCGCGCTCGGCCGGCGTCAACGAGCGCAGGTCCCGGCCGGCCAGCAGCACCCGGCCCGCCGACGGGCTCAGGTGCCGGTAGACGGTCCTCAGCAGGGTCGACTTGCCGCTGCCGTTGGGGCCGACCAGTCCCGCGATCTCGCCCTCGCCGGCCAGCAGGTGCACCCCGGAGAGCACGGTGCGCCCGGCCAGCGTGACACCCAGGTCCTCGACGGAGAGTCTCACCGGTGCTCCAGACGTCGGTCCAGCAGGAAGAGCAGCACGGGCGCCCCGATCAGCGCGGTCACCACACCGATCGGCACCTCCTGGGTGGACAGCGCGGTGCGCGCCAGCGTGTCCACCGTGACCAGCAGGACCGCCCCGGCCAGCGCCGACAGCGGCAGCAGCCGGCGGTGGTCCCCGCCGATCAGCAGACGGCAGACGTGCGGCACCAGCAGACCGACGAAGCCGATCGCCCCGGAGACGGCCACCAGCACGCCGGTGAGCAGACTGGTCACCGCGAACAGCTCGCGCCGCAGCCGCGCGACGTCCACGCCGAGGCCGGCGGCCGTCTCATCGCCCATCAGCAGCGCGTTGAGGCCGCGGGCCCGGGCCTGGAGCAGCAGCAGGCCGAGGGCCACGGCTGCGGCCGGGAGCGGCAGTTGACTCCAGGTGGCGCCGCTGAGACTGCCCATCAGCCAGAACAGCACGCCCCGGGTCTGCTGGTCATCACCCACCTGCAGGACCAGGAAGCTGGTGAACCCCGACAGGAACTGCCCGATCCCCACCCCCGCCAGCACCAGACGCATCGCCGCGAAGGCGCCACCGCGCCGGGCGAGCAGCCAGACCAGCGCGAAGGCGCCGAGCGCCCCGGCGAAGGCGGCCGCCGAGACACCGAACCCGACGGCCGAGCCCGCCCCCGCGCCGAGCACGATCACCGCGACCGCGCCCAGCGAGGCGCCCGAGGAGATGCCCAGCAGGTAGGGGTCGGCCAGCGGGTTGCGCACCAGGGCCTGGACGGCGGTACCCACCAGGCCGAGCCCGGCCCCCACCACCGCCGCCACCAGTGCCCGTGGAGCGCGCAGTTGCCAGACGATCAGGTCCCGGGTGCCCGGCTGCGGGGTGTTGCCGGCCAGGCGGCGGCCGACCACCGTCCACACCTCACCGACCGGGATGTCGACCGCGCCCAGCGAGACGGCGGCGGTGAGCGAGGCGAGCAGGGCGAGGGCCAGCACGGCGGCGACCAGCCCGGCCCGGGCGGTGCGCGCGGGCCGGCGGGCGAGCGCGGCCTCCCCGGTCACGACTTCACCAGGTCCGGGTGGACGAGGTGGGCGATCTGCTGGACGGTGTCGGCGTTGCGGACACCGGCGATGGTGGTGACCTCCGAGCCGATCCGCACGAAGTGGCCTTCCTGCACGGCCTTGAGTCCCTTGGTGGCCGGGAAGCTCCGCAGGAACTGCTCGGCCGCGTCGAAGGCCTTCTGGTTCGCCGCGTCGCTGCCCTGGTTGCGCACCCCGAGCTGGATCCAGTCGGGGTTCTTGGCGACCACGTCCTCCCAGGAGACCGCCTTGAAGTCCCCGTCGCAGCCGTCGAACACGTTGCGCGCCCCGGCCAGGGAGATCACCGCGTTGGCGACCTGCTTGTCACAGACCGCCATCGGCTGCTTCGTCCCGGCGTCGAAGTCGAAGAAGAAGTACGTCGGCTCCTGCTCCGCCCGCAAGCCGGCCAGGGCCTTGCGCACCCCCTGGACCTTCTGCTCCATCCCGGCCACCAGCTCCTCGGCCCTGGCCGCGGTGCCGGTGACCGCGCCCAGGCTCCTGATGTCCTGCTCGACCTGGGACAGGTCCTGCTGCGGGCCCTTGAGCATCGCGGCGCAGGCCGTGGAGTGCAGGTAGAGGTGCTTGATGCCGGCGGCCGCGAACTCCTGCCCGGTGGGCGCGGTCCCCATGCCGCCGCCCATCGCGCCCATGTCGGCGAAGGTGTCGACGTACAGGTCCGCGCCGGAGCCGAGCAGTTTCTCCTTCGGGATCACCGTCTGCCCCAGCACCGGCACCTTGGCGGCCTGGTCGGCGAGCTGAGCCGGCATGGTGCCCGCGCCGGGCGGGAACCCCGTCCCGATCACCTTGTCCCCCGCGCCGAGCCACAGCAGCATCTCCAGGCTGGAGGCGTTGCTGGTGACGATCCGCTGCGGCGCGGCGGTGAACGTGGTCTCGGCCCCCGCGCAGTCGCTCTCCTTGACGGGGTAGGCCGCCGCGGCGCTGCCCGTCCGGTCCGGGGCCGGGGCGCCGACCTGCTCGGCACCGCTGCCGCAGCCCGTGACGAGCAGGGCGACCGCGGCCGCCACGCCGCACAGCACACGAGAACGCATGGAACTCTCCTGGTGATCCGGAATCATCGGGGCCGCCGATGCGGGCCCGCCCAGGTAGTCGGCCGCGAGGCCCGGTGAGTTCCGGGTGCTGCCAGACTTGTCCCATGGCCACCATCAACGGAGTACCGGCGTCCCCGGACGCGCTGCAGAGCCTGGCCCTGACGAACTACGGCCACTTCACCACCATGCGGGTGGCCGACGGCGCGGTCCGCGGCCTCGCCCTGCACCTGGACCGGTTGGTCGACGACTGCCGGGCGGTGTTCGGCACCGACCTCGACCCGGCCAGGGTGCGCGCCTGCGTGCGGCAGGAGGTCGGCACCCGGAGCACACCGGTCACCGTGCGGGTGACCGTCTTCGACCCGGCGCTCGACCTGGCCCACCCGGGGGTGGGCGCCGAACCGGCGGTCCTGGTGACGACCAGGGCCGCCGGCGACTCGGTCCCGCCGCCGCTGCGGGCCAAGCGGTTCACCGTGGCCCGGGAGGCGGCAGCGGTCAAGCACGTCGGCCTGTTCAACCAGCTCAGGCTCCGCCGCCAGGCCCAACTGGCGGGATTCGACGACGCGTTGTTCGTCGAAGCCGACGGCCGGATCGCCGAGGGCGGCACCTGGAACATCGGCTTCGTGGACGCGAGGGGCACCGTGGTGTGGCCGCAGGCCGAGGTGCTGCCCGGAGTCACCATGCGGCTCCTCCAGGCGGCCCACCACCCCACCGTGATCACCCCGGTCCCGGCCACGGCGCTGCCCTCGATGCGCGCCGCCTTCGCGACCAACGCCGCGATCGGCGTACGCACCGTCAGCGCGATCGACGACCAGCTGTTCGCCACCGCCGACCCGGTCCTCGACCAACTCCGCCGGACCTACGCCGAGCTCCCCGGCGAGCCGCTCTGAGAGGGTCCGCCAGTAGGGGGCCGGTGTCGCGACGCCCCCTACTGGCGGACCCTCTAGGGCCTCCAACAGCAGAAGGGGCCTGCTGGTGCAGGCCCCTCCACATGCAGGACGATCAGGAGACGCGCTTCAACTGCCAGGCGTTGTTGTTGAAGCTGGGGTTCGACCAGGCGACGCAGCTGCTGCTGTAGTACGAGCCGGTCTGGACCCAGCCCGCCGGCTGGTAGGTGGTTCCGCAGGCCTGGACCACGGTGCCGACGGGCAGCCCGGTGAGCTGCTTGATCTGCTTGACGTTCGGGCTGAAGCTCTGGGTGCCGCAGCTGCTGCTGTAGCCCCAGCTGACGTCGACGTAGCCGGTCGGGGTGAGGACGCTCCCGCAGACGGTGGTGACGTCACCGGGGGCGGCCTGGGCGGGCGCAGCGGCCAGGGCGAACATCGCTGCGGCGCCGGCGAGAGTCATACAGGTGGTACGGAGGCGGGTCATCGGTACTGGCTCCTCGTGATCGCGGACAGCCGGTCAGGCCGAGAGACCATTCCTACGCGGTGAGAAGCAGTTCGGACAGAGAATTTCGCGCACAAAGATCCTCTGGGCCGTCAGGAGTTCGTACGTTCCGTCAGACGGTTGATGTCCTTGGTGCGCAGGATCCGCTCCGTCGCCTCGAACCCGGGCATGGCGACCGCGATCATCGCGCGGCCCATCTGCTCGCTGGTGGTGACGAGGTTCGGCGCGACCTTGCGCAGCAGCGGGATGAGCGGTCCGAGCGCCGTGTACAGGACGCGGTAGAGGCGGGTCTTGGAGACGACGCCGTGCTGCGGCAGCACGATGCCGGGGCGGAACACGTAGGCCCGGAACGGCAGCCGCAGCAGCTCGTTCTCGGTGCCGCCCCGCACCCGGGCCCACATGGTCCGGCCCTTCTCGGTGCTGTCCGCCCCCTCCCCGGAGAGGTAGACGAAGGTCAGCTCGGGATTGGCGTCGGCGAGCGGGCGGGCCACGGCGAGGGTCAGGTCGTGGGTGATGCGCCGGTACTCCGCCTCCTTCATCCCGACGGCGGAGACGCCCAGGCAGAAGAAGCAGGCGTCGTAGTCGGCGAGATCGATGTCCAGCGCGGCCAGGTCGGAGGAATCGGGCTGGAGCATCTCGACCAGCTTGGGGTGCTCCTGACGCACCGGACTGCGGCCGATCACCAGCACCCGTTCGATCGAGTCGTCGCGCAGACACTCGCGCAGCACGCCCTGGCCGATCATGCCGGTCGCCCCGAAGAGAATGACGTTCACCCGCCCACCATAGGCGCCCGGGGAACGGATTGCGTGGAGCTGCACCCGGGCAGCCGTCAGCCGTCAGCCGTCAGGTGACTATCCGTCAGTCCTTCCCGCCGACACGGGAATCCCGTTGCACTGCGGCTCCAACGGCTCCGGCGACGCCAGCCGCTATGATCACGCCGCCCGAGTTCACAGCGCCGTCGCCACCCGAGGAGAGCAGTGATGAGCTTGTCCACCATGAAGGCCGTGCAGGTGACCGAGGCAGGGAAACCGTTCACGGTGACCGAGCTCCCGGTCCCCGAACCGGGCCCCGGCCAGGTCCGCCTGCGGGTGCGCGCCTGCGGGGTGTGCGGCGGTGAGAACATCGCGCGGCTCGGCCTGCTCGGGGTGCGGCTGCCGCGGGTGCCCGGCCACGAGATCGCGGGCGAGGTCGACGCGGTCGGTGCCGGGGTCACCGCCTGGCAGACCGGCGACCGGGCCGGCGTCGGCTGGCACGGCGGCAGCTGCTTCACCTGCGACCCGTGCCGCCGGGGTGACTTCGCCAACTGCGCGGCGGGCCGGATCGTCGGCGTGACCTTCGACGGCGGCTACGCCGAGTACCTGGTCGCGCCGCAGGACGCCCTCGCCCGGATCCCCGACGTGCTCTCCTTCGAGGAGGCCGGCCCGCTGATGTGCGCGGGCATCACCACCTTCAACTCGCTGCGCAACAGCGGCGCCCGGCCCGGCGACACCGTCGCCGTCCAGGGCATCGGTGGCCTGGGCCACCTGGCCGTGCAGTTCGCCGACAAGATGGGCTTCCGCACGGTGGCGATCAACCGCGGCCGGGGCAAGGAGGCGGTCTCCCGCCGCCTGGGTGCCGACGAGTACCTCGACAGCGAGGACGGCAGCACGGGCGAGGCCCTGGCCGAGCTGGGCGGCGCCACCGCCGTCATCTCCACCGTCGGGAGCAGCCCCGCCCAGGCCGACCTGATCCAGGGCCTGGCCCCCAACGGCCGCCTGATCGTGATCGCCAGCGACCACGAGCCGATCCCGGTCAACCCCGACCTGCTCGTCTTCGGCCGCCGCGGCGTGACCGGCTGGTACAGCGGCCACGCCAAGGACAGCGAGGACGCGATGGCGTTCGCAGCACTGAAGGGCGTGCGGCCCATGGTGGAGACGCACCCGCTGGAGACGGCGGAGAACACCTTCCAGAACATGAGCAAGGCCAAGTACCGGGCGGTGCTGATCCCGTAGGCCGGGGCCGGGACCGGAGCGCGGGCTAGCGGTGGGCGATCTTGAACCTGGAAGCGCTGTCATAGCCTCGATAGAAGGCCGCGGGACCCTTGACGCCGGCGTTGTCGGTGTGGTTGTCCTTACCTGAGCCGTTGAGGAACTTCCCGTTCGCGATCGTCACTTCGCCGGCGGACAGCACCTTGTCCGACTTCACCGTCAGACCGCCGTTGGCCGTGGCCAGGCCCGTACTGGTCAGCGCACCGCCGACGGTAAGATCGCAACCGGCGTCGAGCACTGTGCTGTTGGAGATCTGGAGCGGGACCGTCCCATTGCCCCGCAACTGCCGGATCCGCACGGACTTGCCGCTCGCGGTCGCGGTGACGTCACCGTCGAAGGTCGCATCGCCGCCTGCCGTCAGCGTGTTGACCACGACGTTGGGGTTGTTGACGGTCAGCGAGGTGGTCAGGAAGTAGTCCTGCCCGTCGAGAGTCGCCTTGAGCGTGAAGTTGGCGTTGTCGTTCAGCGCCGGCGACTTCCAGACCTGGTTCGCGAAGTTGGCCTGGACGCTGTCGCTCGTCTCGGTCCCGTCCGCCTTCCGGTAGTACATCGTGTACACGATGCGGGTGTCGGCGGGCGCGTCCCACAACAACTCGTCCATCGTGCTCACCCGCAACGGCGACGGCACCGTCCCCCGAGCCGGCTTGAGCAGATTCGCCTCCGCAGTGGGTTCAGCGGCACTCACGGGTGTCCTCTCCGACGCAGCGGCACTGTGGCACGGTCATACTGATCAACGCTTCTGGATGGTCAGGTTGTTGTCCCCGTCGGTGGTGTTTCCCCAATAGGCGGTTGCCTTCCAACCTGCGGGATTGCCCACGTTGTTCTTCGTGGTGGCGTTCAGCCTGGCGCCCTTGTTCACGCTGTTGATGAAGATGGGAGAACCCGAAACAATGACGTTGCCTTCAGTGGCGACGCCAGTCGGGCCGACCTCGACCTTGGGGTATGTCCAGCCCGAGTTATGGGACTTCGCGACGAACGCGTCGGCCACCACAAGCTGGCCACCCCCCGCGGGGATGGTGATGTTCTTGCCCGCGCCCATGGTCAGGTTCCCGTTGGCCACGAGGGGCCCGTTCGCAGTCAGCGTCTTGTCCGCCGCGACCGTCACACCACCATTGGCCGACACCAGCCCACTGGCCGACACCGTCGTCGTCGACACCCCACCGCTCGCCGACACCGACCCACTCACCGACACGGTCGTCGCCGACACCCCACCATTGGCCGTCACCGACTTCCCCGCCGGCACCGTCACCCCGCCATTGGCCGACACCAATTCGCTGGCCGACACCGTCGTCGCCGACACCCCACCGTTCGCCGTCACCGTCCTACTGGCGGTCACGGCACCGACGGTCAGCGTCTTGTCGGCGGAGACCGTGACATTGCCGTTGGCGTTGAGGACGCCGTAGAGATTGACGGTCGCCTCCGCCGTGGTGTCGAAACGGCCCGACTTGAGCCAGATGTAGCCATTGGCTCCGGGGTCCACCGTGACGTTGCTCTTGGCGCTCAGCGTGTTGACCACGATGTTGGGATCGTTGACCGTCAGGTACGTGGTCAGGTAGTAGTCCTGCTCGTCGACCGTCGCCTTGAGCGTGAAGTTGGCGTTGTCGTTCAGCACCGGCGACTTCCACAGCCGGTTCGCGAACTTGGCCTGGTTGTTGTCGGACGTCTCCTCCCCGTCGGCACCCCGGTAGTACATCGTGTACTGAATCCGGTTGTCGGCAGGCGCGTCCCACAACAGGTCGACGGTCACGCCCCGCCCGATGACGGTCGTCCGAGGGCGCAGGCTGCGGAAGAAGAACTCGTCATTCCCCTTCTGCACCTTCACCTGCCCGCTGCGCTTCTGGTAACTGCCGTCCACCCCCGTCGTGGACGTCGTCTCCTCGATGTCGAGCTCCACCGTCCCGATCGACGGATTCACCTCGATCCCCGACAGCGTGAGACTGACCGCCCAACCCCCATCGAACACCGCCGTCGTGTCCGGCACGAACGAGAACACCGCCTCGTTCGGATCGGTCGTGTCCCGATCGACCCACCACTCCGTCCCCTGCGCCTCGCCGTCCACTTTGCTCACCGCTGTGGTGATCAGCGACGGCTCGATCGTCAGATCCGCCCCCGACCGACCCGTCGGAACCTTGACCGTGATCCCCCGGCAGTACACCTTCGACGTCCCCGACGGCAGGTCACGACCGAACCGCAACACCACCGTCCCGTACTCCAACTCGTGCATCGTGCTCACCCGCAACGGAGACGGCACCGTCCCCCGCGCCGGCTTGACCAGATTCGTGTCCGCAGTGGGCATGTTGGCTGTCATGACTGTCCTTCCGAATGGAGAGGGGCGTAGCGGTCACAGGGAGATGCTGCCTGCTCCGAACGGGATCCAGAAGAACCACGCCGACTTGTGGTCCCTGCCGCTGTCACCGCCTGAGTCGCCGAACCAGACAGTGCACGACTTGCCCTTCCGGATACCGAGCATGGTCGTCCCGCGCCCGTTGCGCACCGGGGAGTTGAACTTCAGGGCGGATGCCCGCACGGTCCTGGACTCGGAGCTGATCGTCACCATCGGATTGCGGTCGCCACCATCACTGTGCACAAGCGCGATCGCGAGACCCGAGGTCGGAGCAGTGAAAGTCTTGGAGCTGTTCCACGCCAACGACCAGCTCTGCGGGGTACCGAGCAGCTCGGTCGCTCCCTTCGCCGCGAGCGTGCCGTTGACGGTGAGACTTCCGTTCGCATTGACCGTGAGGCTTCCGGTAGTGATGCCACCCGACGTCTGATTGATGCTGTTCTGAAGCTCGATCGCACTGTTCACCGGGGACTTGACCTTGCTGACGCTCAGGAACTTTCCGTTCGCGATCGTTACCTCACCGGCGGACAGCGTCTTGTCGGACTTCACCGTCAGACCGTCGTTCGCCGTCACCCGGCCGCTGGCAGTCACGGCACCTGTCGTCACGGCGCCCGCGCTCAGCGGGCCCACGGTCAGCTTCTTGTCGGCGGAGACTGTCAGGTTCCCCCGAACGGTGACTGTGCCGTTGGCGGCCGTCGGATCCACCGAGGTGACCTTGAGCGCCTTGTCCGACTTGATGGTGACGTCACCGTTGGCCTGGACAGGACCGTGCGTCGTGAGCGTGCCGACCGCCGCCACGCTGACATCGCTGTTGGCGCTCAACGTATTGACCACGATGTCGGGGTTGTTGACGGTCAGGTAGGTGGTCAGGTAGTAGTCCTGCCCGTCCAGGGTCGCCTTGAGGGTGAAGTTGGCGTTGTCGTTCAGCACCGGCGACTTCCACACCCGGTTCGCGAACTTGGTCTGGTTGTTGTCGGACGTCTCCTGCCCATTGGCGCCCCGGTAGTACATCGTGTACTGAATCCGGTTGTCGGCAGGCGCGTCCCACAGCAGGTCGACGGTCACGCCCCGCCCGATGACGGTCGTCCGAGGGCGCAGGCTGCGGAGGAAGAACTCGTCATTCCCCTTCTTCACCTCCACCTGGCCGGCGCGCTTCTGGTAGCTGCCCTCCGCCCCCGTCGTGGACGTCGTCTCCTCGATATCCAGTTTCACCGTCCCGATCGACGGATTCACCTCGATCCCCGACAGCGTGAAACTGACCGCCCACGTTCCGTCGAACACCGCCGTCGTGTCCGGCACGAACGAGAACACCGCCTCGTTCGGATCGGTCGTGTCCCGATCGACCCACCACTCCGTCCCCTGTGACTCCCCCTCCACCTTGCTCACCGCCGTCGTGATCAACGACGGCTCGATCGTCAGGTCCGCCCCCGACCGACCCGTCGGAACCTTGACCGTGATCCCCCGGCAGTACACCTTCGACGTCCCCGACGGAAGGTCCCGCCCGAAACGCAACACCACCGTCCCGTACTCCAGCTCGTCCATCGTGCTCACCCGCAACGGGGACGGCACCGTCCCCCGAGCCGGCTTCAGCAGGTTCGTCTCCGCAGTGATTTCGGCAGCGCTCACAACTGCCCCTCCGATCCACCGACCGGAAGCACGCTCGCGACCACACGGCTGCTGCGCCTGCTGACCGGGCCGCTGTCGGCCGCGGTCTCCTCGGTGATCTCGACGTCCGTGCTCTCGAACCCGGGATCCAGCTCGATCAGGAAGGAGATGGCCCAGGTCCCGTCGAACTGGGCGGGCTGATCCGGCACGCACGCGAAGACGGTGACGGCCGGGTCGGTGGTGTCCGGCACGATCCACCACTCCTGCCCCTGCGCACTGCTGCGCACCGAGGGCACCGTGGTGGAGATGGCCAGCGGCTGGCGCGCGAGGCGCGGGTCACTGGTCGCGGCGGGTACCCGCACCGCGATCCGGGTGCAGCGCACCGGCTGCTCGGCGCTGGTCCGGCCCTCCTCGCCGACCGTCAACCGGAGTTGGTGGTAGCGCGGCTGGGCGCCGTCTGTGGTGGCCGGTCCAGGGGTGATGTCCACGCGGTAGGGCAGCAGCAGGGTCATCGGGTCTCTCCTTCGCCACCCGCACCCGGGTGCAGTTGCAGGTAGCCGGCCCGGGCGGCCGGGACCGGGTCGTCGGGGTGTGACAGGTCGTCAGCCGGCAGGATCGGCAGGTCGGTCCAGAGCGGCGGCCCGTCGCCCGAGACCAGCGGCTCGGCCCAACTCCAGGCGCCGTGCAGCGCGCTGGGGCGCGGCATGAAGATGCCGTGGTCCGCAGGCTCGGGCTCGTCCGACCTCCGCGTCACCTCCCCCGAACGGACCGGTGCCAGCAGCGGGTTGAGGCGGAACGAGGCGCGGATCGCGGCGAGCGCCCGGTGGGTGACGTCGGCGTCCACGATGAGCGAGGTGACGGGGAGGATGTCGGTGGTGGCGTGCACGGCCGTGTGCGGGCAGGCGAGCATGGTCAGGTACCGGGTGAGGGGACGGTCGACGGGGCGGGCCGGCATCGCGATCCCGGCGCCGGTACCGATCAGCGAGAAGTACCGGTCGTCGTTCGCTGAGGAGGTGCCCGACGCGTAGGCCACCGCATCCCGCCCCTGGACCGGAATGTACAGCCGCCGGTACGAGGTCTCCGCGCCGGGCTCGGAGGTGTAGTAGCCGATCAGCCCGTCCGCCAGCTGCTCGTACTCCCCCAGCCGCACCGCCCACCGGTAGTCCGGGTACTCCTGCGGGTTCGGCTTCAGGGCCTCGTCCCAGGCCGGATCGGTCAGCGGCGGGCCCAGCAGCTCCAGGCCGAGCCTGGCCCGGATCAGCGCGACCGGCCGCCCGATCAGCCGGGCGGGGGCGCGGTCCTCCTCCGGTGCCGTGTCGGTGATCCGGCTCAGCGCCCGGTCGATCGTGGTCATCAGCAGGCCGAAGGTGTCGGCGTCGCGGCCCACGAGTTCGTCGGCGAAGCCGGCCACGTGCGGGTAGACGCCCACGAAGTCGGCGGGCTCGTCGTAGCGGGCGTGCGGCAGCGAGTTCCAGGCGATCTCCCGCTCAGCCTCCGCAGTGTGGATCACCCGCAGCTCGCCCAGCGGGCTGCCGTCGGGAGCGTAGACCAGCAGGGTCTGGTCGAGGTGGTTGACCAGCAGCCAGCCCGCCACCGGGGTGTCGCCGACCGGGTCGGGCGCACTGCTCACCGCCGCGAGCGGGCGGTCGTCGCTGTGGTGCACCGGTTCGAGCCGGATCCTGCTCTCCTGGAGCAGTCGGGGCGGCAGCTGGATGAAACGCTCCGACCTGGGCGGCGGCTGGAAGAGCGGCAGGTCGGGGTTGGGGGTGACGCTGGCCGCGCGGACCGGGTCGAACTGGCCGGGCTGCCCCTGCTGGGTGGTGACCAGCCGCAGGGCCTGGCCGAAGCGGTCGATGATGTGCAGCTCGGTGAAGTAGAACTGCCCGGCCCGCACCGGCTGGAACCGCTGCTCGCGACGGTCCCCGGCCCCGTCCGGCACGTGGTTGCTCTGCCCGGCCAGGTCCAGGATGCGCTGGTCGGTGGTGACCTGGGCCGCGCCGTCCTGCTGGACGAGCCAGTCGTTGAAGCCGTCCAGGGTCTGGGAGAGGATGTCGAGCTTTTCGAAGTCGTCCTGCAGATCGCTCAGTTGAGCCAACAGCTCGTCCGGCGCCCCGGCCAGCTTGCGCTTGGTCTGCTCGCGCAGCACGTACGACAGGGCGGGAGTGAGGAACGAGCGCCCGGCGAAGTTCGTCCAGCGGACGCCGCCCTCGCCGTCGCCCTCGGGCACGTTGGTGCCGTTCCAGCGGTAGTCGTTGCCGTCGAAGGTCCAGTTGTCGCTGCCGCCCGCGCCGGTTCCGCCGCCGCGGAACGGGGTCGCGCAGTACTTGACCCGCCACTGCAGGTACATCGGCAGCCAGGGCTGGCGCCAGACCCGGCTGTACTCGGGGAACGGGCCGTCGGTCAGCTCCGTCGGTCGCTCGACGATGTCCTTGAGCGCGCTTCCAGTGCGGGCAGCGCGGTCCAGCATCGCCAGTTCCGCGACCAGCGGCCGGCACAGGGCGGGCAGGCCGGTCAGGTCGGGGGCCGGCGGGTTCGGGGCCGGGGTGACGTCCTCGGTGCCGATCCGCACCCGGGTCAGCAGCCGCGAGGGCAGCCGGCAGGGCAGCGGCTGGTCATCGGGGCGGCCCAGCGGCTGGGTGGTCCCGGTGCCCTCCATCACCACCACCGGGTCGGCGGGCCGGTAGAAGGACGGTTGCGGGGAGCGCTTGAGCTCCTGGGTCTCGGGCAGTTCCCGGTCGGCGGCGAACTCCTCGATCTTCGCCGGCAGGGCGTCGGGGTCCTCGGCACAGGGGATCTCGGTGCGCAGCTCATCGAGAGCGCGCTGGAGGGCGCTGACCTGGCCGCTGAGCTTGTTGATCTCGGCGTTCCAGGCCGTCACATCGAACTCGAACGGCTTGGGCCGCCGCTTCTCGGGCAGTTCGCGCAGCCACCAGAGCGACCACAACCGCCACTGGAGGCGGGCGAGTTCGGCCATGCCCTGGTCGTACTCGGTCTGCTTGGTGTTGAGTTCGTCCAGCCAGGCGGGCTGCGGGAGTTCGGGAGCCGGTTCGTCCGTGCCCTGCTCGGCGGGCCGGTTGACAACCCGCCAGAGGTAGCCGCCCTCGCTGCCGCTGAACCAGGAGCGGCGCATCACCTCGTCCAGCTCGATCGGTCCGTCGGCGCTGTCCATCGCCGCGATTTCGCCGTGGAACAGCGCCTTGATCAGGTCGCCGTCACGGGCCGAGCTCGTCTGCCGGGCCACCAGCGCGGCGGCGGCGTCCGCGGTGCTGTGACCGAGGGCGACCTTGGTCGACGTCCCGTCGGGCCGGTCGGAGTCGGGGACGATGCCTTCGCGCCGCCAGTCGACGCCCAGCGCGGTGCCGGCGTAGCGGGTGCGCACAATGGATTCTGACATACCGTCAGGCACCGCCCAGCCCAGGGCTTCCAGCACGTCGACCAGGTTGCCGGGATCGGCACCGGGCGGCAGTAGACCGGGGATCCCGGCGGCGGTGCGCAGGATGTCGGCGTCGTCCTTGGAGTACCAGCCGACGACCGCGTAGCTGAGCTCCGCGTCCGGCGGGTAGTTGTCGCCGTACTGCGGGTCGCGCAGGTCCCGGAGGGTGTCCTGGAAGAGGAAGACGTTGTGGTGGTAGGGCGCGAACGCGGCGAAGGCCGGCAGCCCGGATCCGATCGCGGTCAGGAAGAGCCGCCGCTGTGCGGGCTCGCGCCACGGGCCGGTGGCCAGGTCGTGGGCGCGGCCGATCCGGTCGGTGGTGACGGTGGCGGCATCCGGGTTCAGGTAGGAGTTGCTGCCGTCCCAGATCGGGTTGGCGTCCGGGCGCTCCGAGGAGAGGTAGTCGCTGTGCACCACCCAGCCGGCCACCGTGGTCTTACCGCGCACCGTGGCGTAGCGGACCACCAGCCAGCGGTTCGGCACCAGCGGGAACTTGCTCTCGCCGCTGTCGGGGTCGATGTAGCCGGTGGTCAGCGACTCGGGGAGCTGCCACTGCAGGTGGACGCCTTCGAAGTCGGTGCCGGTCCAGTAGTCCTGCATGTTCTCGTACGGCTCGGGTTCGCCGCTGGTCTTGAACTCCTCGTTGAGCATCATGGTGAACATCGGCGACCAGCGCTTGAACCGGTCCTTGTCGGCGCGGACCGCGCGGTTGGCCACCAGTGCGTGCAGCTCGACGGGCACGATCAGGTCGGTGTCGGTCATCAGCGCTCTTCCCCGGAGTTCAGTGTCGGCTGCGTGACGGTGATGCTGAGGTGGGGCTGGTTGGTGGCGGCTTCCCGGGAGGTGATCCGGGCGATGCCGTTGCCGCCTTGGTCCTTGTCGAGCGCCACCGAGAGCTCGTCGCCGCTGTGTTGGCGCAGGTGCGCGGTGATGTCGAACTCCAGCCAGGCCCAGGCGTCGACGGCGCCGACGCGCGCGGTGGCGATCGGACCGGCCGACAGGGCCGGCTTGTTGGCCCAGGCGAGGGTGGACTCGTCCCAGTCGTTGTCGGTGGCGTAGGCCTTGAGATCGAAGCCGCCCGCGTCCTGGGCGGCGGCGTACACCCGCAGCAGCACCTTGCCGAGCTGGTCGGGCGGCGGGAGCTGGGTGGTGTCGAAGCGCAGGTAGGCGATCCGGGTCACGCTGTTGCTCGGGCCCTCGTTCTTGACCATCAACGGGTCCGCCGCGCCGAACTCCGCCCCCTGGCCGTACTGCGCGATGGTGTCGGCCACGCAGTCGCGACGCACCGTGGGCGGCAGCAGCAGCTGCTCCAGCGGCGCGTTGACCAGCTCCAGCGCGAACTGACCGGGCGACAGCTCACCGCTCGGCAGGCAGGCGGCGGACAGCGCCCGAAGCAGTCCGCCGGCGCCGCCCAGGTCCAGCACGTCCGGCAGGGCGCCGCCCTGACCCGGGCGCAGGTAGTCGAAGACGGTGCCGGAGCCCGGGGCGCCCGGGTCGGGGAACTCGGTGTCGGTCGGGTAGCCGACCCGGCTGCCCGTCAGGTGGCGCAGGCTGATCCGCTCCTCGGAGTTGATGCCGAAGTGGATGCCCTGGCCCGGCTCGCGGATGGCGATCTGGTCCGGGACGGCGTCCCAGAGCACCAGCAGCACGTCCGGCGCGAGGTGGTCGCGGCGCAGCTCGCCCACCGGCTCGCCGTCGGCCGTGGTGGCGAGGATCTCGAAGACGGGCCAGGCGCGCACGAGTTCGGAGTTCATCAGCAGGCCCGCCACCGGCAGCGTGGTGCCGGCCCGGCTCAGGCGCTCGGTGAGCACCGGGTGGAGGTCGTGGTCGAGCGAGGTGTGGGCGGCGACGTCGGCGGCGCCGGCGACCAGCGCGTGGATCCAGGCCTGGTCGATCCGGAAGGCGCGCATACTCTCGGGCGGCAGCATCCGCGGGTCGGGCACCAGGTGGGCGAACGGCACGCCGTTGAGCAGGCCCAGGCGTTCCAGCCAGTCGGGCATGGTCGGGGTCGTGTCCTCGGCCACCGTCAACAGCGACTGCTGGTAGCGCGGTTCGGCGAGCAGGGCGGTCGGTTCGAGCCGGGCCCGGAGCACCGCCGGCGCCGGGGGCTGGCCTTGGACCGCCGGGGCCCGCAGGGCTTCGACCAGGCCGCGGCCGAAGCCGGGCGCGGCCAGCTCTCGAAGGGCCGCGGCACCGGCCGGCTCGTCCGGGTCGGTCATGGCGCGGGCCGGGTCGGTGGCCAGGGCCAGCAGGGTGGCGGCGCGATTGGCCAACTCCCTTCGCGCCTCAACGACTTCGCTGCTGTAGTCGGGGTCGGCGAGCGCGGTGGCGCGGCCCAGCGTCCAGGCGGCGGCGTAGCTGACGTCGAAGAGGCCGTACTCGCGGTCGTAGATCAGCGCGTGGTCGGCGGTGGTGTGCGGGCCCTCGATGGCCTCGACGGGCAGATCAGGGGTGGTCAGCGGGGTGAGCGGGCCGCGGTACCAGGCGTAGGTGTCCTCACCCGCCAGCGTGCGGTAGGCCACGGCGGTGTAGCCGCGCTGCAGCCGGGTCCGCGCATGCTCCCTCTCGGGGCTCGCGGACGGCTCGCCGGTGGGTGCCAGCCGCAGCGCGAGGTGCTCCGGGTCGGTGTGCCCGGGGGCGACCAGGTTGCGCAGCAGGCCGGCCGGGTCGAGCGAGCCCTCGGGGTCGTTGGTGAAGTGCCAGGACCACAGGCTGCACAGCCGCACCTTCTCGGTGGCGGGCAGGCTGTCGGGCGCCAGCCGGCCGAGCCAGCCCTCCAGCGAGACCAGGTGCACCGCGTAGTTGCCGGGGCTGCGCGGGAACCGGTTGGCGGCCAGCACCGCGTACTCGCCCTCGGTCAGGATCTCGCCGTTGTCAAGACGCTGTGGGGCGAGCTTCACATCGCGCATGTGGACCAGGTGAAAGAGCTCGTCCTGGCGCGCCACGACCGCGTGGAAGACGCCGACCGGCAGGTCGATGGTCCGGCACGGGTTGCTGTCGTCGATCGGGCCGGTCAACCGCGGGCCGTTGATGCCCTCACCGGGCTCGCGCAGCTCGCTGATCGGCCGGGTGGTGAACTCCCCCTGCGCGTCCGGGTCGTCGTCGAGTTCGCCGGCGGCGAAGACCAGCAGCGCCAGCCACGGCTCCTTGGCCGCCGCCAGGCCCCGCAGCTGCCGCTCCCAGGGCAGGATGGCGCGGCTCAGGGTGAGGTGCGGCAGCACGTGGGTGTACCGGCCGACCGCGCCGGTCGGCGGGAAGGTGGCGTGCACCGAGGAGGGGTCCAGCACGAACTGCGCGGCGCGGATCTCGTAGCTGTCCGAAACTGTGGGCAGTTCGGCGTCGGCGTCGACCCGCTCGCCGTTCTTGGTCAGCTCGTGCCGGACGGTGATGGTGTAGACGCCGGCGGTGGCCTTGGGGTCGAGGTGGTCGTAGAACGAGACGTTGAGGTCGGGTCGGGTGGGCATCGCGGTCACCTCGCGGCTGCGGTCAGGAGCGGGGGGTCGGTCAGGGTCCTGCCGGCCTTCTTCTCGGACTGGATCAGCGAACCGTCGCTGCCCGGCGCGACGCCGAGCCCGGCCAGCGCCTCGTGCAACCGGGTGCGCTTGGCGGCGGTGGCCACCAGGGTGCTGGTGATCACGCCGACGCTGCCCTCGTCGAAGACCGGGGACTCACCGGCGACGTCGCGCTCGCGCAGCGGCATCCGGCTGGACGGCAGGCCCTCCACGTCCAGGGCCTTCGAGGGGACGTTGCCGACGCCGAGCTGCTTCGTCGGCCCGGGGACCACGATGGTCAGCCCGGTCAGGCAGTCGTCCACCATCCCGGGCTGTTTGAGGGCCTGGTCGGGGTTGGCCAGCGGCGCGCCCCACAGGGCCTGCGGCATGCCCTCGATGATGGGGGTGACCGTCCACTCCTCCGCCCGCCAGTCGTACATGTCACCCCACTGGTCGAGGATCTCGACGATCTGCTCGCAGATCACGCCGGTCAGCCGCATCGGACGGATGTCGATCGTGGCGTCCTTGCTGCCCTCGAACAGCACGTCGTTGAGGGTGATCATCGAGGCGGGCAGCGCCGACTCCACGGACACCGTGAAACCGTCGATCCGCACCAGCTCCGGCAGATCGGCCTCGCTGCGCGCCTCGGACTCGTCCTTGGTGACGTCAGGCAGCTCGCAGCCCTGCTTCAGCGCGGTGCGCGAAGGCGCGGGCAGCTGGAGCTGGAAGTCCTCCCAGGGCACCGGCGGCGCGCCCTTGCGGTCGGCACCGAAACCGATGGTGAAGGAGATGAACCAGACCTTGATCTTGGCCCGTCCGCCGATCGGCGGCAGCCACAGCTGCAGGCCGACACTGACCTCCAGCGAGACCCGCACCCGCACGAAGAGCACCTTGACCGTGGCGGCGACGCCGATGCTCAGGCCGAAGGCGATGTCGGCGTAGAACGGCTTCCACTGCACCAGCGCGTCGACGTGAGCGGTGAACCAGGCCCGCAGGTTGATGCCGTGGCCGTTGTCGTAGACGGCGGCCAGCGCCCCGCCGATCATGAACGCGCCGTCGGTCAGCGCCGCGTAGGCCTGGCCCTTGATGCTCACCGGGCCGCGCTCCCAGAGCCAGCCGATCCGCGGCGGCTTCGGGTAGTGCGCGGGGGGCTTGAACTGCGGGTGGTAGCCGCCCGCGGAGAGCACGAAGCCCTTCTTGATCCCGCCCGGCAGGTCCTTGCCCCAGACGTAGAGCGAGATTCCGCCGGTCAGCTGCGCTTCCGGGTCGAGGATGTAGGAACCCTTGGCGATCACGGTGTCCATCGAGAAGCGGCCGAGGGCGGAGTCGTAGACGTAGACGAAGTCCACGATCACCTTGCCGAGGCAGAGCATGTTGGCGGCCAGTGGCGCCCCCGCGAGGGCGTCGCTGGAGGTCGGGAGCTTTGGCGGCAGCAGCAGCGTGGTGCTGCCCGCCAGCATCACCTTCCAGCCCGCCTCGCCCCACTCGACCAGGGCGAGCGCCCGGGCCTGGATGAAGCGGTAGACGGTGAACTGCATGCCGCCGGCCACCCAGTACTGGCCCCGCGCCGGCGTCACCCAACCGCCGGCGCCCACCAGTTCGTTCAGCGCCTGCGCCGGGGTCTTCTTCGTCCCGCCGTCCTCCCCCAGGCGCTTGATCAGCGGGAAGCTGCCGAGCTCACCGGTGGTGGGGATGCGCACGGTACTGTTGATGCCGAAGCCGAGCACGATGCCGGTGAAGACGACCGGGCCGATACTGAACAGGCCGTTGATCAGGTGTTTCCCGGACACGTACTCGGCGTAGGCGAAGATCGAGTCCCAGCCGTCCTTGTGCTTGGCCCAGCTGCCGGTCAGCTGCAGCACGGCGAGGTCCATCAGCTCGATCCGGCCCGCGGCACCGAACGCCAGCTCGTAGTCCGGGCCCAGATCCAGCTCGGTGAACGCGCCGGAGATCACCGTCTTGGGCGGGCCCGGGCGCTCCAGCGCCAGGCTGGCGCCGCGCAGCACCGGCCTGACCGTCCAGTCCTTGTCCACCCCGAGGCCCAGGCCCAGCAGCTCGATGGTCAGCGGGCCGACCGCCATGGTGGCGTCGAAGGCGATGAACAGCAGCCCGTGCGCGTAGCCGAGGGCGGCGTGGCTGAACCGCACCGGGCCGAGCGCGTACCCGTCGAAGCGCCGCGCCTCCTCCTCGGCCCGTTCGCGGCCCAGCACCACGGATCCGCTCTGGCCGAGCGTGGCGAACTCCCGGTCGGCGGGGTAGACCAGCTCCAGTTTGCCGCCCTCGAATCCGAGCTTCGCCCACATCACGGTCGTCCCGGGCTCGAAGTCACCGGGGAGCAGGACGGGCAGCAGGCCGGAGGCCAACGGGTCCGCGCCGGCGACAGCCGGGTCGGTGGCGAACTCGGCCAGCAGCTTGTTCAGTTCGAGCACTTCGGCGGCCGTCCACTTGCGCGGGGGCGCGCCCTTGGTCATGCCCGCCCAGGCGAACTGGATGTCGCTCACGGTGACATCGCGGTCCGGGTCGGTCGTGTCGACGATCGGCAGGTCGGATGCCTTCGCCTGCACCGTGCCGCGCACCGCGACCAGGTGGCGGCGGCGCTGGGGTTCGTTGGCGGGCTGGACGGCCAGCATCCAGCCGAAGAACGACGAGGTCGCGGCGACCACGATCTCGAAGGTCCGGAAGTCGAAGCGCAGGGCCGCCGAGTAGAGGCGCGGCATCAGCTGGTCGGGGAGCACCGCGCTCACCAGCTCCGCGCCCAGACCGAGCATGAGGTCGGAGGCCGGGACGCCCTTGTCGTCGCGCCACCGGGCGGTCAGCGCGATCGGCTGCCCCGGGCCGGTCGGCATCGGGATGGTGAACTCCATCTCGAAGTCGCCGGGCAGGGTCAACGACAGGCGGGGGAAGCGGGGGTGCACCTTGAACTGCTTGAGGTCGATGTCGAACCCGAGGCCGGGCAGGCCCAGCGAGATCCCGCCGCCGAGCGTCAGCCTGACGTCGAAGGCGATGCGCAGCACCCAGTCGCTGCCGAAGTTCCAGTCCGGCTCGTCCACGGCCGGCCAGGTCAGGCCGATCCCCGAGAGCTCCAGCGGCCCGATCGTGAGCTCCGGGAACTCCACCCAGGACAGGTCGGGGGGCGTGAGCGCCGACGGCGGCCAGGGCATCCCCCATGCCACGGCAGGACGGCCGGGGAGCCGCCAGTTCACGTCCAGCGACCAGCCCTGGCGGCCCGCGCCGCCGCCGGAGGATTCCCAGTTCAGGGTGGGCCACCAGCCGTCCAGTCCACCGGGGAAGGTCCCGATCCAGCCGTTCAGCAGGTCCAGCTGCGGTCGGCTGAGGCCGGATCCGAGCGCGGCCAGACTGATCCCGTTCAGCAGGAAGTCAGGCAGATCCGGAATCAGGTTCCCGATGAACGGCAGGTCGGTGAGCCAGGCTTCGAGCCCCTTGATGCCCAGCAGCGCGACCTTGCCCCAGCCCTCGGGGCCCGACAGCGGCGGCAGGCCACCCAGCACGAAGCGCAGCCACGTCGACTCGCCCGTCAGTTCGAAGTCGCCGACGCTCAGGTCGAACCGCAGCCCGAGGGAGGGCAGTTCCGGGTTGAAGAGGTCCGGGAGCGACGGCAGCGAGATGCCGAAGAGGGCCAGCAGGTCCAGCAGCCGCTTGCCTCCCCCACCACCACCGGCACTGTCCCACCAACCGGTCAGCAGCCCGAGCTCCGGCAGCCCGGGGAATCCCGGCAGCTGGGGCAGCTCGGGGCCCTTGGGCACGGTGAAGGTCAACTCGATGCCGCCCAGCGAGAGGCTGATCGACGGAAGGCGCGGAATGACCGAGAAGTCACCCGCGTCGGGGAGGTCCGGGAGCGAGAAGTCGAAACCGACGTCGGGGAGTTGCAGGTCGAGCCAGCCCAGCTTGATCGACAGCCGGAAGTACGCCCCCAGGCCGCTTCCAGTGCCGGAGCCGGTCGGCGGCCAGCGCAGGCCGAAGCCCGAGAGCGTGAAGCGCCCGAGCGTCAGGGACGGGAACTCCGGCACCCAGTCGATCTCCGGCATCTTCAGTCGCACGGCCCAGACCTGCGCGTCCTGCCCGGGCAGTTGATAGGCCGCCCCCACCCAGACGCCCGCCGCCAGCGCCTGCGCCGGCAGCAGCGGCCACCAGTCGGTGCCACCGACGGCCGCGGTCACCGCCGCGTTCACCGCCACGCTCTGCGCCTCGGTGAGCGCCCCGGCGGCCACGATCGCCTCGACGCCGTGCACCCCGATCAGCTCGCCGTCGGGGATCTCGCCGCCGATGTACGGCAGTTCGGAGAGCAGTGCGCCGCTCTCCTTGACCCCGAGCAGCGCCACCAAGGGCCCGCCGATCGACGGCGCGGCGAACACCAGGCGCAGGTGCTCGGTCTCCGCCGCGATGACCACCTGACTTACCGTCAGGTCGTACCGTGCCAACAGCTGGCGCACCTCGGCCAGGAAGGCCTGCGGCACCTCGCCGAGGTCCAGTTCCCAGGCGGCGGCGAGCTCGACCAGGCCGACCGTCACCTCGATGCCGACCTTCAACCCGGTGACGTACTGCCGCGCCGTGTCCGCGAGGAACTCGAACCGCAGCAGGGCCTCGCGCCCGTTCAGCAGCGCGGCCGTGCCGGTCACGCGCAGCTCCGCGCTGACGGCCTCCGTCACCCGCAGCACGAATTCCTTGCCCGTGCCGAAGAGTTGGTAGAGCTCCGGGAGTTCGATCGAATCCAGGGGCAGGACGAAGTCCTCGCCCGGGGCGGGGAAGTTCGCGAGCAGGTCGGCGACAGTCAGAGCCATGGGAGCAGGGATCCTCTCGTGCGCAACGGAGGGAGGCACATGCCGGGGGCATTCACATCGGCATGCCGGAACACGGCACCACCAATGCCGACCAGTGCACTGAGTGATGGGAGCACGACAGAGCGTCCAGACGACACCCCTCCGACGGGACACCAGCCAGAACTCGCCATTCATCCGGAACGCGTCCCACCGGCGGTCGGGCTGTGCCAACGATCGCACACAGATGACATTTCACCAGAGCGCCACACCGGATGGCCCACGCCCCCGGCTCGACCGGCACACCGATTTCGCGCGGCGTCCGCGACAGCGTGCCACGGCGTTCACCTGCCGGCCCCGCCTGCCTGATGCGGCCGCGCAAGGCGCCCGTACCCGCCTGGCCCCGGACCAGCTCAGCGGTAGGATTTCTCCTGACGCTCCATCAGCAAGGACGCATCAGCCGGGCGTGGCAGGGGTAGTTCGCTGCATGAGCCGACAGCCTCTCAGGACTTTCCCACCCGGCTCCCAGTACCGTCCAGCAGGAGGTTCTCCCTTGTCCGCGACCGTTGTCGGTCATCCCCCCAACTCCGAGCAGGCTCCCGGACGCGGCTCCGGAAGCACCCGCAGGCCCTGGGAGTTCTGGCGCTCCCCCGCGGACCAGCCCGGCTGGGCCAGACCCGCGCTGCTGCTGACGGCCGCCGTCGCCGCCGTCCTCTACGCCTGGCACATCACCACCGCGGGCTACGCGCTCTTCTACTCCGCCTCCGCGAAGAGCATGTCGGTCAGCTGGAAGGCACTCTTCTACGGCGCCTGGGACCCAGGCGCCACCGTCACGCCCGACAAGCTCGCCGGCTCGTTCGTCCCGCAGGCGCTCTTCGCGCGGCTGTTCGGCTTCCACGTATGGTCGGTGACGCTCCCTCAGTGCATCGAGGGCGTCATCTGCGTGCTGGTGATGTACCGCATGGTGCGCCGCTGGGCCGGGCCCAGGGCCGGGCTCGTGGCGGCCGCGGCGCTCACCTTCACACCCGTGGCCGCATCCATGTTCGGGCACTCGATGGAGGACGGCGGGCTGACCTTCTGCCTGGTCATGGCGGCCGACTGCTACCAGCGCGCGGTACTCGACGCGCGGCTGCGGTCACTGCTGTTCGCCGGGGCGTGGGTGGGCCTCGGGTTCCAGGCCAAGATGCTGCAGGCCTGGATGATCCTGCCGGCGCTGGCCCTCGGCTACCTGGTGGCGGCACCGGTCGGGCTGCGCAAGCGGGTCGGCCATCTGCTGCTGGCGGGCGCGGTGTGCCTGGGGGTGTCGCTCTCCTGGATCCTGCTGATGACGGTGACGCCCGCCAAGGACCGGCCGTACGTGGACGGCAGCACCAACAACAGCGCGATCACCATGGTCTTCGGCTACAACGGCCTGGAACGGTTCGGCATTCACGTGCCGGGGTCGGTGCCCAGCATCGACCTCGGCGGCGGGGGCGCACCCCACCAGGCCCCGGGCGGCGGGTTCCCGGGCAGCGCCACGGCGGGCGCTCCGGGGGGCGGCTCCACCGCTGCCGCGCCGGGCGTCGGCGCACCCGGTGCCGGTGGGCCCGCTGTCGGTGGGCCCGCTGCCGCACCTGGCGGGGGCCTCCCCTCGCTGGACGGCGGTTCAAGCTGGCTGAAACTGTTCCAGGGCCGCTTCGGCCCGCAGATCGGCTGGCTCTTCCCGTTCGCCTTCCTCGCCCTGGCGTTCGGCCTGTGGTCCCGCCGCCGCGCGGGGCGCACCGACCGGCTGCTCGGCGGCTTCGTGATGTGGGGCAGCTGGCTGCTGATCGTCGGCCTGGTGTTCAGCAAGATGAGCTCGATCCCGCACACCGCTTACATGGCCACCCTGGCCCCCGCCCTGGCGGCCCTGGTCGGCGCGGGCGGCGTGCTGATGTGGGACGCCTACCGCAAGGGCGAGCGCAGCGCCTGGCTGCTGCCCCTCGCGGTGGCCGCCGAGGCAGGCTGGGCCTGGTACCTCGGCCACTTCACCCCCGGCTTCCTGCCCTGGCTGAAGTGGCTGGTGCTGGCCGCCACCGTCCTC
This sequence comes from Kitasatospora sp. NPDC008050, assembly GCF_042957465.1. Taxonomy (NCBI): domain Bacteria; kingdom Bacillati; phylum Actinomycetota; class Actinomycetes; order Kitasatosporales; family Streptomycetaceae; genus Kitasatospora; species Kitasatospora sp. NPDC008050. The sequence continues at coordinate 118,785 of NZ_JBIBIJ010000014.1, forward strand.
GGCGTCGCCGCCATGGTGTGGGGCCGGCTCAGCCGCCACTCGCCCTCCCGGCTGTTGCTGGTCGGCCTGATCACCGGCCTGGCGGGCGCCGCCGCTGCCCCGGTCGCCTGGTCGGCCTCGGTCCTCGACCCGAAGTACGCGGGTAGCTCCTTCGACGCCCTCGCCGGGCCCTCCACGGGGGGACTGGGTGCGATGCTGACCAAGATGATCACCGCGGGCGGACCGGGCGGCGCACCTGGTGGCGCACCCGGCGGCGCTCCCGGCGGCTTCCACGGCCCGGCGGGCTTCGGCGGGCCCGGCGGCGACATCAGCAGCAGCCTCTCCGCCGACCAGCGCAAGCTGTACGACTACGTCAAGGCCCGGCAGGACGGCGCGAGGTACGTCTTCGCCGTCGACAGCTGGATGTCGGGATCGCCCTACATCCTCGCCACGGGTGACACCGTGCTGCCGATGGGCGGGTTCAGCGGCTCGGTGCCCGCGCCGTCGGCGAGCCGCTTCGACTCCTTGGTGCACAGCGGCGCCGTCCGCTTCGTGCTGGTCCAGGGCGCCGGCGGGATCGGCGCCTTCTTCGGCGGAGGCGGCAGCGACACGGCGGTCGGCCAGATCGACGACTGGGTGAAGCAGCACTGCGCCACGGTCCCCGCCACCACCTTCGGGGTGACCGAGCAGAACCCGGCCGGCTTCTTCGGTGACGCCACCGGCATCGGTGGCACGCTCTACACCTGCGCGCAGCCGTCCGCCTGACTCCGCCCGGCTGCCCGGCTGTCCGCGTCAGTCATGGACGCGGACAGCAAGGCGCCCCGCACCCGAAGGTGCGGGGCGCCCGCGTGCGCCGGAGCGCGGGAGGTCAGGCCGGGCGAATGTGCTCCGCCTGCGGGCCCTTCTGGCCCTGGGTCACGTCGAAGGTGACCTTCTGGCCCTCCTGGAGCTCACGGAAGCCCTGGGCGTCGATGTTCGAGTAGTGGGCGAAGACATCGGCGCCGCCGCCGTCCTGCTCGATGAAGCCGAAGCCCTTTTCGGCGTTGAACCACTTCACGGTACCGGTAGCCATGCTGTTCTCCTTCTCAACGGACGTTGGTCAGGCCTCGCACTGCGCGAGGGCCTGGAGGTAATCGCCTAGGTCCGGAGAAGCGCTGCTGAACAGCAAAACCGCCCGCGGCATTCCACCGCGGGCGAGTACTTCGGAACCACGACTGCTTGATAACGACGTTACACCTTAAGCACCCAGCCGCCACCGATCCGGCCAAAGACACGCCGCCCCGTGGCCGGAAACACTGCCTCCGAGGCCGGAAAGAAGCAGGCACAGACCGACCCGGTGGACGACAACAGCGGGCACCAGGACCGCCGCCCTGGCTCGGTCTGCGCGCTCGGCGTCCGGTTGCCCTGGGCAGCGGGCCGCGGACGGGGCGTTCGCGGCCCGTGGCCCGGCCTGTGCTGCTCCCCCGGTCGGTCGTCGCCAGGGGCCATCCGTCGGTGCCGCGGGCTCCCCTCGCTGCGCTGCGGGGGGGAGTCCGTGTTCGGGTCTCCGGGAGCCTGGGATTGAATTCGGGCATGATTCACGAGCTCCCGATGACCGGACATCTGCTGGCCGCGTTCGCGCTGACCTACACCATCGGCTTCGAGCGCAGTCTGCGCGGAGCGGCCGCCGGCGACCGGACCTTCTCGCTGATCGGGGTGGGTGCGGCGCTGGTGGCCGTGCTGGCGCAGAACGGTGCGCCCAACGCGCTGACCGGGGTGATCACCGGTGTCGGGTTCATCGGCGGTGGCCTGACCTTCCGGGAGAGTCGGGCGTCGGGCGAGGTGGTGCGCGGCATCACCACGGCCGCCACGATCTTCGCCGCGGCGGCGATCGGCGCGGCAGCCGGGGAGGGGCTGCTGCTGTTCGCCTGTACCGGCACGCTGCTGACACTGCTGTCACTGGAGATCCGGCACATACCGGTGCTGCGGCTGCTGGACGGTCGCCGGTGGGCCCGTCCCTTCGCCGAGGACGAGGACATCGACGCCGGCTGCGCCCCTACCGAGCTCGACCCCGCCGACGAGAAGCTGCTGGACGAGGCGGCGCGCACCGAGGCCGCGCGCGCATAGGCCACACGCACCGGGTCGGCCTGCTGCGCGGTCGCCGCCGCCCGGCACCGCCGCCGTCCTCAGCCGCGAGCCGTGCCGGTTCGAAGCCTCTGCCGTCGTCGCGCACGTCCAAGGCGGCCTCCTCCTCCAGGTAGGAGAGCGTGAGCCCGACGAGGCAACCTGACGGACCGTCAGTTCGGCTCGCCCACACCGGTCAGGTGCGGCGGAGTCGCCCGCACCGGCTGCTTGCGGACGAAGGCGGAGCGCAGCGCGTGGTACGGCTCGTCCGGGTCGAAGAAGTTGTGGCGCATCAGCGCCAACTCCTCCGTCCGGTAGGCGTCGAGCGGCTTGATGGCCTCGTCGCGCTCCCGGCCGAGCTTCTTCGCGGCGATCCGCCCCTGCAGCCCCGGGCCCGCCGCGAGCAGTGCCGCGAACCGGGCGACCTCGCGCCCGAACTCCCCCGGGGCCGCCGGGATCACCCGGTCCACCAGGCCGAGCTGCTGCGCGCTCGCCGAACTCACCGGCAGCGCGCGCCGGGTGAGGCGTTCGGCGGCTGCCGCCCCGACCCGGCGCGGCAGCGTGTAGGTCCAGTACTCCGAGCCGTGCAGGCCCATCAGACGGTAGTGCGGGTTGAGCACCACCCCCTCGCGGCACCAGATCTCGTCCGCCGCAAGGGCCAGCATCGCACCGCCCGCCGCCGCGTTGCCGCCCACCGCCGAGACCACCAACCTGTCGGTCGTGATGAGCAGTTGGGAGACCAGGTCGTCCATCGCGCTGATGTTCGCCCAGGACTCCGCGGCCGGGTCGGCGGCAGCCTCGATCACGTTGAGGTGGATGCCGTTGGAGAAGAAGTCCCGGCCGCCGCCCAGCACCAGCACCGAGGTGGGGCGGGTGAGCGCGTGCCGGTAGGCCTCCAGCAACCGTCGGCACTGCTCGGTGCTCATCGCACCGCCGGGGAAGGAGAACCGCAGGAACCCGACCGGCCCGGCCTCCTGGTAATCGATATCCGTCCAACTGCCCTGCTCCTGATGCTGATCGGCGGCTGCCGGCCGCCGCGGCGCGGTGGGCAGTGAGGGCAGCGGGGGAAGCTCCGGCAGCAGTGGGAGCAGGTCGCCGAGCGCCAGGGTCGCGGGCAGTTTGAAGGTCGCCGGGCCGCCGGGCCGGCGACGCGGGCGCAGTTGGGGGATCCAGACCGCGCCGTCCACCGTCGCCCGACACAGGGCGCCCGCCCGGGTGGCCAGCAACTCGCCCGGTTTACCGAGGAGTTCACTCTCCGGGTGGCCGCCGTGCAGATACCACTCGGCGCCGAACAGCTGGTCCAGCACGCCGGGCTGCGAGTCCGCTGCCCGCAGCTTGCGCAGCACGGTCGCCGTCGGGTCGAGCGCCCAGTCGATCCGCCGCACCCGCTGGTCCAGATAGGGCCGGGTGTGGTCGGGGACGTCCCAGCCTGGGCCGTGCTGGGGGCGCGGGACGTACGTTCCCGAGGCGAAGCGCCGCACGGCGAGCAGCACCGCGCGCAGCGCCGCGTCGGCGATCTCACCGCGGTACAGGTCGCTCTTGCCCACCCGCGGCAGGTCGCACTCGGCATGCGCCCAGACATCGCCGGCGTCCATCGGCTCGTCCGCCTGGAGCACCGTCACCCCCCAGCGGTCCGCGCCCTCGTGGATCGCCCAGTCCAGCGCGGAAGGACCCCGGTCGCCGAGCGGCCCGGGGTGCACGATCAGGCAGGTGTACGCGGACCAGACGTCCCGGGGGACGGCGGCCTTGAGCATCGGGGCCACGATCAGCTCGGGCCGGTGCTGCCGCACGGCCTCGCGCAACGGCTCGTCGCCCACCATCAGATGGACGGCCGGACGGTGGCCGCGATCGCGCAGTTCGACGAAGACCCGCTGGGTGAGGCTGTTGAACGCGCTCGCGACGAGCAGGATCCGCATGATGACCTCCGAGCCCACCGGGCCCGGTTGGAGGGTGGCGGCCCGGCCAGCTGCGAGCCTCCCGCACCGCGGCGCGACCCCCGCCGCAAACCCGCCGCAACGTCACCCGACCGGCCGACGCCGCCAGGGGCCACCGCCCGGCCCGCACGGACGCGCCACGACATCGCCCGTCACGAGGCGGGCGTCGAACGCCGGGCCACCTCCAGCAGGTGCACCGCCGCCTGCGGCAGGTCGGTGCCACCGGCCCAGATCGCCCGCAGGCTCCGGGCGAGCGGGAGGTCCTCGGTGACGGCGATCTCCACCAGTCGTCCCGCCGCGAGGTCCTCGGCCACCGCGAGCTCGGACAGGACGGCGGGCGCCGCGCCCTGGGCGGCGGCGCTGCGCAGCGGAGCGGTGGAGCCGAGTTCGAGCAGCGGGACGGACGGACCGTCCCAGGGGCGCAGCGCCCGCTCCAGGGTCTCGCGGGTGCCGGAGCCGGTCTCGCGCAGCAGCAGCGGCGTCTCGGCGAGTTCGGCGCCGGTCAGCGGCTCGCTCCGGCGGGCCCACGGGTGGCCCGGGGCGGTGACGACGACCAGGCGGTCGCGGCCCACCAGCGTGGACTGGAAGTCCCGGGGGACGAAGGGGCCCTCGGTGAAGCCGAGGTCGGCCTCGGAGTGCCGCAGCGCCTCGATGACCTGGTGGCTGTTGGTCACCCGCAGGCCCACGTGGGTGGCGGGGTGCAGCTGGCGCAGGGTGACCAGCCAGCCGGGCAGCAGATACTCGGCCAGGGTGAGGCTGGCGGCGACCCGCAGGTTGCCCCGCTGCTGGGCGCGCAGCGCCGCCAGGCCCTCGGTCAGCGCCTGGGCCTGGCCCAGCACGCCGCGGGCCCAGTCGGTGACCACCAGCCCGGCGGGGGTGAGCCGGGAGCCGGCGGTCGAGCGCTCCAGCAGTTGCAGGCCGAGGCGGCGTTCCAGGGTGGTCATCCGCGAACTGGCGGTGGGCTGGCTGATCGACAGCTTCGCCGCCGCCTGGCCGATGCTTCCGCTCTCCGCGACGGCCACCAGCAGTTCGAGCGAGTAGAGGTCGAACGGCCGCCGGGCCGAGGCGGCCGAGGGGTCGCTCGGGCCGGTGGGACGCGCGGGGCCGATCGGGGAAGCTGCCATAGGAAAACCCTATGGCATAGGAAGAAACTGCTGGCTACCGGGCGTACGCGCCCCGCAGCAGGGTGACAACATGACAGTCCTCCCGCCACCGTCGCGGCCCGACAGCCGCCCGACCAGCCCCAGCCGCCCGCTCACCGCCGAGCGCCTCGCCGCCACGCCGGCCACCGGTCCCGCGACGCGCGCCGCCGCCCCAGGCGGCCCCGCACCGGCCAGCGGCCACGCACCGGCCACTTCCGCGGCGGCACGGTGGGTGCGCACGGCCGGCCCCGGGCTGGGCGCGGTGGCGGTCGCGGTCGCGGTGGCCTGGGCGGTGAACCTGGCGCTGCCGGCGATGTCGCCGCTCACCGCGGCGGTCGCGCTGGGTGTGCTGGCCGGCAACCTGCGCATGCTGCCGGCCCGCACCCGCCCCGGGCTGACCTTCGCGGGCAAGCGGCTGATGCGGGTCGCCATCGCACTGCTGGGCCTCAAGCTCGCCCTCGGCGACGTCCTCGCCCTGGGCTGGCAGACACTGGCCGTGGTGGTGGTCGTGGTGGCGGCCACCTTCTTCGGCACCCAGTGGCTCGGGCGGCGCCTGGGCCTGCCGGGCGACCAGCCGCTGCTGATCGCCACCGGGTTCTCGATCTGCGGCGCCTCCGCCGTCGCGGCGATGAACGGGGTCACCGACAGTGACGAGGAGGACGTCGTCACGGCGGTCGCCATGGTGACGCTGTGCGGCTCGCTCGCCATCGCGCTGCTCCCGATGCTGCACCACCCGCTGGGCCTGACCGACCTTCAGTTCGGCCGCTGGACCGGTGCCAGCGTCCACGACGTGGGCCAGGTGGTGGCCGTGGCCCAGACCGCCGGGCCCACCGCGCTGGCGCAGGCGGTGGTGGTCAAGCTCATGCGGGTGGCGCTGCTCGCCCCGATCGTGACGGGTGTCGCGATCGCCCGCCGCCGTGCCCGGACCGCTCCGGCCACCGCAGCAACCGCGACGGCGACGGGCGGCGCGCGGACCAAGCGGCCGCCACTGGTGCCCCTCTTCATCGTGGGCTTCCTCGCCTTCGTGCTGCTGCGCACCACGGGCGCGGTGCCGCTGCCGGTCGTCAACGCCGCCGAGCAGGTCGACGAACTCCTGATGGCCGCCGCGCTGTTCGCGCTCGGAAGCACGGTGAACATCCGCGGCCTGCTGCGCACCGGGCGGCGGGCAGTGGTGGTGGCGGGGGCGTCCTGGCTGCTCATCGCACTCATCGCGTACGCCGGGGTGCTGCTCACCACCTGAGCGCCCGCGACGGCAGCCGTCGCACGGCCGGTGAGCCTCGGTGACCCGGCTCGCCGACCGCCGACCGTTCCGTCCGGCCTGTCCTGACGGGGCGTCAGTGATCCACTCCAGCGATCCGGCGGCGGCGTCGCACCACGAAATCCAGTGGCGCGACGCCGCCGCCGGGTGCAGGGTGTTGGGTCATGCAGATCCGCGAGATCGATCCAGCCCAGCGGCCCGCGGACCTGGCCGCGATCCTGCCCGCCGCCCGCGCCGTCCTCGGTGAGCAACTGGGCGACTTCCCAGCCCTGTCGGCGAGCCAGCTGCGCCTGTCCTGCACGCCCGACTGGCAGGAGCAGATCGCGGTGTTCGCCGCCTACGACTCCCGCGAGGCGACCGTCGCCGACGGCCTGGCCATCTCGGAGTGGAGCTTCGACAGCAACCCGGACCTGCTCAGCACCACGGTGTGGGTCGCCCCGCACGCGCGCCGCCGTGGCATCGGCTCCGCGCTCTTCGAGCGGGTGCTGAAGCTGAGCACCGAGCTCAAGCGCCCTCGGGTGGTCACCAACGCCGCGGCCACCGTGCCCGTCGACGCACTGCTCACCGCCCGCGGCGGGCGCCTGGTGGAGACGGTGACCCGGTCGGTGCTGAACCTGCGCGCCGTCGACCGCCCCGCGTTCGAGCGGACCGCCGGCGCCACGCCGAAGAACTCCCGCTACCAGCTGGTGCGGTGGACCGACCGCTGCCCCGAGGAGCTGCTCGACTCGTTCTGTACCGCGATGGACACCATGTCCGACGCACCGCAGGGCGACATGGTCTACGAGCACGCCCTCAACGACCGCGCGCGGCTGCGCGGCCGTGAGGAGCTCAGCGTCCGGGCGGGCGTGCGGCGCAACGTGCTGGCCGCCGTCACACCGGGCGGCGAGATCGGCGGCTTCACCATGTTCAGCAGCGCCCCCGACGGGCCGCAGTCCCTCGACATCTGGGACACCGGCGTCCCCCGCGACCACCGCGGTCTGGGCCTCGGCCTGCGCCTCAAGGCCGCGCAGACGCTCTGGATGCTCGACGAGTTCCCCACCGCCAGAGCGGTGCAGACCTTCAACAACTCCGACAACCACCACATGCTCGCCGTCAACCGCGCCCTCGGCTACCGGGCGTCCGAGCGGTGGTCCTGGTTCGAGTTCGACAACTCCGCCCTCGCCTGAGGCCGTTGGGAAAAGGCGGGGCCGAGTCCGGGGCCGGCGGGCCGCGGTCAGGCGTGCGGCTCACCCGTCCGGCCCAGCATTGGGCCGGTGCACTCACCGTCACGGGTGAACGAGCGACACGAACGAGTGGGACCGGTTGATCCAGCGTGCGAGGCGTGGATCGTTCCCGATTCACTTGCCCCCCGTGACCAGAATCCTCATCAACCAGGTGCCGGCAAGCACGAGTTACGCGTCCAGCTGGCATCCGCAGCACTTTCCGCAGCAAGCCGTCGAACGTGACGAAACGTCACGGCTCTTAACCATGACCCCGTTGGCCACCAGGACGGCACTGACCACCCTGGCCGCGCGAGCGGCCGCCCGGGCGGCCCTCGCCGCAATCGAGTCCCAGCGGGAGGGCACCGGCTGATCGGCGCAGCAGCCCCGGCGGGACGGCCATCCCCCGGGGCTGCAGCACCGTCACAGCGTCAAGACGCCTTGACCGCGACGGGTTCGGGCCCCGCCACCGGCGGCCCGGCGGGCTTGCCGCGCAGCGGGACCTCCTTGATCAGCAGCGCGGCCACCAGAGCGACGGCGCAGAGCGCGGCGGCGAGCGCGAAGACCCGTTGGACGCCGGTGGCGACCGCGTGCAGGTAGGCGTCCCCCGCGACGGTGGACAGCCGGCCCGGCGCGCCGCCGCCGGGGTGCGCGCCCGGCGGGCCACCGACGGCCCCGGCGGTGGCGTGGCCGAACAACGCGCCGAACAGCGCCACCCCGAGCGAACCGCCGACGGTGCGGAAGAGCTGGGTGCCCGCGGAGACCACGCCCAGATCGCGCGGCTCGACGCTGTTCTGCGCGATGGTCGTGGTGATCTGCAGCAGGAAGCCGAGTCCGATGCCGGCCAACGCCAGGTAGAGGCCGGTGACGGCGCGCGGGGTGCCGGTGCCCATGGTGGCGAGCAGCCCGGTGCTCAGGGTCAGGAAGCCCGCGCCCAGGATCGGGAAGATCCGGTACCGGCCGGTGCGCGACATCACCTTGCCGGCCACATTGGAGACCAGCGCGATCGGGACCATCATCGGCAACAGCAGCAGGCCCGAGTTGGTGGCCGAGGCGCCCTGCACGCTCTGCTGGAACAGCGGCAGGTAGAGCGTGGTGCCGAACATCACCGCGCCGGCCGCGAAGACCATCACGCAGACCAGCCTGACGTTGCCGTCCGCGAAGATCCGCAGCGGCAGCACCGGCTCGACGGCCCGCCGCTGCCAGGCCACGAAGAGCACCAGGCCCAACAGACCGGCGGCGCCGAGCGACAGGATCTGCCAGGAGCCCCAGGCGTAGGTGGTGCCGGCCCAGCTCGCGGCCAGCACGATCGAGCCGATGGTGGCGGTCAGCAGGCCGATGCCGGGCCAGTCGATCCGCGCCTTGGCGCGTCCGGCGGGCAGCTTCAGCAGCAGCGCGCACCAGACGAAGGCGAGCAGGCCGAGCGGCAGGTTGAGGTAGAAAGCCCAGCGCCACCCCAGGTGACCGGTGACGAAACCGCCGAGCAGCGGCCCTCCGACGGTGCCGACCGCCATCACGGCGGCGGTCATGCCCTGGTAGCGGCCCCGCTCGCGCGGCGGCACCATCGCGCCGACCAGCGCGAACGCCGTCGCGCCGATGCCGCCGGCGCCCAGGCCCTGCACGGCCCGGAACCCGATCAGCGCGGTCATCGACCCCGCGGTACCGGCCAGCACCGAACCGAGCAGGAAGACCACGATGGCGGCGAGGAAGACCCGCTTGCGGCCGAAGAGGTCGCCGAACTTGCCCCACACGGGCGTGGAGACGGCCGTGGCCAGCGCATAGGCGGTCACCACCCAGGAGATGTGCGCGAATCCGCCGAGGTCGCCGACGATCGTCGGCATCGCGGTGCCGACGATGGCGTTGTCGAGCATCGCCAGCAGCATGGCCAGCATGATGCCGAGCATGGTGAGCCGCAGACGCCTGGGACTGGCAGCCGGTTCGGCTGCCAGGGCCGCGGCGGCGGCCGAGGGGGAAACGGGCATGGCTGATCACGCCTTTCACAAGGGTGTTCGACGGAAGTCGAGGGGCACGAGCCGGCCCCGACGGCAGTGCGGAAGGCCGGCTGCGGGCAGTGCCTCCGCACCGGCCCACCCAGAAGACCACACCGATTCCAAAAGTGCAACGAGTCAAGTTTCTGAATCGGGCAAGCGAAAGGGGTAGGCTGGAGCCATGACCGACACGACCACGGGCCGCCGCGAGCGCAAGAAGGCCGCCACCCGCCAGGCGCTGGCCGATGCGGCCCTGCGGCTCTTCCTCGAACGCGGCTACGACCAGGTGAGCGTGCGCGAGATCGCGGATGCCGCCGACGTCTCCACCACGACCCTCTTCGCGCACTTCCCCGGCAAGGAGGCGCTGGTCTTCGACCAGGACTCCGAGATCGAGGACGCGCTGGTCTCGGCCGTCCGCGACCGGGCCCCGGGCCAGTCGATCCCAGCGGCCCTGCGCGAGCGGATGCTGGAGTTCGACTCCCCCACCGAGGCGGACCCGGACCAGGCCGCCTTCCTCCACCTGGTGCGCAGCACACCGGCGTTGGAGGAGTACAGCCGCCGGATGTGGCTGCGCCACGAGCGGGCGCTGACCCACGCCATCGCCGAGGCCATCGACGCTCCCGAGGACGACCTGCTCAGCGCGGCACTGGCCCGCTTCGCCCTGCAGAGCAGGGACCTCGCGAGCGGCCACGGCGGCCGCCGGGCGAGCATCGAGCGCGCCTTCGAGCTGCTGGAACACGGCTGGCACGCCACCCACGGCGAGGACTGAACACCGGGGCCCCAGGAGGGCTCGACGCCAACTGCCGTCAGGGGCCCAGGATGCGCGAGAACGCGTACGGGCTCTGGGTGGTGCCGCTGCACGTCTCGGAGCGGGTGCCCTCGACGGCGCAGGCCTTGTCCCGGCCGATCGACCAGAAGGAGAGCAGCCGGATCCCCTGCTCCGCCGCGAAGGCGGCCAGCCGGCTCGCGTCGTCGGTGGAGAAGACCTCCTGGCCGCCACCGTTGACCCCGATCATCGGGGTGTTGCCCTCCATCGCCCAGAGCCGTTCGGCGCTCTTCTCCGGCCAGATCTGGGCGAGTTGGCTGTGCAGGCCGGCCGCGGCGGCGGTCGCGGCGGCGCCCATGTCCAGCTCGTCCCCGTAGTTCATCGTCATGATGTTGACCACGTCCACGTCGAGGTGGTGCGCCTGGGCGCTGCGCAGCAGTGCCAGCGAATCGGGCGACAGGCCCCAGGGGTTGACCGGCAGCGTGTACTGCACGGCGAGGTCGTGCCCGGCGGCGCCGTACTCCTGCCGGAGCTCGGCGAGGGCTTCGTTGCGGCGGTCGTTGGCCTGCTGGTCCTCCAGCGTGCTGCCCTCGATGTCCAGGTCGATCCGGGTCAGCGCGAAGGTGTCGACCACGCTCCGGTAGGCGGCCTTCAGCGAGTCCACCGTCGCGCAGTCGAGGGCGAGTTCACGTCCGCCGCCGCCGAAGGAGACGATCACGTCGCCACCGGCGGCCCGCAGCCGTGACACGGCCGCGAGCCAGTCCGGCAGTGCCTCGGTGGGCATGCCGTCGAGGGCGGGGTGACAGCTGCCGTCGCTGATCGCGAACCCGAGGGTGAAGTACCGCAGGCCTGCCGCCGCACCGGCCGCCGCGAGGCTGCCGGGCGGGTCCCACAGGCCCACATACGGCGCGGTGAAGTGGGCGGGGAACGCCGCGCGGGCGCCGTCCGCCTCGCCGGTGGCGGCCCGCGCCGGTGTGCCGAGCAGCAGAGTGGCGCTCAGCGCCAGCAGCGCGGACAGCGCCTTGCGACGGAAGCGACGGAGGCGACGGGACAACAGGTGCTCCCCTGCTCGGACTTGGCGTTCGGTGAAACTGCGGGGACGGTGCTACCGGACGACCTGCACGTCGGCGGCGTTCAGGAACGCCAGCCGGTGGTTGAAGCGGATCGGGTAGTAGGTGTCCTTGCCGACCACCAGCGTGCGGTCGTCAGGGGCATCGCCGTTGATGTTCTCGTCGTAGAAGTACTGCGCCGGCTGCGGCGAGCTCTCGGCCGCCGGGTACTTCTGGCCCGCCGCGATGGTCGCGCGGACCGCCACCACCGCGGGTGCCTTGATCGCCGGGTAGGGGGCGTAGGCGGCGGCCTCCGGGTAGGCGCGGCCGTAGACCGGGATCGAGGCGAGGCCGGGGCGCGGGGTCAGCAGCACCGGCCCGGTGGCATCGGCCGCGTCGGCTGAGCCGGCTGAGCCGGTCGGGGTGGCCGACGGCGCAGGGCCGACCAGGGCGGCCCAGTGGGCCAGGTCGTCGAAGACCGACGCATAGTGCGAGAGCGCGGGCGCCGCGTGCCGGTTGGTCCGAGCGCTGTGCCCGCCCGGGTTGGCGAACCAGCACTCCTTCCCGTCGTACCAGATCGCCGTCCAGTCGCCCTGCTCGTCGGCGACCGCGTAGGTCGCGCCGGTCACCGCCTTGTCGCTCCAGTCGTCGGCCCTGGTCCCGCCGTTGTTGATCAGCGGCGAGTCGGCGCTCGGCCCGGTGCGCAGGTAGACGAAGTTCTCCGGGCGGGCCGCGACGTCCGAGACCGGGGGCTCGTTGGTCGTGTCGAAGGCCGGGGCGATGGTGACCGTGTCGCCGGCCTGCGGCGGGGCGTCGGCGCCGGGCCGGAGCGGCGCGCCCAGCAGTTCGAGGTAGTGGGCCCAGTCCCAGAAGGTCCCGGGGTCCCAGTGCATGCCGGCGATGTCGGCCTGGGTGGGGCCGGGCACGTCGTCGTGGCCGATGATGTGTTCGCGGTCGAGCGGGACGCCGAACCGGGCGGCCAGGTAGCGCACCAGCTCGGCCGAGGACTGGTAGAGCTGCTCGGAGTACCAGGTCGGCCGGTCCGTCGGCAGCGCGAAGCCCTCGTGCTCGATCCCGACGCTGTGCATGTTGATGGTCTTGTTGCCGGCGTGCCAGGCGATGTCCTTGGTGTGCACCAGCTGCGTGACGTGGCCGTCCGAGGACCGCACCAGGTAGTGCGCGGTGGCCTGCTCGCGCGGGTTCTGGAAGGACGCGATCGCCCCGGCGTAGTCGCTCTCGGTGTCGTGGATGACGATGTAGCGGATCGCCTCGCCGTCCGCGGGGCGGTTGGCCGGGTTGTAGTTCCCGTACGAGGTGGGGTCCTTGGGGTCGGTCAGCGCGTACGCGGCCGGGGTGTAGTCGCAGCCGAGGTCGCTCGGGCACTCGACCTGCTCCGCCGCGTCCCGTGGGGTGGCGGCGGGCGGCCGGTCGACCGCCAGGTCCGGACGCGCGGGCAGGGCGACCCGCTGCCCCTCGGAGGTCGTCCGGGTGACCCCGGCGCGGACGGTCGTGAAGACCCGGTCGGCGAAGACGCGACCGGCCGTGCCGTCCTGCCCCGTCGGCCCCCCTTCGCCGAAGCGGGCCACCGCGGCGTACCACCGGCCCGGGTCGGCGCTGTCGGTGCTGCCGCCGCTCGCCCGCTGGTAGCGCGCCAGCAGGGCCGCGCCGCCGCGGATGTTCTGTGCGGTGTCGCCGCGCAGCTCCGCCGCCGGGCGGTGGATCAGTGCCGCGGCGGCGTCCAGGGTGTGCAGGGCCGGGGAGTCGGTGAGCGGGGGCCGGGCGGGGGCGGCGCGGCGCACCCGCGTGCGGGCGGGCCGGTGCTCGCCGCGCCCGTTCTGCTCCGTCGCCGTGTCGGCCGACGCAGCACCGTTCGCCCGCGCGGCGTTCTCGGCGGCGACGTCGACCTCGGTCAGGCCGAGCACGCCGTAGTTGCCCGTGGTGCTCGGCTGCCCCTGGTGCGACTCCCAGCGGCCCTCCTGGTAGGCCAGCGCCAGCAGCACGCTCTGGGGCACGCCGAACTCCGCGGCCGCCGCCGTGAACTGCCGGGCCAGGCCGCTCTCGGCGCCCGCCGCCCGGGCCGGGCCGGCCGGCCCGGTCACGCCGGCGGTGGCCACGGCGACCAGCAGGGCCGGCCAGCGCAGCCGGCGCGTGCTGCCGGGCGGGGCGGGACGGTGGGTGGTCGTCGAGGGCACGGTGTTCCGCGGGGCGGCGGCCGGTCGTTTGGGCATGCCACGGTTCTAGCGTGCGTGACGGGCGATCACGTGGAGTGACACTCCCGGAGGGGCGGTCCTTCACCGCTCCTCGACTGGCAGAACCTCTCAGTCGCGCTTTCTGCGCTCCCGCACCACCCGGCGCACCGCGAGCGGGATCGGGCCGGGGACGAGCGCCCGCAGCTCGGTCAGCCGGGCCCGCTCGGCCCGGCGCCGGGCGCAGCTCAGCGCCGTGTGGATCCCGCACTCCGCGGCCAGCACCACCAGGGCGGCCTGCCAGGGCTGGACCTCCTCGATCGGCCGGACGAGCGCCGCCTCCACCGCGCCGGCCAGCCGCTCGCGCGCCGCCACGTCGTGCAGGAACGGCCGCTGGGCGGGAAAGAGACCCGCGCCCCGGTCCTCGGCGAACCGCAGGAAGCCGCCCTCCCGCAGCCGCTCGTCGATCGCCCGGCCGATCGCGGTGGTGCCCGCCGGGCGTTCGATCAGCACGTCCCAGCGGGCGGTCTGCCGCTGCGTCAGCGCGCTCCCGCACAGGATGCTCTGCAGCTCCGGGGCGAGCCGCGCGGGTACCGGGCCGCGCCGGTCCGCCCGGCTGACCCGGTCCACCAGCAGGCCGCGCAGCAGCAGGTCGGTCAGCGCCGCCGCGTGCAGGGCGAAGTCCAGGTCCAGATAGCCGGCGGGCCGACCCGAATCGGAATGGAAGGCCAGCAGCCGCAGCCGGCCGGCGAGGGTGTCGGGCAGGTCCACGCGGTACTCCACTCTGCTCGGGTCGGTTCGTCTCGGCGGCCGGTCGGGCCTGCGGCCTTCGACCCCGCCCGGCGGCACCGACAGAGCGGCCCGGCCAGGCCGGTCCCCCGTCGGCGCCGCACCGAGACGGGCCCTGTAGGCGGATAACGTGCGTCGGCGGGCACAAGGTTCGGAAACGCCCGGCCGACGCGGTCCGGCCCCTCCTCGCCGGCCCCCTACTGGCGGACCCTAAGCGAAACGTTTGCGTTTCGATAAGCCTCGTGCCTACCATGAGGTGTACGAAACCGTTTCGTTCCACGAGAGGTCCGGAGCCATGGACACCGCAGCCCCGTCGTCATCCGGCCGCCGGAGCCGACTGACCCCAGAGCGCGCGGACGAACTGTTCACCGCCGTACTGGACCTGGTCAAGGAGTGCGGCTACGAGGCCGTGACGATGGACGCCGTGGCCGCGCGCACGCGCAGCAGCAAGGCCACCCTCTACCGCCAGTGGAACGGCAAGCCACAACTCGTCGCGGCCGCCCTGCGGCACCACAAGCCCGGCGACACCACCGGCATCGACACCGGCAGCCTGCGCGGCGACCTGCACGAGCTGGCCCGCCGCACCGAGGAGTGCGCGCCCGACACCGAACTGCTCGCCGCCGTCAGCCACGCGATCCTGCGCAACCCCGAACTCGGCGCGGCACTGCGCGAGTACGTCATCGAGCCCGAACGCGCCGCGCTCGCGGCCGTCCTGGACCGCGCCGAGCAGCGCGGCGAGATCCGGCCCGACGCGGCGGCCCGCGAGTTCCTGATGCACCTGCTGGTCGGCGTGCTGCCCGCCCGCAAGGTCATCGAAGACCGGTTCGTGGACGCCGAGTTCATGATCCGCTACATCGATGCCGTCGCCCTGCCCGCACTCCGGCACAGCTGACGCAGCGTCGCGCCAGCACCTCTGACGATCCGTCACCCCTGACACTCAGTCATCCCTGACGTTCCGTCACCTCTCAGTCCCACACACCTCCATCCGACCTGGAGCTGCTTCGCCATGTCCCGGACCACCGTCGGCGCGCCCGTCGACACCACGCCCGCCACCCAGGCGCCCGCACCCCGGCGCTGGTGGATCCTCGCCGTGATCGGCCTCGCCCAGCTGATGGTCGTGCTCGACGCGACCATCGTGAACATCGCCCTGCCCTCGGCCCAGCACGACCTCGGCTTCAGCGACGCCAACCGCCAGTGGATCGTCACCGCCTACTCGCTCGCCTTCGGCAGCCTGCTGCTGCTCGGCGGCCGGCTGGCCGACCTCTTCGGCCGCAAGATCGTCTTTCTGATCGGCGTGGCCGGGTTCGCCGCCTCCTCGGCGCTGGCCGGGGCCGCGGGCAACTTCGAGGTCCTGGTCATCGGGCGCGCCCTGCAGGGCCTGTTCGGCGCGCTGCTGGCGCCCGCCGCGCTCTCGCTGCTCAACACCACCTTCACCGACGCCAAGGAGCGGGCCAAGGCCTTCGGCGTGTACGGCGCGATCGCCGGCGCCGGCGGTGGTCTCGGCCTGCTGCTCGGCGGCCTGCTCACCGAGCACCTGAACTGGCGCTGGACGCTCTACGTCAACCTGCTCTTCGCGGTCATCGCCTTCGCCGGCGGCCTCGTCCTGCTGCGCCGCGGCGCCCCCGCCCACCGCCCCAAGCTCGACCTGCCGGGCACCATCCTGGTCTCGGCCGGCCTGTTCGGGCTGGTCTACGGGTTCTCCAACGCCGAGAGCCACCACTGGGGCTCGCCGCAGACCTGGGGCTTCCTGCTCGCGGGCGGCGTGCTGCTGGCCGCCTTCACCTGGTGGCAGACCCGCGCCGCACACCCGCTGCTGCCGCTGCGCGTCCTGCTCGACCGCAACCGCGGCGCCTCGTTCCTCGCCCTGGCGATCTCCGGCGCGGGCATGTTCGGCGTCTTCCTCTTCCTGACCTACTACCTGCAGGCGAGCCTGCACTACTCCCCCGTCAGCACGGGCCTGGCCTTCCTGCCGATGATCGGCGCGCTGATGGTGAGCGCACAACTGTCCACCAGCCTGCTGATCCCGCGCCTCGGCCCCAAGCCCGTGGTGCCGCTCGGCATGGGCCTGGCCGCCGCCGGCATGGCCTGGCTGACCGGGCTCGGCCTGGGCAGCAGCTACCCCGCGCACATCCTGCCGCCGCTGCTGGTCGCCGGCTTCGGCCTGGGCCTGGTGATGCCGCCGGCGATGAGCCTGGCCACCGACCGGATCTCCCCCGAGGACGCCGGGGTCGCCTCCGCCGCCGTCAACACCATGCAGCAGATCGGCGGTTCGATCGGCACGGCCCTGCTCAACACGCTGGCCGCCAGCGCCGCCACCAACTACCTGGCCGGCAAGCAGCTCTCCCCGGCCACCGCGGCCCAGGCCGCGCTGCACAGCTACGCCACCGCCTACTGGTGGTCGGCCGGCTTCTTCGCCGCCGGCCTGGTACTGACCGCGGTGCTCTACCGCCGCGGCCGCACCCAGCAGGACCCGAACGCGCCGAAGGCCGTGCACATGTAGACGTGCACAGCTAACCGTGCACAGGTAAACGTGCACAGGTGAGCGGACCGGAGGTGTGCCGGCCGGGGCGGGGATCGTGTGGGCGATCCCCGCCCCGGCCGCGCGCGTACGGCGAGTCCGCCGTGCGAGTCCGCCTAACAGGAGGGTCCGCCCGTCAGGCGCCCAGGCACTCCCGCACGGCCGCGACCAGGCGGTTGGCCCGCGCGTCGCCATGGCCGATCATCCGGTTGGCGACGTAGCCGAAGCCCACCCCGAACTCGTCGTCGCCGAAGGCGAACTGGCCGCCCATACCGTCGTTGCCGAAGCTGCGCGCGCCGAGCATGGGACGGAACCGCGGCCCGTCGAGCAGGAAGCCGGAGCCCCAGCGGACGCCCAGGTCCGGGAAGCCCGACCAGGAGGCCCCGGCCGAGAGCTCCCGCACCGCATCGGTGACGGTCTGCTCGCTCAGCAGCCGGGCCGAGCCGTCGATCCCGGTGGCCGCCGCGGCGTAGAGCCCGGCCAGACCGCTCGCCGAGGAGACCGCGCTGGCGCCCGGGAACTCGGCGCAGAGCAGCTCCGGGTCGTTGAAGCCGTGCGGCTCCTCGATGCCGGGCACGGCGAGCGCGCCGTTCATCGTCACCATCCGCATGATCAGTGACTCGGGGTCGGGCATCGACGGCCGCCCCGCCGCCTCCACCAGGCGGGCCAGCCGGGCGACCTCGTCCTGCGGCAGGCCGATCCAGGTGCGCAGGCCCAGCTCGTCACCGACGGCCTCGCGGAAGTAGGCGCCCGGGGTGAGCCCGGTGATCCGGCGGATCACCTCACCGAGCAGGAAGCCGAAGACGTGCCCGTGGTACTCGTAGTCCGCACCGGGCTCCCACAGCGGCCGCTGCTCCTCGATCGCGCGGACCACGGGCGTCCACCGGACCACCTCCTCGAAGCTCAGCACCTGGTCCAGGACCGGGAGTCCGGCCCGGTGGCCGAGCACCATCCGCGAGGTGATCGCCTCCTTACCGTGCCGCGCGAACTCCGGCCAGTAGCGGGCGATCGGGGCGTCCAGGTCCAGCCGCCCGTCCTGCGCGAGCAGGTGGGCGCAGAGGCTGACGACGCCCTTGGCGCAGGAGAAGACCGGGACCACGGTGCCCTGCTCCCAGGCCCGGCCGCTGCGCTGGTCCGCGACGCCGCCCCAGAGCTCCACCACCTTGCGTCCGTCCACGAACAGCGTGACGGCCGCGCCGAGTTCACCGAATGCGGCGAAGTTCTCGGCGAAGACATCCGCGACCGCGGCGAATCGCCGGTCGGCCCACCCGTTGTGCTCCACTGGTTCTCTGCTCTCGTTTCTCGTCGTCACCTCATCGGCACGTATGCCCTGGTCACCCTAGGTTCCCCGGCCGCCTTGACTCCACCCGATTTCCGCCGCGCGGACCACCACCCCACCGCGCCGGACCCGCTGCTAGGGTGACTGGCGTTCATCGGGGCCGCAGTCGGCGCCAAGGTGACTGCGGCGGCGCTCCATTGACATGCCGTCAGTTCGGGGGAGAACGAAATCCCGGACAAGGTACAGAAGCAGCGCAACCGGCCGGGCCGGGTCTGCCGGGTCGCACTGAGCGCGGCCGTCGCGGTGGCGGCGACAGTGTCCCTGGCCGGCTTCGCGCCCGCCTCGACGGCGGACCGCGGCGCGGTGACGCAGCCCGCCGGCGGCATCCTGACCGCGCCCACCCGCATCGCCCACACCACGGCCGGGGACATCGGCTACCGCGAGGCCGGCACCGGCAGCCCGATCCTGCTGATCGCGGGCCACAACGCGACCATGGACACCTGGTCGCCCGCCTTCGTGGACGCACTGGCCGCCCACCACCAGGTCGTCGTCTTCGACAACGCGGGGGTCGGCGCCTCCGCCCCGGTCTCCCCGCCGACCAGCATCTCGGCCATGGCCGACCGGACCGGCGCCCTGATCAACACCCTCCGGCTGCACCGGCCGACGGTGCTCGGCTGGTCGATGGGCGGCATGGTCGCCCAGGCCCTCGCCGTGCGCCACCCCGCCCAGGTGGGCCGGCTCGTGCTGGCCGCCACCCAGGCCGGCACCGGGGCGTCCCTGCCCGTTCCCCCGGCGGCCGCGGCCGCGGCGGACAGCCCCGACCCGGCCGTGGTGCTCTCCGTGCTCTTCCCGCCGGACCAGCTCGCCGCGGCCCGGTCCTACGGCGCGAGCCTCCTGCAGTACCCGAACCGCTACGGGGTCCCCGCCGCCACCAGGGCCGACCAGGACACGGCCATGGCCCAGTGGATGGCCGGTCAGGACCCGGCGGGCCGCGACCCGCGGCGGATCCACGTGCCCACGCTGATCGCCGACGGCACCCTGGACGCCCTCGACCCGACCGCCAACGACCACCTGTTGCAGGACAGTCTGCGCGACGCCAGGCTGCGCCTGTTCCCGGACGCGGGCCACGCCTTCCTCTTCCAGGACGCGACCGCCTTCGTCCCCGCCATCGAGGCGTTCACCCATCACGACCGCTAGAGCGCGTCCGCGCACCCTCGAAGCCGCCTGACACCCGCCGCTGCCTGCGCAAACACCGGAAGCCCATCGGCGTGCGCCGCCATCGGGTCGCGTCAGCTGAAATGAATGATGATCGCAGATTCATTTATGGTCGTTGACGCACCTCCTGGCGGCTGCCATCCTGGCCGAGTGGGTGAGCCCGGTTGACGAGTACTGACCACTCGCCATCTCCCGATGCCAAGAGCCGAATTGATCCGGCGCTGCCTCCCCCCGCGAACAGTGAAGGAGCCCCCATGCGTATTCGGATCCCCTCGTCCCGACGGCCGGACCCGCTGAAGGCAGCGCGGAGACGGAGCCCGGCCGTGTCCGCGATCCTCCGGAACCTGGCGGCCGACTCCGGTGACGGCGAGGACGCACCGGCGGAAGGGAGCGCCGACCGCTGGGCGGACGACGCCGACGACGCCGACGACGCGAGCGTCATCCTCAGCTGAACAGCCCGAACCCCCTGGACACTTCGGAAGGTGAGGCAGCCGAGAATGCGGCAGGTCAACGCCATGCCGGATGACGCGCCGACGGCATGTCCACCGGGAGGACCCGGTGTGCCGGGAACCGTCGCCAGACCCGGCGCCGACGAGGTTCCCCGGCAGCTCGCCGGGTACGCGGAAGGAGCGCTGGACGCGCTCAGTGCCGAGGAGCTCGACGTCGCGCAAGCCGCGGTCGTGCTGGGGGACCCGTTCGAGCCGCTGCTGACCGCGGCCGTGGCCGCGCGTGACGCCTCATCCGTTCTCGCCGTCCTGGACGTGCTCGCGGAGCGCGGTGTCGTGCGGGCCGAGGACGGCGGCCCGCTGTTCCGGTTCGGTGATCCGCGGCTGCGCGCCCTGCTCGATGCCCGGATCCGGCCGGGTTGGCGGATCGGTGCGCATACCCGCGCCGCCAGGGCGCTGGGCGAGGCCGGGGCGAGCCCGGTGGACAGGGCACCGCATGTGGTCCGGTCCGCCGCGTTCGGTGATGTCGTCGCGGCGCGGGTCCTCGCGGATGCGGCGGACCTGGTACTCGAATCGGCACCGGCGCGGGCACTGGACTGGCTGCGTGCGGCGCGTCGGATCGTGCCCGGCGATGCGGACGGTGCGCTGCGCGGCAGGCTCGCCCTCGCCCTGTGCCTGGCGGCCGAGCGGACCGGACAGCACGCGACCTGCCGCGAGGTGCTGCCGGAACTGGCCGGGGCGGCGGATCGGGTGGTGGTCGCGGAACTGCGCGCCCGGCTGGCGGTCGATCGCGGCCGCCACCGGGAGGCCCGCGTGCTGCTCGAAGGGGAGTTGCACGCCGTCCCGGCATCGACCGGTTCCCGGGGCGTCGCTGCCCTGCGGCTCCAGTTGGCCGCGCTGGCGGCGTTTCGGGGCAAGCTGCGAGAGGTGCGCGCGTGGCTGGCCCAGGGCGTGACGGAGCAGCCGGAGTTGGCCCTCGACGCGGCGGCCGTGCTGGCGCTCGGGGGTGCGGTGGCGGGAGATGAGGCGGCGTTCCGGGAGGGGGCCGCTCCCGCGCAGGCGCTGCTGGCCGCGCTGGGCGATACCGCGTTGAGCGGACGACTCCATGCCGCGCTGCGGCTCGGCTGGGCTGCCGCCACGATGAACCGCTATGAGGATGCCCGGAGCCTGTTCGCGCGGGGTTGCCGGGTGGCGGCTCGCACCGGGCGGGTGGGGATGCTGCCGCGGCTGCTGCTCGGCCGGGGGTATGCGGAGCTCGCGCTGGGCGGCATCGACCGGGCCTCGCGGTCGGCGGCGGCTGCCGAGGCGGTGGCGCGCGAGTTGGGCCGGGCCGATCTGGCGGGTTTCGCGCTGGTGTTGCGGGCGGTGGCGGTCGCCTGGCACCACGGGCCCGATGCGGCCAGGCTCTTGGCGGAGCGCGTGCCGCGGGGAGCCGGGACGCACCCCGCACTGCGCGCGGCGGCGGACGCGGTGCTGGGCCCCGCGGTGTCATCCGGGCACGCCTCGCCGGTCCGGCAGCAGCGCGCCCGGCGTCCGGCCGGGTGGTCGCTGTGGTGGGCGGCGGCCCCTGGGGCGGTGGACGGCGTGGGGCGCGCGGTGGAGGAGGTGGATGCGGCCGGCCCGTCGGGACGGGCGGCGATCGCCCTGTGCGGCCGGGCGCAGGACGCCTCCGGCGTCGAGGCGGTGGCGCTGCTGCGCGGGGCGGTCGTACGGTTCGCCGACTGCGGCATGGCGCTGCACGAGTGCCGGGCCCGGCTGCTCCTGGCCGGCCGGCTCGCCGAGTCGGGGCGGCTGGCGGATTCGCTCGCCCAGGCGGAGCTGGCGAAGGCGCTGGCGGAGCGGGTCGGCTCCGACTGGCTTCGCGGGCTGGCGATCAACCAGCAGCGGTCGATCGGGGCGCGCCGACCTCGGCCGGGTGCCGGCGACGCGACGGTTGCGGTGCTGTCCGAGCGGGAGCGCGAGATCGTGCGCATGGTGCGGCTCGGACTGCCGAACCGTGAGATCGCCTCGGGGTTGTTCGTCTCGGCGAAGACCGTGGAGGCGCATCTGACCCGGATCTTCCGCAAGACCGGCGTGCGGTCACGGACGGCGCTGGCCGCCGTGGCCCTCTCCGAGGCCGGTGCGCCCCGGGTGTCGCCTTCGCACCCCGCTCCGGGCCCGGGCTGAAGAACGCCTCCGGTACGGAGCGGTCAGCGTGACGCACCGCAGGGCCGGAGTCCGGGCCCGTTCCAGTGGCCCACCAGCGCGGCGTAGGCAGGGCTGGCGGCGAGCAGCGCGTCATGGCTGCCGAGAGCGGGCCGTTCGGCATCGAGCAGCAGGACCCGGCGGGCCCGGGCGGCTGTGGTCAGGCGGTGGGCAATGACGATCAGGGTGCCGGGGCGAGCGGCGAATGCGCGTTCCACGCGTGCTTCGGCGGCCGGGTCGAGGTGGCAGGTGGCCTCGTCGAGGATCACGATCGGCGCACTGGACGCATAGACCCGGGCGAGGGCGATGAGCTGGCGCTCGCCACTGGACAGGACGGCTGGGTCGGGCAGTTGGCCGTCGTACCCGCCGAGCCGGTCGATGAGGCCGGTGAGTCCGAGCGCGGCGACGGCCTCGTCCAACCCGGCCCGGCCGATACCGGGGGCGAGGTAGCAGAGGTTCTCCCGGACGGTCCCGGGGAAGACGTAGGCCTCCTGCGGCAGCAGTGCCACCAAGCCCGCGCGGGTGTGCTCGGACAGCCCGACGAGGGGCTGCGCCCCGAGCATGACGGTGCCCTCGTCGGGGGTCTCCACCCCGGCCAGCAGCCCGGCGAGGGTGGACTTGCCCACGCCGCTGGGCCCCACGACGGCGAGGTGGTCCCCGGCCGGGACGGTCAGGTCGAGGGCGCGCAGGACAGGCTCGGCGTGCGGCCCATAGGCGAAGGTCAGATCCTTCACGGTGAGTTCCGTGCCGGCCGGACCACTGCCGGCCGCGCCGGGAACGGCAGGAACGGCGGGAACGGCAGGAACGGCAGGAACGGCAGGAACGGCCGAGGCCTCGGCCAGCCGGTCGGTCAGCACCCGCAGCTGGCTCCAGTAGCCGGCGAGCGATCCGGTCATCTGCTGCAGGGCCGGGATCAGGAAGGCGGTGACGTACAGGACGGCACCGACCACCCCTCCGGTGGAGACAGCGCCCCGGTGCACCAGAGCGGGACCGGTCAGCAGCAGAGCCAGGACCGGAAGCTGACCGCCGAACAGGACGACCGGAACCCGCAGCGCACTGGTCCTGGCGACCACCAGGGAGGTCCGCACGGCAGCGTCGGCGGACTCCCGGATCGCGGCCCCGGCCTGCTCCTCGGCTCCCAGAGCCGTGATGTCGCGAGCGGCTGCCAGCACCGAACCGGTGACGGCGGCCACCTTCTCCTCGGCCATCAGATAGTCCAGCCGACGCCGGGTCAGGGCCCGCATCGACAGCAGGAACACCGCCACGGCCACCACCAGCGGCAGCGCCACCACGAGAGCCAGCAGGGCATCGAGGCCGGCCAGCCCCGCCAGGGCGGCGACCAGGCCGACCGCCAGCGGGCACGCGGTGCGCAGCAGCGCGCCCACCACACCGCGCACCGACTCGGCCTGCGAGCTCAGCCGGGACACCCCGGCCGCGTCGGCCGGCCGGGAGCTGTCCACCGCGTGCTGCAGGGTGCCGTGCACCACCCGCCGTACGAGTTCGTCCCGCAGCGGCTCGACGATCCTGGCCATCGGCTCGAACGCCGCCCGTTGGGCCAGCGCGCGGACGACGTACAGCAGGCCGAGCAGCCCCAGCCAACCCAGCCCCGCACCGGTGCGACCGATCAGGAACCCGTGGTCGAGGGCGTAGGCGATCACCCGCCCCGAGGCGAAGGTCGGCACCGCCTCCACGGACGCCCAGAGCGCGACCCACAGCAGCGGCCGACGGGCGCCGTGCAACCCCTCCCGGAGCAGTCGCGTTCCTCGCCGCCGGTCCCTGTTCCTGCTCGTGGTCCCGCTCGTGGTCCCGCTCGTGGTCCCGCTCGTGGTCCCGCTCGTGGTCCCGTTCGCGATCCCGTTCATGGTCCAACCGGACACACCGTCACCTCATCCTCCCTCTCCGGGTACGACTCGTCGCCGGGTTCGGCGGCGACCGCGAAAACCGCCCGATAGGCGGGGTCCCGCCACAGTTCGGCATGCGGTCCGCCGGCCCGGACCCTGCCGTCCGCCAGCCACACCACCAGGTCGCAGCGGGCGGCCGTGGCGACCCGGTGGGCGACCACGAGCCTGCTGCGCCCGGCCAGGGCGCTGGTGATCGCGTCACTGACCTCGGCCTCGGTGACGGTGTCCAGGCCCGAGGTGGCGTCGTCCAGCACGTAGAACCGGGCGGTACGGGCCAACGTCCTTGCCAGCCCGATCCGCTGGCGCTCTCCGCCCGACATCGGAGCCGCGGCCAGCGGGGTGTCGTAGCCGGCGGGCAGCAGCCGGATGAAGCCGTCGGCGCGCGCCGCACGCGCGGCACGCTCCACCGCGGCGCGCGGCAGGTCCGGCCGGCCGTAGGCGATGGCCTCGTGCACCGTGGCGCCGATCAGCGCGGGCCGCTCGAAGGCGTAGGTGACGGCCCGGCGCAGTTCACCCTCGGCCAACTCCCGCACGGGCACACCGTCGAGCAGGACCTCGCCCTCGTCGGGATCGGTGAGCCGACCCACCAGGCCGGCCAGGACGCTCTTGCCCGAGGCCGTCCGCCCGACCAGCGCCACCGAGGACCCCGCGGGCAGTTCCAGATCGATCCGGTCGAGCACCGGCGCGCCGCCGTTGCGGACCGTGACCCCGCGCAGGCTCAACGCCCCTGGTCCGTCCGCGGCTTCGGTACCCGCGTACACCACGGGCGGATGCTCCAGGGTCGTCGCGATCCGGGCCGCGGCCGCGCGCGCCTGGGCCAGCGCGAAGGACGCGTCGATCTGCTGCATGGCCTGGAAGGCGATCTGGAGGTAGCCGGCCACCGCCAGCACTCCGCCCGGCGAGAGCCGGCCCTCGGCCACCCCGAGACCGGCGAGAGCCAGCACCAGGGCCTCGGTCAGCGAGGCCAGCAGACCGAACTGCCAGACCGTGTTCTTCTGCAGCCGCCACATGTCCCACCCGGCCGCCGACAGCCGCCGCAGCGGCACCAGCACCCGTGCGACCTCCTGCGCCAGCGTCGCGGAGGCCCGGATGGTCCGCGCACCGGCGAGTGCGCCGAGCAGCCGGGTGGCGATGTCCGCCTGGGCCGCCAGGTACGCCTCCTGGGTACGGGTGACCCGGCTGACGAACCGTCGCGCCATGGTGACGGTGACCGGTACCGCCAGCGTGAAGGCGAGCGCGCACGGCCAGTCGATCAGCCACAGGGACACCAGCGCCGCGATGGATCCGGTCAGGGAGACGCCCCACTGCGCCATCGACATCGGCAGTGCCCCGGCCTGCTGCGCCGCCTGGGTGACCTGGGTGACGGCCTCGCCCGCGGGCAGCGGTTGCCGGGCCCCGAGCCCGAGCAGGTGGCGCGTGGTACGCAGCCGCAGCCAGCGGGTGCCGTGCGCCGCGCAGGAGGTGCCCAGCGGGACCGTCAGGGTGTCGCACACCGCGGCGGCGGCGGTCAGCGCCGCCCAGCCCGCCGTCGGGCCCGCGGCGAGGCGGCCTCGCAGCATCCCGTTCACCGCCATGGCCAGCAGCGCCGGGGCGGCCAGCGAGACGGCGGTCCGGAGAACCATCAGGACCACCAGGAGGGTCAGCCGGCCGCGGGTCCGCCGGGCGCCCTCACGCAGCAGGCCACCGGCCGGCGATGTGCGCGGCAGTGGCCGTTCCCGACGCCTCTGCGGCATGTGGAGTCCCCTTCTCACAGCGTTCCGGGCAGGTCTCGGGCGGATCTGGGCGGATCTGGGCGGGTCTGGCGGGGCTGAGCTCTGCGGCCTGTGCTCTGCGCTCTACGGCCTGCTGCGCGCAGGTGGTCCACGGCCGCGCAGCGCGCTCCGGCCGTGGACCACCTGGGACCGGGGCCTGTCCGGCGGATCCTGCCGGACAGGCCCCGAGCCGTGCTGCTCCTACTCGGTGAGCGTGCAGGTGGCGGTGCAGGTGATGCCGTTGCTGCACGTCCAGGTGCAGGGGGCCAACTCCGTGGTGCCCTCGTCAGCGGGCAGCGCCTGAAGTGCGTCGAGGTTGATCTCCATGACAACGTCCTCTCTTCTGTTCGTTCCTGGTGCTCAGGTCGGCGAACGCCGCCCCGAGGTGGGAGGCAGCAGCCCTGCTCCGGGCTGCTGTCAGTTCGTGCTCGTGCAGGTCTCGCCGCCGCAGGTGGGACCGCCGTTGCAGGTCACCGTGCAGGCCAGCTCCGTGGTCTGCTCCTCGGCCGGCAGGGCCTGCAGGGCGTCGAGGTCCAGCTCCATGGCACGTTCCTCTCTCTTCGGCCGGACGACACCACGTCCGGGCGTTCATTACGGAACTCCTCACCGCGGGGCATCGGCCATCCACGGCCGGGGGCCGCCGTGGTCGAGCCGCAGGAGGAAACTGAGTGGACCGGCGAGACCGGTCTGATAGGCGGTCGTGACGGACGAGCCGCCCTCGTCGGGGATGACGAGGAGGCCGTCGTGCACCGCGTGGCGCGCGTACAGGACGCCGGCCGTGTCCTCGGCCCAGCTGCGGTAGGGGCCTTCGGGCAGCGCCTCGGCGAGGTCGAGGAGGAACTCGCCGTCGCCCGCCAGGCCGTGGCAGGCCGCGGTCGGGGCGCTCCACAGGTTCGAACGCACCGCGAGAGCGGCCTCCTCGGCCAGCTGGCGGAACCGCTCCTCGCCGGTTGCCCGCCACAGGCGCAGCAGGAAGGTCCCGACACCGGAGGATCCACTGCACCAGTGGTACTGGAGCCCGGTGCCCGGTTTGCTCTCGAAGTCGGCGCGCCAACGGGTACCGACCGGTCCGCGTTCGGCCTCGGCCACCAGGGTGTCACCGGCCGCGACGGCGAGGTCCAGGTCGGCCCCGCGTCCGGTCACCGCGCCCACCGCCAGCAGGAACGTGCCGATTCCGGCGACGCCGTGCGCGAAGCCGAGGTGGCGGATACCGGCCAGGCCGGAGTCGAAGTCGCCGGGCACCGGCCAGATCACCCGGTCCGCGGTGCGCTCGGCCGCCGCTGCCAGGGCGTCGGCGCATTCGGCGGCGCGGTCCAGGAACTCCGCGCGGCCGGTCGCGTGCCACAGCGCGAGGTGGGCCGTCCCGCTGCCGGCGGCCCCGTGACAGATGTCGGGGTTCGGCCAGCGGACGGGCAGCGCCAGCAGCAGATCGGCGGCCCGCTCGGCCAGTGCGTCGTCCGCGAGATGGCGAGCGGCGTGGTGCAGTGCCCAGGCGGTGCCGGAGCGGCCGAAATGGAGTCCGGGCAGCAGGCGGGGGGCGGCGGTCCTGCGCCGGTCGATCCATCCGGCGATCCGTTCGACTCCGCTGCGCAGCTCGGCCCGGTCCAGCAACTCGTCGGCCCGCACCAGCAGTTCCAGCACGCCGGCCGCACCGTACTGGACGTTGCAGGCGTCCGTCTCCTCGCCGAACCGGTTGCTGGGCCACAGGCGGGCCGGTTCGGCGGCGGGGTCGGCCATGGTGCGCAGCAGATGGCCGAGCCCGTCGTCGACCAGGCGTCGGCGGTCCTGAGGGCCCTGCGCGGACGAGACGGCGGGGAAGGCCGGTCCGGACGAGCGGGTGGTGCCGGCCGACTCGGTCAGGAACGCCCGCAGCCGGGGCAGCGTCCAGCGCTGCTCGGGCTGATCCACCGTCAGGCCGAGGATCGCCGGGGCCAGCAGCCGGGCGCAGGGGTGCTCGGTGCCGATCAGGTCCAGCAACTCGGCGATCCGCTGGTGACCGGAGCGGGTCGGCGGGCTGTCCTCCAGGAACGCGGCGCGGGTGCCCGTGGTCAGGAAGTAGAGCACCGCGCCGATCGAGTAGAGGTCGGTGCTCGTTCCGTACGCGGGCCCCAACCTGGGCACGGCGGCCTGCTCGGGCGCGCCGAAACCGGGCGTGAACGCGCGCAGCGTCCAGGCTCCGGGGGCCACGGCCCACTCCGCATCGATGAGCAGCAGCCGCTCCTCGGGCGTGACCATGATGTTGTTCGGGTTGAAGTCCTGGTAGACCAGACCTCGCCGGTGCACCTCGGCCAGCAGGTCCGCGAGCTTGCCGGCCAGGGCGAGCGCGTGCTCGGGGGTGATCCCCTCGGGTGCGGCACGCCGCTCGGTCACCCAGGCCGCGAGCGACTGACCGGGGATCAGGCTCTCCACCAGGAAGGCGTGACCGTCCTGTTCGAACTGGAAGACCACCTCGGGGCAGATCCCGGCCAACGCGGTGAGCGTGGCGGCCTCCCGGCGCAGTGCGGTGCGGACATCCTCGCCGCCAGGGCCGCCCCCGACGTGGGCGCGTGCCTGCTTGACGATGACGTCGGCGCCGGTCTGCTGGTCCAGGGCCCGGTAGACGCCGCCCTTGGCCGAGTGCCGGATCGCCTCGCGCACGACGAACCGGTCGGCGAGGAGGACCGGTTTGGCCTCCTGGGCGCCGGACGGAGGTACCACCACGCCGGGGGACTCGCCGGGGAAGGGCAGCTCGGCCCAGGCGGGCGGGCTGAACCAGGGCTTGCGCGGATCGGGCACCGGGCTGCCGTCCGGCCCCTGGAGGCGGGCCTCGTAGGAGCCGTCGTTGGTCAGCACCGGCACGCCGTGGAAGGCGCCGTAGCGGTAGTGGACCAGGCTGCCCTTCCGGTACGGCCGGTCGGAGAGGATGGCCGGTCCGGGCAGGCCGGTGGTCGCGAGGTCCAACATCTTTGCCAGGGAGCGCAGTTGTTCGTCGTCCCGGGGGTAGGCGGTGATGATCTTCCCGCACTGCGCCCGATCGTAGGTGCCGGAGGTCATCTCCTCGACCAGCCGCAGGTCACGGGCGACCTTGAACGCGCACCGGTTCGCGACCAGGACCTGGGACGCCTGGTGCAACACCTCGGGCGCCGACAGCCGGGTCGCCGACAGGTGCAGCTTCCAGCCCTGGACGCGGGGTTCGTGGTCCGCAGGCGTGACGCGGCACCAGACCCCGGACTCCTCGATCTGCCAGTCCTGCGCATCCAGCGCCGTGAGCACCGAGCGCACCAGGTCTCTCATGGACAGCACGAGCAAGGAAGCCACCCCCATCAGGCCGGGTCCGTCGGTCCGCCGCGAGCGGGGCGGACGGGACAACTGTCGCCGTGGGACGCGGGTCGCAGCATTGGGGAAACCCCTCACGAACCGTCCGGCCGCTGCGGGGGCACTGGTGGTGGAGGGGGCGCGGCTGGGGGTGGCAGTGGTCACCGGCACGGGCGGGGTGACGACGGACCGCCGGGGGCCAGAGGGACGTTCCACAAAAGCGATGTGGCCGGTCAAACCGACATACTGTCGGTTTGACCGGCCACATCGGGTCGGTTGACCCTGGTGCGCGAGGGGGGAGTTGAACCCCCACGCCCTTGCGGGCACTGGAACCTGAATCCAGCGCGTCTGCCTATTCCGCCACCCGCGCTCGGTGTTGAGTTAAATACTAGCCGATCTTTTGACCCCCTCCGCACACCCCCTCCCCCGCCCTCCCCACCCGCGCTGCCGGCCGGGTCTGGCAGCATGGCCGGATGGCGAAGAACGCGACCGTGCACCGGCTCGACCTCGGCTACTTCGTCCGGCCAGCGGTGGAGGTCGGCGGGCCGCGACCGCGGGTCGAGCCGGTGCTGGGCTATCTGGTGCGGCACGAGCGGGGCCTGCTCCTCTTCGACACCGGTATCGGCGGCGGCGATCCGGAGACCGAGGCGCACTACCGGCCCCGGCGGCGGGCGCTGCCGGCGGCCCTGGCCGCGGTCGGGGCCACCGTCGACGACATCTCCTTGGTGGTCAACTGCCATCTGCACTTCGACCACTGCGGCGGCAACCCGCTGCTGCGCGGCAAGCCGGTCCTGGTCCAGCGGGTGGAGCTGGCCACGGCCCGCCGCGGCGACTACACCATCGACGCACTGGTCGACTTTCCCGGCGCCCACTACGAGGAGCTCACCGGCGAGGCCGAGGTCTGGCCCGGCGTGTGGATCGTTCCGACGCCCGGGCACACCGCCGGGCACCAGTCCCTGGCGGTCCGGCAGGGCGAGGGCTCGGTGGTGCTGGCCGGCCAGGCGTACGACTTCGCCTCGGAGTTCGGCTCGGACCAACTGGCCCGCCGGGCCCGGCTCGACGCCGTGGCGCAGCCGCTGCCCGACTACCGGCCCTGGCTGGACCGACTCGCCGACTTCCACCCCCAGCGGGTGCTGTTCGCCCACGACTGCTCGGTCTGGGAACCGCCGCACGGCACCTGCTAGGGAGGCTCCCAGCACCCCCTGGGGCAGCCGACACGCGATGGCATGGCGTCGGCCTCTGTCGGTCCGGCCGGTGGATTAGGGAGGATGGACCCCGCACACCCCTGTTGCGGTGTCCCGCACTTCGCGCTCGTCCCGGCGCTGTGCCCACGCCGCCGACGTATCGAAAGGCAGCCCGCCATGGCGCTGAAGAGCGTGACCGACGCATCCTTCGACCAGGACGTCCTGACCAGCGACAAGCCGGTCCTGGTCGACTTCTGGGCCGAGTGGTGCGGCCCGTGCCGGCAGATCGCCCCCTCGCTGGAGGCGATCGCGGCCGAGCACGGGGACGCGATCGAGATCGTGAAGCTCAACATCGACCAGAACCCGACCACCGCCGCCAAGTACGGCATCATGTCCATCCCGACCATGAGCGTCTTCCAGGGCGGCGAGGTGGTCAAGACCATTGTCGGCGCCAAGCCGAAGGCCGCCATCGAGCGTGACCTCGCGGCTTTCCTGAAGTCCTGACACCTCACCAGATCCCGCACCAGGCCGAGGAGCAGCCCTCAGCCTCCCCAGGAGCCGGGCCGTGGAGCGCGAGCAGCGCACTCCACGGCCCGGCTCTTTCTGATGCCCCCTCAGGCCTGCGGAGCGCATCCGGCCGGACACGGAGCGGCGTAGTTCAAATTCGAATCTTGGGGTACGATCGGCCCATAGTTCGAATTTGAACCACTCTTCCGTCGCCCTGCCGAGAGGACCTGCTTCATGACGTCCCCCGCCACCACGGCCACCACCCGTGCGACCACCACCGCCCCCACCGGCCACGCGGCGACCGCGCACGCCTACGACGCCGGCCTGCTGCTGCTCCGGGTCGCGCTCGGGCTGACCATGGCCGCCCACGGCTCGCAGAAGCTGTTCGGCTGGTTCGGCGGCGGCGGCCTCACCGGCACCGGGAAGTTCTTCACCATGAGCGGCTATCCGGCCGGCAAGGCGATGGCCGCGGTGGCCGGGTTGAGCGAGAGCCTGGGCGGTCTGGGCCTGGCCGTCGGCCTGCTCACCCCACTGGCCGGCGCCGCCCTGGTCGGCACCATGATCAACGCCCTGGCGGTCACCTGGGGCGGCGGCTTCTTCGCCCCGAAGGGCGTGGAGTACGAGCTCCTGCTGACCGCCGCCGCGGCGGGCATCGCACTGACCGGGCCGGGCCGCTACGCCCTCGACCGCTTCGTGCCGGTGCTGCGCGCGCACCGCCTGGCCTACGGCGCGGGCGGCGTGGCGCTGGGGCTGGCGGTCAGCGGCGTCGTCCTGCTCATCCGCAACTAGCCACCAGAGCCCGCCCGGCGAGCCGTCGGCGGTGCGGAGGACCCGCTCGTGCGAGTCTGGTCGGCGGCACCTCCGCCCCGACCACCCCGCCCCCGACGAGCCCCGGCGAGGACCGCGATGCGAAAGATCATCCTGTTTATGTCGGTGTCCCTCGACGGCTTCATCGAGGGCCCGGAGCGGCAGATCGGCTGGCACAGGATCAGCGAGGAGGTGCACCACTATGTCAACGAGCGGCTCCGCGGCATGGGCGCCTTCCTCAACGGGCGGGTCACCCACGAGCTGATGGCCGGATACTGGCCGACCGCCGACGCAGACCCCGGCGCCACGCCGACCGTGGTCGAGTTCGCCGGTATCTGGCGGGAGATGCCGAAGATCGTGTACTCCCGGACGCTGGAACGGGCCGACTGGCACACCACCATCGTCCGGGAGGTCGACCCCGAGCAGGTCCGCGCCCTCAAGTCCGAACCGGGCGGCGATCTGGCGCTCGGCGGCGCCGACCTGGCCGCGGCGTTCATGCGGCACGACCTGATCGACGAGTACCACATCCTCGTCCACCCGGTGCTCATCGGCGCGGGCAAACGGCTGTTCCCCGGTTCCGACAGCCAGCTCGACCTGCGGCTGACCGGGACCAGGACCTTCGGCAACGGGGTCGTCCTGCTCCACTACCAGCGCGCCACGCTGCGCTGACCCGAGCCGACCGACCGTCGAGTCGCCGCACCGCCCGCACCGCCGTTTCCGGCGGGCCACGTACGGCCCTCCAGGAATGGCGGGCCGGGCGCCGCAGGGCAAAGGTGGCGGATGGGAAACGCCCACCCTCACCCTGGAGTCCCGTCATGCCCGACGTCACCGGCCCGTACGCCCCCGGAACCCCCTGCTGGGTCGATCTCATGGCCCCCGACCAGCAGGCCGCCCTCGACTTCTACCGCGATCTCTTCGGCTGGCAGGGCGAGGTCGGCCCGCCCGACACCGGGGGGTACGCGGTCTGCACGCTGAACGGCAAGCCGGTCGCCGGGGTCATGACCGCGATGAACCCGGACGGCAGCAAGCCCGACCCGATGCCGCCCACCGTGTGGACCACCTATCTCGCCACCGCCGACCTGGACGCCACCCAGCAGGCAGTCACGGCCAACGGCGGCCAGGTGATGATGCCGGCCATGGACGTGATGACGATCGGCCGGATGGCGGTCGTCAGCGACCCCACCGGCGCGGTCCTCGGCCTCTGGCAGGCCCGGGAGTTCACCGGCGCCGGGGTGGTCAACGAGCCCGGCGCGCTCACCTGGAACGAGCTGAACACCAGCGATCCGAAGGCCGCCGCGGCGTTCTACGACAAGGCCCTGGGCGTCGACGTCGAGCCCATGGAGGGCGCGGAGGGCTACTTCGGCCTCTCCGTCGACGGCCGTCCGGTCGCCGGCATGCAGGGGCTCGCGACCATCCCGGGCCTGCCGCCGGGCACCCCCTCCCACTGGCTGACCTACTTCGCGGTCGACGACACCGACAGCACGGTCGACGCGCTGGTCCGGGCCGGCGGCAACGTCCTCAAGCCCCCGTTCGACATGATGGCGGGCCGGATGGCCATCGTGCAGGACCCGCAGGGCGGCACCTTCGCGGTCATCAACGTGAGCGCCACCGACGCGCCCTGACGCCAGGCGCCCAACGGTGCCGCATCGGACCGGGACCTCCCGGCCGGTGCGGCACCGCGCTGTGCCGCCCCGCCGCCGAAAGGGCCCCCTAATTCAATCTATTATCACAATGGATGACGTTTAAGAATCGACCACGAACTCTGGTCACGAACTCCTTTCTCACCTATTCTCAGAATCGGGCCCGCCGCACTCGATGTGCAGCGCCCGACCGGTGTGGAAGGAGTTCTGCCTCATGGTCAATGATTCTCCGGAAAACCTCCCCGTCGATCCCACCTCGAGCGTGGATCTGCAGCAACTGACCGCCGCTGCCGCACAGACGGCGGGCATCTCGCCCGAGCTGGCCAGCTCCGTTCAGGGCACCGTCCGCCAGGAGCGTGCGGGCGCGATCTCCACGGTCACCGAGCCGACGACGGCGGAGCAGACGAGCACCGGCCCCGCCTTCCGGCGGAAGCCGACCGGATCCGGGCGCTGAGGGGGGCGGACCACATGCTGCGTTTCCAGAACGGCTACTCCCAGACCATCAACGTCATGATCGAGCGCTACGACGCGAGCTGTCAGCCGACGCCGTGGCACCGGACCGGCTGGTGGGTCATCCAGCCGGGTGGGTCCGCCGTCGCCTACGGCGGGGATCTCGCCGCACTCAACCGCTACTGGTACTGGTACGCCTTCGCCGTGGACAACACCCAGTGGTCCGGGCCGTACCCCGAGAATGTGCCCTATTCGGAATTCGACTGGTGCCCGGACGTCGCCGCCGACCCGTCGATCAATATCGGCATGCGCGAACTGGACGTCAACGGCGCATCGAGCTGGACACTGAACCTGGTCCTCTGAGGCAACGGTTCCGGATGGTGGCCTGCCCGCAGGGGCAGGCCACCATCCGCTCTTTCGCCGGCACGCACCGGAGGCCGGCGGCTCAGACCTGGTAGCGCCCCGGGGCGAGCAGGTGCAGGTGCTCGGCGACCCAGGCCGAGGTGCGGCGCAGGCCCTCGGCGAGGTCGACCCGGGGCTGCCAGTCGGCCAGGCGGCGGGCCTTGGTGTTGTCGGAGAGGAGGCGTTCGACCTCGCTGCCGCCGGGGCGCAGGCGGGTGGGGTCGACGACGATCTCGGCGTCGCGTCCGGAGGCGGTGATGAGTTCCTTGGCGAGGTCGCCGATGGAGACCTCGCTGCCGGTGCCGAGGTTGATGACCTCGCCGAGGGTGCGGTCGGCGCGGGCGACGGCGAGGAAGCCCTCGGCGGTGTCGGTGGCGTAGGTGAAGTCCCGGGTGGGGGTGAGCGAGCCGAGCCGCACCTCGCGGGCCCCGGAGTGGAGTTGGGCCAGCACGGTGGGGATCACCGCGCGGGCGGACTGGCGCGGGCCGTAGGTGTTGAAGGGGCGGACCACCGAGACCGGCAGCTCGAAGGCGTGCCAGTAGGAGAGCGCCGCCATGTCCGCACCGATCTTCGAGGCGGAGTACGGCGACTGCGGCTGCAGCGGATGCTGCTCGCTGATCGGCACGGTGATCGCGCTGCCGTACACCTCGCTGGTGGAGGTGTGGACGAGGCGGGCGCCGTGGCGCAGGCAGGCGGCGGCGATGTTCTGGGTGCCGACCACGTTGGTCTGCACATAGGCCTCGGGCGCCTGGTAGCTGTAGGGGATGCCGATAAGTGCGGCCAGGTGGAAGACGGTCTCGCAGCCCTCGACCGCGTCCAGGACCCGCCCGGCATCGCGGACGTCACCGGCGAACAGCTCCACCGGGCTGTCGGGGTCGGCCAGGTAGCGGGCCAGGTAGCCGCGTTCGGCGTACGGCTTGTAGTGCACCAGCGCCCGCACCCGGGCACCGCGCTCGACCAGCAGGTCGACCAGGGTGCTGCCGATGAAGCCCTCGGCACCGGTGACCAGCACCGTGCGTCCGCTCCAGTCCTGCGGGGTCGTCATCCGGTCGTTCATGCGAAACTCCGTGCTTCGTGCGTGGGTTGGTGGTTGGACGGGGTCCGGCCGATGGTGCGCAGCACCTTGGCGGCGAGCAGGTCGGCCGCCCGGGCGTGGGTGCCGGGGTCGGCCGCCCGGCTCATCGCGAGCAGCCGGGCCGGGTCGGCGAGCAGCGGCTCCACGAGGTGGGCCAGTGCCTCGCCGGTGCAGGCGCCGTCCGACAGCAGCAGGCCGGCGCCGGCCTCGGAGAGCACCCGGGCGTTGTGCGTCTGGTGGTCGTGCGGTGCGTGCGGGTAGGGCACCAGGACGGCGGGGAGGCCGATGCTCGCGAGTTCGGCGACGGTGGCGGAGCCGGCCCGGCAGATCATCAGGTCGGCTGCCGCGTAGGCGAGGTCCATCCGGTCCAGGTAGGGCACGGCGACGGCCACCGGGCTGCCGGCCAGCTTGGCCCGGACCTCGTCCAGGGCCGCCGGGCCGGTCTTGATCAGCAGGCGCAGGTCACTGCGGTGGCGCCAGCGGGCGGCCAGCTCGACGGCGGCCTCGGTCAGGCGGGCGGCCCCCAGGCTGCCGCCGTTGAAGACCACCAGCCGCACGCCCTCCGGCACCCCGAACCACTGCCGGGCCTGGGCACGCAGCGCGGACCGGTCGAGCCCGGCCACCGCGCCCACCAGCGGCATGCCGACCGTCTCCGCCCGCAGGCCGGACGGCAGGTGTGCGCGGGTGCGGTCGAAGGCGAGCGCCACGTGCGGGGTGAGCCGGGCCGCGAAGCGGTTGGCCCGCCCGGGTACCGCGTTCGACTCGTGGATCACGCTGGGGAGCCCGGCGAGCCGGGCGCCGACGATCACCGGCGCGCTCGGGTAGCCACCCATCCCGACCGCCACCTGTGCGCCCTGCGCCCGCAGGATCTCCTGGCAGCGCCGCCCCGAGCTCAGCAGCGCGGCGGGCAACAGGTAGCGGCGCAGACCGAGCGCCGAGTCGAACGGGATCATGTCCACCGTGTGCAACCGGTAGCCGGCCTCGGGGATCAGCCGGGTCTCCAGGCCGCGTTCGGTGCCCACGAACGAGATCACCGCTCTGGGATCGGCCCGGCGCAGCGCCTCGGCCAGGGCAAGGCCCGGGTAGATGTGGCCACCGGTGCCACCGGCGCCGATCACCACTGACAGGGGTTGGTCCTCGTGGTCTGTCCTCATGCCCCGAAGCCTGCTGAGGCGGTCTAAGAGAGTTCTCAGAACCGGAGACCCGGGCATCACCGAACAGACTGACAATCTATGCAATGATTGTCAGCATGTTCGACGACGAGAAGGTCGAGGCCATCCTCGACGCGGCCTACGACTGCTTCCGGATCCACGGAGTGCGCCGCACGACGATGGACGACATCGCCAAGCGAGCGGGGATGTCCCGGCCGGCCGTCTACCAGTACGTCCGCAACAAGGAGGACGCCTTCCGTCGGCTGGCCGAGCGGATGCTGCGGGAGACCCTGGAGCAGATCCGGGCGGCCCTGGCGACGCCCGGGCCGCCCGCCGAGCGGCTCATCGCGGCGCTGAGCCACAAGATCGAGCTGGTCCTGCGGGTGTGGCGGGAGAGCCCGCACGCGGAGGAACTGCTGGGTGAGAGTGCCACCCTGACCGCCGAGCTGCTCACCGACTTCCACACCGCGCTCCACACCGAGCTGACCACCACCATCGGCGCCGAGCTGCCGGACACCGACGCCGGGGAGTTCGCCGAGCTGCTGCTCGCGCTGGCCCACGGCCTCGAAGTCAGCTCCGCCGATCCCGAGATCCCGCTGCGCCGCCTGCGCCAGGGCGTGAGCCTGCTCGTCGCCGGCCTGGACCGGTCGCCGCAGCGCCCCTGACCCCCGGGCACCCCGCCCGACTCCCCTCCTCCCGGAAGGCAACGACCCCATGGACCTCACCGGCCGCACCGCCCTGATAACCGGCGCCAGTTCGGGCATCGGCGCCGCGTTCGCCGACGCGCTCGCCGCCCGCGGTGCCCACCTGATCCTGGTGGCCCGCCGCGAGGACCGCCTCACCGCCCTCGCCGACACCCTGCGCGCCCGCCACGGCAACGACGCCCATGTCCTGGTCGCCGACCTCGGCCTGCCGGGCGCCGGCGCGGCCCTGCTGGCCGAGACCCGGCGCCTGGGCCTGGACGTCGACGTGCTGGTCAACAACGCCGGGTTCGGTTCGCACGGCGACGTCGCGGACACCGACCCGGATCGGCTGACCGGCCAGATCCAGCTCAACATCACCGCGCTGACCGACCTGACCCGCGCCTACCTGCCGGACATGGTCGGGCGCGGCCGCGGCGCCATCGTCAACGTCGCGAGCGCGGCGGCCTACCAGCCCGTCCCCCACATGGCGGTGTATTCGGCCACCAAGGCCTACGTCCTCAGCTTCACCGAGGCCTTGTGGGCCGAGACCCGGAACACGGGCGTGCGCGTCCTGGCCCTGTCGCCCGGCGCCACCGAGACCGAGTTCTTCGACATCGCCGGCGAATCGGCCCGGGTCGGCCGCCAGCAGACGGCGGCCGCCGTGGTGGCGAGGGCGATGCGCGCACTCGACCGGCCCAGCGGCCCCGGCAGCGTGGTCAGCGGCCTGCCCAACATCGTCACCGCCGCCACCGTGGGCTTCCTGCCCCGCCGCCTGAGCCTGCTGGTCACCGAACGCCTCGCCCGCGGCCGGAACTGAACATCCGGCCCGTCCGGACGGCATAGCCGGGGCTCGGCCGGTGTTGCAGCCAGAGGTTGTGGCAGACGGGCCCCGGACATCGGGGCCGCGACGACGAGGAGCTGACCATGCCGAAGGCAGTGCGGTTCAACGAGTACGGCGGCATCGACGTGCTGCGCGTGGTGGAGGTGCCGTTGCCCGAACCGGCCGAGGGCCAGGTGCTGGTCCGGGTCAAGGCGGCCGGCATCAACCCCGGTGAGGCCAAGATCCGCACCGGGGTGCTGCACGACCGCTGGCCCGCCGACTTCCCCTCCGGCCAGGGCAGCGACCTGGCCGGCACCGTGGCGAAGCTGGGCCCCGGGGTGACCGGGTTCGGCATCGGCGACGAGGTCACCGGGTTCACCGATCTGCGGTCCAGCCAGGCCGAGTATGTGCTCACCGAGGCAGCGGACTTGACGCCCAAGCCGGCCAACGTGCCGTGGACGGTGGCCGGTTCGCTGTTCGTCGCCGGGACGACGGCCTACGCGGCCGTGCGCTCGGTTGCCCTGCGGCCGGGTGACACCCTCGTGGTGTCGGGGGCGGCGGGCGGCGTGGGGTCGCTGGTCGTCCAACTGGCCCGGCGCGCAGGGGCCGAGGTGATCGGGATCGCCGGGCCGGCCAACCACGACTGGCTGGCCGCCCACGGGGTCAAGCCGGTCGCCTACGGCGAGGGCCTGGCGCAGCGGCTGCGCGAGGCGGCGGGCCGGATCGACGCGTTCATCGACACCCACGGCGACGGCTATGTGAAGCTCGCCGTCGAGCTGGGCGTGGCGGTGGACCGGATCGACACCATCATCGACTTCGCCGCCGTCGAGGAGTACGGGGTGAAGGCCGAGGGCAACGGGCATGCCAGCAGCGCCGAGGTCGTCGCCGAGCTGGCGGCGCTGGTCGCGGACGGTGCGCTGGAGGTGCCGATCGCCGCGGAGTTCCCGCTGACGGAGGTCCGGGCCGCCTACACCCAGCTGGAGGAGGGGCACACCCGCGGCAAGATCGTCCTGATCCCCTGAACGGTCACGCCCGGCGGCGACCATCCGTCAGGATCCGTCCGGCAGGGTGAACCGGTAGCCTGCGTCGATGAGTTGGGGCAGGTAGACGCGCAGCGCGTCGACGGTCTGGGAGCGGTCGCCGTCGCTGCCCGGGGCGGTGATCAGCCCGTCGGTGAGGGCGCCGTCGTGGTTGAGCACGATGGACCCGGTCCTGATGTCCGAGACCACGCGCTGGACGACCGTGCCGGCCCCGGGGTTCGACCAGTCCTCGGGGTCCACGTCCCAGCAGACCGAGCGCAGCCCCAACTCGGCACAGACCGCATAGGAGTTGCGGGTGAAGTGCCCGCCCGGCGCGCGGAACAGCACGGGATGCTGACCGCAGGTGTCGGCGATGAGGTCGCTGGTGCGCTCCAGCTCCCGGCGGACCCCGGCCTTGGACAGGGTGCCGAGGTCGGGGTGGGACCAGCTGTGGTTGCCCACCCGGTGGCCTGCCGCCACGACGTCGCGCACCGTGTCGGGGTACCTCCTGACGTTCATGCCGATCATGAAGAACGTCGCGGTGACACCGTACTTGTGCAGGATGTCCAGGATCCGTGGCGTGTCGATCGGGTTGGGGCCGTCGTCGAAGGTCAGGGCCACCGTCTTGGGGCCGGCGTGCACCATGGTGTCCGCCTGCCCGGCGGCCCCGGCCGTGTCGGCGGGCGGCAGGGTACCGGCGGCGCTCGGTGTGGGGGTCGGGGTCGGGGTGGGCGTCGGGCTCGGCGTGGGGCTCGCGGTGGTGGCCTCCGCGCTCGGGCTCTGCGTGCCCGGCCCGTCGGGCCCGGTGGAGTCGGACGGTTCGCCCGCCGGGGCGAGTGGGGCGGGCGCGCGGGACGCCCTGGTGGCGGCCCGGCCGCACGCGCACAGCAGCGTCGCGCTGCCGATGGTGAGCAGCAGGCGCCGTGGTGCGATGACCTGTTCAACCTTCATGTCGCTCTGACCTCCAGCGATGCGAATCCCCCTGCCACAGGCCGTCCGAGGGCACAACGCACCGACCGGACGGCCCTTCCAGGGCCCCATTGACCCGGGAGGCTCAGTGCCCGACCGGGCCCCGGCACCAGACCATCGGGCGCGACCAGATGTTGCGGTTCCAGCCGCTCTGGCATTGGCCGCCCCACAGGGCGCGTCCGTCCTGCCCGGGCGAGGAGACCTGGGCCCCGCCGACCGGCGGGCCGAGCGGTCCGGCGCAGGAGCTGTGCGCGGCGCCGAGGCCGGCGCAGTGCGGCGGCCGCCAGTCGGGGGCGGGCCGCGGCCTGGGCCGGGTCAGCAGGTGGGAGAAGTCGGCCGGCTGCTGGGGTGTGCCGCTGCAGGTGGTGGCGAGCGCGCCGTCGGTCGAGCAGGCCTGGTCGCGGCCCACCGACCAGAAGGCGAGCAGCTGGATGCCCTTGTCGTTGGCGTAGTTCACCAGGATCCGGGCGTCCTCGGTGGAGAAGACCTCGTTGGTGGCGTCGTTCACGCCGATCATCGGGGTGTTGCCCTGCATGCCCCACAGTTCGGCCGGGCTCTTCTCCGGCCAGACCTTCGCCATCTGCTCGTAGAGCCCGTCGGCGGCGGCGGTGGCGGTCCGGCCCATGTTCAGGTCAGGGCCGTAGTCCATGGTCATGATGTTGACCACGGAGATCTTCAGGCCCCGCTTCTTGGCGTTCTTCAGCAGGCGCACCGACTCCGGCGACAGCCCGTCAGGGTTGACCGGGAGCGTGTAGTGGACGTTCAAGGTGCGGCCGGCGGCGGCGTACTCCCGCTGGAGGTCGGCCAGAGCGTGGTTGCGGAGGTCGACCGAGGCGCTGTCGCTGAGCCCGGGACCCTCGATGTCGAAGTCGACCATCGTCAGGTTGAGGGTGTCGATGACCCGCCGGTACGCGGCCTTGAGACTGTCCAGCGAGTCGCAGACCAGGGCGAGTTCGGTGCCGGCGCCACCGCCGAAGGAGGTGATGACGTCGCCGCCGCCGGCCCGTAGCCGGTTCACGGCGGTCTGCCAGCCCTCGTTCGTCACGGCGGTGGTGCCGTCGAAGGCGCCGTTGCAGCTGCCGTCGCTGATCACGAAGGCGAGGGTGAAGTACTGGAGTCCGGTGGCCTGTTGAGCCTCGGTCAGCGAGCTGCCGGGTCGCCAGGTCTCGATATAGGGGGCGGTGTAACGGGGCGGGAACCCCGGCCCGGGCTGGGTGGCGGCGTACCCGGATAACGGGGTCGCCAGCACGATTCCGGCGGTCATTGCCAGCGGCGCGAGGGCCGAGGCCAGACGGGGAGGGCGGCGCATGGGTGGTCCTCATGGTCGGACCGGCCGGGGCGCCCGGGGGCCCTGGGGGCCCGGTCGGTGCGCCGCGGTCGGCGGCTGACGCCCCTTCAGGGGATCGTCAGTACGTTCATATGAAGAATGAAGAACCGTCCGGAGCACCGTACGTATCCCTCCCGCCCGCGCGCCTCACGAATCGCCGTGCGGGGGCACCAGTTCGCTCGATCGGCCCACGATGGCCCCGGCGCGCCGGAAGGCCGGGAGGCGACAGGGGCGCGGGCGAGGGCCACCACGGGGGTCACCAGCACCAACTCGATGGCCGCGCAGCCGATCTGGACGGTCGCCAGGCTGGTCGCGCCGTACCGCCGAGCGGACAGGAACCGGCGGATGCAGGCGAACCGGCGCCGTAGCAGCACGCGGCACCGAGCCCGAGCCCAAGGGGCCCGGCACGCTCCGGGTCACTCACCGGCGCCGAGTGCGCCCCCACGCGCAGCTGGCGCGGCACCGGCCCGAGGGCTTGTCCGACAGGCCCTGGCGGCGCCCACGGCGCAGCGCCCGGCGAAGGGCCCGGCGCGGGCCGCCGCGCCGGTCGGCGTCGCTGGGTCGGCGTAGTGCGCGGTGGCCAGCGGATGCGGTCGGTGGTGCTCACCCATCGAATGGAGGTGACTTGACGCCCCCAGATGGTGAGGAGCACCCCCGTGCAGCCAGTCGCGCTCTCCCCCGGCACCCGAGAAGACGCCCTGACGGCCCTCGGATCGGGCCGTGAACTGGACATCCTGGTCATCGGCGGTGGTGTGGTGGGGGCCGGCTGCGCCCTGGACGCCGTGACCCGTGGCCTGTCGGTCGGCCTGGTGGAGAGCCGGGACTGGGCCTCCGGCACCTCCAGCCGCTCCAGCAAGCTGATCCACGGCGGCCTGCGCTACCTGGAGATGCTGGACTTCCGGCTGGTCCAGGAGGCGCTGAAGGAACGCGGCCTGCTGATCCAGAAGCTCGCCCCGCACCTGGTGCGGCCGGTGAAGTTCCTGTACCCGCTCAAACACCGCTTCTGGGAGCGCCCGTACGTGGGCGCGGGGGTGCTGCTGTACGACACCATGGGCATCACCTCCGGCAACTCCCGCGGCCTGCCGCACCACCGCCACCTGACCAGGCGTCACGCGCTGCAGGAGGTGCCGGCGCTGAAGGCGGACAGCCTGGTCGGCGCGGTCCAGT
Source organism: Kitasatospora sp. NPDC008050 (assembly GCF_042957465.1). Taxonomy (NCBI): domain Bacteria; kingdom Bacillati; phylum Actinomycetota; class Actinomycetes; order Kitasatosporales; family Streptomycetaceae; genus Kitasatospora; species Kitasatospora sp. NPDC008050. The sequence continues at coordinate 160,967 of NZ_JBIBIJ010000014.1, forward strand.
ACTACGACGCCCAGGTGGACGACGCCCGCCACACCATGATGGTGGTGCGCACCGCCGCGGCCTACGGCGCGCATGTCGCCAACCGCACCAAGGTGACCGGGTTCCTGCGCCAGGGCGAGCGGGTGACCGGGGCGCGGATCACCGACCTGGAGAACGGCCGCGAGTTCGAGGTGCACGCCAAGCAGGTGATCAACGCGACCGGGGTGTGGACCGACGACACCCAGGCGCTGGCCGACACCCGCGGGCAGTTCCACGTCCGTGCCTCCAAGGGGGTGCACCTGCTGGTCCCGCGGGACCGGGTGAACTCCAAGTCCGGGCTGATCCTGCGCACCGAGACCAGCGTGCTCTTCGTCATCCCCTGGGGCCGGCACTGGCTGATCGGCACCACCGACACGGACTGGGACCTGGACAAGAACCACCCGGCCGTCAGCGCCAAGGACATCGACTACCTGCTGGAGCACTGCAACCGGGTGCTGGCCACCCCGCTCACCCGCGACGACGTCGAAGGCGTCTACGCGGGCCTGCGGCCGCTGCTGTCCGGCGACGCGGCGGAGACCAGCAAGCTCTCCCGCGAGCACCTGGTCGGCCACCCGGTGCCGGGGCTGGTGGTGATCGCCGGCGGCAAGTACACCACCTACCGGGTGATGGCCAAGGACGCGGTGGACGAGGCCGTGCGCACCCTGGACGGCACCCAGCCCGGGCCCTCGGTGACCGACGAGGTCCCGCTGGTCGGGGCCGAGGGCTACCACGCGCTGTGGAACCGCCGCCAGCAACTGGCCGACGGCTCCGGCCTGCACGTGGCCCGGGTCGAGCACCTGCTCAACCGCTACGGCTCGCTGATCGGCGAGCTGCTGGAGCTGATCCGGGCCGATCCCGGGCTGGCCGAACCGCTGCCCGGCGCCGACGACTACCTGCTCGCCGAGGTGGTCTACGCGGTCACCCACGAGGGTGCCCGGCACCTGGACGACGTGCTGACCCGGCGGACCCGCGCCTCCATCGAGTCCTGGGACCGCGGGGTGGCCTCGGCGCCCGCGGTGGCGGCGCTGATGGCCGCTCACCTCGGCTGGGACGAGCAGCAGGTGAGCAACGAGATCGAGCACTACGCCAAGCGGGTGGAGGCCGAGCGAGCGGCCCAGCACCAGCCCGACGACGCCACGGCGGACGCGGCCCGGCTGGGCGCGCCCGACATCGTGCCGCTGCACTGACCGGCGTCACCAACCGAAGGAGTCCGAGGTGCTGGACCGACTTTCCGCAAGCACGCGCACGCTGACAGGCGAACTCCTCGCGGAGTTCACCGGGACGCTGGTGCTGATCCTGTTCGGGGTGGGCGTGGTCGCCCAAGTGGTGGCCGGTGGCCTGGGTGACCACGACAGCATCACCTGGGCCTGGGGTTTCGGGGTGACCTTCGGCATCTACATCGCCGGGCGGCTCTCCGGTGCCCACCTCAATCCGGCGGTCACCCTGGCGATGGCGGTCTTCAACAAGTTCCCCTGGCGCAAGGTGGCGCCCTACGTGGTGGCGCAGTTCCTCGGCGCCTTCGTCGCCGCGCTGCTGGTGCGCTGGAACTACACCGAGGTGCTGGCCAAGTTCGACCCGGGACACACGCTCAAGTCCCAGTTCGTCTTCTCCACCCTGCCCGGCAACGGCTCACTACCGGTCAGCGACTGGGGCGCACTGCGCGACCAGGTGATCGGCACCGCGATCCTGCTGCTGGTGATCATGGCGCTGACCGACCTGCGCAACACCGCGCCGCGGGCGAACCTCGGCGGTGTGGTCATCGGCCTGCTGATCGTGGCGATCGGCATGTCGTTCGGCACCAACGCCGGGTACGCGATCAACCCGGCCCGCGACCTCGGTCCCCGGCTGGCCAGCTACCTCACCGGCTACGACCACGCCTGGCGGGACCAGTACGGACACCTCTACTTCTGGGTGCCGATCGTCGGACCGCTGGTGGGCGGCCTGCTCGGCGCCGCGCTGTACCGGCTGCTGGTCTCGCCGTTCCTGCCCGCGCCCGAGCAGGAGGTGGGCATGGAGGTGCCCACCGAGGAGCGTTGACCCGGCCACCGGGCGGCAGCGCCCGGTGGCCGGGTTGGGGCCGGCGCCGGATCAGGCCGGGGTGCCGTTCGCGTAGTCGCTCGCGAAGGCGTTCTCGATCACCGAGGCCACCCCGCTGTCGGTGAGGATGACGCCCAGCTCGCGGTTGCTGTCGAGCGAGTTGGTGGTGTCGTTCATCGAGCCGACCTCGACGTTCTGGGTGCTCAGGCCGTAGTCGGCGACGACCGCCTTGGCGTGCACGTAGAAGCCGGTGCTGGAGGAGTAACCGACCACCGTGCCGCCGGCGTTCTCGATCTCGGAGATCTCGGAGGAGTAGGAGGACGGGCTCTCCAGCACCAGGCGCACCGTCACACCGGCCTGGGCGCGGGCGGCGATCGCGTCGACCACGGCGCTGTCGCTGAACTCCTCCTCCTCGACGTCCAGGGTGGTGGTGGCGCCGTTGATCACGGACAGCAGCCGGTCCCGGGAGTCGGTGGGCGACCAGAGCAGGTTGTCGCCGTCGCTCGGCGTGATGCTGGTGCCGGTGTAGTCCGCGTCGAAGACCTGCTCGATGGCCTGGACGTCGTTGGCGTCGGTGTCGAAGACGCCGTAGTCGCGGCTGGTCGAGTAGTACTTCGAGGTCAGGTTGCCGCTCAGGACGAGCGACTCGCTGCCGTCCACCGTGATGGTCTTCTGGTGGGTGTAGACGAACTGCGAGGACGACCAGACCACGCCGACGCCGGCCTTCTCCAGCGTGTTGTACGCCGAGTCGTTGACCGAGGTTCTGGTCCGGTCCAGGATCACCCGCACCGTGACGCCGGCCTGCTCACGCTGGATCAGGTCGTTGACCGCCGTGCTGTCGCTGAGCTCGTACATGGTCATGTCGAGCGTGCGGGTGGCGGAGTTGATGAAGTTGTCGATCGTCGGCTCACTGGTGCTGAGCGAGAAGGCGAACGCCGAGTAGTCGCCGGCCGCGTGCGCCGGCACCGTGGTGGCGAGGGAGGCGGCGCAGACCGCGGCCGCCAGCGCGGCACGGCGGGTGAAACGGCGGAACATCACTGTTCTCCCTGGGAGTTGAAGAGCCGTCGACACCGGTCGGACGACGGCTCCATCAGGACACCACGCGCGTAGACTCCCGGGATAGGTCGGCCAGATGAAATTGCCATGTACATGGACCCATGAACCGTCGGATTCCTCGGACACTGTGGTGACCAGGTGAGTGACCCCTCCTTCGGCGTCGGGTGCTCGAGCCGTCGGCCTGCCGTGCAGCAGTGCTGCGCGGCAGGCCGACGGCTCGGGGGCTCGGTCGGGGCCGGGGTCAGGTCACGGTCAGGGTGAGCGGGCCGGCCAGCGCCGTGTAGCCGTCGTTGTAGAGGTACCAGACGGCGTAGCTGCCGGGTCCGGAGAGGCTGCTGGTGGCGAAGGTCAGGCTGCCGCCGGCGTTCGGGGCGTACTGCCAGGTCAGCGAGGACTTCTGGCCCGGCGTGACACCCACCGGGTAGATGCCGATCCAGTTGGTCGAGCTGGTGCTGCTCGACGGCGTCGTGTACTGGAAGGTGACGCTCGATCCGTTGGCCACGCTCGGGGTGGCGGTGGTCAGCGTGCTGGTCGGCGCCGGGGCCGAGCCGGGGACGAAGGCGTCGTTGAGCGGCGTCGCGTAGGTGTCGTTGGCGGTGATGCCGGGCAGGCCGAGCGCCGCCTCGATGGTGCGGGCGGTGCTGTAGTGGTCGTAGCGGCTGGTGCTGGTGGTGCCGGCCGGCACGGTGCCCTGGGAGCCGTCGACGATCGCGGCCACCTGGTTGTCGGGCTGGCTGCTGTCCTCGTCCCAGGTCAGGATCAGCAGGGACTTCTGCGTGGTCCAGGCCGGGGAGGAGAGGATCGGGGTGAGCGTCTGCTTCAGCCAGCCGTCCTGGGTCTGCAGGCTGGTGGCGTTGCCGTTGCCGGAGGCCTCGCCGTCGTAGTAGTCGTCGGCGGCGAGCCAGGAGAAGTCCGGGGTGGTGGCGGCGCTCTTCAGGTCGGTGGTCAGCTGGCTGGTGTCGACGAGGTGGGCCGCGCACCGGCTCGCATTGCCGCTGACATCGGTGTAGTTGAAGAACGGCGCGTCGTCCGGCTCGTACTTCGCGTCGTACTGGGTGCTGGTGTTGCAGGGGGTGCCCATGCCCTGCTCGTAGGCCTTCCAGGTCTTGCCGGCGGCCTCGACGGTGTCGCCCAGGTTGGTCTTCGGGTCGTTGATGTTGGGGTAGTAGGTGGCACCGGTGGTGTAGGTGTCACCGCCCGCGACGGCCAGGTAGTTCTCGTCGCTGGGGTGGTAGACGGCGTGGTAGTTGTCCATCGAGGCGCCCTGGGCCATCAGGCTGTGGATGAACGGGGTGTCGGCCGGGTCGCCCATCACCTCGGCGTAGTCGGTGTTCTCCATCATGACCGTGAAGACGTGGTCATAGCCGGGGACCTTGGAGACGGGCGGCGCCAGGGTGGCGGCCGGGACCGGGGTGTTCAGGGTGAGCGAGAGGTTGTCCAGGTAGCCGGACTCCCCCGAGCTCTGCAGGAACTGCACCTCGACCAGGATCGAGCGGGTGCCGGCCGGGACGGTGCCGGTGCTGCTGCGGGCCAGGAAGGAGGTGGCGTTGCCGCGGTCGGCGGCCGAGACGGTGGGCAGGTCGGCGGTGGCGCCGAGCTGCTGGCCGGAGGCGTTCTGGAACTGCAAGGAGACCTGTGCGTAGCCCGCGTAGGTGGTCCAACCCCCGAGCCAGCCCGAGAGGTTGTAGCTGACCGAGCCACCGTCGATCGCGCCGGCGGCACCGGAGACGTCGACGGTCTGCTCCATCGCGCCGTCGCCCTGGTTGCCGGGGGCGAAGAAGGCGCTGCCGGGCGCCGGGCTGCTCGGGTGGGCGAAGCTGCCGGCCGAGTAGCAGATCACGTCCGGGCTGCCGGAGAGCACCGTCCAGCCGGGCATGGTGGTGGCCGCGGTCCAGTCGGTGGTGCAGTAGCCGGCCTCGGCACCGCCGTTCACGATCAGGTTTCCGCTGCTGGTGGCCGCGCCCGCGGGCGCCACCGTCACCGTGAGCAGCGCGCCCAGCAGGGCGAACACTCCGCCCAGCGCCCGCCACATGCGTCTCATCGTCAGCAGTCGTCTCATCGTCGGTCGTCCCATTGTCACTGACCCTTTCCCGGTCACCGTGAACCTGTTGTCCGTGCCAGGTCATGAGTAACGGTCCAGGCTGTCCTTGGGAAGAACGGCGGGCCAACGCGTCTTGGCCGAAATGGCTGGGATATGAGATGAGTTGTACAGACAGCTTCGCGGGTGTGCAGGCGCTAGCGGCCGTGCCAGGAGTACAGGTGCTCGGGGCGGCCGGCGGCGCCGTAGCGCAGTTCGACCCGGACGGTGCCGTCGGCGGCCAGATCGGCCAGGTAGCGCTGGGCGGTGGGACGGGAGATGCCCAGCCGGACGGCCAGCTCGCTGGCGGTGACGGTGCCGGCGGCGGCCCGCACGGCCTCGGCGACCAGCTCGCCGGTCGGGGTGGCTCGCGGGCGGCGGGGACGGCCGCCGCGGTCGGTGCCGTGCAGGGCGCGCAGGGCACGGTCCACCTGCTCCTGGTCCAGGGTGCGGTCGGCGGCGAGCTGGGCGCGGAACCGGGCGTAGCCGGCCAGCTTGTCGGTGAGCGCCGCGGCGTCGAAGGGCTTGATCAGATAGCCGACCGCGCCGCCGCCGAGGGCGGCGCGCACCTGCGCGGTGTCCGCGGCCGCGGTCACCATCAGGACGTCGCCGGTCAGCGCGGGCAGCACCGCACTGCCCAACCGGTCGGGCAGGTACTGGTCGAGCAGCACCAGGTCGGGCTTCAACTCGGCGTCCAGCCGCACCGCCTCGGCCGCCGAGCGGGCGGTGCCGACCACCTCGAAGCCGTCCACCGCGGCCACGTAGCGGGCGTGCAACTCGGCGACGCGGTAGTCGTCGTCCACCACCAGAACCCGGATCACCGTTCTCCTCCCACCAGTTCGTCCTGTGCGGCGGCCCCGCCCGGCTGTTCGAGGACACCGGGCCGTTCCAGGACACTGGGCTGTTCAAGGACACCGGGCTGTTCGAGGACACCGGGGATCCTGGCCACGAAGACCGCGCCGTGCCCGGCTCCGCCGGTGCGGTCCAGCCGCAGCTCGCCGCCGTGCTTGACGACCAGCTGGCGGGCGAGCGTGAGGCCGATGCCGTGGCCCTCGCGCTCCTCGGCGGACCGGGTGGTGAAGCCACTGCTGAAGAGCCGCTCGGCGTCCGCCTCGGCCACGCCGTCGCCGCTGTCCAGCACCGCGACGTGCAGCGTGCCGCCCTCCGCCAGGACGCTCAACTCCACCCAGGCGGGCCGACGTTCACCGGTCTCGGCGGCCTTGACCGCGTTGTCCAGCAGGTTGCCGACCACGCTCACCACGTCCAGTGGTTCGGTCAGCCGACGCGGCAGGTGGGAGTCCTCGTCCAGCCGCAGCGCCACCCCGTGCTCGGAGGCGGTCGCGGCCTTGGCGGCCAGCAGTCCGCGCAGATAGGGGTCGGCCAGCCGGGCGCCGTCTCGGCCCTCGGTGGCCAGCGGCGCGGCGGCCAGCTCGCGCAGGTAGGAGCGGGCCTCGGTGGTGGCGCCGGTGTCCAGCAGGCCGGCCAGCGTGTGCAGCCGGTTGGTGTACTCGTGGGCCTGGGCGCGCAGCGCGTCCGACAGTGCCCGCAGCGCCGAGCGCTCGCGGGCCAGCTCGTCCAGCTCGGTGCGGTCGCGCAGGGTCAGCACATGGCCGAGGTTGCGCTCGCCGCGCCGCACCGGTTGCGCGGTCACCACCAGCACCCGCTCGCCGACCACCAGCACGCTCTGCCACAGCTCCTGACGGTCCGTCAGAACCCGGGCCAGGGCGGGCGGCAGCCCGGCGTCGGCGATCGTGGTCCCCGGGGGCGGCGGGGAGCCCGAGATATCCGAGGCGTCCGAGGAGCCCGGACCGTCCAGCCCGAGCAGCCGGGCCGCCTCCGCGTTGCAGACCGTCACCCGGCCGTCCTGGTCCACCGCCAGCACGCCGTCACCCACTCCGTGCAGGACGGCCTGCTGCTCGCGCAGCAGGTCGGCGAGGTCGACCGGTTCGAGGCCGAGGGTCTGCCGCTTCAGCCGCCGGGTGAGCAGCGCCGCCGCCCCCGCACCCACCAGCAGCGCGCCGCCCGCGAAGGCGCCCTCCTCGCGGATCAGCGGGGCGGCGGCGCCGAGCGCGGTGCTCAGCCGCACTCCGGTGCTCACCTCGCCGATCACCCGGCCGTCCGCGCCGCGCAGCGGCACCTTGGCCCGGGCCGAGTCGCCCAGTGTGCCGCGCTGGATGGCGACCGACTCGCGGCCGTCCAGCGCGGTCGGCACGGTGCTGACCTCCTTGCCCAGCAGCGAGGGGTCGGGGTGCGAGTAGCGGATGCCGCGGCTGTCGGTGACCACCACGAAGAGCATGCCGGTGCGCCGCATGACGGCCTCGGCCGCCTGCTGCACCTCGCCGCGCGGATCGTCGCCGGCCGCGATCCGGTCCACCACCACCGGGTTCTCCGCAGTGGACCGGGCCACCGCGAGCGCCCGCTGCTCGTAGTTCTGCTCGGCGGAGTCGCGAAGAAGCTCCGCCGTCAGCGCGAAGCCGCCGCCGAGCACCACGCAGAGCACCGTCACCTGGGCGAGCAGGGTCTGGGTGGCGAGGCGGGGCCGACGGCCGAACACGCGGCGGAACATGCGGCGGAACATGCGGCGGAACATGCGGCCAGCGTACCGCCGTGCACAGAACGCACAGAACGAGCGGAAAGATTTCCGGCGACCGCAATCGACGCAATTGCCGGCGCTCTGGCGGCGAGCCGCGACGGCCGCATACGGTGCCCGGCAGCAGTAAATGGACAGGGAAGAGGAATACGCATGATGGCAGCGTTGGCATCATCGTCCGCACTGCTCGCGCAGGCCGCGAGCACCGCTCCGGGCAAAGCCGCGAGTACCGTGTGGACCGGTCACGACACGTGGCTGCTGGCCGTGGTCGGGATATCGATCGCGCTGGTCGTGGTCCTGATCAGCTGGCTGAAGGTGCATGCCTTCCTGGCGCTGATGGTCGGCGCGTTCGCCGTTTCCCTGCTCTCCGGAGAAGCGATCCAAAAGGTCGCAGATTCCTTTACCACCGGCCTTGGGAACATCACCGGAAAAGTCGGCATCCTCATCATTCTCGGCGCGGTGCTCGGCCGGCTGATGGCGGATTCCGGGGGCATCGACCAGATTGTGACCACGCTCACCAGAGCCGTCGGACCCAGGGGCCTGCCGTGGGTGGTGACCCTGGTCGCCTGTCTGGTCGGGCTGTCGATGTTCTTCGAGGTCGGCTTCGTGCTGCTGGTGCCGCTGGTGCTGCAGATCGCCAAGCGCGCCGACTACCCGGTGCTGCGGGTGGGCATCCCCGCGATGGCCGGGCTCGCCACGGTGCACGCACTGGTGCCGCCGCACCCCGGCGTGCTGGTGGCGATCACCGCGGTGCACGCCTCGGTGGGCCTGACCCTGGTGTACGGGCTGATCGTGGCCATCCCCTGCGCGATCGTGGTGGGCCCGCTGTTCACCGCCTACGCCTGGCCGCGGGTCGAAGCGGTGATCCCCGAGGCCGCGCTGGCCGCCTTCACCACCACCGCGCCTGTTGGTGGTGCCGCCGAGGGCACCGCGGGCGCCGTGCCGCGCCGGCTGCCGCGCTTCTCGGTGACCATCGCCACCGTGCTGCTGCCGATCGCGCTGATGATGCTCAAGGCCGGCTGCGACACCTTCCACTGGGCGCACGGCACGCTCTACACCGTGCTGGAGTTCCTCGGCACACCGGTGGTCTCGCTGCTGGTGGCGGTCCTGGTGGCGCTGGGCTCCTTCGGCTACGCGGTGGGTGCCTCGCGCGAGCAGGTCCAGGCCTCGCTCTCGCGCTCGTTCCCGCCGATCGCCGGGGTGCTGGTGATCGTCGGCGCGGGCGGCGGCTACTCCCAGGCGCTGGCCGACTCGGGCGTCAACGCCGCGATCGGACAGGCCGCCGGGCACCTGCACATCCCGCTGCTGCTGCTCGCCTGGCTGGTGGCCGCGCTGATGCGCACGGCGACCGGCTCCGGCACGGTGGCCACCGTGGCGGCGGCCGGCATCATCGGCCCGATGGCGCACGGCCTCGGCTCCACCCAGGCGGCGCTGCTGGCGCTGGCGCTCGGCTCGGGGGCGGCCTTCCTCGGCCACGTCAACGACGCCTCGTTCTGGATGTTCAAGGAGTACTTCGGGCTCTCGGTCGGCGGCACGCTGCGGACCTGGACGGTGGCCCACACGCTGCTCTCGCTGACCTCGTTCGCCGGGGTGCTGGTCCTCGACGCCGCACTGGGCTGACGGCCGGGCCGATGCGCCGGCACGCCGTCGGCGTGCGGGAGGAGTGGCCCCGGGCGGCCGGGGGTGCCGCCCGGGACCGCCCGGTCAGTGCACGCCCTGGCCGGTGGCGACTATCTGGCCGACGGCGTCGGCCTCCTGGATCTGGTCGGTGACGAACTGCCACGGCACGGTGAAGTAGCCGTTGTCACCCCACGAGCTGCCCCAGGAGTTGGCGATCTTCACGCCCTGGTCGTTGTAGCCGACGATGGCCACCTCGTGGCCGCCCAGCGGCTGTCCGGCCAGTTCGTCGGAGCTCGGGTAGTAGGTGTAGTTCCCGGCGGTGGTGGCGTCGATGTCCTCCAGGCTCTGGTAGACGTTGAAGGCGAAGACCACGGGCTCGCCCTGGGCGAGCGAGCTCTTCACCTCGCCGACCAGCGCGCTGCCGGTGTCCAGCGCGGTGTAGCCGGACAGCTTCCAGTTGGCCGCGTTCGCCGTCTCGTTGGCGTCGGGCTGGGTGGTGTAGTCGAAGTCGCCCTGCCAGTAGTCGGCCTTGGTGTCCAGGCCCTGGCTGGTCAGGATGTCGAAGTGCTGGCTGGCGTAGCTGCCCTGGTCGTTGCCCTGGGCGATCTGCGCGTAGGTGTACATCGGCGCGTGCGGGGCACCCGTGATGCCCTGCTCGGCCTCCATGATGCCGATCGCGGAGTAGTCGATGGCCCAGGCCACGCAGGATCCGACCTGGCCCTGGTCGCCCACCTGGGGAAGGTAGTTGCTCAGGTCCACGCTCGCCGGCACGTCCTTGGTGGCGTGCGGGGCGATCGCGCTGTGCAGGTGGGCCTGGGCCGGGTGGTCCAACTGCGCGCCGAGCGCGAAGTGGTGGTGGTGCTGGTGGGCGGCGACCGACGGGGTCGCGTCGGCGACCGAGACCATCGCGGTGCTGAACGCGCCGGCTATCGCCAGGACTGCGATGGCGCGGGCGTAGGTGTTCTTCTTCACTGCGTTGTTCCTTCTTCTCGTGGGGGACCCGGCCGCGGCGGCATGTGGGGGCCTGCCGCGGGACGGTGCCGGAAACGGCCGGCAGCCGCGGAGTTGGACGCAGAGCAGGGTTGAGCACAGGGCAGGGTTGGACGCAGAGCGGGGTTGAGCACAGAGCGAGGCTGACCGCGGAGCGGGGTCGATCAGGTGCTACGAGTCACCTCGTCGGCCAACGAGGTTGCCAGGGAGGACAGTTGGAGACACCTCACCTGACGGTCCGTCAGCAACGCATCCGCCCGGCAGCGACAGTTGCACCGGCGGCGGAATGTCACCAACCATAGGGGCTGATGACGAGGGCATGCCAGCTCATCAAGTGGACATGGCCGGAACACGACAATTGCAGAGGTCGTTCGCATCCAAGGTTTACACACCGCGCGGGCCGCCCCGGAGTACCGGAGCGGCCCATGGTTCACGAACTGTCGACGTGTCAGAAAGGCTTGTAGGGAAGGAACTTGCCGTCCAGAGTGATGACGGCACGGTCACCGCCCTCGGGGTCGGCGACCTTCTGCACGTCGATCCTGAAGTCGATCGCGCTGACGATGCCGTCACCGAACTGCTCGTGCACCAGGGCCTTGAGCGTGGTGCCGTAGACCTCGATCATCTCGTGGAAGCGGTAGATGGTCGGGTCGGTGGGGACGCCGCCGGGGAGCGAGCCGCGGGTCGGGATGCTCTGAAGCAGCAGCGCCGCCTCCTCGTCCAGCCCGAGCAGGCCGGCGACGGCCTTGGCGGCATCCGCCGGCAGCGCGTGCTGGCCGAGGACGGCGGCGGTCACGAAGGCGACCGACAGACCGGCCACATCGGCGATCTGCTGCCAGGTCAGGTCCCTGCGGGTCTTGGCGTCGACGGCCGCGACGGCCAGGGCCTGACGGGCGGTCGGGTCGAACTGGGCGTGCACCATGAGGGCGTCCTTCCAATTGGCGTAGTTAGGACAGCACCCACCCCTCGCCGGGGCAGTCAGCCGAGGGTGGCCGCGGTCGGGCCGTCCGGGCGGACGGTGATGCCGTAGGCAGCCTTGGTCGGCGCGGCGTCGAAGGCCACGGCGTGGGCCGGGAGCAGGCGTTCGAGCAGGGCGGTGGTCTCGCGGAGCGCGAACTGCAGGCCGAGGCAGGCACGGGGACCGAGGCCGAACGGCAGGTAGCCGCCGGTGACGGCGGGGCGCGCGCCGGGGGTGGTGAACCGGGTGGGGTCGAAGTGCTCGGGGTCCGGCCAGAGTTCGGGGTCGCGGTGGGTGAGGTAGGGGCAGACCAGCACGTCGGTGCCGGCCGCGATGGCGTAGCCGGCCACGGTGTCGTCCGCGGTGGCGTGGCGGGGCAGCATCCAGGCGGAGGGGTAGAGCCGCAGCGTCTCGTGGACCAGCGCCTGGACGGCCTCGCGGCGTTCGGCCGAGCCCTCGGGCCCGGCGGCCAGCACCTGCTCCCGGGCGGCGGGGTGGCGGTCGAGCAGCAGATGGAGCCAGGTCAGGGTGTTGGCCGTGGTCTCGTGGCCGGCGAACAGCAGGGTGACCAGCTCGTCGCGGATCAGCCGGTCGGTGTACTCGGGGCGCTCGGCGGCGGCCGCCAGCAGGACGTGCAGCAGGCCGGGGCCGTCGGGGCCCGCACCGTGGCGGGCGGCCTCGATGGCCAACCGGGCGACGGCGTCGAGCCTGGCCAGCTCGGCGGCGACCACCGGCGGCACCTCGACCGCGTCGGCGGGCAGCGTCGGCAGGGCGCCCACCAGGTTGTCGACGGAGGCCAGTTCGGCCTCGGTGGCGGCGTCCACGGGGTGACCGGTGAGGGAGCGCCAGATGCTGTCCAGGGCGAAGCGGCGCATCTCCTCGGCGAGGTCGAAGCGCTGCCCGGTGCGGGCGTACCCGGCCCAGCGCTCGGCGCAGGTCTCGACCGCCCCGGCGATCCGCTGCTCGTAGCGGCGCATTCCGGTGCCGGTGAACTGGGACTGCAGCAACCGGCGTTGCTGCTTCCAGGCGTCACCGGTGGCGGACAGGACGCCGTCGCCGACCAGCAGCCGGGCGCGGTGCGAGCGCTTGACGTACCGGTCCGGGTGCTGGGCGAGCACGTGCTGGACCGCCTGCGGATCGGTGATCAGGACGGTGGGCCCGGCTCCGAGGCGGACGGCCGCGACCCCGCCGAGCCGCTCGCGGGCCAGCGCCAGCAGCTCGACCAGTTCGCCGCTCTCCGCGTGCCAGCGCTTCACCAGGGCGGGGTCCAGTTCGGGGACCGGGCGGGCGCTGCCCGGGCCGGTGCCGTCGCCGGTGCCGTCGCCGGTGCCGGTGCCGTTGCCTGAGCCGGTGCCTGGACCGGTGCCGGTGGTCGGGCTGGTGGGCAGGGGACTCGCTCCGGTGGCCACGGCCCTCCTCCTGTTTCGGCTGCTGGACTGCGGGGCTGAACGTACTGTCGGCGACGCCGACGGTACGGACTGTACGCGATTCGGCGGGCCGGCTGACAGGCCGACAGAGCGACCGGGCAGCGGGCCGGCCGACCGGCCGGCGGGGGCGAGCGGGCGGCGCAGCGACCGGCCGGCAGTGGACCGCAAGGGGAAAGCAAGCGGTACGGCAAGCCCTCCGCAAGGCGGTCCGCGTACGGTCGCTTCCGCGACACCACCTGCACGTCACGAAGGGCCCTGCGATGACCTCCACTCTGCTGCTGTGCTTTCCGCACGCGGGCGCGGGGCCCTCGTTCTTCGTGCCCTGGCGGTCGCTGGCGCCGGCCGGGCTCGACGTCGCGCCGGTCGCCCTGCCCGGCCGGGAGCAGCGGCTGGCCGAGCCGCCGCTGCGCCGGGTGGCGGACGTGGTGGCGGACGTGCTGCCGTGGGTCCGCGAGCGGGCCGCGGAGCACCAGGGCGTGGCGCTGTTCGGGCACGGCCTGGGCGCGGTGCTGGCGTTCGAGGTGGCGGGCCGGCTGGCCGCCGAAGGCGCACCGGCGCCGCGCGGCCTGTTCGTGAGCGGCGCGGCGGGCCCCGCGAGCCGGCTCGGGCCGGGTGCCACCGGCCTGCCGGACGCGGAGTTCCTGGACCACGTGGAGCGCGCCGAGGGCTACCGCCGCCCGGCCTTCGACAACCCGGCCCTGCGGATGGCGCTGCTGCCGGTGCTGCGGGCCGACATCGCGATGCACGAGCGGTACCGCCCCGCGGCGCGGCGAAGACTGAACGTCCCGATCACCGCGATCCGCGGCTCGCAGGACCAGTTGATCGGCGCCGAGCGCCTGGCGCAGTGGCGCGACCACACCGCGGCGGACTTCCGGTCCGCCTGCCTGCCCGGCGGGCACATGTACCTGCTCGACTTCCCCGCGGCGCTGCTCGGCCTGATCGACGGCCGGCTGCACCACCGCGTCCCGTCCGCCCGGTAGCGAAGGACCTCAGCCCGGGGCCCGCCGGTCAGCGGCCTCGATGGCACTCAGAAAGGAACCAGGTGTCCGGAATCGCCGGCTGGATCGACTTCGAGCGGGACGTGGCGCGCGAGCGGCACGCCGTCCTCGCCATGACGGCCTCGCTGGCCGGGCGCGGCCCGCACGGGGAGGGGATGTGGGCCTGCCCGCGCGCGGTGCTCGGACAGCGCGGCACCGGCGCGGTGTACGAGACCGACGGCGGCAAGCCGCTGGTGGTGGCCGAACAGGGCCGACCGGTGGCGGTGATCAGCTACGACGGGTCGGTCTCCAACATCGCCAGGCTGCGCCGGCAGCTGACCGACGCCGGCGAGCGCTTCAGCTTCGGCAGCGAGGCCGAGGTGGTGCTGCGCGCCTATCTGCGCTGGGGGACGGCGGGGGTGCGGCGGCTCGACGGCATGTTCGCGTTCGCCATCTGGGACCTGCGGGTCAGTCAGCTGGTCCTGGTCCGGGACCGGCTGGGCATCAAGCCGTTGAGCTACCTGCCGCTGGAGGCCGGCGTCCTGTTCGGCTCGGAGGCCAAGGCGGTGCTGGCGCACCCGCTGGCCGAGGCCCGGGTGGACGCCGACGGGCTGCGCGCCGTGCTGACGGCGATCAAGGTGCCCGGGCGCGGCGTCTTCCGCGGCCTGCGCGAGGTGCCGCCGGGGCACCTGGTCCAGGTGGGGGTGAGCGGCATCCACACCGAGGCGTACTGGCAGCTGCGGGCGGCCCCGCACACCGAGAGCCTGCCGGAGACCCTGGACACCGTGCGCCGCCTGCTGACCGGCGCGGTCTCCTCGGCCATGGCCGGCGAGCCGGCGCCCGGGATCCTGCTCTCCGGCGGCCTGGACTCCAGTGTGGTGGCCGCACTGGCGGCGGGCCGGACGCCGGGCGGCGAGCCGCTGCGGACGTTCACCGTGGGGATCGGCGTCAACGCGGACAGCGTGCCGGACAGCCCCTACGCGGCCCAGGTGGTGAACCACCTGGGCACCCGGCACCTCGAAGCGGCACTCGACCCGGAGGTGCTCGCCGACCCGGTGGTGCGCACCGCGGTGCTGATGGCCAAGGACCTGCCGACGCCCTACGGGGACCGGAACATCACGCCCTACCTCTTCTTCCGCTCGGTGGGCGAACACACCCGGGTGGCGCTGTCGGGCGAGGCGGCCGACCCGGTGTTCGGCGGCTTCGACTGGGCCGGGGAGCAGGAGGTGCTGGCGGCCGAGATGTTCCCCTGGCTGACCCGGGCGCGCCGGCTCGGTCCGACCCGCGGCCTGGGCGCCGGGCTGCTCGACCCGGCGCTGCTCGACTGGCTGGCCCTGGACGGCTACTGCGCCGACCAGTACCAGGACGCGATCGCCGAGGTCGAGCACCTGCCGGAGTCCACCGGCCTCGAACGCCGGATGCGCGAACTGGGCCACCTGCACCTGACCCGGTGGCTGGACCCGCTCCTGCTGCACTCCGAACGGCTGGGCACCGCGGCCGGCCTGGAGATCCGCTACCCGTTCTGCGACCACCGCCTGGTGGAGTACCTCTACAACACGCCGTGGGCGATGAAGACGTACGGCGGCCGGGCGAAGGGCCTGCTGCGCGCGGTGGCCGGGGAGCTGCTGCCGCCCGCGATCCTGGCCCGGCCCGGGGCGCCGTTCCCCGCGACCTACGACGACGGCTACACCACACACCTGCGGGACGCGCTGGCGGGCGTGCTGGCCGACCCGCACGCGCCCGTCACGGCGCTGCTGGACACCAAGGCCGCGCGGGCCTTCGTGGAGGACCCGCGACTGGTCGACCGCGGCGGCTGGCCGGACCGGGCCGACGTCGAGATGGCGCTCCAGCTGAACACCTGGCTCGACCGGTACGGGATCCGCCTGACGCTCTGAGCCCCGGACCGGGCCAGGCCAACCCTGGCCC
The DNA here is from genome assembly GCF_042957465.1 of Kitasatospora sp. NPDC008050. Taxonomy (NCBI): domain Bacteria; kingdom Bacillati; phylum Actinomycetota; class Actinomycetes; order Kitasatosporales; family Streptomycetaceae; genus Kitasatospora; species Kitasatospora sp. NPDC008050. Next base: position 176,640 of record NZ_JBIBIJ010000014.1, read on the forward strand.
CGGTCACGCCCGGCACGGCCCCACCACTGGCCCGCCGGGCCGATCGCACGCAGCCCCACCGAAGGCGAGAAGCAGCATGACAGACCGTCCGAACACCTCCCGGCCGGCCGGCTCCCGACCGACCACGCCCCGGTCGGCCGGCTCCCGGCTGGACACCTCCTGGGGCGACGGCGCACCGGCCGCCCGGAGCCGGCCGGTCCGGTGATGCCGAGCAACCCACTCCCCCGCCGCAGCACAGCCCCGCACCTCCGGATGGAGACCATGGCGACCAGCCCGCGCCCGCAGAACCCCTGGCACGTCCCCGGGGTGCCCAGCTTCCTGGAGGACCTCTACCGCGGCGAGTTCCGCTGGGACCTCATCCACCCCTTTCCGGTGCAGGACAAGGAGGACCGGCTGGCCGGCGAGCGCGTGCTGGCCGCCTTCGGGGCGCTGCTGCGCGAGCGGGTGGACCCCACCGAGGTGGACACCGAGCGGCAGTTGCCCGCCGGTCTGCTGGAGGCGCTGGCGGCCGGCGGGTACACCCGGCTCCGCAGCGCCCCCGAACTCGGGGGCCTGGGCCTGTCCGGGATGAACGCCTTCCGGATCGTCCAGGCGGCCGCGAGCTGGTCCATGCCGGTGGCGCAACTGCTCTCGGTGCACAACACCGTCGGCGTCGGGGCCTATCTGCCGGCCCTGCCCCCGGGGCCGCTGCGCGAGGCGCTCGGCGCCCGGGTCCGGGCCGGGCACCTGTGCGGCCACGCGGACACCGAGCCGGCCGGTGCCGCCAACCGGCAGCGCGGCACCAGGGCCGTCCCGGTCGAGGGCGGCGCCGCGTACCTGCTGACCGGGCAGAAGGTGTTCACCAGCAACGCCCCGGTCGCGGGCATGCTGAGCGTGACCGCGACGGTGCGGGAGGCCGGCGGCGACCGGGTCCGGATCTTCTTCGTGGACACCACCAGCCCCGGCCTCACGGTCGCCGCGCAGCACGAGTTCATGGGACTCAAGGGGTTCCCGCTCGGAGCGATCACCCTCAAGAACGTGCGGGTGCCGGCCGAGCTGATGCTGGCCGAGGAGGAGCAGGACCAGGGCGTGGCCCCGGAGCCGAACCAACTGATCGTCCGCGGCCGGGTGCACACCATCGCGGCCCCGGCGCTGGCCCTCGGCCGGCTCTGCCTGCACTGGTCGCGGGAGTTCGCGGGCCGGCGTCAGGTGGACGGCCGCCCGCTCGGCTCCTTCGAGGAGATCCAGCGCATGATCGCGGCCACCCTCGGCGAGGTCTTCGCACTGGAGACGCTGGCCCAGTGGTGCCTGCTGGGCGAGGACGCCCAGCCGGGCGAAGGGGCGGTCAACCTGCGCTACGAGCAGCTCGCGGCCAAGAACCTGTCCTCGGTGACCTGCTGGCGCATCGTCGACCGGACCATGTCGCTGCTGGGCGCCGAGGGCTACGAGACCGCGCGGAGCAAGGCCGGCCGCGGAGCGCCACCGCTGCCGCTGGAGCGGGCCTTCCGGGAGGCCCGGGGCCTGCGGATCGCCTGCGGGGTGGACTTCCAGCTCGACAACTGGGCCGCGCAGCTGGGCGTCCTCGGCTGCTACTACCCGGAGCCGGCGAACGCGCGGGCGATCGAGTCGGAGCCGGCCGATGTCGGCTGCCTGGACCACGCCGACCTGACCGAGCCCAACCTCGGCCACCTGCGGTTCACCGCCCACCAGGTCAAGGCCTTCGCCCGGACCTGCCTGGCACTGGTCCGCCGCCACCCGGATCCGCGGGAGCTGTTCGAGCAGGAGCACCTGCTGATCCAGCTGAACCAGGTCGCGGGCGAGCTGCTGCTGATGTCCCTGGTGCTGGCCCGGACCTCGCGGAACGGCCGGCTGGGGCCCGAGAGCACCCAGGAGCTGGCCGACCTCTACTGCGCGGCCGCCCGGCGGCGGATCGACGACCTGTGGCGCCGGATCACCGTGGAGCAGCCCAGCGGGCACGCCGACGCCAGCGCCGCCTGGCTGAGCGGCGAGCGGTGGGCGGACCTGGTGTCCGACGTGCTGACCGACACCCCGCCGGCGGCCGGCTGACGACGGGTCCGGGGCGGGCACGGGGCGGGCACGGGCCGGGTCCGGGCGCCCTTTACCCGGGCGCGGTCCGCGTGTTACTTGTTGACAAGCGACTGGGCTTGCGCCGAGGGCGGTGCGGCCACGCTGCGTGCCTGTTGGATACTCCTCGGTCATGTGCCATGATCCAAAGCAGGTGGTGACGACACGTCTCGTCGCTGACCCGGGGCGGCGATCCAAGGGGGCGTATGTCTGAGTCCGGCGGTCTTCGCTTGCGCGTGTTCGGACCGATGACGGCGCAGCTCGGCGACCGCGAACTCCCGCTGGGGCCGCCCCGGCGACGCGCGCTGCTCGGCCTGCTGCTGATCCAGCTGGGCCGGACCGTCTCCACCGGCCAGCTGGTCGAGGAGCTGTGGGGCGAGCACCCGCCCCGGCAGGCCAAGGCCTCGCTGCAGAGCTACGTCTCCCACCTGCGCACCGCGCTGGCGCCGAAGGCCGAGCCGGGCGGCGCGGAGCCGCTGGTGCGGCACGTCGCCTCGGGCTACGTGCTGGACCTGGACGAGGACCAGGTCGACGCCTACCGCTTCGAGCGCCTGGTCGCCCGGGGCCGCCGGCTGCAGCGCGAGCACGAGTTCCCCGCCGCCCGCGCGCTGCTCACCGAGGCGCTGGACCTGTGGCGCGGGGCACCGTACGCCGATCTGACCGAGTACGGGCCGCTGGCCGGCGAGGGCGCGCGGCTGGAGCAGGTGCGGCTCACCGCGGTGGAGACCCGGGCCGACGCCTGCCTGATGCTGCGCCAGCCCGAGGCGGTGGTGGCGGAGCTGGAGCGCGAGGCGGGCCGGTATCCGCTGCGCGAACGCCTGGTGGGGCAGCTGATGACCGCGCTGTACCGGCTCGGGCGGCAGGCCGACGCACTCTTCGTCTACGAACGCACCAGGGCCAGCCTGCTGGAGGAGCTCGGCGTCGCGGTCAGCGAGGAGCTGCAGGACCTGCACGGCGCGATCCTGCGCCAGGAGCTGGACGGCCGCGGCAGCCCGTCCGGCGAGGCCGAGCGGGCCTGCGTCCATGAGCGCGCCCCGGAGCCGCCCGCCTTCACCGAGGCGCCCAAGACCCGCGGGTTCGCCGGGCGGGAGGGCGAACTGCTGGAACTGCGCTCGCTGGTGGCGGACACGGTCGCCGGCGACGGGCGGGTCGCGGCGGTCCTGGGCGAGGCGGGGATCGGCAAGACCCGGTTGCTGCTGGAGCTCAGCACGCCGTTGAAGAACCGGGATCCGGACGTGATGTGGGGACGCTGCTTCGCCGGCCAGGGCGTCCCGCCGTACTGGCCGTGGGCCCAGGTGCTGCGTCAGCTCTCGGCGCGCCGTCCCGAGGACTTCACGGCTGCCGCCACCCGCTTCGGCACCGCGCTGGCACCGCTGATCCCCGAGCTGCTGCCGGCGACCGAGCAGCAGTCGCCGGAGGAGGCCGGCGCCCAGGAGCGGTTCCGCACCTACGACGCGGTCTGCGAGGTGCTGCTGGCGCTGGCCGACCGGAGTCCGCTGCTACTCCTGCTGGAGGACCTGCACTGGGCCGACGCGCCGTCCCTGGACCTGCTGCGGCTGCTCACCACCCGCCAGCACGGGCGGCCGCTGGGCCTGGTGATGACCGCCCGGGACAGCGACATCGGGACCAACCCGGTCCTGGCCCAGAAGCTCGGCGAGGTGCTGCGCGACCCGCGCACCGAGGCGCTGCGGCTCGGCGGCCTCTCCGAGGCCGAGGTCGGGGTGCTGGTCCGCAGCAAGGCGGGCTCGGGCATCGGCGCCGCCGTGACCCGCGCGCTGTACGAACGCAGCAAGGGCAACCCGTACTTCGTCGCCCAGCTGCTCTCGCTGCTGGGCGGCACCAACGGGCTGCACGATCCGCACGCCGCCCGGCTGCTGCTCACCCGGGTTCCCTCGGGGGTGCGCGAGGTGCTGCGCCAGCGGTTCGCCACGCTGCCCGCCGAGGCGCTGCGGACGCTGCGGACCTGCGCCGTGCTGGGCACCGAGGTCGACCTGCGGCTGCTGAACGAGATCACCGGCGAGGACCGATCCACCCGGGCCGCCGTCGAGTCGGCGGTGCTGGCCCAGTTGCTGCGCGCCGACTCCCACCATCCCGACCTGCTGCACTTCACCCACGCGCTGGTCCAGGAGACCCTCTACGAGGAACTGGACCAGGAGCAGCGCGCCCTGCTGCACGCCCAGGTCGCCCGCACCCTGCTCGACCGCTCGTACGTGCCGGACGAGGACGTCGAACAGGTCGCCCACCACGCCTGGGAGGCGGGCTGCGAGATGCCCGCCAAGGAGGCACTGCCCTCGCTGCTGCGCGCCGCCGAACAGGCCGAGCAGCGGCTGGCGTACGAGCAGGCCGAGACCTGGCTGCGCCGGGCGATGTGCCTGCTGCGCGAGCTGCCGGCCGGCAACCCCGCGACGCCGGGGCTCGACCAGCGCCTGCAGATCCAGCTGGGCCAGGTGCTGGCCCTCATCCGGGGCTACGGCGACGCCGAGGCCGAGATGGCCTTCAACCGCAGCCGCGAACTCAACGCCGTCACGGGCACGCCCGACCGCCCCTCGGTGCTCTGGGCGCTGTGCGCCGCACACCTGGTCACCGGGCGGTACCAGGAGTCGCTGGCGTTCTCCGGACGGCTGCGGGAGATGTCCGCGAGCGATCCGGACCCGGTGGCGGTGCTCGGCGCCGCGTACGGCCAGGGCATCGTGCTGCATGTGCGCGGGGACCTGCCGGAGGCGCTGGCCGAGCTGGAGCGGGGCGTCAGCGCGGCGGATCGTTTCTGCAGCGGGCAGGGCAACACGCTGGCGAAGGCCTTCCAGCACGACCCCCGGGTCTCCTGCCGGTCCTACAACGCCTTCACGCACTGGCTGCTCGGCGACCAGCGGGCCGCGATGGAGCGCCGCGAGGAGCTGCTCGCGCTGTCCGGCCGCGACGCCCGGCCCTCCGACCGGTCCTTCGCGCTCTACGTGGACGCGGTGCTGGCGGGGCTGGAGGGCGACGTCGAGCGGGTCGAGCGGTCCGGCGCGCTGGGCGTGGAGGTGGCGGCCGAGGCCGGGCTGCGGTACTGGAAGGCGATGCTGGAGGTCTGCCTGGGCTGGGCCGACGCGCACCGCGGCGAGGGCTGCGCCGGGGTCGCCCGGATCCGCGCCGCCCTCGCCGTGCTGCGCACCAGCCGGACACTGCTGCGGCTGCCGCTGCACCTGGGCCTGCTCGCCGAGGCCCAGCACCACGCGGGGCAGCTGGCGGACGCCCAGGTCACGCTGCGCTCGCTGATCGCGGAGGTGGAGCAGCGCAGCGAGCACGTCTACCTCAACCCGCGACTGCCCGCGGCGCGGCTCAGCGCGGAACTGCTGGGGACGGACGTCCGGGTGCGGTAGGGGCGGGATCGGGGCTGAGGTTCTCAGAGCAGCGCGGCGGTGGCGGCCGCGCACCCCCAGGAGAGCGTGACGCCCGCACCGCCGTGGCCATAGTTGTGCACCAGCCGGGTGCCCGGCAGGGTGTGCTCGTCCACCGCCAGCCGCACCCCGCCGCGGCGGGCCGGGCGCAGGCCGACCAGGTGGCCGGTGACCTCGGCCCCGGACAGCTCGGGCACCGCGGCGGTGCAGCGACGCAGGATCGACTGTGCGGTCCGCGGGTCGACGGCGGTGTCCCAGCTGTCCTCCTCGAAGGTGCCGCCCAGCACCACGTCGGTGCTGCGCGGGTGGACGTAGGTGTAGCCGGCCGGGTGGCCCTCGATCCGCAGCGAGAGGCGCAGGCCCGGGTTGCGGACCAGCACGATCTGGCCGCGCACCGGATACACCGCCCGGTCGGCGCAGAGCAGGCGGGCTCCCAGCCCGCTGGCGTTGACCACGGCGGGCGCCCAACCGGCCAGCTGGGCAAGGGAGTCGAGGCGCTGCTGGACCACCCGGCCGCCGCCTTCGCGGAACCGGTCGAAAAGCCGGCCCAGGTAGCGCGGCATCTCGATGGAGGGCGCGGTGAACTCCCAGCCGTGCCGGGTCGGCCCGCCCGGCCGGGCCGGGGCGGGCGCCGTCAGGGGCCGCAGGTCCGGGACGGGCGCCGCCCACCACGGCACGGGCGGGCCGTCCTGCCCGGTGGGTGCACCGGACCCAGGCGATTCGGTGAGCATCCGGGTGGGGCTCATCGTCACCCCCGGCACGCCTTGGGCGGCCTGGCGGGCGAACTCGGCGTAGCTGTCCGCCGACCACCGCGCGACCTGGTCCCCGCCCGTCATCCCGGTCGGATACCAGACGGCCGCCGCCACGGCGGAGGTGGTCGACAGCGGCAGGGCGTCGGCGACCACCATCACCCGGGCCCCCTGCTCCTGCAGACTCAGCGCGCTGGTCAGGCCGACCACTCCGGCGCCGACCACTACCACGTCCAGCATGCGTACCCCTGCTTCCCGTCGCTCCGAGTCGATCTGACGCATCGTCAGCACATGCCGGCGGATCACCGCCGGACCGATCACCGCCGGACCGATCACCGGCGGATGGAGGACAGCGTGACCGGAGCACGCGGCACCCGTCCAAGACCAGCCCTGGCGCCGACGATAAGCCGCGCTTATCATCGCCCGCATGGACCTCCGACAGATGCGCTACTTCACGGTACTGGCCGAGGAGTTGAACTTCACGCGCGCCGCGCGGCGGCTGCACATCGCACAGCCCGCGCTGAGCCAGCAGGTCAAGGCCATGGAGCGGCAGCTCGGCGCCCGGCTGATCGAGCGCGGCACCACCGGCTGCACCCTCACCGCGGTCGGCGCGGTGGTGGCCCAGGAGGCGCGGCAGGTCCTCACCCGGGCCGCGGCGGCCGAGGAGCGGATCGCAGCCGCGGTCGCCGGGCGGCACGGCCGCCTGAACCTGGCCTACACCCGCTCCGCGCGCGGGGGCCCCACCGACGCCCTGGTCACCGCCTTCCGTGACCGCCACCCCGACGTCGACCTGCGGCTGCAGACCGGCTGGACGGCCCACAACGTGACCCTGCTGCTCGCCGGGCAGCTCGACGCGGCCTTCGTCCGCCCGCCGCTCGACGTCCCCGATCTGGCCTGCCTCCTGCTCGCCGAGGAGGAACTGCTGCTGGCCGTCCCGGCCGACCACCCCCTCGCCGCCACCCGCTCCCGGATCAGCCGCCGCCGGATCGCCAACGAACCGGTGCTCCTGTGGCCCCGCGAAAACGGCCCCGGGATGCACGATCTGATCATCCGTCAACTCTGGCCCGGGCACGGCCCGCGGATCGTGCGCGAGGAGCCCGACGACGAACAGCTGCTGCTGGCCGTGGCCGCCGGCCACGGCGTCGCCCCGATCCCCGCAGGCCGCGCGCACACCCTGCGCGTTCCGGGCATCCGGCTGCGCCGGCTCACCGCCCCGACACCCACGGTCGGCCTCGGTCTGGCGTACGATCCGCGCGTCGAGTCACGCCCGCTGCGGCTCCTGCTGGCCCTGGCGGCTCACAACCGGTAACACCCGAGAACCGACGAACACGAGGGGGCCCTGATCGATGCCTGCCCGCCCACTGCGATCCAACCGCGACTTCACCATCTTCTGGGGTGTCCAGGCGCTCTCCGAACTCGGTAACGCCTTCTCGCTGGTGGCACTTCCGCTGCTGGTGCTGCACACCACCGGTTCCGCCGCGCAGATGGGACTGCTCACGGCGATCGCCGGCGTCGGGTCCATGCTCACCGGCCTGTTCGGCGGCGCCTTCGCCGACCGGTTCGACCGCCGCAGGATGCTGATGCTCAGTGACACCGCCCGGATGGTGCTCTACGGAGCGATCCCACTCTGCTGGGCGATCAGCCCGCAGATCTGGGTGCTCTACGTGGTGATGGCCCTGGCCTCGGTCTTCGAGATGATGTTCAGCATCACCTACGTGACCGCCGTCTCCAACCTGGTCGACCGGGAACAGATCACCGAGGCCAACGGCAAGTTGGAGGCGACCAACGCCATCGCCTACATCGTCGGGCCCGCGCTGGCCGGGCTGGTGGCCGGGCTGTTCGGCGCCACGGCCGCGATCGCGATCAACGCAGCGAGCTTCGGCATCTCGGTGATCGGCCTGGCGCTGATCCGGCTGCGGCCCACTGAACGTCCCGCGGCCGTGGCGACCGAGGAGGCGCCGGCGCGGCAAGGCCGGCGCAGGATGCACTCCGGCTTCATGACCGGCGCCCGGTTCCTGTGGCACAACCCGGTCCTGCGCGCGCTCACCGTACTGCTGACCATCGCCACCTTCCTCAATCTCGGCATGACCGACGTGCAGATCTACCAGATCCGCCACGGCCTGGGGCAGAGCGAGCGGACGGTCGGCTACGTGCTCGCGCTCTCCGGCCTGGGCACCTGCATCTCGGCTGCCGCCACCGCCCGGCTGCGCCGCAGTTGGGGCTTCGGCGCCTGCTGGATGGCCTCCTACACGGTGTGCGGGCTGGCGGTGCTGCTGCTCGCGCTCACCGGCAGCGTGACGATGGTGGCGGCCTCGGCCTTCCTCTACGGTTTCGGGATGTCGCTGGCCGGCATCTGCTCGATGTCGCTGCGCCAGCAGGTCACGCCGGACCACCTGCTGGGGCGGGTCACCTCCGCGTTCTGGACCATCCACAGCAGCCTGGCTCCGCTCGGCGCTTTCCTGCTGACCGCGCTGGTCGGGCGGGTGGGCGCCCGCGGCCCGCTGCTCGGCGTGGCGGCGGTCCTGCTGGCCCTGGTGGGTGCCGCCCTGTTCACCCCGATCCGGCAGCGCTCCCCCGAGCAGACCTTCGTGGTGCCGACGCCGAGCCCCGAGGTCTGAGACCCGAGACCCGAGACCGGGGCGAGCTGCCGTTGGCACGATCCAATCCGTACGCCATCCTTGACTCGACGTCACGCGATCCGGCCCCAACCGCCCCTGGCGGCAGGCCGGTAGCGCGAACTCAGGTGGGGACGGGGACGAGGAGGGACGGATGACGGACTCGCGGGATCAGCAGGGCTGGGCGAGGCGGGTGTTCGGCGGCGCGCGGCGGGACCGGCGTGCCCTGGCGAACCTCGACGCCCTGCACGGCACGCTCGCCACCATGGGCATGGGCTACCGGGACGTGGTGGAACGCCTGCTGGCCCTGGTCGACGGCGGGCGGGTCGAGGAGGCCGTCCAGCTCGCCGAGCAGGCACGCGCCGGCCGGGAACCGGGCAACCGGGCGGCCGCCGAAGTCATCACCGCTCTGCTGGAGTTGGCCGAGGAACGGTACTCCGAGGCGCTGGCGGCCGCCGACCGGATGGTGGCCCTCGCCGGAGCCGAGGCGGCGCCCGAGGCCGCCTACTACCGCGGCATCGTCCACTTCCAGCTGGACGACCGGCCGCGCGCGATCGAGCAGTTCACGATCGCCGCCACCTCCCCCGTCGCCGCGATAGCCACCTCCGCCGCACTCACGCTCAGCCGCCTCTTCGTGGCGGAGCAGGACGACGGGAGCGCGCTGCCCGCCGAACTCGGCCGGCAGGGGGACGCGGTGGCGGACGCCGTCCCCGCGAGCGGGCCGACGGGCGTCACGGACTCCCTGGCCGCGGTCAAGGCGATGATCGAACTGGCGGACGAGGCACGGTCCAAGGGCGATCAGCAGGAGGCCGAGCGCCTGCTGCGCACCGCCGTCAGCTCGTCCGTCGCCCCCTACCGTCAGCTGGCCGAGGTGCGGCTCGGCGGGCTGCTCAGCGAGACCGGGCGCGTTCCGGAGGCCGTCACGCTCTGGCTCAAAGCGGCCGAGGGCCCGGATCCGCAGCTGCGGCAGGCCGTCGCCGAGCAGTTGGGCCACACGCCGTTCGTCGACGCCGGGTTCCTGGTGCACGCCGACCCGGCGATCGTGCTGCCGCTGCTGCCCGATGCCTGGGGCTCGGCCGGGCGGCTGGGGGCGGCGGTCTACCAGGCCTCCGCCACCCGGCACCGGGACGCCGGCCCGGCGGTGCGCCGCCAGCTGCTGGCGCTGGACGCGGCCCGGTACGGATCGCCGGTCCTGGCCGCGCGGATCGACGCCGTGCCGGTACCGGACGAGCCCGCGACGCACCGACGGGTCGCGTGGTCCAGCGGCACCCAGCTCGGTGCCTTCCGGTGGACCGCGACCGGCCACGAGGAGGGCGTCCGGTCCCTCGCCACCACGACCTTGGACGACCGGCCGGTCGCGGTCACCGGCGGCGGCGACGGCACCGTCCGGCTCTGGGACCTGGCCGGCGGCACCCCGATCGGCGAGCCCATGACCGGCCATCGCGCAGCGGTCCGGGCGGTGGCGACGGGCGAGGTGGCGGGCCGTCCGGTGGCGATCAGCGGCGGCCACGACCAGGCGATACGGATCTGGGACCTGACGACCCGCCGGCTGCTGCACCCGCCGCTGACCGGCCACCGCGGCTGGGTGACCGGCCTGGCCACGGCGGAGCTGCGCCACCGCCCCGTGCTGGTGAGCTGCGGCGACGACCGGACCGTGCGGCTCTGGGACCTGACCACCGGCGCCCCGGTCGGCGAGCCGCTGTACGACCACAGCAGGGCCGACGGCCCGCTGGGCGGCAAGCTGCGGGCGGTGGCGACGGTGCGGCTGGGCCGGCGGACCATCGCGGTGACCGGTGACAACAGCGGGACCGTCCGGGCCTGGGACCTCACCAAGGGACGCCGGCTGAAAGAGCCCGTCGCCAGTGCCGGCGGCGCGGTGGAGGCGCTGACCACGGTGCTGGGCGGCGGTCGGCCGCTCGTGGTCACCGGCGACTTCGGCGGCCGGACCACGCTGCGGGAGCTCGCGACCGGAGTGCGGGTGGGCCGGACCCTGGCCGGCGACGCCGGCTCGACGCAGGCGGTGGCCGTGGCGGAGCTCGGCGGCCGCCTCATGGTGGTCACCGGTAGCGCCAGCGGCATGGTGCGGCTCTGGGACGCGGACAGCGGGCAGCAGCAGGCCCACTCCTTCGCCGGGCCGCGCGGCCCGGTCTCGGCGGTGGCCACGACCGTGGTCGACGGGCAGCCGGTGGCGATCATCGGCTGTGCGGACGGCACGGTCCGCCGCTGGGACCTGCCCGGCGGCCCCCGGCCTGGCGATCCGCTGCCCGGTCACGGCGACACGGTGAACACCCTGACGGCCTCGGTGCGGCGCTGGGGCCCCGGCGGCAGAACCGTGGTGATCAGCGCCGGCTGGGACGGCACGGCCCGACTGTGGGACCTCACCACCGGCGCCCTCGTCGGCGAGGTCTTCGCCGGCCACGACGACCTGGTGTTCGGGGTGGCGACGGCGGTGCTCGACGTCCGTCCCGTGGTGGTCACCGGCGGACGCGACCGGAAGGTGCGGATCTGGGACCCGAGGACCGGCGCACAGCTGGGCGAGCCGCTGGAGCACGACACCGGCGTGGCCGCCGTCGCCACCGCCGTGCTGAACGGCCGCCCGATCGTGGTCACCGGCAGCTGGCGCGGCACCGTCCAGGTGTGGGACCTGACCACCCGACAGCCCCTGTACGAGCCGCTGACCGGCCATGAGGCCGACGTGAACGCGCTGGCCACCGCGGTGGTCGACGGCCGCCCGGTCGCCGTCAGCGGCAGCACCGACGGCACCGTGCGGATCTGGGACCTGGCCACCGGAACGGCGATCGCCGGGCCGCTGCGCGGTGGGGGCGTGGCAGGCGGGGGCGTGGCAGGCGGGGGCGTGGCAGGCGGGGGCGTGGCAGGCGGGGGCGTGGCGGACGCCCGCCCGGTGGACGAGGAGGACGGCGAGGACGGCGACGGCTTCGAGGACGACGAGGACGACTTCGAGGACGCGCCCACCGTCGCGGGTGTGGCCACCGTGCAGCTCGACGGCCGCCCGGTCGCGGTCACCGGCACCTCCGACGGCCTGCTGCGGGTCTGGGACCTGGCCACCGCCGCCCCGCTCGGCGAGCCCGTCACCGTCGCCGAGGACTGGCTGACCGCGGTGGCGGCGGGGGTGCTCGACAGCCGCCCCGTGCTCGTCGCGGGCGGTGAGGACGGCACGGTGCGGACCTGGGACCTGGCCACCCGGGCCCCGCTCGGTCCCGACCTGGTGCTGCCGCTGGGGGTCACGGCGCTGGCCGTGGCGCCGGGCGGCCGGCTGGCTGTCGGCTTCGGCTGGGAGGTCGCGGTCTTCGGGCCGCCGGCCCCCTCGTCCGCGTCCGGCTGAGAACGCGGTGACCGCTGCCGTCCCCGCGGACGGGGACGGCAGCGACCGGTGACCAGGCCTCAGACGCGGTCGGCGGCGATCATCAGGTAGTGGAAGCTGCCCTCCTTGTAGGCGGTGAGGAAGGGGTCCTCCACGCCGGTCGCCACCGAGGACTTGGCGCGCAGCTCCCAGTACGGGATGGTCGCGGCGGTCAGGTCGACCACACTGATCGGGATCAGGTTGTTGGCCGACATGGCGGCGAAGTACTCGCTGCGCGGGTGGATGTCGCAGATGTAGTGCGCGTCGATCTGGCTGACGGCCCGGGAGGGCTGGCGGCCGTGGAGGTCGTTGAAACAGCCGGTGATGGTGACGTAGCGGCCGCCGGGCTTCAGGACCCGGGCATGCTCGGCGAAGAGCTCGTGCAGGTCCACGTACATGGTGCTCTCGTTGTTCCAGATCGCCTGGAAGGTGGCGTCGGGAAACCCGTTGCCGAGCATGTTGCGGAAGTGGAAGGCCACCTTGTCGGCCACGCCCCGCTGCTGGGCCTGGTTGTTGGCGAACTTCACCTGCTCCTCGGAGATCGAGATGCCGTCCACCTGGCAGCCGAACCGCTGGTTGGCCACGAAGCTGGTGCCACCGCGGCCCGACCCGGCGTCCAGGATCCGGTCGTCGGCGCCGAGGGCGCCGAGCTGCTCCACCAGGAAGTCGGCCTGGGCGGCCTCCAGCCGGTGCATCTCCTTGATGATCCGCTCGTCGCGGGTGGCCTCGTCACCCTCCAGCACGGACCAGTCCACGTCACCGATGCCGTAGTGGTGGTGGAAGGTGCCGGAGACCTCGCCGAGCCGGATGTTGACCGGGTCCTTCTCCTGGTTCCAGTAATCGGCCACGGACTGCTGGTACTTGGTGGCCAGTACCGGGGCGGTGGTGTCGGAGATCGTCATGTGTCGGTCCTCTGGTCTCGTTGGATCGGGGATACCGCTCGTTGCGGTCGGGAAGGCTAGGCGTTGTAGCGGGGGCTGCTGGCGTGCCACTCCCGGTTGCCGCCGAGCCAGGCCCACAGGGCGCCCAGGTAGCGGGTCAGGATCGGGTCGCCGGTCAGCGTGAGGGCGGCCGAGGCCGCCTCGAAGGAGCGCACGAGTTCGTTGTGGAGTTCGACGGAGCGCCGGGTCGCCTCGACGAGCGAGCAGCCCTCCTCCGCCGCCAGCACGGTGGGCAGGTTGTACTCGACGCCCTGGGCGTCGCCCTCCTTGTGCATCGAGTAGATGTCGTTGAGCAGCACGGAGGCGAGGGCGGCCTGCAGGGTCGCGCGGCGCACGTCGGGGCGGCCGTAGACGTCGGCGGGCAGTTCGTAGCCGCCGACGGCGTCGACCAGGGTCATGCAGGGCAGGAAGCTGTTCATCTGACGGTTCGCCAGGTATTCGGAGACCGACGGCGCGCTGCCGCCGATCCGCCAGCCCGCCTCGGCGTCCATGCCGAGGAAGAGGCCGGCGATCTCCTGCCGGAGCCGGTTGACCTGCGAACCGCTGGCGTAGGCCGCCAGGTCCCGCACCGAGCAGCGCAGCGCGTTCAGCACGGGTTGCTCGCGCATCGAGCGCTCGTAGCGCTCCTGGTAGCGGCCGGGCAGCCGGGGCGGGTCGATCGCCGACTGGGCGAGCATCAACTGCGGCCCCAGGCGCTCGGGGTGGTCGCCGGTGGTGGCGTCCTCGCAGAAGTAGTCGTCGACCGCGAACTCCGCGGCCAGGCAGCGGCCGGCGGCCAGCAGCCGGTCCGGGTCGTCGGTGTCGGGGTGGGTCAGCATGAGGAGCCGGCCGAAGTCGGCCTGCCGGAACTTCTCGGTCCGGCCGGCGTAGATGCCCACCTGCCGGGTCCAGTCGACCAGGCGCTCGTTGACCTCCTCGGCCAGCGCGCGGTCGTCGCGCAGGTGGGGCGGGCAGTACAGGCCGGGGACGGCGCGGCCGCCGGTCTGCGAGACGGGGGCCGGTGGCGTGACGAACGGTGGCGTGACGGGCGGTGGCGTGACGGATGGTGGGGCAACGGCCAGTCGGGCGAGGGACGGTGGGGCAACGGCCGGTCGGGCAACGGTCTGCGGGGTGGCGGCCGGCAGGGTGGGGGCGGCCGCGGTGCGCGGGCGCAGCAGGTCGGTGATCCGGGCGGCTGAGGTGCCCAGGCCGGTCGGGCCGGTCGGAATCGTCCGGCCCGCCCCAGCGGCGGTGTCGAAGGCTGCCATCGGGTCTTCTCCTGACCGCCGGATCAGGACCGCGGCGCGGCGATGTCGACGTTCTCCAGGATGCCGACGGCGTCGCCCACCAGGATCGCCGCCGAGTAGTAGGCGGTGACCAGGTACTTCATGATCGCCTTGTCGTCGATGCCCATGAACCGGACGTTCAGGCTGGGCTCGAACTCGTCGGGGATCCCGGTCTGGTGCAGCCCGATGACGCCCTGGTCCTGCTCGCCGGTGCGCATCGCGAGGATCGAGGAGCTGTGGCCGGCGATCGGGATCTTGCCGCACGGGAAGATCGGCACGCCGCGCCAGGCGGGCACCTGGTGGCCGCCGACGTCCGTGCTGTCGGGGTAGATGCCGCGCTTGGTGCACTCGCGGAAGAACGCGGTGATCGCCTTGGGGTGGGCGAGGAACAGGTCGGTGCCGCGGCGCATCGACAGCAGCTCGTCCATGTCGTCCGGGGTCGGCGGGCCGGACCAGGTGTTGATCCGCTGGTCGTAGTCGGCGTTGTGGAGCAGGCCGAAGTCCCGGTTGTTCAGCAGCTCCCACTCCTGACGCTCGCGGATCTCCTCGACCGTCAGCCGCAGTTGCTGCTCCAGCTGGTTCATCGGCTCGTTGTAGAGGTCGGCGACCCGCGAGTGCACCCGCAGGATGGTCTGGGTCAACGACAGCTCGTACTCGCGCGGCGCGAGGTCGTAGTCGACGAAGGAGGTGGGGACGTCGGGTTCGCCCTGGTGGCCCGCGGCGATGGCGACCTCGACCTCGCCCTTGGAGTTGACCTTCCGCGCGGAGCTGGCCAGGAACCGGTCGACGTGGTCGCGCAGTTGCTCCGAGCGGTCGAACAGCTCCAGGAAGGTCGCCCAGGGCAGCACCATGACGGTGCCGGCCGTGCTGGCCCGCACGGTGGCCGTCCACCGCGGGTCGGGACGCAGCAGCGCCTCGTCGCCGAGGTGGTCGCCGTCGGACAGCACGCCGAGGGTCTTGCTGTCGCCGTACTTGCCGGTGGCGATCCGCTCGATCCGGCCGTGCGCGACGATGAACACCTCCTCGACCGGCCGGCCCTCCTCGACCAGCACCTCGCCGCTGCTGACGTCGCGCGGCGTGAAGCGGGCGGCCAGCTCGGTGAGCAGCGCGTCGTCGTCGAAGCCGCGCAGCGCCGGGATCTCGCGCAGCGTCTCGGGGATGATCCGCACATCATCGGCCCCGGCCTGGACGAAGCCGACCCGGCCGCGGCCGACCGCCAGCGAGAGCCGGCGGTTGACCCGGTAGGTGCCGCCGGAGACCTGCACCCAGGGGAGCTGCCGCAGCAGCCAGCGCGAGGTGATGCCGCGCATCTGCGGAGCGGACTTGGTGGTGGTCGCCAGGTTCCGGGCGGCGGCGGTGCTCAGGCTCAGCTGTGAGGGGGTGGGGCCGGGCACGAGACCCTGGGCGAAATCCGGATCCGCTGCTATCGACATCGGGGTTCTCCTGTGGGACGGGCCGGGTGGCGAGGGAGGGACCTGCGCGGGGCTGGTGTCGTACCGTCAGCCATAAATGGAGAAGGTCATTCCGGTTCGACGGCAGCCGACGCTACCGAAAACCGAACAGCGGGGAACGAAGATTCGACGCGAACTCGCCAACACCTGACACAGGTGTCCCTCTTGGCCACAGCAGCACCTTGTGGGACGCCCCGTCAGCAGTGCGGCAGGCCGGCCCGGCCCCCATGTCCGGCGGACGGCAGGGCAGTTGCCGATCCGCGGGAGGCACCCTCCGCAGCCGCGGGCGACCGGAACGTCACGGCTCACGGGCGGCGGATTCTGGCTGGAACTATCTGATCACGGTGCGTGATGGCCGCAGGGCATGCTAAAGGACCCGGCGGCGTCCCGGGGAGCGCCGCCGGGGCGCGGCGCCGTGTCGGGCCGGGGTGGGCCGGGGTGGGCCGCCGGGTCGGGCCGGCGCGGCCGGCGGGCCCGGGCCCGGATCAGGCCTGGCGCGACTGGCGGGCCCGGAAGGCCGCGGCCTTGGTGCGGTTCTGACACGCCGTCGAACAGAACTGGCGCGCGCCGTTGCGCGACCCGTCGACGTACACCCGGTCGCAGTGCGCGGCCTGGCAGACGCCGAGCCGGCCCGCGAGATCGCTGCCGACCGCCAGGGTCAGGCCGGCCGCGCAGCCCGCACTCCAGCCCACTGCCAACGAGTCGTCCGCGCCGTGGAAGTGGACCTGCCAGGGCTCGCCGGGGACCTGGTCGAGCTGCGGGCGGGCCCCGGTCGACAGCAGCAGCCCGTTCAGCACCCCCGCCGCCTCGTCGATCCGCCCCGCGCTCGCGGCCTCGAAGATCCGGCGCAGCCGGTGCGCCGTACCGGCGAGGTAGGCCGCCTGCTCCGGATCGATCGCGCGCGGACGCGTGCCCGTGCCCGTGCGCGGCAGCGCCGCGTCGACCGCCGCCGGCAGGTCGGCATCGTGCGGCGCTACATACGGCCGGCCGCGCGCCTCCCCGTCGGTCAGGGAGTTGACGAGCGAGACCGCCGCCTCCAGCAAGGTGGCGAGATGACTGTCGAACATCACTTGACCAGTTACTCCTTCCAGCCCTAGCGTTCGTCACTGACGATATCAGCTTAGCCAGTGACGAAACACGGGGTGACCCATGCCCACCCGGACGGGCCCTGGCGGCGGGCGACTGCCACGCGGGGTACGACTACTGATCGCCGCCCGAGCCGTCAACCGGCTCGGCGCCTTCTCCCTGCCCTTCCTGACGGTGCTGGTCAGCACCGAGTTCGGCGCCGGCCTCGCCACCGCCGGGCTGATCTCGGCCGCCTTCGGGCTCGCCACGATCCCCTCCCGACTGGCCGGGGGCCGGCTCGCCGACCGGCTGGGCCGCCGCCGCACGATCCTGCTCGGCCTCGGCGGCTGCGCGATCGCGGAGCTCGGGATCGCGGCGGCGGGCTCACTGACGGCGGTCGCGCTCTTCGCGGTGCTGCTCGGCCTGGTCTTCGAGCTCTACGAACCGCCGAGTCAGGCGATGATCGCCGACGCGGTCGAGCCCGCCGAACACGTCCGCGCCTACGGAGCGCTGAACGCCGCGCTGGCCGGCGCGGGCATGGGCGCCGGACTGCTCGCCGCCACCGTGGGGCGCCTGGACCTGCGCTGGCTCTTCGTCACCGACGCGCTGACCAGCCTGGCCTGCGCGATCGTGGTGCGCGCCGTGCTGCCCGCCGACCGCCCGCACCCGGCCGCCGACAGCGGCCGCGACCCGGCCGGCCGGTCCGCCTGGCGCGACCGGGCCCTGCTGGCCATGCTCGCCTGCGGCACCCTGTTCGCCGTGGTCTACCTCCAGGTCATGGTCTCGCTGCCGCTCTCCCTGGTCCGGCGCGGTCTCGCCGCCTCGCAGGCCGGCCTGCTGCTCACCGTCTCCGCCGTGACCGTGGTCGCCGGACAGCCGCTGCTGCGCCTGCGCCGGACCGCCGCGCTCCCGGCCCCCACCGCGCTCGCCCTCGGCTACCTCCTGCTCGCGGGCGGCCTGACCGGCTACGCGGCGGCGCGCACCCTGCCCGGGTTCCTGGCGGCCACCGTCCTGTGGAGCCTGGGCGACCTGCTGATGATGGGACGCATCTACGCCGCGGTGGTCGACCTCGCACCGGCCGAGGCCCGCGGCCACTACCTCGCCGTCTACGGCACCAGCTGGGGCCTGGCCGGCATCGCGGCCCCGCTGCTCGGCACCCAACTGCTCGCGCACGTCGGGGTGACCTGTCTGTGGAGCGTGCTGGCCGCCGGCTGCGTGCTGCTCGCCGCCGCGCAGCCCCTGCTCGGCCGGGTGCTGCCGGGCGGGGGCCGGCCGGCCGGTGCGGTCGGGCCGCCCTGACGGTGACCCTCCCGTGCCGTGACCGGACGACGCGGCGCCCGGGGACCACGCGGCGCCCGGGCGGGAGCCCGGGCGCCGCTACCGGCGGGCGGCTGCCGGCAGGCAGCTACCGGCGGGCAGCTACCGGCAAGCCGCTGCCCTACCGGTGGACCGGCCTACCGGACACCGGTCGCCGCCTCGGACGGGGCCGGGGCGTAGCCGGTGGGTCGGGCGGTGAAGGTGCCCCGGCCCTGGGTGCGGCTGCGCAACCGGGTCGCGTAGCCGAACAGTTCGGCCAGCGGCACCGTGGCCGTGACCGCCACCGTGCCGCCCCGAGCGGTCGAGCCCAAGACCCGGCCGCGCCGGGCCGCCAGATCGCCGAGCACCCCGCCCACCGCGTCCTCGGGCACCGTGACCGTGACCTCCACCACCGGTTCGAGCAAGGCCAGCGCGCAGGCGCGCAGCGCCTCGCGGAGCCCTTGCCGCCCGGCGGTACGGAACGCCAGCTCCGAGGAGTCCTTGGGATGGGTGGCACCATCGGTCAGGGTGACCAGCAGCCCGGTCACCGGGTGCCCGCCGAGCGGCCCGTCGGCCAGCGCGTCCCGGCAGCCGGCCTCCACCGCCCGGACGTACTCCTGCGGCACCCGTCCGCCGACGACGGTCGACCGGAAGACAAAGCCCTCCGGGCTCTCCCCCGCCGGCCCGGCATCCACCGTCAGTGGTGCTACATCGAGCACCACATGGGCGAACTGGCCGGCGCCGCCGTCCTGTTTGACGTGCCGGTGGACCAGGCCCGACACCCCGCGCAGCACCGTCTCCCGATAGGCCACCTTCGGCCGGCCGACATTGACCTCCAGCCCGTGGTCACGGCGGACCTTCTCCACCGCCACCTCCAGATGCAGCTCGCCCATCCCCGACAGGACCGTCTGACCGGTCTCGGGATCGGTGCGCACCGCCAGCGAGGGGTCCTCCTCGACCAGCCGCGCCAGTGCCGAGACCAGCCGCTCCGTCTCGGTCCGGCGCCGCGCCTCGACCGCCACCGAGACCACCGGGACGGCCACCGAGGGCGGTTCGAGCAGCAGCGGGGCCGCCGGTGCGCACAGGGTGGCACCGGCCCGCGCGGCCTTCGGCCCGATCACCGCGACGATGTCCCCGGCCACCGCCCGGTCCACCTCCGCGTGACGGTCGGCCTGCACCCGCAGGATCCGGCTGATCCGCTCGCTCCGCCGCGCGCCCACGTCCAGCACCGCCGCTCCCTTGTGGATCGTGCCCGAGTACACCCGCAGGAAGGTCAGGCGGCCGGTGCTGGTCGAGTTCACCTTGAACACCAGGGCCGCGAACGGTGCCGCCGGGTCGGCGGCGCGCTCCTGCACTACGTCGTCGGCATCGTCGCCGGCGCTGTCACCGACGCTGTCAGCACCGCGCACCGGCGGCACGTCCAGCGGCGAGGGCAGGTAGGCCACCACGGCCTCCAGCAGCGGCTCGATGCCACGGTTGCGGTAGGCCGAACCGCACAGCACCACCACGCCCTCGCCCGTGCGGGTGAGGTCGCGCAGCGCGGCGGCCAGCGTCGGCGCCTCGATCGTCCCGGTCGCGCAGAACTCCTCCAGCGCGCCCGGGTGCAGCTCCGCCACCGCCTCGACCAGCAGCCGACGACGACGCTCCGCCTCCGGCAGCAGGGCGTCCGGGACCGGGCCCTCGGCGAAGCCGTCACCGTCACCGTCCTCGTGGAGGTCGCGCCCGTCGGCCCAGACCAGCGCGCGCAGGCGCAGCAGATCCACCACGCCGGTGAACCCGTCCTCCGCGCCGATCGGCAACTGCACCACCAGCGGCGCCGGGTGGAGCCGCTCGCGGATGGAGGCGACCGCCGTGTCGAGGTCCGCGCCGGCCCGGTCCAGCTTGTTGACGAAGGCGATCCGGGGCACGCCGTGCCGGTCGGCCTGGCGCCACACCGACTCGCTCTGCGGCTCCACGCCCGCGACGGCGTCGAACACCGCGACCGCGCCGTCGAGCACCCGCAGCGAGCGCTCCACCTCGTCGGCGAAGTCGACATGGCCCGGGGTGTCGATCAGGTTGATCAGGTGACCGTCCCAGGCACAACTCACCGCCGCGGCGAAGATGGTGATGCCGCGATCGCGCTCCTGGGAGTCGAAGTCGGTGACGGTGGTGCCGTCGTGCACCTCGCCGCGCTTGTAGGTGGCGCCGGTCCGGTAGAGGATCCGTTCGGTGACGGTGGTCTTGCCGGCGTCCACGTGGGCCAGGATGCCCAGGTTGCGGACGGTGCCGAGGTTGTCGGTGTGCTGGGTGTGTTTGGTGTGCTGGGTGTGCGGGTTGGTGCGCATGGCCCATGGCCTTTCAGGGTGGTCCCGGAGCGGGCAGCGCGATTGCCGGACGAAACGGCCCGTGACCGGCCCGGGTGGGTCACCACCGGGCGGGGCGGGGTCAGGAGTTCGTCGCGGAGCTCCGGTGCCCGCCGCGCAGCGGGCACCGGGCGCACGAAGACACCAGGATCACCTCGTACCGGGACGAGGGAACGACGACAGCGGTGCGGTACCGCATGGCCACTCTCCCCTCAACTCGTCCCGGTGCGCGCCCCGCTGACGGTGCGGGGCGCGATCAGTGGCGAGCATAGTGAGGCCGGCCCGCCGGGGGCACCAGGTTTTCCGGCAGGCGACAGCGGGTCAGGCGGCCCCGAGTGCTTCCAGCGCCTCCAGTGCTTCCAGTGCTTCCAGTGCCTCAAGCGCCCGGGCGAGCACCTTCGCACGGAACGGATCCGCGGCGTCCAACGCGCGGGCCACCGCCACCGCCTCCTCCAACAACGCCCTTCGCACGGCGGGCAGTTCACGAACGCGTGGCGAGCCGCTCACCGCCACCAGCACATGGGCGAGCTTCGAGCCGTGGACCGCCGGGTCGACCTGGGTCAGCACCCGGTACACCCACAGCGCGTCCGGCCCGCGCAGCACCCGCCGATCGGTGCTCAACAGCTTCATCCGCGCCCGAAGTACGATTTCCCGATCCATCGCGACCCCCTCGTCCCAGCACCTCCCGGGCCGGTCCCCGCCGGCGGCGGGGCAGCACGGCGTCCGTGCCGGCGCCCGGAGACGGGCACCGGCACGTGAGCCGGGAGGTGGATGACGTCGAGTCTGCGGGCGTCAGGGTGCCCGGACAAGGGCGGAACCGCGTGCGCTGCGTCCTACCGCCGAAGCCCTGGACCAGGCATGATGGAGTCGACACGCTGCCGGCGGCTGCCGGGAGGGCTCAACTCAGATCGGCTCGACTCGACTCGGCTCGGCTCAGATCGGCTCAGCTCAGATCGGCTCAGCTCAGATCGGCTCAGCTCGGCTCGGCTCAGCTCGGCTCGACTCAGCTCGGCTCGACTCAGCCCTTCGCCTTGGCCAGCCGGCTCTTCAGCTCCAGGGCGCGGGAGAACTGGTCGTCGGCCGTGGTCGTCCCCTTCGGGAAGTCGACCTTCATCAGCGTCTGGTAGGCGTCCGGCCGGAACTCGGTCATCAGGAGCCAGCCGCTGCGCACATAGCTGGTGGGCGCGCTGTTCCCGGCCCCGTCCGTCCCGTCCACGCGGCCCGCGTAGTGGCCCGCCTTCGTGCTCATCACGTCCACGAAGGTGTTCGCGAACGGGGCCATCATGGCCGGGGTGATCTGGTAGCGGCCGGACAGGTAGGCCCGGTACAGACCCGCGGTGTCCAGGCTGCCGTGGTCGTTGTCCTCGATGTCGCCGCCCGACGGTGCGTACATCCACTTGTAGGCCGGCTTGCCCGCGCTGTCGGTGTACTTGTGCGCCTGCGAGAAGAACCAGTCCACGCTGGTCTGCACCAGCCCGTCGTACTTCGTGACCCGCTGCGGGTCGTCGCCCAGCAGCTGGTGCGCGATCGCCAGGTTCTGGAAGCCGTAGTCGAACATCATCTGCTGGTTCCACGGCACCGGCTGCCCGCCCTTGTAGGGCGAGTCCGACGCGAAGTACATCCGGTTGCCCTGCGAGACGTCCAGCAGCCGGGACAGGATGTGCTGGTCGACGGAGGTGTCCGCCTCGGCGACGAACCTCTTGGCCCGGTCGAGGTAGCTGGCGCCGTACCCGTGCGGGTCGCCGCCGGTCACGGGCTTGTCCCAGATGGCGGGGGTCTGCAGGATGAGCCGGGCGCAGTTGGCGAGGTGGCCCACCGGGTCGCCCTGCTCGCCACCGGTGCCGATCGGGTCGGTGGTGACGTTGTTGGGCCACGCGGGGCCGATGTCGCCGGTCCAGAGCACGTGCTGGCCGACCGGGGCCGCCGCCAGGTCGTCACGCTCGGACAGGACGGTGTCGCAGTAGCCGATCATCCGGTCGAGGATCGCCTGGTCGCCGGAGATCTCGTACACCATGCCCATGGCCTTGGTGTCCTCACCGCTGTGCCCCTGCGCCCACTGGTTGCCGATGTTGTCCCCGGCCGGGGTGAGCGTCTTGATGTAGGACTCGAACGAGTTGACCTCGTCCGGCGTGACCGGGCCGGTCAGGCTGCTGAGCTTCATCACCGGGTGCGCGCTCGCCGCCGACGCCGGCGCGGCCGCCACGGCTGCCGACGCCGACCCGCCTCCCGTGCACCCGAGCGCGAGCAGTCCCGCGCTCAGACAGATGAGTGTCGTGCTGCCGAGCAGGACCTTCGCGGGCTTCCGTGGCGCCATGTGCGGACCTCCTGATGAGCGGTCAGGCCTGCTGACCTGGTGAGCCGTTGTCCGGCACGGGCCTGGGGCGGGCGTGTCCGGACCGGGCCGGCCGGATGGCCGACGCCTGGGTTGACGGCGCTCGTACAGGTCCGGGTTCACCGCCGGTGCGGGCGGCGCGAGCGGCCCTGTTCCCGTCGAGCCTCCCACCGCCATACCCTGAGCACGCCACACGTCACATGCCATGCGCCACACGCCACACGTCACATGCCATGCGCCATACGTCACATGCCAACGGAAAAGGGGTACCCCATGCTCCCGTGGTCGGCCGACCTCGCGGGCCGGATGGACCGGCAGGTCATCACCAGTGAGCTGCTGCGCGGCAACCCCCTGGGCGACCCGTTCGAACGACCGCTGCACGTCTACCTGCCCCCGGGGTACGACGACGAACCCGGGCGGCGCTACCCCGCGGTCTACGTGATCCAGGGCTACACCGGTCATCTGGCCATGTGGGACAACCGCACCCCCTTCCGCCAGCCGTTCCCGGAGACCGCCGACGCACTGTTCGCCGGTGGCACGCCGCCCGTCATCCTGGTCCTCGTCGACGCCTGGACGGCCTACGGCGGCAGCCAGTTCGTCGACTCGCCCGGCACCGGCCGCTACCACTCGTACCTGTGCGACGAGGTCGTCCCGTACGTCGACGCCCGCTACCGCACCCTCGCCGCGCGCGAGCACCGGGCGATCGCCGGCAAGTCGAGTGGCGGGTTCGGCGCGATGATCACGCCGATGCTGCGGCCGGATCTCTTCGGCGCGCTGGCCACACACGCCGGTGACGCGCTCTACGAGTACTGCTACGTACCCGAGTTCCCGCAGGTGGTGCGGACGCTGCGGCAGTGGGGCGGCGACGTGGGCAAGTGGTGGGACGACTTCCGGCAGCGGCCCGCCATGACCAGGCCCGGCGACGACGTCACGCTCTGCGCGCTCGGCGTGGCCGCCTGCTTCTCGGCGGACCAGGACGGCACACCGCGGCTGCCGTTCGACACCGTCACGGGCGAGCTGATCCCACCGCTCTGGCAGCGCTGGCTCGACCTCGATCCCGTCCGGATGGTCCCCGAACACGCCGAGGCGGTCCGCTCGTTGCGGGCCGTGTGGATCGACGCCGGCACGCGGGACGAGTTCCACCTGGACGTCGGAGCCGAGGCCTTCCACCGCGCGATCCGCGCCGCCGGGCTGCCGGAACAGGCGATCCACTTCGAGCTGTTCGACGCCGGCCACGGCGGCATCGACTACCGCTACCCGCTCGCCGTCGACTGGCTCGCCCGGCGGATCCAGGCCTGACAGCGCCTCACAACCTGGACTACCGTCACTCCTCATGCGAATCCTGGTACTTGGCGGCACCGCCTTCGTGGGCCGCGCCATCGTCGATGAAGCGCTGCGGACAGGAGCGGAGGTGACCCTGTTCGGCCGCGGCCGGACCGGAACCGGACTCTTCCCCTCCACGCCCAGGCTGATCGGGGACCGGGAGACCGGCGACTACGACGCCCTGCGCGGCGCCGGCGACTGGGACGCCGTGGTGGACGTCAGCGGCTACGTGCCGCGCCACGTCGGCCAGGCGATGGCGGCGCTCGGCGACCGGATCGGGCGCTACCTGTTCATCTCCAGCCACGCCGTCTACACCCGCACCGGCGTCGGGCCCGGCTCGGACGAGGACACCCCCCGGCGGCCGCCGGTGCGGGACACCGAGGAACTGAGCGAGGCCAGCTACGGTCCGCTCAAGGTCGCCTGCGAGGACGACGTGCTGGCGCGCTACGGCGAGCGGGCCACGATCGTGCGCCCGGGGAAGGTGGCCGGTCCGCACGACGCGCAGACCGGGCTCACCTACTGGGTGCGCCGGGCCGCGCGCGGCGGACGGGTGGCGCTGCCCGGGAGCCCCGAGCAGCCGATCCAGCTGGTCGACTCGCGTGACCTGGCCCGCCTGGTGGTGCGGCTGCTGCTGGACGACCGGCCCGGCGCCTTCCACGCCGTCGGCCCGGCCGAACCGACCACGTTGGCCGGGCTGATCACCACCTGCGCGCGGGTGGCGGGCAGCGAGGTCGAGATCGTGCCGGTGCCCGCGGAGGCGGCGCCGTCGTTCTTCCCGCTGATCCGCCCCGCCGCGCAGTGGACGGACCAGCAGCGCAGCCCCGCCCGCGCCCGGGCCGCCGGCCTGACCGCGACACCCCTGGCGACCACCATCGCGGACGTGCTCGCCTGGGACCGCGAGCGTGGCGAACCGCCGCTGGAGCACGGGCTGTCCGCGGCGCAGGAGGCGAAGCTGCTCGGGGCCTGACCTCCTGGGCTCCTGGGCTCCTTAGCCCCTGGGCTCCCGGGCTCCCGGGCTCCCGGGCTCCTGGGCCCCTGGGCTCCCGGCATCCTGGCCGTGGGACATCGGTTCCTTCGGCACCGAAAATCGGCCCGGCCGACATCGAGGTTGCCGCTAGTATCGGCGTCGTTCTTCGACCGGGGATGGTGGGCGTGACCGGCTTTCAGGATGGTGTCGTGCTGGCCCAGTTACGGCCCGACGAACCGCGCGAGGTGGCCGGCTACCGGCTGCTCGCCAGGATCGGCGAGGGCGGCATGGGGTCCGTCTACCTGTCGCTCACCCGCGGCGGACAGCCGGTCGCGCTGAAGCTGATCCGGCGCGAGCTCGCCCAGGACGAGGAGTTCCGCCGGCGCTTCCAGCAGGAGGTGCGCTCCGCCCGCCAGGTGCAGGGCCACCACGTCGTTCCCGTCCTCGACCACGACACCACCGGCGACCGGCCGTGGCTCGCCACCGCCTACGTCCCCGGCCTGCCGCTGGACCAGGCGCTGGCCGCCCACGGCACCCTGCCGCTGCCGGTGGTGCTCCACCTGGTCTGCGGCACCGCCGATGCGCTGCAGGCGGTGCACGCGGCCGGCGTCATCCATCGCGACCTGAAGCCCGGTAACGTCCTGCTCGCCGCGGACGGGCCGTGGGTGATCGACTTCGGCATCGCGCGGGCGGGTGACCACACCCAACTCACCCGCAGCGGCGGCCTGATCGGCACCCCGCAGTACATGTCGCCGGAGCACGCCAACGGAGCCGAGCTGACCCCGGCGACCGACGTCTTCTCGCTCGGCCTGATCATGGCCGTGGCTGCCACCGGACGCCACCCGTACGGCGACGGCGGCGCGATCACCACGGCCGCCCGGATCGCCAACACCGAGAGCCGCCCGCCGGACCTGTCCGGCTACCCCGACCAGCTCCGGCCGCTGCTGGAGCGCTGCCTGGCGGCGGACCCGACCGCCCGGCCCACCGCCGCCGAACTGGCGCGACTGTGCGAACGGGCCACCGGCCGCACGCCGCGGAACTTCGACGACTGGCTGCCGGACCCGCTCGCCGCGGACATCGACCGCCGCGGGGCCGCGGTGCGGCGAGCGACGGCGGTGACTGGTACGGGGGACGGCGCCGGGGACGGGGCCGGGGCTGCCGCTTATACGCCGACCGAGACCGATCACCCGACCGACGGCGCCGCGCGGTTCGCCGCCGCGCCAACCCGCACGAACCCGGTACCGCCGCCCTCCTCACCGCCCCTGTCACCGCCCTCCTCACCGCCCCCGTCGTACACCTCCGGACCCGAGCGCGAGAGCCGGGGCGGCAAGCCACTCGTCATCGTCGGCATCGCGATCGGCGCGCTGGTCATCGGCGCGTTCGGCTACGCGCTCACCCGACCGCACAACACGCCGACCCCGCCGCCACCCACCGCCGGGCCGACCACGGTGTCGTCCTCGGGATCGGCCTCGGGATCGGCCTCGCCAACCCCGGCCGCCTTCCAGGTCGTCTTCCAGGACGTGCCGTTGGCCGTCGCGCCGCCGGACACCATCAGCATGGGCGTGCAGGTCGATCTCGACGCCCCCAAGGTCGATCCCACGCACCAGATGTCCGACTCCGACGCGGAGTTCAACTACGACGACGATTTCCTGACCTTCAACACCCCCACCGGCAAGGCCGCCAACGCCACCCCCCAAGCCTGCCTGGCCGCCGCGAACACCACACCGCTGCCGCAGCAGTTGCCGGGCAAGGCGCTGGGGCCGGACGGAAACGCCATCAAGGTCGGCGACCTGCTCTGCACGGTGACGAGCAAGGGCAACCTCGCCATGTGGCACATCACGGGCGCCACCCCCTCGAACAACTACTACCGGACCCCCGACTTCACCGGCACCCTCACCCTCTGGAAGGTACCCGCAGGCAGCTGACGGCAAGTCAGCCAGGTGGAAGCCCCGTTGCTCCGCGTGGGCGGCGCCAGGAACTCCTCGATCCGCGCCCGGGACGCGGGAGGTCGGAGGCAACCGGCCTCAGTGTTGTTGAAGCGGTGTCGGGAGCCTCCTCGCCTTCAACCGGACCGCAGATCGGTCACACAAACCGAGAGTGCTGCAGGAATCCCGAGGTCACGTCACAGCCGGGCAGAACACCCGGAGGCGGAAGAAGCCCCTGGCCACGGCCCCGGGATCCCAGCGTGACTCAGGAGAACTCGCGGGATTCGCGCGGCCAGAGGGGAAGTGTCAGGCAAATGTCAGGTCAACTCGGTGGCTCACGTGCTCGCGCGAAGAGAGGATGACCACCGGACTGGCTGCTTCGGGGGGACGCAACGGGCTGACTCCCGCGCCTGACGGAGGTTGAATGCTCATGCGGAAGGTCACCAAGCGGGTCGCGCAGGGTGTCATGGCCGGCGCGCTCGCACTCGGCGGCATCGGTGTGACGGCGGGTACCGCCAATGCCAACAGCGACACGTACTGCCAGCACAGCACGTGCGTCACCGGCTACAACTACTTCACCCAGGACTGGAGCGGCTCCTGGGGAGAAAGCGTCTCTGAGACGATCTGCAACTACCAGTCGGCGCCGAACTCCTTCAACATCTGGATCTATATTACGGGCACCGACTACCACCTCGTGGACAAGACTGTGGGGCCCATCAACCCAGGGGTCTGCCTGAACCAGGTCCTTTCCGACTGGATCGCCACTGGACACGTCGACGTCCCGGTGCAGGTCTACGCTCAATCGAGCGGCAACTGGACCTATGGCACCAACCCGATCGACGCGAGCTAGACCCAACGCCGTTCAGTTTCGGTGTGGGCTCGGCCGCCACGTACTGGCTCAACTCCTGCCCCAGCGGCGGGTCCGCAGCAAAAACCGCATCGTCAAACGAGCGATCTCCACGTACAACGCTCGCGGACCCGCCATCGACCGAGCCACCTACAAGGCCACCATCAGCATCACCATGCTCACACCCGACCCCTGACACAGCCCGACCCGCCCGAACTGAACGGCGTTGGGGCTAGAAGAACGTGGGCCGGCGCGTGACGTAGGGTTCTTCGAGGGATTCGATCTCCTCAGCGGTGAGCGTCAAGTCGAGCGCGGCGACGGCGTCGGCGAGGTGGTGCGGCTTGGTCGCGCCCACGATCGGGGCGGAGACCACCGGGTTCTTCACCACCCAGGCCATCGCGACCTGCGCCATCGACACACCGCGGGCCAGGGCGATGCGCTGGACAGCCTCGACGATGGCCCGGTCGCTGTCCAGGAAGATCGGCCGGTCCTGCTGATCGACTGTCCGGTTGAGCTGCGCACGCTGCGTGGAGCGTTCGCCCCAGGGCCGGGTGACCAGTCCCCCGCCCAGGGGACTCCACGGAATGCTTCCCACGCCCTGGTCGGCGAGCAGGCCGAACATCTCGCGTTCCTCTTCGCGGTGGATCAGGCTGTACTGGTCCTGCATGGAGACGAACCGGGTCCACCCGTGGGCCTGCGCGGCATGCTGCATCTTGGCGAACTGCCAGGCCCACATCGACGAGGCGCCGATATAGCGGGCCTTGCCTGCCTTGACCACATCGTGCAGCGCCTCCATCGTCTCCTCGACCGGCGTCTGCGGGTCGAAGCGGTGGATCTGGTAGAGGTCGACGTAGTCGGTGTCCAGACGCCGCAGCGAGGCGTCGATCTGTTCCATGACGGCCTTGCGGGACAGCCCCGACCCGCCCGGCCCCTGGTGCATCGGTGCCCACAGCTTGGTGGCCACCACGATGTCCTCACGCTGGGTGTACTCGCGCAGCGCCCGCCCGACGACCTCCTCCGAGGTGCCCAGACCGTAGATGTTCGCGGTGTCCCAGAAGGTGATGCCGAGCTCGACGGCCTGGCGGAAGACCGGCTCGGCCGCGTTGTCGTCGAGCGCCCAGGTCGTCCTCTCGGCGGGGTCGCCGAAGCTCATGCAGCCCAGGGCGATCCGGCTGATCCTGAGCCCCGACGTTCCCAAGCGCGTGTACTCCATGGCGTACTCCTCCTCGGTGATATGGACGTGTGCACCTGCTCCGGAAGGCTGCCGCCCTCACTCCCCCACCGTGGCACGAACTGCCGAGCCCGGCCTCCCACCAGGGGATTCCTCCTGTTACAGGTACTGCCAGGACCCCTCACGCGCGCAGCATCGAACCTATCGTGGTAGCCATGGACGCCCGCACCGAGTTCCGCGACTTCCTCACCTCCCGCCGCGCCAGAATCACCCCCGAACAAGCCGGCCTGCCCACCAACGGCGGAAACCGCCGGGTGACCGGTCTGCGCCGCGAGGAGGTCGCGCTGCTGGCCGGCGTCAGCGCCGACTACTACATCAAGCTCGAACGCGGCAACGCCCGCGGCGTCTCCGACAGCGTCCTGCAAGCCCTCTCCCGCGCCCTTCACCTCGACGAGGCCGAACGCGCCCACCTGTTCGCCCTGGCCGCCGCCGCCAACACCAGCGCACGGACCCCCACGCGCACCCCCAAGCCCCACGTGCGCCCCAGCATCCAGCGCATCCTGGACTCCATGTCCACCGCCCCGGCCTATGTACGCAACCGCCGCCTGGACATCCTGGCCACCAACCCACTCGGAAAGGCCCTCCTTGCCCCGATCCTCGCGACCCCGCGCCGGCCGCCGAACGTAGCCCGCTTCATGTTCCTGGACCCCACGGCCACCGACTACTACCCCGACTGGGAACGCATGGCAGCCGGCACCGTCGCGATCCTGCGCGCCGAAGCCGGACGCGACCCCCACGACAAGGCCCTGATCGACCTGGTCGGAGAACTCTCCACCCAGAGCGACCTGTTCCGCACCCACTGGGCCACCCACAACGTCCGCCAGCACCGCGGCGGCGTCAAACGCCTCCACCACCCCGTCGTCGGTGAACTCACCCTCAGCTACGAAGCCCTGGAACTCACC
The DNA here is from genome assembly GCF_042957465.1 of Kitasatospora sp. NPDC008050. Classification (NCBI taxonomy): domain Bacteria; kingdom Bacillati; phylum Actinomycetota; class Actinomycetes; order Kitasatosporales; family Streptomycetaceae; genus Kitasatospora; species Kitasatospora sp. NPDC008050. The sequence continues at coordinate 206,696 of NZ_JBIBIJ010000014.1, forward strand.
GCCGACACCGGACTGACCCTCATGGCCTACAGCGCCGAACCCGCCACACCCGCATGCGACGCCCTGAACCTGCTGGCCAGCTGGGCCGCGACCATGGACCGGAACCACATCTCCGGCCTGTGACCAGCACTTTCGAAACACTCTCCGGTCCTCGCCACTGCTCTCACGGAGCGACCTGCGGACAGTCGGGGCGCAGGCGCAGCAGGTGCGGGCCGTCAGGCAGCACGAACGTGAAGTTCAGCGCCCCCTCACGTTCCAGCCGCTCGGTCACGTACTGCGTGGACCTCGGACGCGCGAGGATCAGCTCGAACGCGCAACGGCTGGCGTGATCCAGGGGCAGGCACTTCATGACTGCCCAGGTGGCGGCGAGCGCGGTGGGCAGGACCAGACGCGCTTGCCGATACCCTCACGCGGCCCCCAGCCCCACTTCAGCGAGAGCATCTCGACCAGCAGGAGGCCGCGCCCGGACGTGCCCTCGGCCCCAAGGCCCATCTTCGGCGCATCGCCGCAGGCGTCTTCGACCCAGATCAGCAGCCCGTCGCCGGAGACTTCGAATCCCAGCTTGATCTTCTTGCCGGGCGGGGTTCCGTGCACCACAGCATTGGTGACCAACTCGCTGACCACCAACTCGGCGTTCTCTTCGTAGCGTTCGCCGTCGCGCACGTTGCGCAGGAAGTCACGCAGCGCCCTGCGGGCCACCCCCGGGGACTGGGGGCTGCGCGGCAGCCAGCGGTGACTCTGCCCGGTGGGCGATGGCGGTCTGTCGGGGTTTTCAGGCATGGCGAAGCTCCCTTTGCGGCACAGCTGTTGATTGATGCGGGCGCGAGACTGGGCACCCCAGGGGCAGCCGGACACGGGCAACGGAATGCCCGGTGACGAGCCGCCATGATCACGATCTGTCGTGACGTCGTGTACTGCCTGTAGCAGGCTCTCGCTCGGCGACCATGCGCAAGTGCCCTTCCGCGCGATTGCGCAGCAACTTCCTAATCGCGCAATTGCGCGGATCTGCAAGAGTCTTGTGATCATGCAAGGAGGTGGCAGACTGTGACTCAACGTCAATCAGCGGGGAGCGGCCAGCGTGGACAGTCCGACAGTGCTCCGGCGTAGGCTCGGTGCCGAGCTGCGCCGACTACGCGAGCCGGCCGGACTCCAGGCGAAGGAAGCCGCAGAGGCCACCGGGTTCAGCGGAACCAAGATCTCCAGGATCGAGTCCGGTCAGGCCACCCTGAAAGAGGTGGACGTTCGCTCCCTGCTGAAACTCTACGGGGTCACGGACGCTGCCGATTTGCAGAAATTCATCCTGCTTACTCGCCAGAGCACTCAGCGGGGCTGGTGGCACGACTACGGCGACAGCCTGCCCGAATGGTTTCAAACCTACGTTGGCATGGAAGGCGACGCCTCCGAGATTTGCGCTCACGAAACAGAGCTGGTGCCGGGGCTCTTGCAGATTCCAGAGTATGCGCGTGGCGTATTCGAAGTCTGGCCACGGAGGCTTTCTGAGCACGAGATCGAGCACCGGGTAAACCTGCGCTTGCAGCGTCAGGAAATCTTCAACAGCCCCAATCCGCCGCAGTTTCGGGCGATCCTCAACGAGGCAGTTCTCACACGCCCCGCCGGCGGGCCGGAAGCCATGAACCGGCAGATCCAGCACCTGATCAGCCTGAGCGAGCGGCCGAGCATCACGATCCAGATCTTGCCGTTGAGCGCTGACCCTCATCCTTCCATGGGGCTTTCTTTCCAGATCCTCTCTTTCTCCGATGTGCCTGGCGACATCGTCTACCTTGAAGGACTGACAAGCGCCTTGTACATCGAGAAGGAGACAGACATCGCACTTTACAGGCTAGCGTTTGAGCAGCTGGAACGATCTGCGACGACTCCAGAAGAATCATCCTTGTGGATGCGCAAGGTAGCAGCAGAGAGGTACGGATATGGCGGTTGACCTGAGGTGGCGGAAAAGCAGCTTCAGCGGAAGCGCGGGCGGCAACTGCATCGAAGTAGCTGACGGCCTCCCCGACGCCGTGCCAGTACGGGACAGCAAGAACCCCAATGGGCCTGCCTTGATCTTCAAGACGGGAGCCTGGCAACTGTTCGTCACCAGCCTGCAAACAGGCGATCTGCCCGGCCGCCTCTGATACTTGCCATGATCTTCGAACGGCCCCCAAGTCCACTTGCCATGGGGGCCGTTGTGCTACCTGCGCCGAATAACTGCCAGTGCGCTGCGTGACGCTGGGGTTACATTTGGCTACTGCTTGGAGCGCAATCGATGTTCGGCAGTTCAGGCTGGGGGCAAGGTCATGGACGATTGGGCGAGTGAGGGCGACGACCTCAAGGAAGACGGCTCGTTCTTCCTGGGTGGCGGCGCGGTGGTTGCAGGTGTGGACTACGAGGCGGCTTGGCTGGAGGCGCGGGCCGCTGCGAGCGAACTGAACCTGCTGCTGGGCCGGTTGGAATTGCGTGGTGTTGATCTGGTGCGCGCACAGGCCGGGTGGTCCGACGACGGGCAGGGCGTGGTGTTCATGGAGGGCACGCTGTCCGGGGCACGGAAGCTGTGGGCGGTCGTGGACCGAATGCTGGTACGCGGGGAGATCGAGCCTCGGCAGTCCTCGTGATGACTGGATGGCTCTCCGGCCCGCCGGCTGATTCGGATCACGTGTGGGCGTCCGCGCGCGGGGCGTACCTGGCGCCCGGCCGGGACCGGCCGCCAGGCCGCATGCCCGGCCGGGGCGACGAGACCGCCCCGGCGGCGCGCAGCGCCGCCTCTTGAGTATGTATAGAAAGCTTTCGACGGATCGGCCATGGTCGGCGAAGAGCTCTACTGATTCCGCGTGGGATGGCTCGTCCCCGGCGACTACGTTCGGTTGTGTGGGCGCCAGGGGCTCTCCGTACTGCGGCCGGTGAGGGCCAGGGTTACCCGATGGCCGAGAGCACCCCGCCGAGGAGACTGAGGACGCCTGCGAGCAGGCCGGTGACGGTGCCGAGGACCGAGGGGATAAGAGCCATGATGTTCTCCTAATATCAGTCGCAGGAACGCACTTAGCGTCCATCTCGGCAGGATAGCGGCTAACGCTATTAATCTACCGACCCTGTTGCTCCAAATGGCGTATCCGAGGTCGCGCTAGGGCGCGTGATGAACTGCGGACTGTCCGCGTCCTGGCCCGCAACCAGGACGAACGTCAGCGGGCGGCCGCGATCGCGGCATGGTGGACCTTGCTGGTCTGCCCATCTTTGGTGTGCCCGGGTAGAGCCGTCTTCAGCCGCAGTTTTCGCCGACGCCGAATGCGCCGTCGCTCCTCCCGCTCGGGACGACCTCCTACGTCCGGCCCGTTTTCTTCGAGACCGCCCGTTACCTTCTTTTAGTGGCGGCTGGGCCATAGGTGAATGCCAGATGCGCTGAGCCTGCGCCCATCGTGGTGGTTTCCAGCATGAGGCGGCGGGTGTCGGCCTGGGTCTGCGTGATGCACTGAGAGATCAGAACCGGTACGCCTTCGGGCACGTGGAGGGCCGCGCGTTCGTCCGGGCGAGGCATGCGGGCGCCGACGGCTTCACACCATTCGATGGGGCCGTGCGCTGCGGCCAGCCGGGCGTAGGCCTCTGCGGGGGGCAGGTTGGGCTGTCGGGCGAGTGTGGTGCTGGTGATCTGCTCCATGGGCAAGAGTGCGGCGTAGCGTGCCCGGATACAGCACCTGCGGGACGAGCGGGCGGCGTACCTTCGTGTGCTCACCGGCCGGGAGCCGTTTACGGCGGTGGGCGAAGTCACCGAGAGCGCCTGGCGCTTCGTCGGCTCAGGGCACTCGGTCGCGGAATCGCTGATCGCAGCCGGCATCGCTGAGGACCTGAAGCGGGCCCGGGAGCTTGCCCATGGCAACCTGTCCCCCGGGCGGGCGGGTGGGGCACGGCGGGAACCCGAAAGGGCTGAGAGCGAGCGGCACTCGGGGGCGGACTATGGACCGTGACACGGTGGGGTGCGCCCTCGCCCATGCCCTCGGGGACGGCGCTGTGTGGCGCTTCGCCGCACTCTCAAGTGAGGTGGCGTCGGTGGTGGTCGGTCTCCTCGGCGGTGCGGCGCAGAACGGCGGTGACAGCGGCTTGGAAGTCGTCACGGCGGCGTCCGCACTGCGGGTGTACGTCCTGGCGGCCGGTGAGGCGGCGCTGTACTTCCGGCTCGCTGAGTCTGCGGCGCTGGGTGCGTTCGAGCTGCGGTTCCGCCATTGGAGCCTGGTAGAAGTCCTCGGCCCTGAGGCTGGCGCACTCATCGATCAACTGTCTGACACGACGCTGTGCGAACTAGCCGTGCGGTCGGTGGACTTCACTACCCTGGGCGGTCGGATCGTGCGCTTCACGGCTCCCTCGCTGGTGCGCTGCCCCTAAGCGCCAACCACGGCCCCGGAGAGTCGACGTTCTCTCCAGGGCCGTCGGCTGCCTAGGCGGCGATCGCGTACGGGTTGATACCGGTGATCGTGTAACGCTTCTCGGCTTCCTCAGGGAAGAGCACCACCCGAACGTTGAACTCGTTCAGCAACTCGCGCCGTGCCGCGTCGTCCGGGGCGGCGTGCCACCGGGTGGCGACCGTGCGGCCGGTGGCCTGCATGCGCATGCCCGGCGGGCGCTCGGGCAAGGCCCTCAACTCCTTGATCTCCTTGCCCATGCGCGCGTATTCGGTCCGATACCAGGTAGCATCGTCTGGCTCGTCGTACAGACCAGCCTGCCGGTCATCCCTCAGACGCTGGCGGTCAGCTTCGAGAGAAGCGATCTTGGCGGCGTAGCCAGTGCCCGGGTCGTAGACCTTCTTCATCTCCTGCATGGCGCCATAGCGGCCCAAAAACCACGCCTCAACCTTCTTGTCGAGAAGGCTGATCGTCATGCTTGGGGCGGGCTTGCAGTTGGCGCTGGCGGGGATGCCGCGTACCCGGGCAGTGCAACCGTAAGCGAGCTCACAGCTCCGGCCTGCGATGTAGAGGCGGGCGCCGCAGTTGCCGCACCACGCCACCCCGGACAGGCGATGTGTGCTCTTCGGCGCCCTGTTGCCCGTCCGCTTCGGAGCGGTCTTGGCGATCAGCGCGTCATGAGTCGCCCGGTCCCACAGCGGATCGGCAAGACGCACCGGGTGCCCGTCCCGACGAATGACCGCCCGCCCCCCGTGCATGAGGTACCCCAACGCGGCCTCACTGATGAGAATCGAGAGCAGCGACTTGGGGGTCCACGGGCCTCCCTTCAGCGGGTGGCCATAGAGCTGTGCGCGCCGGTCGCTCGGGCAGGGCACTCCCATCCGCGTCAGTCGCGCTGCCTCGGTTGCAACCGTGATCTTGCCCGTCTCATCGGCAAGGATGCGCTGTGCAACGTCCCGGATGACCTCCACCGCGACCGGGTCGAGGGCTACGTGATCGACCTTCCCGGTCGGGACCAGCCGTACGTACATGTACCCGTATGACGGCTTCTGCTTGGGCTGTCCGGCTGCCCGCGCCCGTAGCGTCTCGTCCCGATTGCGCTTCTGGATCGCTCGCAGCTCCATCTGGGAGCCCCAAGCCTTGGTCAGCCATTCGTTCTCCTGGTTGGTGTCGGTGAAGTCCCAGATCCCGTGGTGGTCAGCAGTGACGATCAACCGCCCCTGACGGGTCAACAGGTCCTGAGTGTTCAGCGTGTCGCGCACGTTGCGCCCGATCCGGTCGACGCTTGCGGCGGCGGTCCCGTCATACGGACCCATCTCGCCGCGCAGCCACGGGCCGAACCCCGGGCGGGTCATCGGGTCGGTAGCTCCCGACACCTCCATGTCGTCGGCCCACGCGATGATGTGGCCGCCGACCATGTCAACTGCCGCAAGGATCTGGTCCTGCTGCCTGGTGGGGCTGCTGGTCGCGTCAGTCTTCCGGCTGAGCCGCCGCACCCCGACGAAGCACTTGCCGCACCCGTCATAGTCGGTGGTGATCACATCGCCCATTGTGACGACTCCCGCTCTGTGTTTTGCGGAAGTACCTCGGTGGCAAGGACAACTACGCCGCCGACCGCGCCGTCGGCGAGCGGATCGAGCAGACGCTGCCCGCCGTCCACCTCGGGGTGCAGCAGCAGCGTGCCGTGCTGCGGCGCGTGGTGCGGTACCTGGTCGACGAAGCGGGCCTTCGGCAACTGGTGGACCTCGGGTCGGGGCTGCCGACCGCGGACAACGTGCACCAGGTGGCGCACGCCGTCGACCGGTCCACCCGGGTCGTGTACGTCGACAACGACCCGGTGGTGCTCACCCACGCCCGTGCGCTGCTGGCCGACAACAAGGAGACGACGGTCCTCGCCGGCGATCTGCGCGAGCCCGCCGCGCTGCTCGCCGATCCGGTGCTGCGCGGCCACATCGACTTCGACCAGCCGGTGGGCCTGCTGCTCTGCGGCATCCTGCACTACGTCCTGGACGAGGAGGAGCCCGCGCGCATCGTCCGCGAACTGGTCGACGCCCTCCCGTCCGGCAGCTACGTCTTCATCCACCACCTGCTGGCCGCCGGCGAGGACGCCGAGGCCGCCGCCGCAGAAGCCGTGCTGCGCCAGGGCGTGGGCCGCGCGCAGTTCCGCACCCCGGCCGCCGTCGCCGCCTTCCTGGACGGCCTGGACCTGGTCGACCCCGGCGTGGTCACCGTCGCCGAGGCGCCCGGAGGCCGACACCCCGCCGCTGAGCGCCAACCCGGTGCTGCGCCTGGCGGCCGTGGGCGTGGCACGCAAGCCCTGAGGCGAGCGCGGGGTGTGCGTCACCGGTCGGGTGCACAAGGGCCGGGCTCGTGCGGAGCACGTACCACCGGGCAACGCGACAGGTGAACAAGGGACAGGGCTGCCGCCCGCCGAAGTCGGCGGGCGGCAGCCCTGCTGTCAAGCGTCCGGGTCGAGACTTCCGCTGCTATTTCCCCGCACAGGTCGGCGACTTGGACGCGGCCTCAACCCGCGAAGCCGCATACAGCGCGTCCGCCTTCGCCATCTCCTTCGAGATGACCAGACAGCCGACAGGCTCGTACGAACCGCCTTCTTCGGAGAGCTGACACGACGCCGCCTCATAGTTGTTGATCATGAGGTACTGCGTGGCACCCGGTGGGATCGTCACTGCATCCCCACAGCCAGCGACCCGCAAGGTGTAGGCCTTGTCGTTCGATATCTCGATCTTCGAGGTCAAGTTACCCGAGACGATCGTCACGATTGCGATGAGGAGCACCGGGACTCCGATCGCAAGAGCCACCAGTGCGAACTTCTTCCGGGAACTCAACCCCGAGCGTCGGGGCCAGGACGTTCCGTAAGGCGCCATCGATCCATTCCCAGTCACTTGAGCCACGAGAAGGTCATTCAGAAGTCGAGCTTATAGTGGCCATGATCCTCACTGAGACCCGGCAAATAGCCGACGATGAGATTCTGCGGCAGTGGATTGGGCAGGTACGACCCACGCATACCCTCGTCCGCAATGCTCTCGCCGTTATGGAAGACGCGATTCTTTGCATAGTCCAGCATAATGTCCGTCCCCAGACCGTCGGCCTCTATCACTTCCAGCTCAAAGTTGAACGGCGTCTTGTCCCCGCCGTTCTTGCGTAGCCACCAAGCGCCCGCGTACATGGCGTACGGCGGGACGGCCGCGAAGTTCACGGCGATCCGCACGGGATTGTAGCGAGACGTCCAGTTGTTCGCCACGATCTTGGTCACGCAACTGCCGGGGTCGAGCGCGCAGCTGATCGCGCTGCCGATCTTGCTCTTCGTGCTGGACTTGGGCTTCGGCTTCGGCTCCGGCTTCGGCGGGGTGTCCGAGACGCAGGTGCTGCCGCTGAGGTGGGTGCCCGGACCGCAGTAGGGGAGGGGGTCGGAGATCGGAACCGGGTCGTGGTAGTTGGGCGCGGACCGGATATCTGTCTCCCGCTTCTCGATGGCCTGGACGTTGCCGCCCTCCGCGCCGGTGTCCGGGTCGTAGAGGCTCAGGCCGGTCGGGTCGCTGTTGGTCACCGGGT
>NZ_JBIBIJ010000015.1:0-212498 GCF_042957465.1 Kitasatospora sp. NPDC008050
GGAAGCTAAGCCTCATAGCGCCGATGGTACTGCAGGGGGGACCCTGTGGGAGAGTAGGACGCCGCCGAACAATTCTTCTAGAGAAGCCCCCTTCCTTCGGGAAGGGGGCTTCTCTGCGTTCGGGGCCGGTGATGCAGGCCATTACGATCGACGTATGGCACGTCCCGGCCCCAAGGCCCACCCCGAACCCACGCCGCGTCCCGAACCCTTCGGCCTGTCCACCGACCCCTTTGCGATGGAGACCTCGCACGAGGTGGCCGCAATGTATCTGGCGCCGCCCGAGCGGGTGCTGGTGCTGCGCGTCGACGCCGACACGATGCTCCGGCCCAAGCTCCGTGAGGAGTTGCGGGAGCGTCAGGACGACGCGCTGCCGGCGACCGTGCGGACCCTGCTCGACAGTCTCGACAGCACGACGGAGAAGGTGCTCGGCACGCTGCACCGGCGCCGGCGCGGTGTGGAGTTCCGCCGCTTCCTGTCGCAGCTGGAACGGGAGTTGCCGGAGAGCGGCGAGCTCCATCTGATCTGCGACAACTACTTCACCCACAAGTCGCCCACGGTGGTGAACTGGCTGCGGGCCCACCCGCGGGTGACGATGCACTTCGCCCCGAGCGAGGCGGCCTGGCTCGCGCATGTGGAGCGCTGGTTCGCCTACCAGGCGGCCCGGGAGGCGTTCCACGGTGACAAGTCGTCCGCGGCGGCCCTGTCGGAGGGGATCACGGCCTGGATGCCGGCGATCGGGAAGAACGAGATCAGCGAGAGCGCTGCTGGCGACGCCGACGACGCCGCCGCTGATGCGGACCCCGGTCTCCAGGAGGCCGAGGAGAGCGGGTCCGGCACCGCGCACGTGTGGATCAAGCCGCAGTACGGCTGAGCGGGACAGCGGGCAGCCGCCGCGGACGGTGGCTACAGGCGCCCGGCGGCCTTGAGTGCGAGGTAGGTGTCGGCGAGGGCCGGCGGCAGCGTGGCCGGCGGGTGGTCCAGGACAGTGGCGCCGTGCCGGGTGAGGCGGTCGGCGATGGCGCGGCGGTCGGCCCGGGTCTGCTCGGCCGCGGCCGCGCCGTAGACGGCGGAGAGCGTGCCCCGGCCCGCCGCCAGCTCGGCCAGCTGCGGATCGGCGACCGCGGCCACCACCACCTCGTGGCGCTTGGTGAGCTGGGGCAGCAGCGGCAGCAGGCCGTCCTCGGCGGGGCCCGCGTCCAGGCCGGTCAGCAGGACGATCAATGAGCGGCGGCCGGCGATGCGCAGCGCGGCCGCTGTCAGCGCCCGCAGATCCGTCTCGACCAGCGCGGGTTCCAGCAGGGCCATCGCGTGGGTGACCGCGGGCAGCACCTCGGTGGCCGAGCGGCCGAGGACCGAGCCGCGCGGGCGCAGGTCGTGCGCCAGCAGGTCGACCCGGTCGCCGGCCTTGGTGGCGAGCGCGGTGAGCAGCAGCGCGGCGTCCAGGGCGGCGTCCAGCCGGGGCGCGTCGCCGACCCGGCCGGCCGAGGTGCGTCCGGTGTCGAGCACGATCAGGATGTGCCGGTCGCGTTCGGGGCGCCAGGTTCGGACGGCGACGGTGTTGCGTCGCGCGCTGGCCCGCCAGTCGATCGAGCGCACGTCGTCGCCGGGCAGGTACTCGCGCAGGCTGTCGAACTCGGTGCCCTGGCCGCGGGTCAGCAGCGAGGTGCGGCCGTCGAGTTCACGCAGCCGGGCCAGCCGCGAGGGCAGGTGCTTGCGGCTGGTGAAGGGCGGCAGCGCGCGCAGCGTCCAGGGGACCTGGTGCGAGCCCTGCCGCCCGGCCAGGCCGAGCGGGCCGAGCGAACGGATCGTCACCCGGTGCGCGCGGTGGTCACCGCGCCGGGTGGGCTGCAGTGCGGTGCTGACCCGGCGCCGCTCGCCGGGCGGTACCAGCAGGGTGTGCCGGGAGGCGGTCAGCTCGGTGCCGGGCCGGAAGACGGAGGGTGCCCAGGCGTCGCGCAGCCGGCCCCGCAGCGGGCGGCGGGACGCATTGGCGACGGTCAGCGAGACCGTGGCCGGCTCGCCGAGCCGCACCGAGGCGTCGCCCTCGCGAGTCAGCCGCAGGGCGCGGACGGGAGCCGCGAGCAGCAGGTCGGCCAGTACACCGAGCAGCAGGACCCCGCCGACCGTCCCGATGCCCGTCCAGGAGGGCAGCAGGAGTCCCACGACCAGGCTGCCCAGGGCGGCGAGCAGGGCGGTACGGCCGGTGAGGGCCACAGTCGACTCCTAGGGGCAGCGGGGGATCAGCAGACGGCGGGGATCAGCGGGGCGCGGGCGTCTGGGCGAGTACGGCCTGGATCACCGAGTCGGCGGTGACGCCCTCCATCTCGGCCTCGGCGCGCAGCTGGACGCGGTGCCGAAGGGTGGGCAGGGCCAGTGCCTTCACGTCGTCGGGGGTGACGTAGTCGCGCCCGGCCAGCCAGGCCCAGGCCCGGGAGGCGGCGAGCAGCGCGGTGGCGCCGCGCGGGGAGACGCCGAGCGAGAGCGAGGGCGAGGTCCGGGTGGCTCGGCAGAGGTCGACGATGTAGGCGAGGACCTCGGGCGAGACGGTGAGCTTCGCGATCTCGGCTCGGGCGGCGGCCAGTTCGGCGGGGCCGGCCACCGGGCGCACGCCGGCGGCGTGCAGGTCGCGCGGGTTGAAGCCGGCAGCGTGCCGGCTCAGCACCTGGAACTCCTGGTCGCGGTCGGGCAGCGGCAGGATCAGCTTGAGCAGGAAGCGGTCCAGCTGGGCCTCGGGCAGCGGATAGGTGCCCTCGTACTCCAGCGGGTTCTGGGTCGCGGCGACCAGGAAGGGCACCGGCAGCGGGCGCGGCTGGCCGTCCACCGTGACCTGGTGCTCCTCCATCGCCTCCAGCAGCGAGGCCTGGGTCTTGGGCGGGGTGCGGTTGATCTCGTCGGCGAGCAGCAGGTTGGTGAAGACCGGGCCGGGCTGGAAGGAGAACTCCGCGGTGCGCGCGTCGTAGACCAGCGAGCCGGTGACGTCGCCGGGCATCAGGTCCGGGGTGAACTGGATCCGCTTGGTCTCCAGGTTGAGCGCGGTGGACAGGGCGCGGATCAGCAGCGTCTTGGCGACGCCCGGGACGCCTTCGAGCAGCACGTGGCCGCCGCAGAGCAGCGCGACCACCAGGCCCGTGACGGCGGGGTCCTGGCCGACCACGGCCTTGCCGATCTCGGCGCGCAGGGCGCCGAGCGCCTGCCGGGGGTCGGTCGCGGCGTCGGCCCGCTCGGGGGCGGTCTGGTCGGTCACGGGTGTCGTACCTGCCTTTCCAGGGCATCGAGGTCGTCCGCGAGCCGCAGCAGTGCGGCGTCGTCGGTGGGCGGCGGGCCGTAGAGCAGGCCGTGCAGCCCGCCCGGCTCGCGCGGGTCGCCCAACCGGTCGGCGAGTGCGGTGAGCAGTGCGGTGGGCGCGGGCTCCCCGGCCGCCAGTGGCACGCCCAGCACCGGGGCCAGCCGGTGCCGAGCGGCCCGGCGCAGCGCCTCGGCGGCCCGGCCGCGGGCCTTGGCGCGGTGGTAGAGCCGGGCCCGGCCCTCGGTGGTCTCGGCCGCCCTGACCACCACGGGCAGTTCCTCGCCGACCACCGGGCCGAGCCGGCGGGCCCGCCAGAGCGCGGCCAGCACGGTGGCGAGGGCCAGCTGCACACCGGCCCAGCGCCAGCCGTCCGGGATCAGGTCGGTGAGGCTCTTCTGCTGCTCGGCGGGCGGCAGCGCCTGGTAGTCGGGCAGGAACCAGGTGAGGTGCGGCTGGGCGCCGAGCAGGCCGAGCGCGAGCGCGGCATTGCCCTGGCGGGACAGGTGCTGGTTGGTCAGGAAGAGGCCGGAACCGAGCACGATCACCTCGGTGCCGCTGGCCGTGGTGGTGCGGGCCAGCGCCGGGTAGCCGTTGCGCGGGTAGCAGCCGGTGGCGGCGCCGTCGGTCCGGTAGAGCAGGCCGCCGAGTTCGGCGCTGCCGGCCTGGGCGGCCTCGGGCAGGGTGCACTGCTGGGCGGCGTTCGCGGAGCTGACGGAGAGCGGCAGCCCGGCGGTCTCGGCGACCCGCACGCCGGGGGCGAGCAGGCCGAGTGCGGTGCTGTCGGGGGAGATCAGCACCAGGCGGCGGTGGCCGGCGGCGGCCAGGGCGGTCAGCTGATCGTCCGTCAGCAGGTCGGGCAGCGGCAGCAGGACGGTGTCGTCCCGGGCGGGGGCAGCGAGTTGGCCGGGATCCGCGGTGGTGTCGACGGTGATGCCCTGGGCGCGCAGGAGTTGGGCGGTGGCCTTGGCGCCGTCGGGGTCGGCCGAGCGCGGGTCGAGCGAGGGGTAGGCGGTGCTGTCGCCCAGACCGCCGAGCAGCAGCCCGGCCAGCAGCACGATGGCGGCCACGGCCAGGAACCAGCGGCCGCGGCGCCAGAGTTGACGTGCCGTCGGGGTGAGTGTGGTGGCGGACGCGGCGCTCACCGGTTCGGGGGACACCGTCGGCGGGGACACGGAGTGCGTGGTCACGGGGCGCCCACCGGGGCCGGGGAGGTGGGCCGGGTGCGGCGCAGCACCTGGTCGAGGTCGGCGAGCTGCTGGTAGCCGTGCCGGTCGGCGGTGCGCTCGCCGAAGGCGATGTCGTCGAAGAGGCGCGCGGCCTCGCGCAGCGCCGTGGCGTGCGCGGGCAGGTGGCGGCCGGCCTCCGCGGCGGCCTCGTCCGCGGTGCGCCCGGGGCGCGGATCGAGCAGCGTGCGCTCCTCCAGTGAGCGGACCAGCGCGCGCATCTGCTCGCGGACGGCGGCCGCGAAGTCGCCCTCGGCGGCGTGCCGCTGGGCGGCCGCGCGGTGCTGGTCGGCGGTGCGCGGGCCCTCGGCACTGAACAGCGCGCCGGTGCTGGTGGCGGCCCGCCCCGGGCGGCCCAGCCGCCACCAGAGGGCGGCGCCGACCAGCACGGCGATCACCAGGAAGAGGATCAGCCCGGTGCCGCCGTTGCTCGCGGCACTGCCGAGCTGCCCGAGCAGCTTGTCCAGCTGGTCCCAGAGCCAGGTGCTGATCCGCTGGAGCAGGGTCGGGTCGTGCCGGTGGTATTCGGGCTTCAGCAGCTCCTCGCGCGCGGCCTCGCGGGCCGCGTCGCGCGGCACGGTCACCGGAGCGTCGGCGGCGACCCGTACCCAGTCCCCCCAGGTCGGCATCGGGTCAGGCCGCCCCGCCGCCCTGGCCGGCCCAGCCGGCGCCGCCGTACTCGGGCAGTCCGGCCGCCCGGGCCAGCTCCAGGTCGAGGGCTTCGCGCCGGATCCGCTGGTCGACGTAGAGCAGGACGTTGATCGCGGCCTGGACCGGGATGGTGATCATCGAGCCGATCACCCCGCCGACCGCGATGATCACCAGGGCACTGACCGGCTGCGGGTGGTCCACGCTCCCGCCCAGCGCGCTGGTCAGCGAGCCGCCCGCCATGGCGGCGACCACCCGGAACGGGATCGCGACCACCGAGGCGAGCAGGGCGGTCAGCAGCGAACCGAGCAGGCTGATCCCGAAGATCCGCCACCAGGAGCCGCGCACCAGCTTGCGGGAGCGGGCGAGCGCGGCCTTGATGCCCTGCTTCTCCAGCATCAGGGCGGGTGTGGCCAGGCTGAGCCGGAAGTACGTCCAGAACGCGACCAGGCCCGCGCCGAGCAGGATCAGGAAGCCGATCCCCATCGGCGCTGGTCCGGTGTCGCCGAGCACGGCGAGCACGATGAGGGGGACGGCGCCGGCGACCAGGATGCCCAGCACGATCAGCACCATCAGCAGGGTCAGGCCCACCAGCCGCCACAGCTGCGGCCGGGCGGAGTGCCAGGCGGCGCCGGCCGAGACCGGCTCACCGAGGATGGCCCGGCTGACCACCACGGTCAGCAGCGCGCTCATCACCAGCCCGGCCACCGCGTCCACCAGCAGGCCGGCGCCGGCCACGACCAGGCCCGTGGTGTCCTGGGAGTTGTGCTGGCTCCACCAGTCGACGAAGGTCAGCGTGGTCTGGGTCAGGATCGCGACGACCAGGGAGAGCCCGAGCACGGTCTGCCAGTGCTTGCGGACGGTGGCGATCGAGCCGTCGAGGATCTCGCCGATGCCCAGCGGGCGCAGCGGGATCACACCGGGCTTGGGGCTGGGCGGCGGGACGGCCCAGCTCTGTTGCGCGCCCCAGCCGGGCTGCGCGCCCCAACCGGGTCCGCCGCCCCACCCCGGCTGCGGGCCCCGGCCCTGGGCGGGCTGGGGGGCGGTGGGAGCGGCCGGGGGCCGGCCGTAGGCGCCGGGGTACGGCGGGGCGACCGGCGGCGTGGCGTCCGAGGGCGGGGGCGCAGTGGTCGACCCACCGTCCGGCCCGCTGGGGGCCCCGGCCGGAGGGCGGACACCCTCGGCGCCGGTCCCGGAGGAGTCGGTCCCGGACGAGCCGGGGGAGGCCCAGCCCGAAGTGTCGGTCATCACTGCTCCTCGGCCTGGGACGGGTGCCCCAGGATGGTGGTGTGGCGCAAATCGTGCGGCCCATCGTGCCATGGTGGCGGCAGGCACCCCAGGGGTGCCCGGTTGTTGATCGACAACGGGGTCGACGGCGATGAGGAACATGAGAGTTTGGGTGGATATGGGCGCTATCGCCTGCGGGACGGGTCGGTCATGGGCACGGGTGTGCGGCAGGTCACAATCCGGTAATGAGAGGATGGGCTCATGAAAGGTCGCGTCCTCGTCGTAGATGACGACACCGCACTCGCCGAGATGCTCGGCATTGTGCTGCGTGGTGAGGGTTTTGAGCCGTATTTCGTCGCGGACGGGGACAAGGCGCTGGCCGCGTTCCGCGAGACCAAGCCGGATCTGGTGCTGCTCGACCTGATGCTGCCCGGACGGGACGGGATCGACGTCTGCCGGCAGATCAGGTCGGAGTCCGGGGTGCCGATCGTCATGCTCACCGCGAAGACCGACACGGTCGACATCGTGGTGGGCCTGGAGTCGGGCGCCGACGACTACGTGGTCAAGCCGTTCAAGCCCAAGGAGTTGGTGGCCCGGGTCCGGGCCCGGCTGCGCAGGGCCGAGGAGCCCACTCCCGAGCAGCTGACCATCGGCGACCTGGTGATCGACGTGGCGGGCCACTCGGTCAAGCGGGACGGGCGGGGCATCCCGCTCACCCCGCTGGAGTTCGACCTGCTGGTCGCGCTGGCCCGCAAGCCCTGGCAGGTGTTCACCCGCGAGGTGCTGCTGGAGCAGGTCTGGGGCTACCGGCACGCGGCCGACACCCGGCTGGTGAACGTGCACGTGCAGCGCCTGCGTTCGAAGATCGAGAAGGACCCGGAGCGCCCGGAGATCGTGGTCACCGTGCGCGGGGTCGGATACAAGGCCGGACCCAGCTGACGTGACGTATCAGGCACACCCCTCCCCGTCGGGCCCTGGGGCCGACGGGGAGGCGCTTCTCGGGGGATCGGGCACCGGGCGCCGGCTGGTGCCGCCGCTCGGGTTGCTGAGCCGGCGGGCGGGCAGCCCGCTGCGGCAGGCCTCGGCGCTCTACCGCCGCTCGATCCAGTTGCGGGTGGTCACGGCCACCATGCTGCTCGCGGTCGCGCTGGTGGTGGTGCTCGGGATCGTGGTGATGGCCCAGGTCCGCACCGGGCTGCTGGACACCAAGAGGCACGCCGCCGAGAACCAGGCCAGTGGTGGCTTCACCACCGCGCAGATGCAGAGCGACGCGCTGGCCGCCCAGCGGGCCAAGACCGGCAGCACCGCCGACCCCAGCCCCAGCGAGACCGGCACCTGGCTGGCCGACCAGGTGGCCAGCCTGGCCAGCGGCGGCCAGGGCGTCTACTCGGTGATCGGCCTGGTGCCCTCCACCGACCAGAACGCCGACGCCGGGCTGCTCAGCGCCCGGGCCTCGGGCGACGTCAACCGCAACAGCATCTCGCAGGCCCTGCAGGAGCAGGTGGCCCAGGACCCGAACCGGGCGCACGAGCAGACCACGATCATCCACCGCGACATCGCGGGGCAGCCGGGGCAGTACCGCTCCGAGCCGGGGCTGGTGATCGGCAGGCAGCTGCACGGACCCGACCGCGAGAACTACCAGCTCTACTTCGCCTTCTCCTTCGCCCAGGAGGACAACGCGCTGAGCCTGGTCACCGGCACGGTGGCCACCGCCGGCGTCTTCATCGTGATCCTGGTCAGCTGCACCGCCTGGCTGGTGGTGCGCCAGGTGGTCACCCCGGTCCGGATGGCCGCCGGGATCGCCGAACGCCTGGCGGACGGCCACCTGGAAGAGCGGATGAAGGTCACCGGCACCGACGACATCGCCCGCCTCGGCGGGTCCTTCAACCGGATGGCTGACGCACTGCAGGCCCAGATCCGGCAGCTGGAGGAACTCTCCCGGGTGCAGCGCCGGTTCGTCTCGGACGTCTCGCACGAGCTGCGCACCCCGCTGACCACGGTGCGGATGGCCGCCGACCTGATCTACGACAGCCGCGAGGACCTGGACCCGATGGCGGCCCGCTCGGCCGAGCTGCTGCAGGGCCAGCTGGACCGGTTCGAGTCGCTGCTCGCCGACCTGCTGGAGATCAGCCGGTTCGACGCCGGGGCCGCGGTGCTGGACGCCGAGCCGGTGGACCTGCGTGACGTCGTGCAGCGGGTGGTCGAGGCGGCCGACCCGCTGGCCCGGCTCAAGGGCAGCAAGGTGCTGCTGGCCGGCGCCGACGAGCCGGTGGTGGCCGAGGTCGACCCGCGCCGGATCGAGCGGATCCTGCGCAACCTGGTGGTCAACGCGCTGGAGCACGGCGAGGGCCGGGACGTGGTGGTGCGGCTGGGCTCGGCCGACGGCGCGGTCGCGGTCGGTGTGCGCGACTACGGCATCGGGCTCAAGCCCGGCGAGGCGTCGAGGGTCTTCCACCGGTTCTGGCGGGCCGACCCGTCCCGGGTGCGGACCACCGGCGGCACCGGCCTCGGCCTGTCCATCGCGGTCGAGGACGCACACCTGCACGGCGGCTGGCTGCAGGCCTGGGGCGAACCGGGCGGCGGCTCGCACTTCAGGCTCACCCTGCCGCGCACCCGCGGCGGGGAGATCGGCCGGGCACCGTTCCGGCTGGAGCCCGAGGACTCCCGCTACAACCGCGGCCTGCGGGCCCAGGGCACCCCGTACCGGCGGGCGCTGCCGAGCGGGGCGACGGCGCTGACCGCCGGCGGTGTGCCGACCGTGATCCCGGAGACCCCGGGTGGTGCCGGCGCCGGGCTCGGGCCCGGGCTCGGCGGGGTGCTGAGCATCGGCGGTGCGGGGCTCGGGCCCCGGAGGCTGCCCACCGTCCCGGTGGTGGCCGACCCGTCCGACGTGCGTGCGGCAAGCGGCGGGTACGGTGCCACCGGCGCCCAGATCGTGGTGGATCCCGGGCGGGCGAAGGCGCCGGACGGCGAGTCGGGGCAGAGCCGGCACGGGTCGGCGAGCGGTGCGGCGGACGACGCCGAGGACACGAGCGCTAAGGGGGCGCGGGGTGGGGAGCAGCAGGACTGACCGGCGGCGCCGGGGGGCGGGCGTGCCGTGGGTCGCGCTGACGGTGCTGCTCGCGGCAGGCTGCGCCACCATGCCGGACAGCGGCGAGCCGCAGGCGGTGAGCCCACCGCCGAGCTCCGACCAGGGTGTCCAGGTCCGGGTGATCCCGGTGCCGCCGCGCGACGGCCAGTCGCCGCGCGAGGTGCTGCAGAACTTCCTGGACGCCTCGATCTCGGACGAGCACGACTACCAGACCGCCCGGCAGTACCTGACGCCCGAGGCGGTCAAGACCTGGCAGCCGGACAGCGGCGCGGTGGTGCTCAACGACACCACCCCGCACCAGTCGTCGGGTGACGGCGACCTCGACCACGCCACGGTCACCCTGCACTCGCAGGAGGTCGCCACGCTGGACGCCAAACACACCTACCAGCCCAAGAGCGACCAGTTCGGCGCCACCTTCACGCTGATCAACGTGGCCAAGGACGCCGACAAGGACGGCAAGGACGCGACGACCAAGGCGCAGTGGCGGATCACCGACCTGCCGAGCACGCTGATCCTCAACCAGACCAACTTCCACAACGCCTACCAGCAGGTGGACCGGTACTTCTTCACGCTGCCCGACCCCTCCGGCAGCGGGGGCGACCAGCCGGTGCTGGTGCCGGACCCGATCTTCATCAGGCGCCGGATAGACCCGGCCTCCGCCGCGGCCGCCGCGCTCGCCCAGGGGCCCTCCGACTGGCTGCGCCCGGCCGTCCGCTCGGCCTTCGACGGCACCGAGCCGGCCGCCACCGTCGACACCGACGACCCGACCAGGCCCAAGCTCCAGATCAACGGCGTCGACTTCGTGATCAGCGAGCGGCAGTGCCAGCAGATGGTGGCGCAGCTCTACTTCACCCTGGCCAGCCTGAACGGTTCGGGCCCGCTCGACCGGGTGACGCTGACCTCCAGCCGGCACGGGAGCTGTGAGCTCACCCCGACGGCGGCCAAGGCCCTGCCGTGGGCGCCGGGGGCGCTGGCCGACAGTGCGGGGGTGGAAGGCCAGCCGTACGCCCGCAAGGCGGACACCGGTCAGCTGGAGCGGCTGGACACCGCCGCCACGGTGCCCGGCGTTCTCGGGGCCGTCACCAGGCCCGGCCCGCTGGCACCGGTCGGCGGCCGGGTGCAGGGGCCGTTCGCGGTGCGCCGGGACGGCAAGGCCGCCGCCGTGATCAGCGAGGACGGCAAGTCGCTGTACGTGGCCAACCTGGACGACTCGGTCAAGCAGCTCGGCGCCCCGCTGCTCACCAGCCACGCCGCGCAGGGGCTGGCCTCGCCCAGCTGGGACGGGCTCGGCGGCCTGTGGGTGGTGGACCGCGATCCGGCCGGCCCGCAGGTCTGGCTGCTGCGAGGGCAGAACCGCACCGCCGTACCGGTGGGGGTGCCGGCCGGCAGCACGGTCGACACCATCAAGCTCTCCTCCGACGGCACCCGGGCCGCGCTGCTGCTGCGGGACGCCACCAGCGGTGCACACAGCCTGGCGATCGGCCTGGTGCAGCGCGGTGGCGGTTCGCCGTCGGCCGTCTCGATCGTGGGAGTGCGGCTGATCGCGCCGCAGCTGTCGGACGTGACCTCGGTGTCCTGGGCCGATCCGGACCAGCTGCTGGTGCTCGGCAAGGAGGTCGAGAGCGTGCCGCAGCTGCACTACGTGCCCACCGACGGCTCGCCCGGGGTGGACAACCCGCTGCAGTCGGTGGACGGGATGACGGTGGTGGCGGCCCCCGAGGACCGGACCGACGCGGTGCTGGCGGACTCCAAGGACCAGGACCACACCGTCTACTCGCTCAGCGGCTCGGGCCAGCCGCAGTGGAAGGTCTACGGCAAGGGAGTCATGCCGACCTACCCGGGGTAGCGCGCGGCGGCCCGTGCGGCGGTTCCTGGCGTGCCGTGGCGGCCACCGTCGCGGCGGCCAGTGGCGGGGCGCCGGCCGCGCGCAGCGCCCGGGCGGCCTCGGCGAGGCTGGCGCCGGTGGTCACCAGGTCGTCCACCAGGACCAGGCGGCGGCCGCCCAGCGCGGTGTGGAAGCGGGGCGGGACGGTCAGCGCGCGGTGCAGGTTGGCCCGGCGCTGCTCGGCGCCGAGGCCGGCCTGGTCGGCGACGCCCCGGTGCTGGCGCAGCACCGGGGCCAGGCGGCAGGGCAGCCCGGTGCGGCTGAGCCGCCGGGCGGCGCTCTGGGCCAGCCGCCGGGTGGCGTCCTGGCCGCGGGCCCGCACGGCGTGCCGCGCGGAGGGGACGGGGACCAGCAGGACCGGGCCCGGGTGCGACCCGGGCGCCGCCGCCTCGGCGAGCGCGGCCCGCACCGCCTCGGCGAGCACCGCGCCCAGCGGGCCGGCCAGCCGCAGTGCGCCGCGCTCCTTGTGGGCGATCAGCAGGCGACGCAGCGGGTCCCGGTAGACCGCGCAGGAGTGCAGCGGTGGCAGACCGGGGGGCGATGCGTGAGCACCGGTGGGCCGGGCGCGCAGCCCGGCGAGCAGCGCGCGGCAGGCGGGGCAGAGCTGGCTGCCGGGTTCGCCGCAGCCGGCGCAGCTGGCGGGGAGCAGGAGATCGAGCAGGGCGCCGGACATGACACCTCCGATTGGGCGGTCACGCTGCGTAGTGGCGCCATGATGGGCCGTCTGGGCGGAGTTGTCCAGATATTTACCCTCACTTCACTCGATGGAGGGTAGACAGGGGTGAACAGCTGTCCGGCCGCAACCCGCGCCCCTAGGGTCCCGCTGAGGAGGCGAAAAGACTGCCCCGGGTGTCTGATGAGGCTCCTAGGGGGTTTCAAGCTCCCCCGGTGGGGAGTAAGTGGGTGAGGGCCCGGCCCGTCAGGTCCGTGGACCAGACGGTGAACCGGCGGCAGAGTGGCTGGTCAGGCTGGGTCTCAGCCCGATCCGGTAGTCCGGATCGGCGTCAGCACGAGGGATCGGAGTTCTGCGTGGACATCGTCGTCAAGGGCCGCAAGACCGAGGTGCCCCAGAGGTTCCGCGAGCACGTGGCCGAAAAGCTGGAGAAGGTCCAGAGGTTCGACGGCAAGGTGATCAGCCTTGACGTCGAGGTGTCCAAGGAACACAACCCGCGCCAGGCCGACCGGTCCGACCGGGTGGAGATCACCGTCCGCACTCGTGGCCCGGTGATCCGGGCCGAGGCCGCTGCCGCGGATCCCTACGCGGCGCTGGACCTGGCCTCGGCGAAGCTCGACGCCCAGCTGCGCAAGTCCGCCGACCGGCGCCGGGTGCACCACGGCGCCCGCACCACGCCGCTGAGCGTGGCCGAGGCCACCGCGCGGATCGCGGCGCTGCCCGGCACGGCGACCGTGGAGGAGCTGGAAGAGGCGCCGGTGCGCAAGACGGTGGCGCCCTCCCTGGAGGTGGAGGGCGAAGGACCGCTGGTGGTCCGCGAGAAGACCCACAGTGCCTCGCCGATGACGCTGGCTCAGGCACTGCATGCGATGGAGCTGGTCGCCCATGACTTCTACCTCTTCGTGGAGAAGGACAGCGGGCTGCCGAGCGTGGTCTACCGCCGCCGCGGCTACGACTACGGCGTCATTCACCTGAAGGCCGACGGTCTGGAGCCGGACGGCGACATCGGCGGTGCCGGCGGCGCGATCAACACGGCGGCCGACCGCTGACCGCACTCTCCCCGTAGGACAGCTCCGGCGGCCGGCCGAGGACCGGCCGCCGGTTCGTCGTTCGTGGGCACAGTCCTCACGGGTCGCACCCGTCCGGGCGACCCCGCCGATCGACGGTTGAGTTCGGCCGCCGAGGGCGTGGAATGATGAGGCCCACAGCGTTCGGCAACGGGGAGGGGCGGATGGCGGACCGGTTCGAGAGTGGCGGCGGCGAGAGCGTGGAGCCCGCGTACGCGCCACGGGGCGGCGAGCCGATCCGCGTCCTGGTGGTGGATGATCACGCACTCTTCCGGCGGGGGCTGGAGATCGTGCTCGCCGAGGAGAGCGACATCCGGGTGGTCGGCGAGGCGGGGGACGGTGCCGAGGCGGTGCTCAAGGCGGCCGACCTGCTGCCCGACATCATCCTGATGGATGTCCGGATGCCGCGCCGCAGCGGTATCGAGGCCTGCACCTCGATCAAGGAGGTGGCCCCCAGCACCAAGATCATCATGCTGACGATAAGCGATGAGGAGGCCGACCTCTACGAGGCGATCAAGGCGGGGGCGACCGGCTACCTGCTCAAGGAGATCTCCACCGACGAGGTGGCCACCGCGATTCGCGCGGTGGCGGACGGGCAGTCGCAGATCAGCCCGTCGATGGCGGCCAAGCTGCTGACCGAGTTCAAGTCGATGATCCAGCGCCGTTCCGACGACCGGGAGTTGGTGCCCGCGCCGCGGCTGACCGACCGCGAGCTCGAGGTGCTCAAGCTGGTGGCGACCGGGATGAACAACCGGGAGATCGCCAAGGAGCTCTTCATCAGCGAGAACACGGTGAAGAACCACGTCCGCAACATCCTGGAGAAGCTGCAACTGCACTCCCGGATGGAGGCCGTGGTCTACGCGATGCGGGAGAAGATCCTCGAAATAGGGTGAGCCGCCCGGGGCGCGGTCGGCGGTGCGGTCGGCCGGACGGGCCCCAGGCCCTAGCCGAGCAGCCGGTCGAGCTCGGGCCGCAGCGACCCGGCGCTCGCTCCCTCGGCCGTCAGTGCCTCGACGCGCACCTCGGTGCAGCCCACCCAGTCGGCCGCCTCGCGCAGCGCCTGGGCCAGTGCGGGCAGTTGGCGCGGCGAGTCGAGGGAGACCTGGCGGGCCACCAGGGTGGTGCCCGCGCGGGCCGGGTCGACCCGGCCGACCAGTCGGCCGCCGGCCAGCAGCGGCATCGCGAAGTACCCGTGCACCCGCTTGTACTTGGGGGTGTAGGCCTCCAGCCGGTGCGACATGCCGAAGATCCGCTCGGTCCTGGCGCGGTCCCAGACCAGCGAGTCGAACGGGGAGAGCAGGGTGGTGCGGTGCCGGCCGCGCGGTTCGCCGGCCAGCGCCGCGGGGTCGGCCCAGGCGGGGGCGGTGGCCGTGCCGCCACCCTGGCCCCAACCTGCCACCGCGACCGGGACCAGCCCGGACTCGGCCAGCACGGCGTCCAGTTGGGCGGACTTCAGGCGGTGATAGTCCATCAGGTCGGCCCGGGTCGCCACCCCGAGGGCCTGGCCCGCCTGCCGGACCAGCTGCGCCAGGCACTCCTGGTCGCTCGGCTCGCGCTGGTACAGCTCGCCGGGCACCGCCTGCTCGGCGAGCGCGTACACCCGCTTCCAGCTCCGGCGTTCGGTGCAGACCACGTCGCCGAAGGCGAGCGCGCGCTCCACCGCGATCTTGGCGTCGGACCAGTCCCACCACTCGGCCGTCCTCTTGGCCCCGCCCAACTCGGTGCTGGTCAGCGGCCCCTCGGTGCGCAGCCGGTCCAGCACGCCCCGGTAGGCCTGGGTGCTCACCTGGTGGCCCCAGAGGTGGCCGCGCTCGCGGTAGTCGCGGCGGCGGAAGGCGAAGAGCGGCCACTCCTCGATGGGCAGCACGCAGGCCGCGTGCGACCAGTACTCGAAGCTGGTCCGCGCGCCCCACAGGGCGTGCTCGACGGCGGGGCGGCCGACCGCGCCGAGCCGGGCGTAGGGCACCAGTTCGTGCGAGCGGGCCAGCACCGAGATGGTGTCCAGCTGGACGGCTCCGAGGTGGCGCAGCACGCCGCGCACCCCGGCCCGGCGGTCCGGAGCGCCGAGCAGGCCCTGGGCGCGCAGGGCGATCCGGCGGGCCTGGTCGGCGCTGAGGGTCAGGGCGGGCGGCGGCGCTGCGGTCATGCGGGCAGCGTAGGTGCCGCCACCGACAGCGCGCGGCGACGCCGGGCCGCGGTCGGCGAGGGCTCGTTGCCGGTGTAGGCGACCCACTCCAGCCGGCGCAGCCCGCGCCCGGTCTCCAGGGCGGCGGTCTGCGGGGCCGGGGGAACCGGGGTCGCAGTTCTCATGAACGGAGTATGGTCGGGCGTCCAGCGGGCCGAAAGTGACGTTCCCGCGCCCGATTTGTACCCCTATCGATACCTATCGCGGGATCCGCCCCCAAGGGTGACACCGGAATGGCGTGCTGACGCACCTCCCGGCGTGTTGGCCTCCTCGCATACGATGGCCCGTACGGTGGGGTGGATCCCGCCGTACAAGTCGTTGCTCAGTCCAGTGCCAATCCAGGCGAGGAGCCCGCTCAAGTGTCCGTCTTCGACAAGATCCTGCGCGCCGGCGAGGGCAAGATCCTTCGCAAGCTGCAGCGGATTGCTGCCCAGGTCAACTCCATCGAAGAGGACTTCGTCAACCTCACGGACGACGAGCTGCGTGCGCTGACCGACGAGTACAAGACGCGGCTCGCCGACGGCGAGACCCTGGACGACATCCTCCCCGAGGCCTTCGCCACCGTCCGCGAGGCTGCCAAGCGCGTGCTGGGCCAGCGCCACTACGACGTGCAGCTCATGGGCGGCGCCGCCCTGCACCTGGGTTACGTCGCCGAGATGCGCACCGGCGAGGGCAAGACCCTGGTCGGCACGCTGCCCGCCTACCTCAACGCGCTCACCGGCAAGGGCGTGCACCTGATCACCGTCAACGACTACCTCGCCGAGCGCGACTCGGAGTGGATGGGCCGGGTGCACCGCTTCCTCGGCCTCGAAGTCGGCGTGATCCTGGGCAACATGCCGCCTGCCGAGCGCAAGCGCCAGTACGGGATGGACATCACGTACGGCACCAACAACGAGTTCGGCTTCGACTACCTGCGCGACAACATGGCGTGGTCGCAGGAGGAACTTGTCCAGCGCGGCCACAACTTCGCGATCGTCGACGAGGTCGACTCGATCCTGATCGACGAGGCCCGGACCCCGCTGATCATCTCCGGCCCGGCCGACCAGGCGACCAAGTGGTACGCCGACTTCGCCAAGCTGGTGCTGCGCCTCAAGCGCGACCGCGACTACGAGGTCGACGAGAAGAAGCGCACGGTGGGTGTGCTGGAGGAGGGCGTCACCCGGGTCGAGGACTACCTGGGCATCGACAACCTCTACGAGTCGGTGAACACCCCCCTCGTCGGGTTCCTGAACAACGCCATCAAGGCCAAGGAGCTCTACAAGAACGACAAGGACTACGTCGTGATGAACGGCGAGGTCATGATCGTTGACGAGCACACCGGGCGTATCCTCGGCGGCCGCCGCTACAACGAGGGCATGCACCAGGCGATCGAGGCCAAGGAGGGGGTGGAGGTCCAGAACGAGAACCAGACGCTGGCCACCATCACCCTGCAGAACTTCTTCCGCCTGTACGACAAGCTCTCCGGTATGACCGGTACCGCCACCACCGAGGCGGCCGAGTTCCACCAGATCTACAAGCTCGGCGTGGTCCCGATCCCGACCAACAAGAACCCGCTGCGGATCGACCAGCCCGACCTCATCTACAAGTCCGAGCCGGCCAAGTTCGCCGCCGTGGTCGAGGACATCGCCGAGAAGCACGAGAAGGGCCAGCCGGTCCTGGTCGGCACCGTCTCGGTGGAGAAGTCCGAGTACCTCTCCCAGGAGCTGCGCAAGCGCGGCATCCCGCACGAGGTGCTGAACGCCAAGCACCACGAGCGCGAGGCGCAGATCGTCGCGCAGGCCGGGCGCAAGGGCGCGGTGACCGTGGCCACCAACATGGCCGGCCGTGGCACCGACATCATGCTCGGCGGCAACCCCGACCACCTGGCCACCGCGGAGCTGGCCCAGCGCGGCCTGAACCCGGTGGACACCCCGGAGGAGTACGAGGAGGCGTTCCCGGCCGCGCTGGAGAAGGCCAAGGCGGCGGTCAAGTCGGAGCAGACCGAGGTGCAGGAGATCGGCGGCCTGTACGTGCTCGGCACCGAGCGGCACGAGTCGCGCCGGATCGACAACCAGCTGCGCGGCCGCTCCGGCCGTCAGGGCGACCCGGGCGAGTCCCGCTTCTACCTCTCGCTGGGCGACGACCTGATGCGCCTGTTCAAGGCCGGCATGGTCGAGCGCGTGCTGTCGATGGCCAACGTGCCGGAGGACGTGCCGATCGAGTCCAAGATGGTCACCCGCGCGATCGCCTCCGCGCAGACCCAGGTCGAGCAGCAGAACTTCGAGATCCGCAAGAACGTCCTGAAGTACGACGAGGTGCTCAACCGCCAGCGCGAGGTCATCTACGGCGAGCGCCGCCGGGTGCTGGAGGGCGAGGACCTGCAGGAGCAGATCGGCCACTTCATGGACGACACCGTGGAGGCGTACGTCGCCGCCGCCACCGGTGAGGGCTTCGAGGACGACTGGGACCTCGAGAAGCTCTGGACCGCGCTCAAGCAGCTCTACCCGGTCACCCTGGAGCTGGACGCCCTGGAGGAGGAGGCCGGCGGCAGCTCCGGGCTGACCACGGACTTCCTCACCAAGGTGGTCCAGGAGGACATCCAGGCCCAGTACGGCGCCCGCGAGGACCAGCTCGGCGAGCAGGTCATGCGGGAGCTGGAGCGCCGGGTGGTGCTCTCGGTGCTGGACCGCCGCTGGCGCGAGCACCTCTACGAGATGGACTACCTGCAGGAGGGCATCGGCCTGCGGGCCATGGCCCAGCGCGACCCGCTGATCGAGTACCAGCGCGAGGGCTTCGACATGTTCGGCGCCATGATGGAGGGCATCAAGGAGGAGTCCGTCGGCTACCTGTTCAACCTGGAGGTCCAGGTCGAGCAGCAGGTCGAGGAGGTCCCCCTGGCGGACGCCGAGGAGACCGAGGTCTCGCTGGAGAAGACCGCCCGTCCCGAGATCAAGGCGAAGGGCCTGGAGGCCCCGAAGCCGCAGCGCCTGCACTACACCGCCCCGATGGTGGACGGCGACGACACCGTGATCGAGGGCGACTTCGAGGACGACGTGCAGGACGAGGCGGAGGGCGACGGGCTGACCCGCGCCGAGCGCCGCAAGGCCGCGAAGTCGGCCAAGGGCCGCCGCCGCAAGTGAGGCGGGCCGGTGTGACCGGCTGAATCGCCGACGGGCCGGTACCAGCTGATCAGGGCGCCGTCCGGGGAGACCCGGGCGGCGCCCTGTCGTGTCACCGGGCCTCCACGGCGGCGCACTGCCACTGCGCGGTGCGCCAGTGCCGCTCCAGCCGGAAGGCCACCATGCGGTGCCGGACACCGGCCTCCACCCGCACGCAGACCTCCAGCGCGCCGGGCCCCGGGGCGCTGGTGTGCACCCGGCCGAGCCTGGGGCGCGGCAGCGACGCGGCCCGGCGCAGCGGGCCGTCCTGCGCCAGCCGGGCCAGCTGGCGGTAGCCGTCGTGGGTGGTGTGGCGGGCCAGCTGGCCCGCCGGGCGGGCCCCGGCGAGCACCTCGACCAGGCGCAGCGCGAAGCGGGCGGCCAGGCCGCCGTCCGCCTCGGCCGGCCCGTCTGCGCAGGCGGCGCGCGGGTGACGGGGGCCGCGTTGCGCCGCCGGGCGGTGCCCGGCCACGCGGTGCGGGGCCGTGGGGCGCGGGGCCGTTCGGTGTCCGGCTGCGGCGGGTCGACGTGCCAGCCGGTGGATCGCCGGTGCGGTGGCTGCGGGGTGGAGCGCGGTCTCGGCCATGGGTTGAGTTCCCCCGGGTCGGGTGCGGGACGGTCTGACCCTGTTATCGGCGTCCGCCGCCGCGCCCGCAGCACACCCGGGAGGCCCGCGCACCGTCCCCCGGATGGCGGCTTGACGAGCCCGGGAGCCCTGTCGCCCCTGGCACCTGACGACGGCCGGGCGGCCGAGGGCGCCGCCGTGCGATCCGCTCGAAGGGGGACACCGCGGTGATCGCCCGGGCCGTATTCTGTGGACGTCCCCCGGGAGCAACCCGCCCGGGGTCCGGAAGCCACGAAACACCCCACGAATGCGGAGCGTGCCCCCGATGCGTGTCTACGTGCCCACCACCCTGGCCGCCCTGGCCCAGGCGCACCCGGACGGCGCGCTGGAGCAGTCCGCTGCCTACGCGGTCACCCCCGCGCTGCGCGAGTGGTACGTCAGCGACGACCTGGAGGAGCTGGAGTACGCCGCGCTGGTCCGCGCCGCGCAGTCCTCGCTGCGGCTGCTGGCCGCCGACCCCGCCGCGCCGCGTCGCCGCGTGGTGGTGGCGCTGGACGTGGCGGACGGCGCCGTCCAGCCGTTCCCCGGTGACGAGTACCAGGACCAGGCCTCGCTCGGCCGGGTGGTGCTGGCCGGCACGGTCAGGCTGGCCAAGGCCGCCGCGGTGCACGCGGACGCGAGTGACCGGGAGGTGCTGGCGGACGTCGAGGCGGCTGTCGACGCGATCACCGCCGCCGACGCCGGGGACGAGGACGCGCAGTTCAGCGTGGACGGCGCCGAGGACCACGAGCTGCTCTGGTTCGCCACCCAGGAGATCCCCGGCCTGCTGGCCTGAGCCGTCGCGCAACCTTCCCGCCCACCGCAGGACGGACAGCTGTCAGTGACAGCCGCTACCGTGCCCGGGTGCGAACTCATATCGTCTGGGACTGGAACGGCACGCTGCTGCACGACATGGCGGCGGTGCTCGGGGCGAGCAATGCCGCCTTCGCGTTGGTCGGCGGTGCACCGCTGACGCTCGAGCAGTACCGCGAGCTGTACGAGATCCCGATCCCGCGCTTCTACCAGCGGGTGCTGGGGTTCCAGCCGAGCGGGGCCGAGTGGGAGCGGCTGGACGCCGCCTTCCAGCAGCGCTACGCCGAGCTGAGTTCCGGCTGTGTGCTGACCGAGGGTGCCCCCGAGCTGCTGGCCGCCTGGGCGGCCGAGGGCGGCACCCAGTCGCTGCTGTCGATGTACGAGCACCGCCGCCTGCTGCCCGCCGTCGAGGCCTTCGGCATCCAACGGCACTTCCTGCGGGTGGACGGCCGCACCGGCCCCTCGCACGGGCAGAAGGCCGCTTCGCTGGTGCGTCATCTGGCCGCGCTCGGCTCCGCGGTGGACCCGGCCCGCACCGTGGTGATCGGCGACGCGGCCGACGACGCGCTGGCGGCCCGTCAGGCCGGCGCGCACGCCGTGCTCTACACCGGCGGTTCGCACATCCGGGCGAACCTGGAGCCGGTCGGGGTGCCGGTGGTGGACAGCCTGGCCGAGGCGGTCGAGCTGGCCCGCGCAATCACCGGCTGACCCGCGCCGCGGGGCGGCCGCCGGTGTGTCGCCGCCCGGCCCGGGGCCGGGCCGTGGTCAATCTTGGTTGACCACAGTCCCACGGAGCGGAGCCAGCCATGCCGATCGACGCCGTGACCAAGGTGCCCGTCCCGGTGAACGAGCCGGTGCACGGCTACGCCCCGGGCAGCCCGGAGCGCGCGCGGCTGATGAAGCGGCTGGACGCGCTCGCGGCCGAGCCGATCGCGCTGCCGATGACCATCGGCGGCGAGCAGCGGTTCGGCTCCGGCGAGCGGGTCGACGTGGTCCAGCCGCACCACCACGCGGCCCGGCTCGGCGTGCTCGGCAACGCCACCACCCAGGACGCCGCGCTCGCGGTGGAGGCGGCCCTGGCGGCCGGTCCCGACTGGCGCCGGCTCTCCTTCGACGACCGGGCGGCGGTCTTCCTGCGCGCCGCCGAGCTGCTGGCCGGGCCCTGGCGCGAGACGCTGGCGGCGGCCACCATGCTCGGCCAGTCCAAGACCGTCCAGCAGGCCGAGATCGACGCGCCCTGCGAGCTGGTCGACTTCTGGCGCTTCAACGTGCACTTCGCCCGGCAGATCCTGGCCGAGCAGCCCGAGTCCTCGCCCGGCGTGTGGAACCGCACCGACCACCGCCCGCTGGAGGGCTTCGTCTACGCGGTGACCCCGTTCAACTTCACCGCCATCGCCGGCAACCTGCCCACCGCCCCGGCGCTGCTGGGCAACACCGTGGTCTGGAAGCCCGCGCCCACCCAGACCTTCGCGGCCCACCACCTGATGCGCCTGCTGGAGGCGGCCGGACTGCCGCCCGGGGTGATCAACCTGGTCACCGGGGACGGCCAGGCGCTCTCCCAGGTGGCGCTGGCCAGCCCCGACCTGGCGGGCCTGCACTTCACCGGTTCGAGCGCCACCTTCCGCACGCTCTGGCAGACCATCGGGGCCAACCTGGCGGGCTACCGCGGCTTTCCGCGGATCGTGGGGGAGACCGGCGGCAAGGACTTCCTGATCGCGCACCCCTCGGCCGACCCCGGCACGCTCACCACCGCGCTGATCCGGGGCGCCTTCGAGTACCAGGGCCAGAAGTGCTCCGCGCTCTCCCGCGCGTACCTGCCGCGCAGCCTCTGGGCGCGGATCAAGGACGATCTGCTGGCCCAGGTGGACGCCCTGACGGTGGGCGATGTCGGCGACCTGTCCAACTTCATGGGCGCGCTGATCGACGCCAGGGCCTTCGCCAAGAACCGCGACGCGATCGAGCGCGCCAAGCAGGACCCGGACGTCGAGCTGGTGGCCGGCGGCCAGTACGACGATGCGATCGGCTACTTCGTGCGTCCCACCGTGCTGGTCGGCGGCACGGGCCGCAACGAGATCTTCAGCACCGAGTACTTCGGCCCGATCCTGGCGGTGCAGCTCTACGAGGACGCCCGCTGGAGCGAGGCGCTGGCCGCGGTGGACGGCGACGCCCCCTACGGCCTGACCGGCGCGGTCTTCGCCACCGACCGGCACGCCATCGCCCAGGCGATGGAGGTGCTGCGGTTCGCGGCCGGCAACTTCTACGTCAACGACAAGCCCACCGGGGCGGTGGTCGGCCAGCAGCCCTTCGGCGGCGGCCGGGCCTCGGGGACGAACGACAAGGCCGGTGCCGCGCAGAACCTGCTGCGCTGGACCTCGGCCCGGTCGATCAAGGAGACCTTCGTCCCGGCGACCCTGGTCGGCTACCCCCACCTGGGCTGATCAGCGCACCTCGCCAACTGGACAACCTGTCCAGGAAGAGTGGATCTCCCTTCGACTTTGCGCCTCCCTGTCCCCTGACACCCTGGTTTTCGCCCGTTAGGCTGGCTGGGTCGTCGGGGCACTTCCACAGGCCGAAAGACCTGTTGTACCCAGGCGGGAGGTTCTTTAAGCGTGCCTTGAGCGCCTCCGGCCAGGATGGTGCGGGAGGATTGCGGACAGGCCCGGCGGTGCACATCCTGACCACCACCGAGTCACGCAACGGCGCGCGACAGGAGCCAAACAGCCATGCAGACCAAGCTGGACGCGGCGAAGGCCGAACTGCTCGTCAAGGCGGCCGCCGCCGCCGAGCACAGCCAGGTGGGGGGAGCGGCGCCCGGAGAGGGTCTCAGCAACGGCGCTCTGACCGCGTACCTGCACCACTACTACCTTCACACCGCCCCCGAGGACCTGGTCGACCGCGACCCGGTCGACGTCTACGGGGCGGCCGCCTCGCACTACCGGCTGGGGCTCAAGCGTCCCCAGGGCACCGCGGAGGTCCGGGTCTTCACCCCGACCGTCGACGAGAACGGCTGGTCCAGCGGCCACACGGTGGTCGAGGTGATCACCGACGACATGCCGTTCCTGGTCGACTCGGTCACCAACGAGCTGTCCCGCCAGAACCGGGCGATCCACCTGGTCATCCACCCGCAGCTGATCGTGCGCCGTGACATCACCGGCAAGCTGCTGGAGATCCTCGACATCGACGCCTGCTCGCGCAGCCAGGCCGCCGGCACCGAGTGGCCCGCGGACGCCACCGTCGAGTCCTGGATGCACATCGAGATCGACCGCGAGAGCGACCGCGAGGACCTGCGCCAGATCGAGGCCGACCTGCGCCGGGTGCTGGGCGATGTGCGCGAGGTGGTCGAGGACTGGGCGAAGATGCGCACCTCCGCGCTGCGCCTGGCCGACGAGCTCGCCGAGCAGCCCCCGGCCCACCTGCCCGAGCAGGAGGTCGGCGAGGCCTGGGAGCTGATGCGCTGGCTGGCCGACGAGAAGTTCACCTTCCTCGGCTACCGCGAGTACGACCTGGTCGAGCACGAGGGCGAGGAGGTGCTGCGGGCGATCCCCGGCACCGGCCTCGGCATCCTGCGCTCCGACCCGCTGAGCGTGGACACCGACCACCACCCGGTCAGCGAGTCCTTCGGCCGCCTGTCCGCCCCGGTGCGGGCCAAGGCGCACGAGAAGAAGCTGCTGGTCCTGACCAAGGCCAACTCGCGCTCGACCGTGCACCGCCCGGCCTACCTGGACTATGTCGGCGTGAAGAAGTTCGACGCCGCCGGCAACGTGGTGGGCGAGCGCCGCTTCCTGGGCCTGTTCTCCTCGGCCGCCTACACCGAGTCGGTCACCCGGATCCCGGTGGTGCGCCGCAAGGTGCAGGAGGTCGTCGACGCCTCCGGCTTCACCGCCGAGAGCCACGACGGCCGCGACCTGCTCCAGATCCTGGAGACCTTCCCGCGCGACGAGATCTTCCAGACCCCCGCCGAGGAGCTCCAGCAGATCGCCACCAGCGTCCTGTACCTCCAGGAGCGCCGCAAGCTGCGGCTCTACCTGCGCCAGGACGAGTACGGCCGCTACTTCTCCGCGCTGGTCTACCTGCCGCGCGACCGCTACACCACCCGCATCCGGCTGCGCCTGATGGACATCCTGATGCAGGAGCTGAACGGCGCGGCGATCGACTACACGGTCTGGTCCACCGAGTCGGTGCTGACCCGGCTGCACTTCGTGGTCCGGGTCGCCCCGGGCAGCGAGCTGCCGGAGCTGACCGAGGCCGAGGTCGAGCGGATCGAGGCCAAGCTGGCCGAGGCCGCCCGGTTCTGGATGGACGGCTTCAACGACCAGCTGCTGCTGGAGCTGGGCGAGGAGCGGGCCGCCGAGCTGGCGCACAAGTACGCCAACGCCTTCCCCGACGGCTACCGCGCGGACTTCACCGCCCGTACCGCGGTGGCCGACCTCAAGCAGATCGAGTCGCTGGGCGCGGAGGGCGACTTCCGGCTCAACCTCTACCAGCCGGTCGGCGCGGGCGACGACGAGCGCCGTTTCAAGGTCTACCGGGTCGGCGGCCCGATCTCGCTGACCGAGGTGCTGCCGGTGCTCCAGCGCCTGGGCGTCGAGGTGCTCGACGAGCACCCCTACGCGCTGCGCCGCTCGGACCACACCACGGCCTGGGTCTACGACTTCGGCCTGCGGCTGCGGGAGAGCACCGAGCTGACCGACGAGGCCCGCGAGCGCTTCCAGGAGGCCTTCGCCGCCACCTGGACCGGCCGCGCGGAGAACGACGGCTTCAACGGCCTGATCCTCACCGCGGGCCTGAACTGGCGCCAGGCGGTCGTGCTGCGCGCGTATGCCAAGTACCTGCGCCAGGCCGGCAGCACCTTCTCGCAGGACTACGTCGAGGACGCGCTGCGCAACAACGCGCACACCACCCGCCTGCTGGTCAACCTCTTCGAGGCCCGGCTCAGCCCCAGCCACCAGCTGGGCGCCGACGAGCTGACCGAGGGGATCCTGGAGGAGCTGTCCGGCGCGCTGGACGAGGTCGTCTCGCTGGACGAGGACCGCATCCTGCGCTCCTTCCTGCACCTGATCAAGGCCACCCTGCGGACCAACTTCTTCCAGCGCGCCGCGGACGGCCAGTGGCACCCGTACGTGTCGATGAAGCTCGACCCGCACGCGATCCCCGACCTGCCGGCCCCCCGCCCGGCCTTCGAGATCTGGGTCTACTCGCCCCAGGTCGAGGGTGTGCACCTGCGCTTCGGCAAGGTCGCGCGCGGTGGTCTGCGCTGGTCCGACCGGCGCGAGGACTTCCGTACCGAGATCCTCGGCCTGGTCAAGGCCCAGATGGTCAAGAACACCGTGATCGTGCCGGTCGGCGCCAAGGGCGGCTTCGTCGCCAAGCAGCTGCCGGACCCGGCGGTGGACCGCGATGCCTGGCTGGCCGAGGGCATCTCGTCCTACAAGACCTTCATCTCGGCGCTGCTGGACATCACCGACAACCTGAAGGGCGGCCAGGTCGTCCACCCCGCCGACGTGGTCCGCCACGACGAGGACGACACCTACCTCGTGGTCGCCGCCGACAAGGGCACCGCGACCTTCTCGGACATCGCCAACGGCGTGGCCGAGGAGTACGGCTTCTGGCTGGGCGACGCGTTCGCCTCCGGCGGCTCGGCCGGCTACGACCACAAGGGCATGGGCATCACGGCGCGCGGCGCCTGGGAGTCCGTCAAGCGCAACTTCCGCGAGCTGGGCGTCGACACCCAGGCCGAGGACTTCACCGTGGTCGGCATCGGCGACATGTCCGGTGACGTGTTCGGCAACGGCATGCTGCTCAGCGAGCACATCCGCCTGGTGGCCGCCTTCGACCACCGGCACATCTTCCTCGACCCGAACCCGGAGGCGGCCACCTCCTACGCCGAGCGGCGCCGGCTCTTCGACCTGCCGCGCAGCTCCTGGGACGACTACGACAAGTCGCTGATCTCGGCCGGCGGCGGGGTCTTCCCGCGCAGCGCCAAGTCGATCCAGCTCAGCCCCCAGGTCCGCGCGGCGCTCGGCATCGAGGTCGCCAAGCTCACCCCGGCCGAGCTGATGAAGGCGATCCTGCAGTCCTCGGTGGACCTGTTCTGGAACGGCGGCATCGGCACCTACGTCAAGGCCGAGCGGGAGACCAACGCGGACGTCGGCGACAAGGCCAACGACGCGATCCGGGTCAACGGCAACCAGATCCGGGCCCGGGTGATCGGCGAGGGCGGCAACCTCGGCTGCACCCAGCTGGGCCGCATCGAGTACGCCCAGAGCGGCGGCCCGGCCGGCGTGGGCGGCTGGATCAACACCGACGCCATCGACAACTCGGCCGGCGTGGACACCTCGGACCACGAGGTGAACATCAAGATCCTGCTCAACCAGGTGGTCGCCGAGGGCGACATGACGGTCAAGCAGCGCAACGTCCTGCTGGCCGAGATGACCGAGGACGTCGGCCGGCTCGTGCTGCGCAACAACTACGCGCAGAACGTGGTGCTGGCCAACGCGGTGGCCCAGGCGCACAGCATGGTCAACGTGCACTCGCGGATGATCAACCGGCTGGAGGCCGACGGCCAGCTCGACCGCGGGCTGGAGTTCCTGCCCAGCGAGAAGCAGCTGAAGGACCGTCAGGCCAACGGCTTCGGGCTCACCCAGCCCGAGCTGTCGGTGCTGCTGGCCTACACCAAGATCACGCTGGCCGACGGGCTGCTCGCCACCGGGCTGCCGGACGACCCGTACTTCCGCGACACCCTGCACCTGTACTTCCCGAACGCGCTGCGCCAGCGCTTCGCCGAGGCGGTGGACAACCACGCGCTGCGCCGGGAGATCGTCACCACCCTGATCGTCAACGACACGATCAACCGCGGTGGCTGCACCTTCGCCTTCCGCCTGCGCGAGGAGACCGGGGCGACCTACGAGGAGATCGCCCGCACTCACACCGCGGCCCGCGCGGTCTTCGGCCTGGAAAAGATCTGGGACGAGGTCGAGGGCCTGGACAACCGGATCCCGGCCGAGATCGCCACCCGGATGCGCCTGCACTCGCGTCGCCTGGTCGAGCGGGCCACCCGGTGGATGCTCAACAACCGCCGCCAGCCGCTGGACATCGCCTCGACCATCGCCTTCTTCCAGCAGCGGGTGGACCAGGTGTGGACCAGCCTGCCCAAGCCGCTGCGCGGCGAGAACCTGGCCTGGTTCGACAAGATCCACAGCGAGCTGACCGAGGCGGGCGTCCCCGACGCGCTGGCCACCCGGGTCGCCGGGCTCTCCTCGGTGTTCCCGACCCTGGACATCACCGAGGTCGCGGACCGCTCGGGCAAGGACGTGGCCGAGGTCGCCGACCTCTACTACGACCTCGGTGACCGCCTGGGCATCACGCACCTGCTGGACCGGATCATCGAGCTGCCGCGCACCGACCGGTGGTCCTCGATGGCGCGCACCTCGATCCGCGAGGACCTCTTCGCGGCGCACGCCCAGCTCACCGCTGACGTGCTGGCCTGCGGCGGCGAGACCGCGAACAGCGAGGAGCGCTACGGCGCCTGGGCCGAGCTCAACAGCACGCTGCTGAGCCGGGCGCAGACCACGCTGGACGACATAAGGGGATCGGACACCTACGCGCTGTCCAGCCTCTCGGTGGCCATGCGGGTGATCCGCACGCTGCTGCGCACCGGTTCGATGCGCTGACGTCGCGTGGACAACGGCGGGGCCGCACCTTCGGGTGCGGCCCCGCCGCTTTGCTCGCCCTGCCGCGTCCGCTCCCGCCCGACCCGCGTCCGCTCTCGCTCTGCCGCGGGTCGGGCGGCTATCCCTGGGCCGCCCGCTGCAGCGCGCTGGCCAGCAGCGCCAGGTCGGTGGGGCCGTTGCCCAGCTCGCGCACCGGGCGGCGGGTCGGCGGGGCGCCCAGCTGCGCCGGGTCGACGGCGACCACGGTGGGGCGCAGCGTGGCGGTGCGCGGGATCCGGCCGCTGACCCGGGCGGTCTGGAAGGCCAGCACCGCGCCGTCGGGGCGGCGCAGATAGCCGCGCCCCGGGGTCTGCTCGGGCAGCGCGGCCGCGTCGTCGACGTGGACCAGCAGCTCGGAGTCGCCGGGGTGGTCGGTGCGCAGCGCGATCCGCCACTGCGCGGCCTCGGCCAGCTCGCTGCCCGCGCTCAGCTCCGGGCGGCTGGTGGCCGCCACCAGGTGCACGCCCAGCCGGGCGCCGCGCTGGGCGACGGCGGCCAGCGCGCGGGCCAGCGGCCGGCCGGCCGGCGAGGTGGGGGAGAGCAGCGCGTCGTAGTCGTCGACCACCACGATCAGGCGCACGGGGGGCGCGTCGGCCACCACGGTGCCGGCGGCAGGGGCCGCACCGGCGGTGGTGGACGGGCCGGCGACGGCGGCCACCGGGGCCCGGGCGGGCGCCGCCCCGGCGCTGCGCGGCTGCCCGATCACGGCCGGCCGGGCGGTCAGCGCCTGCTCGGCGAACCAGACCGGGAAGGAGCGCCCGGCGAACAGCACCTCGCGCCGGGCCAGCTCCTCCTGCAGGGCCTCGGCGGTCAGCAGCGCCCGGCGCGGGTCGTCGGCGGCGTCCAACTGGCCGGTGACGTGCGGCAGCTCGGCGCAGGCGGCCAGGCCCGCGTCGCGCCCGCCGATCAGCTGGACGTGCAGCCGGTCCGGGCGCTCGCCGACAGCCAGCGAGGCGACCAGGGTGCGCAGCAGCTCGCTCTTGCCGGCGCCGCGGGCGCCGCCGACCAGCAGGTGCCCGGGGCCGGTCAGCTCGGAGCCGGCCAGGTCGACCGTGCACAGGTCGTCCCTGGTGGTGCCGAGCAGCGCGGCGGCGGTGCCGGCGGTGCTGGGCAGGTCGTCCCAGCGGGCCGAGAGCTTGGCGGGCGTGACGGTGTCCAGCCGCAGCAGGTCGAGCAGGCGCAGCGCCTCCGGCAGCGGGCCGCGGGAGACCGGTGCGGCCTCCCGCAGTGGGGCCAGTGCCCTGGCCAGCCGCTCGGCCCAGGCGGGCGAGACGGCGTCCAGCGCGACCTCCTCGGTGCGCTGCTCGCCGCAGACGACGGTCAGCCGGGTGGCCACCTCGCCGGTGACCGTGGCGGTGGCACCGAGGCCGGGCGGCAGCTGCTCGGGGCGCTCGGCCAGACAGAGCGGGAAGACGCCGGCGGCCGGGCCGTGGCGCAGCAGCCGCTCCAGCGCCTGGCGGGCCCGGGGCGAGCCCGGATCGCCGTCCACCAGCAGCACGGTGGCCGGCTGTGCGGTCTCCTCGGGCGCGCGCTCGGCCAGCTCGGCCAGGCGCTGCTCGGCCTGCGCGGGGTCCAGGCCGAAGAGCAGGCGGCAGTCCTGGCCGTGGCCCGGGCGCAGGTGCGGCAGCCAGAGCGACCAGGCCCAGTCGGCGGTACGCCGCTCGGCCTGCTGCCGCTCGTCGGCGCTGACCACCACCAGGCTCAGCCCGCTCGGCGGGTGCAGCGTGGCGAGCTGGGCGAGCAGTGCCCGGGCCAGCCCGAGCAGCCGCGGACGCGGCCCGGCCACCCCGAGGCTGCCGGCCCGGCGCAGGTCGACGGTGACCGGGACGGCGGGCAGCACCGTGCCGGGGGTGGTGCCGGGGCCGCCGGCCAGATCGGCGGTGCCCAGGCGCAGGGTGAGCGCGTCCGGGTGGGCGGGCACCCGCTCCCACAGGCGCGGGCCCGGGCCGAGCGCGCTGAGCAGCAGGGTGGCGGGGTCGGGCGAGCGCTCGCGCAGCGCGGTGGCTTGGCGCTCACGGGCCTGGGCGTGCTGCTGGGCGGCGTCACGGGCAGCGGCGGGCGCGCCCGGGGCGGGCGCGGGGGAGCGGCCGAGCCGACGGGCGAGCAGCGAGCGGGTGCGGCCGGCTCCGCTGGGCGCGGGCGGTTCGGGCTGCTCGGCGACCGGGGTGCTGGGCCGGGCCGGGGGCGGTGGGCTGACCTGGAGGTGGCCCAGGCCGTCCGGCACGGTGGCGCGGGCCTGCTCGGCGCGGGGGGCGCAGGCCAGC
Organism: Kitasatospora sp. NPDC008050; assembly: GCF_042957465.1. Lineage (NCBI taxonomy): Bacteria > Bacillati > Actinomycetota > Actinomycetes > Kitasatosporales > Streptomycetaceae > Kitasatospora > Kitasatospora sp. NPDC008050. Next base: position 29,813 of record NZ_JBIBIJ010000015.1, read on the forward strand.
GTCACGGTGGACTCGCCCAGGCGCAGCAGCGCTCCCTCGGTCAGCGCACGCGGCTCCTCGCCCAGCCCCCGGCCGTCCAGCGCGGTGCCGTTGGTCGAGCCGAGGTCGTGCACCGTCACGGTGCCGTCGCCGGCCAGCTGGAGGGCGAGGTGCAGCCGGGAGACGTCGGGGTCGTCGAGCGGCACGTCGGCCTCGCTGGAGCGGCCCACCCGCACCTGGCGGCCGTGCAGGCGGTGGACGCCGCCGGCGTCCGGGCCGCCGACCACCCGTAGCTCGGCGGCGGGCCCGGCGGGCGGCTCGTCGGCGTCCGGATCGGGCTCGCCGAGCGCGAGCACCGCGCCGTCGAGCAGCGGGGGGTGGCCGAGGGAGGTGCGTTCGTCGATCCGCTGGGACCCGGCGTACAGGTGCACATGGGTGGCGCTGCGTGCACCGCGCACGCCCACGGCGCCGGCCAGCGCCACCGCGAGCGAGCCGAGGGTCGTGCCGACCGGGGCGGTGACCAGGACATCGGTGGCGGGTGCGGGCACGCCCGCGCCCGCGCGGGGTCGGAGGACCGTCAGCCGGATCTGCATCTCGCCCGGGGTTCCCCTCTGCTCGTGATGAGTGTTGGACCGCAGGAGTGCCAGGGCCTTCAGGCCCTAGGCGTCATCCTGCCACCCGGGACTGACAGTCCGCGCACCGTACCGGATTTGACGATCTTGTGATCATCGCCATGGTGGAGCCGACGAGGACTCAGGTCAAGGCGGTGCCGGACCACCCGATCCGGCCGCGGCGGGCCACCGCGGCCCACCCGCGGTGGCCAGTCGTCGGGCTGGGGTTTGGTGGGCACCGTTAGAGTTGCCGCACACACGGACTATCGCCCAGTGGCGACGGTAGGCCTCGGTAGGGCAAGGAGTGCACCAGGTGCGGCCGGTAGGCAGCAAGTATCTGCTCGAGGAGACCATCGGGCGTGGTGCCATGGGCACCGTCTGGCGTGGGCGGGTACGCGAGGACGCCGGACTGGCGGACCTGCAGCCGGGCCAGCAGGTCGCGGTCAAGGTGCTCAAGGAGGAGCTGGCCGCCGACCAGGACATCGTGCTGCGCTTCCTGCGCGAGCGCTCGGTGCTGCTGCGGCTGAGCCACCCCAACATCGTCCGGCTGCGCGACCTGGTGGTCGAGGGCGAGCTGCTGGCCCTGGTCATGGACCTGGTGGACGGTCCCGACCTCTACCGCTACCTGCGCAGCAACGGCCCGCTCAGCCCGATCGCCGCGGCGCTGCTGATGGCCCAGATCGCCGACGCGCTGGCGGTCAGCCACGCGGACGGCGTGGTGCACCGCGACCTCAAGCCGGCCAACGTGCTGCTGGCCAGCAGCTACCCGGACGGTCAGGGCGAGCAGCTGCACCCGATGCTCACCGACTTCGGCATCGCCCGGCTGGCCGACTCCCCGGGAATCACCCGCACCAGCGAGTTCGTCGGCACCCCCGCCTATGTCGCCCCCGAGTCGGCGAGCGGTCGCCCGCAGACCTCGGCGGTGGACATCTACGGCGCCGGGATCATGCTCTACGAGCTGGTCACCGGGCGGGCGCCGTTCCAGGGCGACGGCGCGCTCCAGGTGCTCCAGGCCCACCTGACCCAGGAGCCGCCGCGCCCGCCCGGCATGCCCGAGCCGTTGTGGACGGTGGTCGAGCGCTGCCTGCGCAAGGACCCGGCCCAGCGCCCGAGCGCCACCTCGCTGGCGCACGCGCTGCGGGTGGTGGCCGCCGGGATCGGTGTGCACGCCTCGCCGGCCGCGGTGGACGCCGCACTCGCCGTGGGCGCGCTGCTGGTGCCCGAGGCGCAGCCGGCCGAGGTGCCGGGGACCGGCCCCGGCAGCACCCTGCCGGGCAGCGCCCAGGTCGGCGCCCCGGCCCAGCCGGACCCGGCCACCCAGCTGCTGACCGCGCAGTACGACCCGGGTGCGGCCACCCAGGTGATGCCGCACGGCGCCCCCGGGGCCCCGGTCGGCCCGCCCCTGCCGGGCGCCGACCCGACCCGGCTGATGCCGAGCACCTCCGGCGGCCCGATGGCCGCGGGCCCGGGTGCGGCGGGCCCGGCCGCGCAGCCGGAGGCCCCGCACCCCTGGCAGACCCAGCTGCGCGCGGCCCGCGACCGCAACCAGCAGACCCAGGTCTTCGCCGCCGAGGAGTTCGAGCCGCAGCAGGCTCCGCAGGCCTACCAGGGCGGCGGCTACGGCTACCCGCCGCAGGGTCAGCCGCGGCCGGGCGGCTACCCGCCGCCGGCCGGCCGGGGCGAGCCCTACCGGGGCGAGCAGGGCCACGGCGGCTACGGCGGCACCGAACAGGGGCGCGGCGGCTACGGCCGTGCCGAGCGCCCGCCGGTGGCCCCGCCGCCGTACCAGGCCCGGCGCCCGCAGCAGCCGCCCGGCGGCCGGCGGGACCCGTACGCCGGGCAGGGGTACACCGAGCCCGACCCGCGCTACAGCGGCGAGCAGGCCTACCGCGAGCCGGCCCAGCGCCAGGCCCCGCCCTCGCTCCCGCCGCGCCGCCCCGAGCCGCCGCTGCCCCGGGAGCGCGAGCCGGAGCCGGAGCGCGAGGCCAGGCCGCGCCGCGAGCCGCGCCCGCGCAGCCGCAACCGGATGTACATCCCGGGCCTGGGCTGCCTCAAGGGCTGCTTGATGGTGCTGCTGATCCTGGCGGTGGCCGCGATCGCGCTGTGGAACTTCACGCCGCTGCCGCGCTACTGGACCGACGTGCACACCACGATCTCCTCCACCACCAGCTGGATCAGCAGCACCTGGCACTCCGTCACCGGGAACTGACGGACCGCCACGGAGCGGTCGGCATTGACTCTTTGTCGACATATGACGGCATCGAGGTCCCGCGGAGGGGTCCGGGGCGCGTAGGTTGGTCGGTGACGCACCGACCTCACGAGCGTTCCCGGACCCCCGCGACGTCCCGGGAACGCTCCCGCCGCCCACGGAGCAGCATTGGCACGCAAGATCGGCAGCCGGTACACCGTGCACCAGGTGATCGGCCGGGGGTCCGCCGGCACCGTGTGGCTGGGCGAGGGACCCGACGGACCGGTGGCCGTCAAGCTGCTGCGCGAGGACCTGGCCACCGATCAGGTGCTCGTCGGCCGCTTCGTCCAGGAGCGGGCCGCGCTCACCAGCCTGGACCACCCCCGGGTGGTCGGGGTGCGCGACATGGTGGTGGACGGCGACGACCTGGCCCTGGTGATGGAGCTGGTGCACGGCACCGACCTGCGCTCCCGGCTGGAGCGCGAGGGCGTGCTGGCCCCGCAGGCCGCGGTCTCGGTGATCGCGGACGTGGCCGACGGCCTGGCCGCGGCCCATGCGGCCGGCATCGTGCACCGGGACGTCAAGCCGGAGAACGTGATGCTCGACCTCGCGGCCCCGGCCGGCCCCGGCGGTGCGCCGCGGGCCAAGCTCACCGACTTCGGCATCGCCCGGCTGGTCGACGCCCCGCGCCGGACCAGGGCGACCCGGATCATCGGCACCCCCGACTACCTGGCCCCCGAGATCATCGAGGGGCTGGAGCCGAGGGCGGCCGTCGACATCTACGCGCTGGCCACCGTGCTGTACGAGCTGCTGGCGGGCTTCACCCCGTTCGGCGGCGGGCACACCGGGGCGGTGCTGCGCCGCCACGTCACCGAGAGCGTGCCGCCGGTCCCCGGGCTGCCGGACGGCCTGTGGCGAATCATCGCGGAGTGCCTGGCCAAGGCCCCGGCCTCCCGGCTGCGCGCCGCCGAGCTGGCCGAGCGGCTGCGCGAGCAGCTGCCCGCCCTGGCCGGCCTGCCGCCGCTGGCGCTGCCCGCCCAGGACCGTGCGCCCGCCGAGGAGGCGCTGACCCCCGCCGAGGCCGTCTACGCCGAGGCGGACACCGGCCCCGGCACCCACCGCCGCCGGCGCGGGCCGGCCGTGCCGCTGGTCCCCACCCCGGCCCCCGACTCCACCCGGGACACCCACACCAGCCTGCGCCGCCCCTCCGCCCAGGAGCTGGCCGGCTACGCCGCCGAGTCGCGCGCCCAGCGCTCCGCCCCGGCCGCCGGCCACCGCGGGGCCGGGCGCCGCGCGCTGGTCCGCCGCCGGCGCCAGCTCGCGGTACTGCTGGCCGTGGTGCTGCTGCTGGCCGGCGCGATCGCCGCTTTCACCGCCTTCGGGGGTGGCGGGCACCACCACTCGGGCGGCCCCCTCACCCGCGGCGCGGCGGCGGTGGCGGGCCCCGCCGCGAGCACGGGGCTACCGGCCGGTCCCAGTGCCCCGCGCTAACCATTAGGCTGGTGGCGTGGCAGCCGTCGATCCTTCCGAAGAGCTCAAGAACCTCGAAACGACCATGGGGTCGATCGAGGCCGTCCTCGACCTGGACAAGATCCGGGCCGACATCGAACGTCTGGAGGAGGAGGCAGCAGCCCCCGCCCTCTGGGACGACGTCGCGAACGCGCAGAAGGTCACCAGCCGGCTCTCCTTTCTGCAGGGCGAGCTGCGCCGGGTGGAGAACCTGCGCAGCCGGATCGCGGACGTGGGGATCCTGTTCGAGCTGGCCGAGGACGAGGGCGACGCCGACACCCGCACCGAGGCCGAGAACGAGCTGTCCTCGGTGAAGAAGGCGGTCGAGGAGCTGGAGGTGCGCACCCTGCTCTCCGGCGAGTACGACGCCCGTGAGGCCCTGGTCAACATCCGGGCCGAGGCGGGTGGCGTGGACGCCGCCGACTTCGCCGAGCAGCTGATGCGGATGTACCTGCGCTGGGCCGAGCGGCACGGCTACTCGACCGAGGTCTACGACACCTCCTACGCCGAAGAGGCCGGCATCAAGTCCGCCACCTTCAGCGTGAAGACCCCCTACGCCTACGGCACGCTCTCGGTCGAGCAGGGCACCCACCGCCTGGTGCGCATCTCGCCCTTCGACAACCAGGGCCGCCGCCAGACCTCCTTCGCCGGCGTCGAGGTGCTCCCGGTCGTCGAGCAGAGCGACCACGTCGACATCGACGAGGGCGAGCTGCGGATCGACGTGTACCGCGCCTCCGGCCCCGGCGGCCAGGGCGTCAACACCACCGACTCGGCGGTGCGGATCACCCACCTGCCGACCGGCATCGTGGTCTCCTGCCAGAACGAGCGCTCGCAGATCCAGAACAAGGCCTCGGCGATGAACGTCCTGCAGGCCAAGCTCCTGGAGCGGCGCCGCCAGGAGGAGAAGGCCCGGATGGACTCGCTCAAGGACAGCGGCAGCTCCTGGGGCAACCAGATGCGCTCCTACGTGCTGCACCCGTACCAGATGGTCAAGGACCTGCGCACCGAGTACGAGGTCGGCAACCCGCAGGCGGTGCTGGACGGCGACATCGACGGCTTCATCGAGGCCGGCATCCGCTGGCGCAAGCAGAGCGAGGCCGCTCAGTAGGACGACCGGCCGCCGAGCGGACAGCTGGGCAAAGAGTCGGCAAAGACAGTGGAAGGGCCCGGACGCCAGCGTCCGGGCCCTTCCACTGTCTTGCTTGGGTGCTCGGTGCCTACGCCAGCGCCTGCCGGCAGATCATCGCCACGGCCAGCAGTGCGACCAGCAGGGCCAGCAGGGTGGCGGGGGAGAGTGCGGCGAAGGGACTCTGCTGCTCCTGCAGCCGGGCGCGCTGGGCACGGCAGACCGGGCAGCGGCCCTCGCTCACGCGGCCGGCGCAGTTGGCGCACACCAGATGGTCGCACGTCATGCGATCTCCTCCTTGCTGCTACTGCCAACGCACCGGGGGGCCCGATGGTTCCCGTGCCTGACCCGGGTGGCGGAGTGGCGCGGGCCGCGGCATCGCGGTTTGCCTCTACTCTGCCAGGTTCCGGGGCATCCGGCGCCCGGGCCGGGGAACCCGGGCAGGGACTTCTCCCTCAATCATCACATTGGTGACAAGGTGACCGCGAAACCCCGAACCCACTGTGAAATGGCTCGCAATTTTCCCGGCATTTCTCCGCAAGAGCGGACAATCCGCCAGCTTCCTTCGCCGGAGCTCCCTGCGCGGCGCGGGTCGGGTCGCGTATGGTCCCGAGCCAAGGGAGTGGCCTCGGCCGCTTCCGCCGCCCGCCCCGGGCGACTCGCGGGGGCGGGACCGACCCAGGAACGGTGCGACCAGCGGGCCCCCTTGGACTGAAGTAACGATCGGGTTACGGAAGTTGTCCGCCTCCTCAGCCGTTCCGCCTAGGATGGCCTCCGTGATGCAGCCGTGATCAGATTCGACAACGTTTCCAAGACCTATCCCAAGCAGAACCGCCCCGCCTTGTCGGAGGTCTCGCTGGAGATCGAGAAGGGCGAGTTCGTCTTCCTGGTCGGCTCCTCCGGCTCGGGTAAGTCCACCTTCCTGCGGCTGTGCCTGCGCGAGGAGCGCCCCAGCACCGGCGAGGTGCACGTGCTCGGCAAGGACCTGGGCAAGCTGTCCAACTGGAAGGTGCCGCACATGCGGCGCCAACTGGGCACCGTCTTCCAGGACTTCCGCCTGCTGCCGAACAAGACCGTGGCGCAGAACGTGGCGTTCGCGCTGGAGGTCATCGGCAAGCCGAAGAGCGCCATCAACAAGGTGGTGCCCGAGGTGCTCGACCTGGTCGGCCTCGGCGGCAAGGAGGACCGGATGCCCGGTGAGCTCTCCGGTGGTGAGCAGCAGCGCGTGGCGATCGCCCGAGCCTTCGTCAACCGCCCCATGCTGCTGATCGCTGACGAGCCGACCGGAAACCTGGACCCGCAGAACTCGGTCGGCATCATGAAGCTGCTGGACCGGATCAACCGCACCGGGACCACGGTGCTGATGGCCACCCACGACCAGGCCATCGTCGACCAGATGCGCAAGCGCGTGATCGAACTGGACAAGGGGCTGCTGGTCCGCGACCAGGCCCGCGGCGTCTACGGATACCAGCACTAGCCGGCTCCCGCCCCGCCGTCGGTCCACCAGCCTTCACCTTGGAGTAGAAGAAGCTCATGCGCGCCCAGTTCATCCTGTCGGAGATCGGTGTGGGTCTCCGCCGCAACCTGACCATGACCATCGCGGTCGTGGTCAGCGTCGCGCTCTCGCTCGCGCTCGCCGGGGCCAGTCTGCTGGTCCGGGACCAGGTCAACTCGATGAAGGGGTACTGGTACGACAAGGTCGAGGTCAGCATCTACTTCTGCACCAAGGCGGACGCGAAGAACGCCCCGCAGTGTGCGAACGGTGCGGCCACCGACCAGCAGATCGCCGACGTCGCGGCAGGCCTGGACAAGCTGCAGCCGTTGGTCGAGTCCAAGACGTTCGAGACCCAGGCGGAGGCGTACAAGCACTGGAAGGACATGAACCCGGACAACAGCCTGGTCTCCGTCCTCGGTGCCGACGCCATCCCGTCCTCCTGGCGGGTCAAGCTGAGCGACCCGACCCGCTACGACGTGATCCAGAGCGCCTTCGCCGGCCATCCGGGCGTGCGCTCGGTGGAGGACGAGCGGCAGATCCTGGACAACCTCTTCGGGCTGCTCAACGGCTTGCAGACGGCGGCCTTCGTGATCATGGTGCTGATGCTCTCGGTGGCACTGCTGCTGATCGTCAACACGGTCCGGGTCTCGGCGTTCAGCCGAAGGCGCGAGACCGGGATCATGCGCCTGGTCGGTGCCTCCAACTTCTACGTGCAGATGCCGTTCATCGCGGAGGCGGCGTTCGCCGCCTTGTTGGGCGCGGTGCTGGCCTCCGGTCTGCTGCTGCTGGGCAACTACGGCGTGCAGAACTGGCTGGCCAAGAGGGTCCAGTTCATCCACTTCATCGGGCTCTCCTCGGTGCTGCAGGTGATCCCGCTGCTGATCGTGGCGGGTATGGCGATGGCGGCGGTGGCGGCCTTCCTGACCCTGCGCAAGTACCTGAAGGTCTAGGGAAGGGCGCCTACACTCCGGTCCATGAGCGCGACTTGGCGGCGGGCACGCCACGGCGCCACCCTCAGCCTGCTGTTCGGCGCGGTGCTGTTCGGCGGCGCCGCGGTGGGCGCCTGGGGTGGTGTCGGGCCCGCCGCCGCCCCGCGCCGCTGGAGTGCCGCGGACGCGGCGGCGGTCGGCGGGCCCGGCGCCTCGGCGCTCTCCCCGCAGCAGGCCGAGCGCCTGGTGGCCAGTGGCGACGACCGCTGGGCCGCCTACTACAGCCCGCAGGAGTACGCCGCGTTCGCCCAGGGCCTGGACGGCGAGTACCTGGGCACCGGGCTCTTTGTGGACCGGGAGGACGACGGCGCCACGCTGGTCACCGAGTTGACCGCGGGCTCACCGGCCCAGGCCGCCGGGCTGCGGGTCGGTGAGCGGCTGCTCGCGGTGGACGGCGCACCGGTGGACCGGCTGCCGGTGACCGAGGTGGTGGCCCGGCTGCGCGGCCGCCCCGACACCCCCGCGGCGGCCGGACCCGCGGCCGGGCCCGGCTCCGTGGTGCGGCTCACGGTGCAGGTCCCCGGTGCCGCCCCACGCGAGGTGACGGTGCGCCGCACCGTGCTCGCGGCCCAGGACGTCGCGGTGGACCACCCCGCCCCCGGGGTGCTGTGGATCACCGCCCGGGCCTTCACCACCGGCGTCGGCGAGCAGATCGCGGCGGCCCTGCGGCACGCCCCCGCCCGCGGCACGGTGCTCGACCTGCGCGGCAACTCCGGTGGCCTGGTGGCCGAAGCGGTCACCGCCGCCTCGGCCTTCCTGGACGGCGGCCCGGTCGCCTCCTACCTGGTCGGCGGCGAGCGGCGGGAGTTGACCGCCACGTCCGGCGGGGACACCGCCACCCCGCTGGTGGTGCTGGTCGACGGCGGCACGATGAGCGCCGCCGAACTGCTGGCCGGCGCGCTGCAGGACCGCTGCCGGGCGGTGCTGGTCGGCAGCCGGACCTTCGGCAAGGGCACCGTGCAGCAACCCAGCCGGTTGCCCGACGGCTCGGTCCTGGAGCTCACCGTGGGCCGCTACTTCACCCCGGCCGGGCACTCCCCGGAGGGCACCGGCCTGCTCCCCGACGTCCGGGCCGGCGACCCGCTGACCGCCGACACCCTCGCCCTGCGGGTGCTCGACGGCCTCGGCACGGCCGGCGCCCACCGGTAGCGGGGCCCACCGGTAAACCGGCTGCCGAGCGGCTGCCCGGGATGCGAGAATGGCCGGTGCTATGGCAAAGGAAAAGGGACAGAAGCTGATCGCGCAGAACAAGAAGGCGCGACACGAGTACACGATCCTCGACACCTACGAGTGCGGGATGGTGCTCACCGGCACCGAGGTCAAGTCGCTGCGCGAGGGCCGGGCCAACCTGGTGGACGGCTACGCCTACACCCAGGCCGGCGAGGTGTGGATCGACAACGTCTTCATCCCCGAGTACACCCAGGGGACGTGGACCAACCACTCCGCGCGGCGCAAGCGCAAGCTGCTGCTGCACAAGATGGAGATCCGCAAGCTGGAGGCGAAGACCAAGGAGACCGGCCACACCCTGGTGCCGCTCTCGCTGTACTTCAAGGACGGCCGGGTCAAGCTGGAGCTGGCGCTCGCGGTCGGCAAGAAGCTCTACGACAAGCGCCAGACGCTGCGCGAGAAGCAGGACACCCGGGAGACGGCCCGCGCCGTCGCCGCGGTGCGCCGTCGGCAGGGCTGATTGTGCGCGTTCTGTAGCAGCTTGGTCCCAACCGGGTGAGCTGCCCTGGTCAGCGGGTATTTGTCCAAGGACGAATCAGTACGATCGCGGCATGAACGTCTCCCTGTTGGACGGCTGGTTCCCATGGACCGTCCAGCTCGCGGCCGCTGCCGCACTGCTCGTCGCGATCGGTTGGCGGGACCGCCGTTGGCGGCTGCGCCGGGCGCCGCTGGCGGTCGGCGCAGCCGCCGCGCTGACCGCGCTGCTCGGGCTGCTGACCGTCACCGTGGGCGGGGTCACCGACCCGCTGCCGCGCGCGCTCTGGTTCTGGCTGGGCGCGGCCGTGCTGGCGCTGACCGTGCTGGTGGCCGGCTGGCGCTCGGCGCGCTGGTGGCGGCGCGCGGTGGCGCCGCTGGCCGGGCTGCTCGCGGTGGTGGCGGGCGCCAACGCGCTGAACGCGTCCACCGGTTACTTCCCCACCCTGGACGACGCGATCGGTGAGCTCAGCGGTGCCCCGCTGCCCCAGCAGGTGACGCTCGACCAGCTCGGCTCGGTCACCGGCAAGACCGACACCGGCCGGATCGTGCAGGTCGACATACCCGACACCGCCAGCGGCTTCGCCCATCGCCAGGAGCTGGTCTACCTGCCGCCGGCCTGGTTCCGCAGCAAGACCCGCCCCAAGCTGCCGGTCCTGGAGATGATCGGCGGCGAGTACGCGGCCCCCGACAACTGGGTGCGGGCCGGTGACGCGGTGCAGACCGCGGACGCGTACGCGGCGCAGCACGGCGGCTTCGCCCCGGTGCTGGTCTTCGCGGACGCGACCGGCGGATTCAAGGTCGACACGGAATGCGTGGACGGGCCCAGCGGGATGGCCGAGGAACACCTGGTGAAGGACATTCCGCCCTATGTGGAGAAGACCTTCGACACCGCGACCGATCCGCGCAAGTGGGGAGTGGTCGGCTGGTCGATGGGCGGTACCTGTGCGATCGACCTGGCGGTCGAGCACCCCGGGGTCTTCACCCGTTTCGAGGACATCTCCGGTGACCTCGGTCCCAACGCCGGGGACAAGCAGCAGACCATCGACAAGCTGTACGGCGGCGACGCGGCGGCCTGGGCGGCGCACGACCCGATGACCGTGCTGGCGCACCACGCCAAGTACCGCGACACCGCCGGCTGGTTCGAGAGCGGGGACCAGGAGAGCCGGCAGACCGCCCAGGGCAAGGAGTTGGCGGCGGCCGCGCGCAAGGACGGGATCAGGTGCGAGCAGACCGTGCAGCCGGGCCGGCACGTCTGGCAGTTCGCCTCCGCCGCGTTCGCCGACGCGCTGCCCTGGCTCTCCCAGCAGTTGGGCACCCCGGGTCCGCACACCGGCAAGCCGGTGCCGGTGCCCGCCCCGAAGGCACCGGCGCCCGCCGCGGGCGCGTCCACGGCGCCCCCGAAGGTGTAATCGGCTGGACCGCGCCAAACCGGGCGCGTACCATGGGCGGAGCACCACCGGGAGATGAAGATCGCCCGGGGTTGTTTCTCAAAAGGCTGTACCTTCTTAAAAAAACATGGGGATGATCGGTTTCGACAGGGGACGTCGAAACAGGAGAAGCGAGCCGAGGAACGCGGCAATGATCTCGTTAACCATCTGTCGCAAAAAAATAATCGCCAATTCTAAGCGCGAGTCCTTCGCGCTCGCTGCCTGAGCAGCGAGTAGCCAAGGTGTCAGACCGGGGAGTTCCCGACCCGGACCCTGGCATAATTTAGGGAACTGAACCGTCCGCCCCGGTTACGGGGGCGGATGGGAAATCAAACAGTAGCTGGGCCCGTTGGCGGCTTGTCCGCGTGACTGCCAGGGCCGAGAAAAGCACAGCGGACTGCGCTCGGAGAAGTCCTGAATCCACTCCACTGGACCCGGGTTCGATTCCCGGCATCTCCACCATCCCATGTGCATGCGGGCCGCCTTCCTCGACGGAAGGCGGCCTTCGTGTTTCTCCGGCCGGGGTCCGGGAGTAGGATCGTCCGTCCGCCGACTTTGGACGGCGGTCTTCTCCCACCAGCAGACGAGACGTACGACAGGGGATTCCTTGGGCGCGCACGGCAGGCAGCACGCGGCCGCAACCACCGAGGCCGGCACGGCACCAGCGGGCACCAGCACCAGTACCACGACCATCACGACGGCCACCGCCGCGAACGCGTCGGCCGAGGGGCTGCGCGAGCGCGAGATCGCCGGCGAGCAGCGGCATCTCGACACGGTGTACCGGCGCCTGGAAGAGAAGCTCGCCGAGGCCGAGTACGTCCTGGAGGACGCCGCCCGGCGGGTCCAGGTCGGCACACCCGGCGCGCTCGCCGAGCGGGACGCCCAGGTCTACCGGGCCGGAACCCACCTCAATCGGCTGAACAACGAGTTCGAGGACTTCCTGTTCGGCCGGATCGACCTCCAGCAGGCGGACGCCCCCGAAGAGCACGGCATCCCCTCCTTCACCCCGCTCGACCCGACCGATGAGAACGTCGCGCAGACGCTGCACATCGGCCGGCTCGGCGTGCTCGACGCGGAGTACGGCCCGCTGGTGATCGACTGGCGGGCGCCGGCCGCCGCGCCGTTCTACCGGGCCACCCCGCTGGAGCCGGGCCGGGTGCTGCGCCGCCGGGTGATCCGCTCCAAGGGCCGCAAGGTGATCGGCGTCGAGGACGACCTGCTGCGCCCCGACCTGGCCCCCACCCTGGGCGGCCAGGAGCTGGCCGTGATCGGCGACGGCGCGCTGATGGCCTCGCTCGGCCGGGCCCGCAGCCACACCATGCGCGACATCGTCTCCTCGATCCAGAAGGAGCAGGACGAGGTGATCAGGGCGCCCGCCGCGGGCGCCACCCTGGTCACCGGCGGCCCCGGCACCGGCAAGACCGCCGTGGCGCTGCACCGCGCGGCCTTCCTGCTCTACCAGGACCGGCGCCGCTACGCCGGCGGGATCCTGGTGGTCAGCCCGACCCCGCTGCTGGTCTCCTATACCGAGGGCGTGCTGCCCTCGCTCGGCGAGGAGGGCCAGGTGGCCATCCGCGCGGTCGGCAGCCTGGTGGACGGCATCGAGGCCGAGCGCTACGACACGCCCGAGGCGGCCCGGGTCAAGGGATCGGCCCGGATGGTCCAGCTGCTGCGCCGGGCCGCGCGGGCCGCCCTCGAAGGGCCGGTCGGCGGCTCGGGGGCGGGCGGTGCGCCCACCGAGCTGAGGGTGGTGGCGCGCGGCGAGGTGGTGCGCCTGGACGCCGGCCGGCTGCGCACGGTGCGCGGCCATGTGATCGGCAGCGGTGGCACCCCGCTCAATCTGCTGCGCCCCCGGGCCCGCCGGTTGCTGCTGGACGCGCTGTGGTCGGAGGCCACCCGGCACCTGCCGGCGCCCACCGACCACTTCTCCCGCGAGCAGCGTCAGGACCAGAAGGAGAGCTTCGACGAGTACGTCTCGGACGAGGCGCCGTTCCTGGACTTCCTGAACGCCTGGTGGCCCGCGCTGACCCCGCGTCAGGTGCTGGCGACCCTGCGGCAGAGCAAGCACATCAACCGGATCGCCCGGCGCGCCGTGACGCCCGACGAGGCCCGGCTGCTGGCCGGCTCCTGGCGGCACCTGGACGAGCGCGGCCGGGGCGCGCTGTCGGCGCACGACGTGGCGCTGATCGACGAGCTGCAGCTGCTGCTCGGTGAGCCGGCCCGGCCCAAGGTGCGCGAGGTGGACGCGGTCGACCTGCTCACCGGTCTGGACGAGGTGACCACCTACGCCGACCGCACCTCCCGCCAGCGGATAGCGGTGCCGGTGGAGCGGACCGAGTACGCGCACGTGATCGTGGACGAGGCGCAGGACCTCACTCCGATGCAGTGGCGGATGATCGGCCGCCGCTCCCGGATGGCGACCTGGACCATCGTCGGCGACCCGGCGCAGAGCTCCTGGCCGTTCCCCGAGGAGGCCAGGAGCGCGCTGGACGAGGTGCTGTCCGGCAAGCCGCGCCGCCGCCACACGCTGACCGTGAACTACCGCAACCCGGCCGAGATCGCCGAGGTGGCGGCCAAGGTGCTGGAACTGGCGGCGCCGGGCACCCCGTCGCCGACCGCGGTGCGCTCCACCGGGATCGAGCCGCGGTTCGCGGCCGTCACCGACGCCGGGCCTGCCGCCTTCGCGGCCGGGGCGCGGGCCGAGCTGGTGCGGCTGCTGGGCGAGGTGGACGGCACGGTGGCGGTGGTGGTCCCGATGGACCGCCGGGCCGAGGCCGGGAAGTGGATCGCGGACCTGGGCGAGCGGGTGGTGGCGCTGGGCAGCCTGGAGGCCAAGGGGCTGGAGTACGACGCGACGGTGGTCGCCGATCCGACCGGCATCGCCGGCGAGTCGGAGGCCGGCCTGCGGGTGCTCTACGTGGCGCTGACCCGCGCCACGCAGCGCCTGACCGTGCTGTCCGGCCCGGACGACCTGCCGGACGCGGCCGGGGTCCCGGCGCTGCTGCGCTGAATCTGACGCCCCGTCAACGACTGTGGCCCCCACCGGAGGTGGGGGCCACAGTCTTACGTTGGTGACACCGACCCGCCATGCTCGCCTCGCGGCAAGTGGTCGCTCGAAGCGACTAAGGTTGGGCCCGGGGGCTTGGATCGAGCCGGTGTCTCGTCCAATGTAACCCATCGGTCCCGACAGGCAATCCCATGCGGCGGATTTTCGGTGCTTGTCCAGGTTCACCGCATCCTCTGTTGTCGGTTCCGTGCAATCAACGGACGATATTTCTGGGAAGCCCCTGGTAGGTGCGACGATCGGGGCCTAGGATGCGCGAGGCGCAGCATCAACAAACTGTTGAAGTAGACGGCGCGTTGAGGACGGCCTGGCCAGCTCTCACCTCAGTGGACGGAAGAAGGACGTCGATGGCGACGGTGCCCAGTGTCTCCAACTCGATCACGGTGCGGCTGGAGGTTCCGGCCAGCGGCAACGCGGTCAGCAACATCACGACTGCCGTGGAGTCCTCCGGTGGTTCGGTGACCGGCCTGGACGTCACGGCCTCGGGCCTGGAAGCGCTGCGGATCGACGTGACCGTGGCGGCCGCGTCGGTGGCGCACGGCGAGGAGATCGTCGAGAAGCTGCGGGCGATCGAGGGCGTCACGATCGGCAAGGTCTCGGACCGTACCTTCCTGATGCACCTCGGCGGCAAGATCGAGATGTCCTCGAAGCTGCCGATCCGCAACCGTGACGACCTGAGCATGATCTACACCCCCGGTGTGGCCCGGGTCTGCATGGCGATCGCCGAGAACCCCGAGGACGCCCGCCGCCTGACCATCAAGCGCAACAGCGTGGCCGTGGTCACCGACGGCTCCGCGGTGCTGGGCCTGGGCAATATCGGCCCGCAGGCCGCGCTGCCGGTGATGGAGGGCAAGGCGGCCCTGTTCAAGCGCTTCGCCGGGATCGACGCCTGGCCGATCTGCCTGGACACCCAGGACGCCGACGAGATCGTGGCCATCGTCAAGGCGATCGCCCCCGGCTTCGCCGGCATCAACCTGGAGGACATCTCCGCGCCGCGCTGCTTCGAGATCGAGGCGCGGCTGCGCGAGGCGCTGGACATCCCGGTCTTCCACGACGACCAGCACGGCACCGCGATCGTGGTGCTCGCCGCGCTGACCAACGCGCTGCGGGTGGTCGGCAAGGAGATCGGCGAGATCCGGGTCGTCATGTCGGGCGCCGGCGCGGCCGGCACCGCGATCCTCAAGCTGCTGCTGGCCGCCGGCGTCGAGCACGCCACGGTGGCCGACGTGCACGGCGTGGTGCACAGCGGCCGCGAGGACCTCAACGACTCGCTGCGCTGGATCGCCGAGCACACCAACCGTTCGGGCCGCACCGGCAGCCTCAAGGAGGCGGTGGCGGGCGCCGACGTCTTCATCGGCGTGTCGGCCCCGAACGTCCTGGACGGCGACGACATCGCCTCGATGGCCGACAACGCCGTCGTCTTCGCGCTGGCCAACCCGGACCCGGAGGTCGACCCGGCGGTGGCCCGGCAGACCGCCGCGGTGGTCGCCACGGGCCGCAGCGACTTCCCGAACCAGATCAACAACGTGTTGGTCTTCCCGGGTGTCTTCCGCGGCCTGCTGGACGCGCAGAGCCGCACGGTGAACACCGAGATGATGATCGCCGCGGCCCGCGCGCTGGCCACCACGGTCACCGCCGACCAGCTCAACGCGAACTACATCATCCCCAGCGTCTTCCACCCGGACGTGGCCAAGACGGTGGCCGCGGCCGTCCGGGAGGCCGCGCTGGCCGCCGGTGGCGCGGGCGAGCAGGCCCCCTCCCGCCCGACTCCGGGCATCGTCGGCACCCTGGACACGGCCGCCTTCCCGGTCTTCCGGCTCTGACCTGGGCAAGCCCGTTGGGCGGTATTCGGTCGCTCGCCTGACCGAATACCGCCCCCGCTCGTGTCGGGCGGCTCCGAAGCCTTGCGACACAAGGGGAAGGGTGTGTTTGGGCTTGTCCCCGTCAGGGCGTACGGTAGCCCTGCACGGGGCAGGCGTGTCCGACAAGTACGGAACGTCCCCCAACCACTCGGCGAGTCGTTCCCGGCCGCCGCCCGCGTCGGTCCGCCGGCGCCGACGAAGCGTCATAGCTGCGTGGGGAGGGCGCCGTTCGGGGTGGATGGCCGAGGCCCGATTGGCTTTCTCAGGGCCGGTAAGGGCAGGATTCGTTCCCAGGCAGGCACGTGGCAGGACTGACACGACGCGCGGCCCGGAGCACGAGCCGAGCACCTACCACCAGCCGCCTGAACGAGCACAGTGTGCGGACCAGCGGCCCAGCCGGGTGCCTCCGGAGGGACGACCGATGGGCCCCCGCACACCGCAACGAACAGACCACAGGAGTACACATGAACCGCAGTGAGCTGGTGGCCGCTCTGGCCGACCGCGCCGAGGTGACCCGCAAGGACGCCGACGCCGTTCTGGCGGCATTCGCCGAGGTCGTGGGCGAGGTTGTGGCCAAGGGTGACGAGAAGGTCACCATCCCCGGTTTCCTGACCTTCGAGCGCACCCACCGCGCCGCCCGCACCGCCCGCAACCCGCAGACCGGTGAGCCGATCCAGATCGCGGCCGGCTACAGCGCCAAGGTGAGCGCCGGTTCCAAGCTGAAGGAAGCCGCCAAGGGCGCCTGATCTCCGCTGGAGCGGGGGCGGTCCGGATCCGGACCGCCCCCGCTCTGCCGTTGCGGCAGCAGCGCGTCGTAAGGTCGGAGACCATGCGCGTACTGGTTCTGGAGGACGACCCCAGGCTCGGCCCGGAGATAGCCGACGGGCTGCGCCGGGCCGGATTCGCCGTCGACCTGGCCGCCGACCTGGCCGAGGCCGACCTCAAGCTCTCGCTCACCGACTACCACTGCCTGGTGGCCGACCGGGCGCTGCCCGACGGTGACGCGCTCGGGCTGGTCGCGGAGCGCCGCGCGGCCGGCTGGCTGCGGCCGGTGCTGCTGCTCACCGCGATGGACTCGGTGGCCGACCGGGTGGCCGGCTTCGAACACGGGGCCGACGACTACCTGGTCAAGCCGTTCGCGGCCGCCGAACTGGCCGCCCGGGTCCGCAACCTGTGCCGCCGTCCCGAGCCGGCCCGGCTGCCGCAGCTGCGGCTGGGCGACCTGGAGCTGGACCTGCCGCGCCGCCGGGTCAGCCGGGCCGGGGTGCTGCTCACCCTGACGGCGAAGGAGTTCTCCGTCCTGGAGCTGCTGATGCTGCAGGCGGGCACGGTGGTCACCCGCACCCGGCTGATCGAGAGCTGCTGGGACGAACTGAACGAGCCGATGTCCAACGTGGTCGACGTGTTGATCCGTCAACTGCGCCGCCGGCTCGGCCCGCCGGACCCGATCCAGACCGTGCGCGGCGTCGGCTACCGGCTCGTCGACCCGGCCGAGCACGGCGGCCGCGGATGACCTCGCCGGCCGCCCGGGGCCTGCGCCGGCTGCGCTGGACCCTGACCCTGCTCTTCGCCGGCACCACGGCCGCCTGCCTGCTGGTGCTGGCCACGCTGGCCGCGCACACCGACGCCCACTCCCGGGGCAAGGAGCTGGACAACGACGCGGCCCGGCGGGCCGGCGGGCTGGCCCGGGCGCTCTGGTTCGACAACGACACGCTGGCCGTGGACCCGCTCGGCGAGGACGAGCTGGCCCGCGGCGCGGACGTGCTCGGCGCGGTCCAGGTCCCGCCGGGTGGCACCGGCCCGCCGAGCGTGGTGCGCTGGGTCCGCCCGGACACCGCCCACCTGCCGGGCAACGAGCTGCTGGCCCGGCTCTGGACCCAGGTGCAGAACGGCCAGGACGGCACGCTGGCCACCGGGCTCGGCGGGACCGGACGGGTGATGCGCTGGGCCGCCGCGCCGGTCTGGAACGGGGACACGATCGCCGCCCTGGTGGTGGTCGGCGCCGACCCGGCGCAGAGCCGGGCCGACCACGAGCGGCTGATCCGCTGGCTGCTGCTGGGCTGCTCGGCACTGGTGCTGGCGGCCGCCGCGATCGGCCACCTGCTCTCCGGGCGGGCGATGCGCCCGGCACTGCGCGGCCTGGAGCGCCAGGAGCAGTTCCTCACCGAGGCCGCCCACGAGCTGCGCACGCCACTGGCCACGCTGCGCCTGGCGGTCGAACGCGGGGCCTCGGCGCCGGAGCGCGCGCCCGCGGCGCTCGCCGAGGCGGCTGCGCTCAGCGACCGGCTGGCCCGGCTGGTCACCGGGCTGCTGGCGAGGGCCCGGATCGAGTCCGGCACCCAGCAGGTGGAGCTGACGCCGCTGCGGCTGGACCAACTGGTCGAGCAGACCGTGGCCGAACTGGTGGAGGGCCTGGAGGCCGCGCCGACCGAGGGCTGGGGGAGGGTGACCCTGCTGCTGGGCGAGCAGCCGCTGATCGTGCGCGGCGACCCGGAGCTGCTCGGCCAGGCGGTGCGCAACCTGGTGGAGAACGCGCTGCGCTACGGCGGCGGGACCCCGGTCACGGTGGCGGTCACGCCCGGGCTGGTCACCGTCACGGACGCCGGGCCCGGCGTGCCCGAGCAGCGCCACGAGGCGGTCTTCCGGCGGGGCGTCACCAGTGGTGCGGGCACCGGGACAGGGCTGGCCATCGTCCGCTGGGTGGCCGAGCTGCACGGCGGCAGCGCGCGGCTGGTGCAGGCGCCGGGCGGTGGCCTGCGCGCCGAACTGCGGCTGCCGGTGAGCTGAGAGGGTCCGCTACTGGCTGACCCGCCAGGACCGAGCTGTTACAGAGTCGGTGAGATTTCCTCATCGTCTTCTCATACAGCGCCTGGGAGGCTTGCTTCATGAGCAAGCGCACCTCGACGAGCGGTCGGCGACTGTGGCAGATCGGCGGCATGGGCCTGGCGGCCGCCTCGGTCGCCGGCGTGCTGTACGCGATGCCGGCCACCGCCGCGGCCGAACTGCCCGCCGCACCCAGCGTGCCCGCGGCGGCCCCCGCGGCCGCGATATCGGGCAGGACGGGCGTCCACCCAGGGCCGGTGCTCCGCTCGGGGCGTGACCTGCTCGGCGCCCTGCTGGAGCGCCGGGTCCGCCGGCACCGCCACCACGAGGGCGGCCGCGGGCACCACTGAGCTACCGGTGCACCGCGTGCCGGTGGACGGGAGGACACACCTGGCGGGGTGCCTCCTGAGCAACGGGGCCGCCCTGGCGGGGGCGGCCCCGATTCTTTGTGCCGAGTCCGTCGAGCCGGTCGGCTGCCGGGTCGCCCCGGGCGGGGTCAGACCGCCGCGAGCAGCTCGTGCTCGCTCGGCAGCTCGACATGGGCGCCGAGCCCGCGCAGCTTCTGCATGAAGTTCTCGTACCCGCGGTTGATCAGCGAGATCCCGTGCACGGTCGAGGTGCCCTCGGCGGCCAGCGCCGCGATCAGGTAGGAGAAGCCGCCGCGCAGGTCCGGGATCACCAGCTCGCCGCCGAGCAGCTTGGACGGCCCGGAGACGACCGCCGAGTGCAGGAAGTTGCGCTGCCCGAAGCGGCAGGGGGTGCCGCCCAGGCACTCGCGGTAGAGCTGGATGTGCGCGCCCATCTGGTTGAGCGCCGAGGTGAAGCCGAGCCGCGACTCGTAGACCGTCTCGTGCACGATCGACAGGCCCGCGGCCTGGGTCAGCGCGACCACCAGCGGCTGCTGCCAGTCGGTCTGGAAGCCCGGGTGCACGTCGGTCTCCAGGGCGATGGCGTTCAGCTCGCCGCCCGGGTGCCAGAAGCGGATGCCCTCGTCGTCCACCGCGAAGGCGCCACCGACCTTGCGGAAGGTGTTGAGGAAGGTCATCATCTCCAGCTGGCGGGCGCCGCGGACGTAGATGTCGCCCTTGGTGGCCAGCGCCGCGCAGGCCCAGGAGGCGGCCTCCAGCCGGTCCGGCAGCGCGCGGTGGTGGTAGCCGCCCAGCTCGTCCACGCCGGTGATCAGGATGGTGCGGTCGGTGCCCATCGAGATGATCGCGCCCATCTTCTGCAGCACGCAGATCAGGTCGACGATCTCCGGCTCGATGGCCGCGTTGCGCAGCTCGGTGTCGCCCTCCGCGAGCACCGCGGTGAGCAGGACCTGCTCGGTCGCGCCGACCGAGGGGTAGGGCAGCTCGATCTTGGTGCCGCGCAGCCGCTGCGGGGCCACCAGGTAGGTGCCCTGCGGGTGCTTCTCGATGGTGGCGCCGAACTGGCGCAGCACCTCGAAGTGGAAGTCGACCGGGCGCCCGCCGATGTCGCAGCCGCCCAGACCCGGGATGAAGGCGTGGCCGAGGCGGTGCAGCAGCGGACCGCAGAACAGGATCGGGATCCGCGAGGAGCCGGCGTGCGCGTCGATGTCCGCCACGTTGGCGCTCTCCACG
Organism: Kitasatospora sp. NPDC008050; assembly: GCF_042957465.1. NCBI lineage: Bacteria > Bacillati > Actinomycetota > Actinomycetes > Kitasatosporales > Streptomycetaceae > Kitasatospora > Kitasatospora sp. NPDC008050. The sequence continues at coordinate 50,191 of NZ_JBIBIJ010000015.1, forward strand.
TGGGAGGGGTCGAGGATCAGCTCGCCCTCCTCCTCGCCGCTGCGCACGGTCACGCCGTGCAGCTGGAGCAGGCCGCGGACCACCTTGACGTCGCGGATGTCCGGAACGTTGCGCAGTCTGCTGGGGCCCTGGCCGAGCAGGGCGGCCACCATCGCCTTGGGCACCAGGTTCTTGGCGCCGCGGACGCGGATCTCGCCTTCCAGCGGGTTTCCGCCGTGCACCAGCAGGACGTCGTCGGTCATCGTTCTCGCAATCCGGGGGTTGCAACCGCGGCCAACGGGGGTACGCCGCGGTTGGGAGAGGTAGGACCGGCGGACGTACGGCTCGGGCCGCACGGGCGCCACCTTCGATAGATGGTAGTAGCCGGTTGAACGGTTCCCTGTTCTTCTGATGGTGATCATGCTCTCTTAGGGTGGAAGCCGGTCATCTTGTCCGCCGATCGGGTGAGGCGCGGCGCTGTGGAGGTTTCACCGCCCGCTGCGGGATCATGTGAGGCATGACCGCGGCCTCCTCGCACACCGGCCGACTGCTCGTGGCCGCCCCCGTGCTCACCGATCCGAACTTCGCCCGGTCGGTGGTCCTGATGCTGGACCACGACGGGCAGGGCGCGCTGGGCGTCGTCCTCAACCGGCCCACACCGGTGGCGGTGAACGACGTCCTGAACGGCTGGGCCCAGTTGGCCGGCGACCCCCAGGTGGTGTTCCAGGGCGGCCCGGTGGGCCTGGACTCGGCGCTGGCCGTGGCCGTGATCCCGGGCGAGCCGGGCCCCGAGGATCCGCTGGGCTGGCGCCGGGTGCACGGGGCGATCGGGCTGGTCGACCTGGAGGCGCCGCCGCAGGTGCTGGCCGGCGAGCTGGGCGGCCTGCGGGTCTTCGCCGGCTACTCGGGCTGGACGCCCGGCCAGCTGGAGGCGGAGATCGCCGAGGGCGCCTGGTACCTGGTCGACGCGGAGCCCGGCGACATCTTCTGCCCGCGCCCGGAGCTGCTCTGGCGGGCGGTGCTGCGCCGCCAGCGCGGGGCGCTGGCGATGCTCGCCACCTATCCGGAGGATCCGACGCTCAACTGAAGACCTGTCCGGCGAGCCCTGTCCGGCGAGCCCTGTCCGGCGAGCCCTGTCCGGGGACCGGCCGCAGTGGCGCGGCGCCGGGGTAGTGGGGTCCGTTTCGCGCGCCGCCCCCATAGACTTGGCGCCTATGAGCACTCTTGAGCCCGAGCGCGGCCTCGGCACCGGCACCCTGGTCGAGCCCGTCCCGCAGGTGTCCAACGGCGACGGCGACCACGAGCGCTTCGCGCACTACGTCCAGAAGGACAAGATCATGGAGAGCGCGCTCTCCGGCTCTCCGGTGGTCGCGCTCTGCGGCAAGGTCTGGGTGCCCGGGCGCGACCCGAAGAAGTACCCGGTCTGCCCGATGTGCAAGGAGATCTTCGAGGGCATCGAGCCGGGCGGCGGCGGGGACGACAAGAAGAAGTAGCGGTCCGCCGGGCCCGAGCGGGCGCGGTATTTTCTCCGCCAGTGGTCTATGCCACTTGGGACGGGCGGGGCAGGATGTGCCCCATGGACCTGATCCCCGCACCGATCGCTGTCCGCAGTACCGCCACCGACCCCGGCCTGCCGCTGGGCCCGGACACCACGCTGGCCGGCGGCCCCGGCACCGAGGACGCCGAGCGCTGGCTGCGCTCGGCGCTCGGTGCGGCCACCGGCCTGGTGCTGCCCCGGGCCGCGGACCCGGTCATCGCGCTCGGCCTGGATCCGGCGCTGGCGCCCGAGGAGTACCGGCTCACCGTCGACCCGGCCGAGGGCAGGGCGCGGATCACCGCGGGCGGCCCGGCCGGCGCGCACTGGGGTGCCCAGACGCTGCGCCAGCTGCTCGGCCCCGAGGCCTACCGCCGCGCCCCGCTGCGCCGCACCGGCTGGACGCTGCCCGCCTGTGAGCTGCGCGACGCGCCCCGGTTCGGCTGGCGCGGGGTGCTGATCGACGTCGCGCGGCACTTCCTGCCGCTCGGCGACCTGCTGCGGTACGTGGACCTGCTGGCCGCGCACAAGCTCAACGTGCTGCACCTGCACCTGACCGACGACCAGGGCTGGCGCTTCGAGGTCAAGCGCTACCCGCGGCTGACCGAGGCGGGCAGCTGGCGGGAGCGGTCGATGGTGGGCTACCGGACCGCGGGCCTGCACGACGACCGCCCGCACGGCGGCTACTACACCCAGGACGACCTGCGCGAGCTGGTCGCCTACGCCGCCGAGCGCGGCATCACGGTGGTCCCCGAGATCGACCTGCCGGGCCACACCCAGGCCGCCATCGCGGCCTACCCCGAGTTGGGCAACACCGACGTGGTGGACACCGCGGCCCTCGGCGTCTGGCCGGACTGGGGGGTCAGCGGCAACGTGCTCAACGTCTCGGACGCCACCCTGGCCTTCTTCGAGGGGGTGCTGGAGGAGCTGCTGGAGGTCTTCCCGTCCGAGTACGTCCACCTGGGCGGCGACGAGTGCCCCAAGGACCAGTGGCGGGCCAGCGCGGCGGCGCAGGCGCGGATCAAGGAGCTGGACCTGGCGGACGAGGACGAGCTGCAGAGCTGGCTGATCCGCCACTTCGACGCCTGGCTGACCGCGCGCGGCCGCCGGCTGATCGGCTGGGACGAGATCCTGGAGGGCGGGCTGGCGCCCGGCGCCGCGGTCGCCTCCTGGCGCGGCTACGCCGGCGGGGTGGCCGCCGCGCGCTCGGGGCACCCGGTGGTGATGTGCCCCGAGCAGTACGTCTACCTCGACCACCGGCAGGCCGACGCGCCCGAGGAGCCGATCCCGGTCGGCTTCGTCCGCACGCTGGCCGACGTCTACCGCTTCGAGCCGGTTCCGCCGTCACTGGATGAGGTGAGCGCACGTCAGGTGATCGGGACTCAGGCGAACCTGTGGAGCGAGTTCGCCGACAGCGCCCGGGACCTCGACTACCGGGCCTTCCCGCGGCTGGCCGCGTTCGCGGAGGTGGCCTGGTCGGCGCTGCCGCGCGACCCCGCCGAGCGGGATCTGGCCGGCTTCGAGCGCCGGATGCGCACCCACTTCGCGCGGCTGGACGCGCTGGGCGTGGCGTACCGGCCGCCGACCGGTCCGCACCCGTGGCAGCAGCGTCCCGGGGTGCTCGGCCGACCGCTGCCGGGACCTCCGCCGCAGGTCTGACAGTGTGTCAGTCACGTCAGGTGATCATCGGGGAACCAAAGCCGGGCTTCGGACGTCAAGAAATGGTGAACATCCGGTCTCATTGATGGGGGATCTGCCCGAAAAGCGACCGGATCGTCCGGGACCCCCAGGGTGATCACGGTGCGCGATGTGCCACAGTGGCCCGACCCGGTGGGCGGCTTCAGTTTGGGTGGCCCGGGCCCGTACTCTACGGGCGGTACCGCAAAGAGACTGGAGCACGGTGGGATCCTGGTGAACCGGACGATCATGCTGCCGACCTCCCTCGACGAGGCCGTCGAGACGCTGGCCACCAGCCCCACCGCCGTGCCCGTCGCCGGCGGGACCGACCTGATGGAAGCCGTCAACGCCGGCCGGCTGCGCCCGGCCGCGCTGCTGGGCCTGGGCCGGATCACCGAACTGCGCGGCTGGCGCTACGAGGACGGCGGCACGGCGGTGCTCGGCGCCGGCCTGACCCTGGCCCGGATGGACCGCCCCGACTTCGCCGCGCTGATCCCCGCGCTGGCCGACGCCGCCCGCACCGCCGGCCCCCCGCAGACCCGCAACGTCGGCACGCTGGGCGGCAACATCGCCTCCGCCGCCGCGACCGGCGACACCCTGCCGGTGCTGGCCGCGCTGGAGGCGGTGGCCACCCTGGCCAGGGCCGGCGGCACCCGCGAGGTGCCGGTCGGCCACCTGCTCACCGGCGTCGACCCGATGCGCCCGGGCGAACTGCTCAGCTGGGTCCGGGTTCCGCTGCTGCACGCCCCCCAGGTCTTCCTCAAGGCCACCGGCCGCAGCGGCCCGTCCCGGGCGATCGCCTCGGTGGCCCTGGTGCTCGATCCGGCCCGGCGAGGGGTGCGCTGTGCGGTGGGCGCCGTCGCGCCGGTGCCGTTGCGCCCGCTGGACGCCGAGGCCTGGGTGGCCGGCTGCATCGACTGGGACGCCCGCGGCGAGGAGGGCGCGCAGCCGATCGACCCGGCCGCGGCCGCCGCCTTCGGCGAGTACGTCGCCACCGCCTGCGTCCCCGACGGCTACGGTGCCGACGGCTCCCTGGCGCTCGCCGTGGAGGGGCCGACAGCGGCGGCCCTGCGGCTACGGCGTACCGTGGCGGTGCTGGCCCGCCGGGCACTGGGAAGGGCACTGAAGTGACGGCCGAGGTGACCGCCGACATGGCGACCGATCCGACCAACCACCCCGTCGCGCTGGGCGACGGACGACCCACCACGTCCTACACGCTGCGGGTCAACGGCTTCGAACGGCCCGTCACCGACGCCTGGATCGGCGAGAGCCTGCTCTACGTGCTGCGCGAGCGGCTCGGCCTGGCCGGCGCCAAGAACGGCTGCGAGCAGGGCGAGTGCGGGGCCTGCTCGGTGCAGGTGGACGGCCAGTTGGTGGCCGGCTGCCTGGTGCCGGCGGCGCTCGCGGCGGACAGCGAGATCAACACCGTGGAGGGCCTGTCGGCCGGCGGTGCGGCCAGCGACGTGCAGCAGGCGCTGGCCGAGTCGGGCGCGGTGCAGTGCGGCTACTGCACGCCGGGCATGGCGATGGCGGTGCACGACCTGCTGCAGCGCAACCACCGGCCCAGCGAGGTGGAGGCGCGGCAGGCGCTGTGCGGCAACCTCTGCCGGTGCACCGGCTACCGCAGCGTGCTGGCCGCCGTGCAGACGGTGGCGGACGCGCGCGGCGCGGCGCTGCTGGAGGCCGAGCAGGCCGCCGAGGAGGCGGCCGGCGCGGCCTCACCCGTGCCCGCGGGGCCCGCCGCCGGCGGACCGGGCCGGCAGGCACCGGCCGCCGAGCCGGCCCCGTTCCTCGTGCCGGACCCGGTGGGCCAGGGCGCCCCGGCGGCACCGGTCGACCAGCTGGACGACCCGCCGGTCTACCAGGACGCCTGGACCGGGACGGCCACCACCGGCGAGGTCCCGCTGTTCGGCACCGACGGCACCGGCTGGATCACCGCCGACCCGCTGACCGGTCAGCAGCCGCCCACCGAGCACCCCGCGGCCACCGCCGCCGGTATCGGCCTCGGCGTGATCCCGACCCAGGGCTACCCCGGCTACGACCCGACCGCCTACGGCCCGGGCACCGTCTACGACGGGGGCAGCAGCTACGAACCCACCCCCGCGCACGGCACCGCCGCCCCCGGCGCGCCCTACGAGGGGACCCCGGCGCACGGCACGCCGTACGAGCCGACGCCCCCGCACGGCGTCCCGTACGACGCCACCCCCGCGGACGGCACCGCGTACCCGGCGGCGCCGCCGTACGCGGCCGGGCCGTACGCCGAGGCGCCCTACCCGGGCGTGGCCTATGACGGCGTCGGCTACCAGGGCACTCCCGCGCACGGGGTCCCGGCCCCGGGCACCCCGTTCGACGGCACCGTCTACGAGACCGCCCCCGGGATGCCCGAGACGGGTACCCCGGCCCACGGCCTCCTCCTTCCCGAGGACGACCACGCATGACCGCGCCCACCGAGAACAGCACCGCCCCCGCCGCCACGGACGAGGACGCCGAGCGCGCGGGCGCGTCGCAGGGCCGGCCCTCGTCGGCCTTCGGGCGGGGCGGCCCGCACGGTCTGGGCAGCTCGCCGCTGCGCACCGACGCGCTGCCCAAGGCGCTCGGCATCTACCCGTACGCCGCCGACCTGTGGGCCGAGGGGATCCTGTGGGGGGCGGTGCTGCGCTCGCCGCACCCGCACGCCCGGATCGTCTCGATCGACACCTCGGCCGCCCTGGCGATCCCGGGTGTGCACGCGGTGCTCACCGCCGCCGACCTGCCCGCGCCGGCCCCGGGTGCGAGCGGCCCGCTGTGGCCCGGCGGGCGGCCGGTGCTGGCCGGCGAGGTGGTCCGCCACCACGGCGAGCCGGTGGCCGCGGTGGCCGCCGACCACCCCGACACCGCGCGCCTGGCGGCGGCCTCGATCGCGGTCGAGTACCAGCTGCTGGAGGCGCTCACCGACCCCGAGCAGGCCTTCAACGGCCCGGCGCTGCACCCCGACGGCAACCTGCTGCGACACCTGCCGCTGCGCACCGGCGACCCCGAGGTGGTCGGCGAGGTGATCGTGGAGGGCCTCTACCAGGTCGGCCGCCAGGACCCCGCCGCGATCGGCGCCGAGGCCGGCCTGGCCGTGCCGCGCCCGGACGGCGGCGTCGAGCTGCACCTGTCCTCCACCGACCCGCACGGTGACCGCGAGCGCACCGCCGCCTGCCTGGGCCTGGAGGTGGACCGGGTGCGACTGGTGGTCACCGGGGTGCCCGGGGCCACCGCCGACCGCGAGGACCCCTCGTTCCAGGCCCTGCTGGCCCTGCTGGCGCTGCGCACCGGTCGCCCGGTGAAGATGACGCTCACCCGCGAGGAGTCCTTCCTGACCCACGCGGCCCGGCACCCGGCGCTGCTGAGGTACCGCCACCACGCCGACGCGCAGGGCAAGCTGGTCAAGGTCGAGGCGCAGATCCTGCTGGACGGCGGCGCCTACGCCGATGTGTCGAGCGAGGTGCTGGCCGCCGCCACCGCCTTCTCGGTCGGCCCCTACCTGTGCCCGAACGTCTTCGTGGACGCCTGGGCGGTGCGCACCAACAACCCGCCCGCCGGGCGGATGCGCGGCGAGGGCGCGCTGCAGTCCTGCTTCGCCCACGAGTCGCAGCTCGACCTGCTCGCCGCCCAGCTGGGCCTCACCCCGCTGGAGGTGCGCCGGCGCAACGTGCTGGCCACCGGCGACGCGCTGCCCACCGGACAGGCCGTCACCTGCCCCGCCCCGGTGGCCGCGCTGCTCGACGCGGTCGCCGAGACCCCGCTGCCCGCGCTGCCGGTCGCCGAGCCCGACACCGAGTGGCTGCTGCCCGGCGGTCCCGGTGGCGCCGGCGAGCCCTCGGCGGTGCGGCGCGGCATCGGCTACGCCGTGGGCATGGTGCACATGCTCGGCGCGGAGGGCGAGGACGAGGTCTCCACGGCCACCGTGCGGGTGAGTGGCGACAGCGCCACGGTGATCTGCGCGGCGGTCGACGCCGGGCAGGGCTTCGCCACGCTGGCCCGGCAGATCGTGCAGTCGGTCCTCGGGGTGAGCGAGGTCTACGTCGCGCCGGTGGACAGCGACCAGTCGATCGCCGGTCCCTCGGCCCGAGGCCGGCACACCTGGGTGTCGGGCGGCGCCGTGGAGAAGGCCGCGCTGATGGTCCGCCACCAGCTGCTGGCGCCGATCGCGGCCGACTTCGGCATGTCGGTGGAGCTGCTCTCGATCGCCGACGGCAAGATCACCTCCTATGACGGCGTGCTCGGCATGCCGGTCGAGGAGGCGCTGGAGGGCAAGGAGCTCTGGGCCACCGCCCAGTGCCGTCCGCACCCCACCGAGCCGCTGGACGAGGCCGGGCAGGGCGACGCCTTCGTCTCGATCGCCTTCTGCGCGATGCGCGCGGTGGTGGACGTGGACATCGAGCTGGGCGCGGTCCGGGTGGTCGACGTGACGGTGGCCCAGGACGTGGGCCGGGCGCTGAACCCGGGGCAGATCGAGGACCGGATCGAGGCGGGCGTGGCCCAGGGCGTGGGCCTGGCCCTGCTGGAGGACCTGCGCACGGTGGGCGGTGTGATCGCCAACCCCTCGCTCACCGGCTACCGGCTGCCCACCGCCCTGGACACCCCCGAGGTGCGGATCGCCGCGTTGCTGGAGGAGCGCGACGTGGTCGCCACCTTCGGTGCCAAGGCGGTCAGTGCCGTCCCCGCCGTGGTCGCCCCCGCCGCGGTGGCCGCGGCCGTCCGGGCCGCCACCAACCTGCCGATCGGCCGGCTGCCGATCCCGCCGGAGGACGCGGTGGTCCTGGCGGTCTGACCACTGCCACGAACCCGCACCTGCACCTGCACCTGCACCTGCGCCGAACCCGCCGGGCCCGCCCGGCGGGTTCGGCGTTTCCGGTGTCCGGGAATGCCGAATTCCCGGCCGACAAAAGGAGCTGTCGACCGGGAATTCGGGAAATGCGGGGAGGCCATGGCGGGAATCGAACCCGCGTAAACCGATTTGCAGTCGGTCCCCTGGAACCACTCGGGCACACGGCCGGGCAAAGGGCGCTGACGGCCCTTCGAGTCAGGAGTGGGCGGGGCGACAACAGGAGAGAGCGGCGGGGCGAGCGGGGTGCGACATCGCGGGCTCCTCTCCGGTGCGGTGGTTGTTTTCTGCGGTGCTTTCGGAATTTATTCTGGCGGCCGATTGACGGGGCGTCAATAGTCGAATGTGACGGGCGCATGAAGTCCTACGACCATGGTCGGAGCACGGTCGGGACTTCAGGTCAGGAGTCAATCGCCTGGTTGGCACTTACCATGGCGGGCATGACCATAGCCACCGAGACCTCGAAGCCCTCGTCGATGCCGGCGGACCACGGTGGCGACGGGGTGCTGAGCGCCCGCTACCGCGCGCTCACGCTGGGGATCGTCTCCGTCGTGCTGCTGCTCGCCTTCGAGGCGACCGCCGTCAACACGGCGATGCCGGTGGCGGCCCGTCAGCTGCACGGGCTCGGCCTGTACGCGTTCGCCTTCTCCGGGTACTTCACCAGCACGCTCTTCGCGATGGTGCTGTCGGGGGAGTGGTGCGACCGGCGCGGCCCGGTGCTGCCGCTGTTCGCCGGGATCGGGATCTTCGCGGCCGGTCTGGTGGTGGCGGGGACGGCGGGCAGCATGTGGCTCTTCGTCGGCGGCCGGGCGATCCAGGGGCTGGGCGGCGGGCTGGTGATCGTCGCGCTCTACGTGGTGGTGGGGCGGGCGTTCCCGGAGCGGCTGCGGCCGGCCGTCTTCGCGGCCTTCTCGGCCGCCTGGGTGCTGCCCTCGATCGTCGGTCCGCTGGTGTCCGGCCTGGTCACCCAGCACCTCGGATGGCGCTGGGTGTTCCTGGCCGTGCCGGTCCTGGTGGTGCTGCCGCTGGCAGTGATGGGGCCGGCGCTGCGCCGCGCCGAGCGGGAGCTGCCGCAGGCCACGACGGGCGGGACGCTCAACCGGGGCCGGATCGGGCTGGCCGCGATGGCCGCGCTGGGTGCGGGGCTGCTCCAGTACGCGGGGCAGCGGCTGGACCTGCTCGGTCTGCTGCCGGCCGCGGCGGGGTGCGCGCTGCTGCTGCCGGCCGTGCTGCGGCTGCTGCCGCACGGCACGCTGCGGGCCGCGCGTGGGCTGCCGACGCTGATCCTGCTGCGCGGGGTGGCGGCGGGTGCCTTCTTCGCCGCCGAGGCGTTCATCCCGCTGATGATGGTCACCCAGCGGCACCTGTCGCCGACGCTGGCCGGGCTCACCCTGACCAGCGGCGGGCTCTCCTGGGCGTTCGGCTCCTGGCTGCAGGGGCGCCCGGGCGCCGAGCGCCACCGCGAGCGGCTGATCAGGATCGGCTTCCTGCTGACGGCGCTGGCGATCGCCGGTGCCGCGCTGGTGCTGCTCCCGGCGGCCCCGACCTGGACCGCCGCGCTCGCCTGGGTGTTCGGCGGGGTGGGCATGGGCCTGGCGATCGCCAGCATCAGCGTGCTGATGATGAAGCTCTCGCCGCCCGAGGCGGCCGGCGCCAACTCGGCCTCGCTGCAGATGTCCGACGCGCTCGGCAACGTGCTCCTGGTGGGGCTGGCCGGGGTGCTCTTCTCCGCGCTCGGCGGCGGCGCGGTGGCGGCCGCGGACGCGAGCGGTGCGGGCGGCGGGGCGCGCGGCGGCTTCGCGCTGATCTTCCTGGTGATGACCGCCGTCGCGCTGCTCGGCGCGGCGCTGGCCGCCCGGGTCAGGGAGCACGCCTGAGGGGCGGCCGGTGCGGCTCAGGAGGAGCGGCGGCGCCGGTACTGGTGGAAGGTGGCCGCGCCGGCGGTGGCCAGCAGGGTCACCCCGGCCAGCGTCTCGGGGGTGTTGGGCCCGGTGCTGCCGCCCAGGCCCGCGTGCGTGGTGCCCTTGGGGCCGGTCTCGCCGCCCTGCCCGTAGTGGCCGGAGCTGGGGGGCTGATCCTCACGGCCCGGGCGATCGGTCGGGGCCGAGGGCCAGGACGCCGACGGTCCCGCACCCGAGGAGCCGGGCGCCGACTGGCCGGGCTTGGCGCTGCTGTCGTGCACGGTGAGGGTGGTGGTGACCTGGCTCCTGGAGACCGTGGTGCACTTGATCGTCACGTCGTAGACGCCGGGCCTGGCGTGCTCGGGCACGGTGGCCATGGCACCCATCAGCCCGCGCAGCGAGCCGAGCTTGACCGCGGGGATGTCCTGGCCGTCGGAGCCGCCCTGCTCGTGCGAGCGGAAGACGGCCTGGCCGCCGGCGCTGTCGCAGTTGCCCCCGTCGAAGACCGCGAACTGGCCGCCGGGGGAGACCGGGTCCGGCTCGATGATGACCGGGTTGGCGGCCGCGGCGGTGCCGGCGCAGCCGAGGCCGGCGGCCAGTGCCAGCAGCCCGGTGGCGGCGAAGTGACGAGCGCGCATGGTGTCTCTCCGGGACGCGGCCACGGGGCGTCCCCGTGGAGGAGTAGGCGAAACCGTGTCCTGGCATCCAGGGGACGGGCTCGGGCGGTGGTGCGCATCCCCGCGCTGGCCGGTCGGAGGGCCGAAAACCGGCGGCTACCTGGGGTGATGGCGGCTCACCCGGGGTAGCGCCAAACGGGGTGGATCAGTGCGCGGCGGCGCTCAGGAAGCTCGACCAGCCGCCGGCCGGGGCCTCGCCGACCGCCAGCGACTGCAGCTTGCGCAGCACCGCCGGATCCTGCACCTCCAGCCACTGCACCAGCTGGCGGAAGGAGACCAGTCGCACCTCGGGCTTGTCCGCGATGGTCCGCAGGACCTCCTCGACGGCGTTCATGTAGATGCCGCCGTTCCACCCCTCGAAGTGGTTGCCGATGTACATCGGCGCGCGGTTGGTGGTGTAGGCGCGATCGAAGCCGGCCAGGTAGGACTCCGTGGCCTGCTTCTGCCAGGCGGCCTGCATCGCCGGGTTGCCCTTGGTGTTGTCGCCGGACTGGTTGAACATGATGTTGTAGTCCATCGAGAGCACCTGGAAGGTGTGCCCGGGGAACGGGATGGACTGCAGCGGCATGTCCCACAGCGCGCCGCCCTGCACCTTCTGCGGCCAGATCTGGAGCCCGCCGGGCCCGCTGGTGTCGTACTTCCAGCCGCGCGCGGCCGCCGTCGGGAGCAGAGCGCGCTGGCCCTCCAGGCAGGGGGCGCGCCCGCCGATCAGCTCCTTGCGGTAGTCGAAGGGCAGTGCGGGCAGGTCGTTGAAGCCGGTGTTGGTCTTCCAGTTCATGACGAAGGACATCGCCTGCTCGATCTCGCTGTCCCAGTCGTCGGGCGACCACTTGCCGCCGCCGGTGGCGCCGCAGAAGTGCCCGTTGAAGTGGGTGCCGATCTCGTGCCCGTCCAGCCAGGCGGCGCTGATCTGGGTCAGCGTGTCGTGGATGTGCTGGTCGCTCAGGTAGCCGATGTCGGAGGCGCCGATGCGGTGCTGCGGCGGGTGGTAGAGCTCCTTCTTGGACTCCGGCAGGGTGTAGATGCCGCTCAGGAAGAAGGTCATCGAGGCGTCGTGGTCCTTGGCCAGCCGGCGGAAGCGGGAGAACAGCCTGTCGTCCAGCTCGCCCGCGCCGTCCCAGGAGAAGACCACGAACTGTGGTGGCCGCTCGCCCAGTTCGAGCGGGACCGGTTGGGGCTGGGCGGGCTGCGGGCCGGTGTCGGAGGTCGAGCCGTCGCCGATCAGGGTGGTCGGCGGCTTGGCGGGGGTGTTCGGCGAGCTCGGGGAGGCGCCCGAGGAGGCGCTCGGCGCGGGCGCGGCCTCGGTGCTCTTGGCGGTGGTGCCGGGGCGGGCGCAGCCGGCGGCCACCGTCGCCGCGGTGGCGGCGCCGGCGGTGAGCAGGGTGCGGCGGGACAGGGCGTCCATCATCACTCCAGTTCGGGTCGGGGCTCGGGGCGGCGCTCAACGGCGGGGCGGTGCCTGACTGGTGGCGATTGGTCCGCTGATAGACCGTTATGGGCGATTTGTCCCACAGCATGGCACGCTCTACCGCGGCGCACCGGGATGGCGATGCCCAAACGCCCGTTAGGCGCAGCCGCACGGCGTGTCGAGTCGCGTGGCGGCCGTAAAGATCATCAGATTGGACGCAGGCTGTGCGGTGCGGGGCGGGAGGAGCCGAGGCGTCATGTGGGAGTCGGTGCAGGACGCGTACCACTCCCGGATCGTCGAACCCGGACGGGAGCCGCTCTTCCTGCTGCTCATCGGCCTGATCGCGGCCTTCCTCCTCATCCGCCTCAGCACCCGGATGATCCGGCGCGGCACCTCCTGGTGGCCCGGCAACGTGACCCCCGGCGGCCTGCACATCCACCACGTGGTCTTCGGGCAGGCGCTGATGGTGGTGGCCGGCGTCGCGAGCTTCGCCTACCACGGCACCCACGGCCTGGCCCGCAACGGGCTGGCGATCGCCTTCGGCGCGGGCTGCGGCCTGGTGCTGGACGAGTTCGCGCTGGTGCTGCACCTGGAGGACGTCTACTGGAGCGAGCAGGGCCGCAAGTCGGTGGACGCGGTGATCCTCGCGATCGCGCTGATCGCGCTGCTGCTGGTCGGCGAGCTGCCGCTGGGCGGGATCAGCGGCAGGCCCTCGATCGGGCAGCTGATCGCGGCCGCGGCGCTGCTGCTCCTGGTGGTGGTCAGCCTGCTCAAGGGCAAGCTGTGGACCGGGCTGATCGGCGTCATGCTGCCGGTGCTCGCCGTGGTCGGGGCGATCCGGCTGGCCCGGCCGGGCAGCCCGTGGGCCCGCTGGCGCTACCGCAGCCGGCCCAAGCGGATGGCCCGCGCCGAGCGGCGCGATGCCCGGGTGCACCGGCGGGTGACGGCGTTCAAGGTGGGCGCGTACAACCTGCTGGCCGGTGCCCCGGACGTGGCGGCGGCCACCGGGGCGCCCGTCACCGGGGCGTCCGTGGCGCCGGCCGGGGCCGCGGGCCCCGCCGCCGTCCCGAGGACCGTGCCCGAGCCGGTGCCCGCGCCCCCGCTGCCGCGCTGGCGGCGGCGCTGCGCCGTGGGCGCCGAGTGGTACGCGCGGATCGCCGCCGCGCTCAACCTGCTGGCCGGGCTGATCGCCCCGTTCCGCGAGCGGGTGGAGCGGGCCAACAGCGGCGAGTTCTTCACCCCGGTGCTGGTCACCGCCGGGTTCACCGCCGCGCTCTTCGCCGCCCTGCTGGCCGTGATGCTGCGCCGGCGCAAGCGGGCCGCCTGGATCGTGGCCACCGCGGTGGCGGCGCTCTACACCGTGCCCTTCGGCCTGGCCCTGGCGGTGCTGCCCGAGGACCGCGCGCACCCCTTCAACTGGGTCTCGTTCGCACTCACCGCGCTGCTGCTGGGCGCGCTGCTGGCCGGCCGGCGCGCCTTCCACGCCCGTGGCGCCCGCGGCAACCTGGTGCTCGGCCTGACCGTGCTGCTGGTCGGCGGGCTGCTGGTCACCGTGCTCGGCGCCGTGCTGGTGCACGCCGGCACCACCCCGCAGGCCGACTGGGGCGACTGCTTCGACTACGCGCTGGTGCGGCTGTTCACCGTCTCCGGCGTCGGCGACGTGACCGCGCAGGTGCCCGTCAACCGCTGGGCGGGACTGACCGTCAACGTGCTCGGCGCCGCGCTCTTCCTGCTGGTGCTGCGGGTCTTCTTCCGCTCCCCGCGCGGACGGCTGCACCTGGAGCCGCAGGACGAGCAGCGGCTGCGCGCCCTGCTGGAGCGGCACGGCGCGCGCGACTCGCTCGGCTACTTCGCGCTGCGCCGCGACAAGTCGGTCTGCTGGTCGCCCTCCGGCAAGGCCGCGGTGCTCTACCGGGTGGTCAACGGTGTCGCGCTGGCCTCCGGTGACCCGATCGGCGACCCGGAGGCCTGGCCGCAGGCCATCGCGTGCTGGCGGGAACTGGCCCGGGCCAACGCCTGGGTGCCCGCCGTCACCGGCGCGGGCGAGCAGGCCGGTACGGTCTACCGGCGGACCGGCCTCAAGGCCCTGGAGTTCGGCGACGAGGCGATCGTCGAGGTGACCGACTTCAGCCTGGAGGGCCGCAGCATGCGCACCCTGCGCCAGGCGCACAACCGGGTCCGCAAGGCCGGCTACCGCGCGGTGATCCGCCGCCACCGGGACATCCCCGAGGCCGAGCTGACCGCGCTGGTGCACCTGGCCGACGCCTGGCGGCACGGCCGCACCGAGCGCGGCTTCTCGATGGCGCTGGGCCGGCTCGGCGACCCGGCCGACGGTGACTGCGTGCTCGCCGAGTGCCGGGACGAGAACGACCGCACCTGCGCGCTGCTGAGCTTCGTGCCCTGGGGCGCGCACGGCCTCTCGCTCGACCTGATGCGCCGTGACCGGGAGTCGGAGAACGGCCTGGTGGAGTTCCTGGTCACCGAACTGCTGCTGTCCGGCGCGGCCGGCACGCTGCCGCTCACCCGGGTCTCGCTGAACTTCGCGATGTTCCGCTACATCTTCGAACAGGGCGGCAAGCTGGGGGCCGGCCCGGTGCTGCGGCTGTGCCGGGCCGTGCTGCGCTTCCTGTCGCGCTGGTGGCAGCTGGAGTCGCTGTACCGGGCCAACGCCAAGTACCAGCCCAGCTGGGAGCCGCGCTTCCTGCTCTACGAGAAGCCCTCCGAGCTGCCCACCATCGCCCTGGCCAACGGGCTGGCCGAGGGGTTCCTGGTCCGGCCCAGGCTGCGAGGCCGCTCGCCGCGCCAGGACCCGGCTCACTCGTCCGGCGGCACAGCCGATGCGGGTGGGCAGGGCTCGGGCTTGGCTGGGCAGCGGTGAGCACCGATCGGCGGACGGGAGCCGGCGTGGGCAGGCAGCGCAGTCCCTGGTCGGCGGCGGTGGTGCTGGGGGCGACCGTGGTGCTGGGGGCCTGGCTGGTGCACGACGGCAGTCACGGTTCGCTGCCGCCCGCGCCGTCCGCCGCCGAGGCGGGGGAGGACGGCGCGATCCGCCCGGCCGCGCTCAGCGGCACCCCGATGCGGGCCTCGGCGCCGGTGCGGGTGAGGATCCCGGCGGTCGGCGTGGACGCCCCGGTGACCGGCGTGGGCCTGGACGGGGAGGGCCACCTGGCCACCCCGCCGGACAATCGGCGCAATCTGGCGGGCTGGTACCGTGACGGGGTGACGCCCGGCCAGCGCGGCACCGCGCTGCTGGTCGGCCATGTGGACACCGCCGCCGGCCCCGCCGTCTTCTACGGTCTGGGTGCGCTGCACCGTGGTGACCGGATCGACGTGGCCCGCCAGGACGGCACCACCGCCTGGTTCGTGGTCGACGCCGTCGACGTCTACGATCGCTCGGCCTTCCCGGACCACCGGGTCTACGGCCAGGCCCCGGACGCGCAACTGCGGCTGATCACCTGCGGCGGCGGGTTCACCAAGGGACAGGGCTACCACGGCAACGTGGTGGTATTCGCACATCTGACAGGCCATCGGGGGGCACAGTGACGGCAGCGCTGGCGTTGGAGGGTCCGCTGGACTGGCCGATCACCACCGGGGTGATCCCGGTGGTGCTGCTGGCCCTCGGCTGGCTCGCACTGGTCGGCCTCGCGGTCTCCAGCAGCACCCACTGGTGGAGCCGGCGCTTCCCGTGCGCCGTGCTGCTGGCCGCGGCCGCCACCGTGCTGGTGCGAGCCGTGGTGAACGACTGGTGGCAGCCGTGGCCCGACGGGCTGACCCGCCAGGTGGTGTTCTGGGTCGGGATCGGCATCCTCGGTGTGCTGCTGGCGCTCTTCCGGCTGCCCGCGCTGCGCTGGCGCGGCCGGTTCGCCGCGCTGGGTGCGGCGCTGCTGGTGCTGCTGATGTCCAGTTCGGAGATCAACCGGCAGTACGACCAGTACCCGACCCTGCGGGTGCTGCTGGCCCCCTGGCTGCAGCACACCCCGACGTTCTCCGCGGGCAAGGCCGCCAGCACCCTGGGCGCGCCCGCGGGCCGCACGCTGGCCGAGGTCTGGCACCGCCCGGCCGGGCTGCCGGCCAAGGGCACCATCACCACCTCGCCGATACCCGGCCTCAAGTCCGGCTTCGACCCCCGCGCCGCCTACGTCTACCTGCCGCCCGCCTACCAGGCCACCGAACCGCGCCCGCTGCTTCCGGTGCTGGTGCTGATGGCCGGCCAGCCCGGGGGACCGGCCGACTGGGTCAACTCCGGCGACCTGGCCGGCACCATGGACTCCTTCGCCGCCGCGCACCAGGGCCTGGCGCCGATCGTGGTGGTGGTCGACCCGACCGGCTCCGACTGGGCCAACACGCTCTGCATGGACTCCAGGATCGCCAAGGCGCAGACCTACCTCGCCCAGGACGTGCCCGACTGGGTCCACGCCCACCTGCAGACCGGCACCGGCCGCGGTGCCTTCGCGATCGGCGGGCTCTCGCTCGGCGGCACCTGCTCGCTCCAGATGGCCGTCAACGCGCCGCAGGTCTACGGCTCCTTCCTGGACATCTCCGGTCAGGACGAGCCCACCCTGGGCAGCCACGACAAGACCGTGCAGGCGGCCTTCGGCGGCGACGAGGCGGCCTTCGACGCGGTCGACCCGCTGCATGTGATGGCCCGCCAGAAGTTCCCCGACACGGCCGGCGCGTTCGTGGTCGGCAAGAGCGACGACGAGTACGGCCCGCAGCAGAAGAAGGTCCACCAGGCCGCCGTCGCGGCGGGCATGAGGACGACCTTCACCGAGGTGCCCGGCGGCCATGACTGGAACACCTTCCGGGCCGGGCTGCGCGGACAGCTGACCTGGCTCTCCCAGCAGCTGGGGCTGATCAGATGAGCCCGGCGGAGCCGCCGGCCACCGGATCCGACAGCCCGCAGGCGGGCCCCGCGCAGCCCGTCACCCCGCACCCCGAGGCAGCGTGGCGGCGTGGGCTGCGGGCCTGGCCGCCGGTGGTCAGGGCGCTGCGCGAGGCGCCGCTGACGGTGGGGCTGACCGTGCTGCTCTGGGTGGTCGGCGCTGCCACCGGCAGCCTGGGCTCGGGCCCCTCGCCGCACCTGCTGTCACAGGTCGGGGTGGGCATCCCGACCCTGGAGGCCGGCCGCTGGTGGACCCCGGTCAGCTCGCTGCTCTGGTGCTCGGGCACCGTCCCCTACCTGCTCACCACCGCAGCGCTGCTGATCATCGGGCCGCTCGCCGAGCGGCGGCTGGGGCGGCGGCGGGCCGGCGCCGTGCTGATCGCCGGCCAGGTGGTCGGCGTGCTGGTGGGCACCGGCCTGGTCCGGCTGGGCATCGCGGTCGGCGAGACCTGGACCCAGGGACTGAACGAGCAGATCGCGGTCGGCCCGGCGCCCGGACTGTTCGCGCTCGCCGGCGCGCTGAGCTTCCGGCTCACCGCGCTGTGGCGGCGCCGGCTGCAGCTGGTGGTGGTGCTGGTGCCGCTGGTGCTGATGCTCTACGTCGGCCACCTGCAGGCCGTCCAACGCCTGGTCGCGACGGTCCTCGGGCTGGTCGCCGGGCTGCTGCTGGCCCGTGAGCGGGTGGCCTGGCGGCCGCGCCGGCCCTCGCACGCCGAGACCCGGGTGCTGGTCGCGCTCTGCGTGGCCGGCTCCGCGCTCGGGCCGCTGGTCGCCTCGCTCTACCGGGACGCCTACGGCCCGTTCAACACCTTCAGCGACCTCTACTTCTCCCGCCCGCCCAGCGCCGAGGACATCGCCTACGCCTGCTCGGTGTCGGCCGACGAGTGCGCGCACCTGAAGTCGGCGCTGCACTTCTTCGACTCGCCGGGGCGGCTGATGGCCGCGCTGGTCCCGGTCCTGCTGCTGGTCCTGGCCGAGGGGCTGCGGCGCGGGCTGCGCCTGGCCTGGTGGTGCATCGCGGTCGTCCAGCTGCTGTGGATCGCGCTGCTCAGCTGGCTGCTGGAGGTGCTGCTCGGCCAGGCCGGCGACCTCGGCGGGCCGAGCGAGGTCTGGCAGCTGGTCGGCGAGGCACTGCTGATGCCGGTGCTGGTGCTGCTCCTGCTGCTGATCACCCGCAAGCGCTTCTCGCTGCGGCTGCCCGCCCGGGACCTGAAGCGGCTGGGCCTGGTGATCGGCGGCACCCTGCTGGCCGCCTGCCTCGCCTACGTCGGTATCGGCTGGCTGGTGCGCGACCAGTACAACCCGGACGCCACCCTGCCCGTGCTGCTGCGGGGCCTGCCCTCGGAGTTCCTGCCGCCCGCCTACAACGACCTGATCCTCACCTCTCCGGTGGCCGTCGGCGGCACCTCGCAGGCCCTGACGATCTATGCCGGGCTGCTGTTCTGGGTGGTCACCCTGCTCTCGCTGCTGCTGGCCTTCCGCCGCCCCAGCGTGCAGGCCGACGCGGCGGACGCGGCCCGGGCGCGGGAGCTGCTGACCCGGCACGGCGGCTCGACGCTCTCCTTCATCGCCACCTGGGACGGCAACCACTACTGGTTCGACGAGGGCTCCGAGGCCGCCGTGCCGTACCGGGTGATCTCCACCGTGGCGCTGACCACCGGTGATCCGTTCGGCGAGCCGACGGCCCGGCGGCGGGCGGTGGCGGGGTTCGCGGCCTACTGCGACGCGCGCGGCTGGACCCCGTGCTTCTACAGCGTCACCCCGCAGACCCTGGACGAGGGCGAGCGGCTCGGCTGGCGCTCGCTGCAGGTCGCCGAGGACACCGTGGTGCCGCTGGCGGACCTGGCCTTCACCGGGAAGAAGTGGCAGGACATCAGGACCTCGCTGAACAAGGCCCGCAAGGAGGGCATCACCGCCGAGTGGTGGAGCTGGCAGCACGCGCCGCTGGCCGTGCGCGACCAGGTCCGCTCGATCTCGGAGGAGTGGGTGGCCGACAAGGGCCTGCCCGAGATGGGGTTCACCCTGGGCGGCCTGGACGAGCTGGCCGACCCTGCGGTGCGGATCCTGATCGCCATCGACCAGGACCGCACGGTGCACGGGCTGACCAGCTGGATGCCGGTCTACCGGGACGGCGAGCCGATCGGCTGGACGCTGGACTTCATGCGCCGCCGGGCCGACGGGTTCCGCGGCGTGATGGAGTTCCTGATCGCCTCCGCGGCGCTCGGCTTCAAGGAGGAGGGCGCCGAGTTCCTGAGCCTGTCCGGGGCACCGCTGGCCCGGGCGGACCGCGGGGTGCCGCAGACCGCGCTGCAGCGGATGCTCGACTGGATGGGCAAGAGCCTGGAGCCGGTCTACGGGTTCCGCTCGCTGCTGGCGTTCAAGGCGAAGTTCCAGCCCGAGTACCGGCCGATGTACATGCTCTACCCCGACCCGGCGGCGCTGCCCAACATCACCCGGGCGATCGGCAAGGCCTATCTGCCGCACCTGACGCCGGGCCAGGGGATGCGGCTGATGCGCCGGCTGTCGGGCTGAGCCGGTCGGCCCGGCGGGACTCGACGGGGCTCGTGACAGGGCAGGGGGCTCGCGGCGGGGTCAGCCGAGCAACTCGGCGAGCGCGCGGTCGGCGTCCAGGTGGCGGCCCTCCTCGCGGGCGGGCACGCACCGGTAGCTGTCCGCCAGGAAGCCCCGCAGGTCCCCCGCCTCGAAGCGGAGCAGGGCGACCCCCTCGGGCGCCCGCAGCTCGATCATCGTGTGCGGACCGCGCGAGGGCCTGATGTGCACGTCGCCCAGTCCGGTGGGCAGGTCGAGCCCGTCCGCCAGCAGCTGCCGGGCGAAGACCCAGACCACCTCGTCCGCCGCGGACGGCGCCGATGGCTCGTCCAGCGAGTACTCCCCGGGGAACACCATGCGCACCGCCAGCGGGTCCGCGGCCCGGTAGCTCAGGGTCACCCGCAGCCGGGTGGAGCAGTGGCTGGACAGGATCAGGGCGGCCTGGACGGACTGCTCGACGGCGTCGCTGCGCATGGGGGGCTCCTCGGGTCGGCTGGTGCGCGTACGACAGGAGAGAGTGCGGGGGAGCCGGTTCATTACCCGGGTTCGCGAGGTGATCCCGGTCACGTGGCGTCCGTCGGTGTCGAGCCCTCGTTCGCGGTGCGGCCCGGTAGGCTAGGCGGGTTGTCCGATCGCCCATCCACCGCACACCTGGGCCGCTCCACCGCCCTGACCTGCGACGATCCCCCTCGGAGACCGTGAGTACTGCCGCCTCGTCCGCCATGTCGCCCCTGTTCTCCGACGCGCAGCCGCCCGCGCCGTCGCAGGCCCGTCCGGCCGCAGCGGCCGGTCAGCACCACCTCTCGCCGGCCTTCCCCGGGAGGGCCCCCTGGGGTACCGCGGGCAAGCTGCGAGCCTGGCAGCAGGGGGCGCTGGACGCGTACATCGAGAAGCAGCCCCGGGACTTCATGGCGGTCGCCACCCCGGGCGCCGGTAAGACCACCTTCGCCCTGACCCTGGCCTCCTACCTGCTGCACAACCACCTGGTGCAGCAGGTGACGGTGGTCGCGCCGACCGAGCACCTGAAGAAGCAGTGGGCCGAGGCGGCCGCGCGGATAGGCATCCGGCTGGACCCGGCCTACTCCTCGGGCCCGCTCTCGAAGGACTACCACGGCATCGTGGTCACCTACGCGGGCGTGGGCGTCAACCCGATGCTGCACCGCAACCGCACCGAGGCGCGCAAGACGCTGGTGATCATGGACGAGATCCATCACGCCGGCGACTCCAAGTCCTGGGGCGAGGCCTGCTTCGAGGCCTTCGAGCCGGCCACCCGCCGGCTGGCGCTGACCGGGACGCCGTTCCGCTCGGACACCAACCCGATCCCGTTCGTCCAGTACGAGGCGGACACCGACGGACTGCGCAAGTCGGTGGCCGACTTCACCTACGGCTACGGGCACGCGCTGGCCGACCACGTCGTGCGTCCGGTGATCTTCCTCTCCTACAGCGGCAACATGCGCTGGCGCACCAAGTCCGGCGACGAGCTGGAGGCCCGGCTCGGCGAGCCGATGACCAAGGACCTGATCGCCCAGGCCTGGCGCACCGCGCTGGCCCCGCAGGGCGAGTGGATCCCCAATGTGCTGCGGGCCGCCGACAAGCGGCTGACCGAGGTGCGCAAGGCGATCCCGGACGCGGGCGGCCTGGTGATCGCCACCGACCAGAACGCGGCCCGCGCCTACGCCAAGATGATCCGCGAGATCACCGGGGCCAAGGCCACCCTGGTGCTCTCCGACGAGAGCGAGGCCTCCCAGCGGATCTCCGACTTCTCGGCGGGCGACGACCGCTGGATGGTCGCGGTCCGGATGGTCTCCGAGGGCGTCGACGTGCCGCGGCTGGCGGTCGGCGTCTACGCCACCTCGATCTCCACCCCGCTCTTCTTCGCCCAGGCGGTCGGCCGCTTCGTGCGTGCCCGCAAGCGCGGCGAGACCGCCTCGGTCTTCCTGCCCTCGGTACCGATGCTGCTCGGCTTCGCCAACGAGATGGAGCTGCAGCGCGACCACGTCATCGACCGGCCGAAGAAGGAGGGCGAGGGCCTCTTCGACGAGGAGGACCGGCTGCTGGCCGAGGCCGAGCGGGCCAACGACGGGCCGGACGGCGCGGGCGGTGAGGAGCTCTCCTACGAGGCGATCGGCTCCGACGCGGTCTTCGACCGGGTGCTCTACAACGCCATGGAATTCGGCATGCAGGCACACCCGGGCAGCGAGGAGGAAGAGGAGTACCTCGGCATTCCCGGCCTGCTGGAACCCGACCAGGTGCACCTGCTGCTGCAGAAGCGCCAGAGCCGGCAGATCCAGCGCTCCCGGAGCAAGCCCGCCGAGGAGGCCGACCTGCTGGAACTCCCGGCCGAGCAGCGGCCGGTGGTGACCCACCAGGAGCTGCGCGACCTGCGCAAGGAGCTGAACGGGCTGGTGGCCGCCTGGCACCACCGCACCAACCAGCCGCACGGGACGATTCACAACGAGCTGCGCCGCCAGTGCGGCGGGCCGCTCACCGCGCAGGCCACCGCCAATCAGCTCAAGGCCCGGATCGCGATGGTCAGGAAGTGGGCGAACTGACGGTTCGCTCCGAAGTGCTCCCGCTAACGATTTGCTGGGAGCCCACTGGGGAGATGCTGTGGAGGTGAGGGTGTCCGAAGTCCGAACCCGCAGCACCCGAACCATCTCCGCACTCCGG
Source organism: Kitasatospora sp. NPDC008050 (assembly GCF_042957465.1). Lineage (NCBI taxonomy): Bacteria > Bacillati > Actinomycetota > Actinomycetes > Kitasatosporales > Streptomycetaceae > Kitasatospora > Kitasatospora sp. NPDC008050. The sequence goes on from NZ_JBIBIJ010000015.1 coordinate 72,321, forward strand.
TGAAATTGGTGGCATTGCCCCGATAGGTCCGAATCGAAAATATCGATCATGACCGAATTTTGGACAACCACTTCCGCAGCGGCGAATCAGTTATTACCTTTCCCCCACGCTCTCACGCAGGCACGACCGCCGGCCGGAGCGCTCAGGGCCGCGTGTGCCGACGACGACGCAGCCGGCCCGGACCGCGTCCACCACCCCTGCGCGCGACACCACCGTCCCGGCCCGGCTCTCCGCCGAGGCTGCCGACCACCGCGGAAAGGAATGCGTGTCGTGACCGCAGAGACCTCCCAGACCCTCGACCGCGGCGTACGGGTCCTCAAACTGCTGGCCGACTCCGAACGCGGCCTGACCGTGACCGAGCTGGCCGCCCGACTCGCCGTCAACCGCACCGTGGTCTACCGACTCCTGGCCACCCTGGAACAGCACGGCCTGGTCAGACGCGACATCGGCGGCCGGGCCCGGGTGGGCCTGGGGGTGCTGAGACTGGCCCACCGGGTGCACCCGCTGCTGCGCGAGGCCGCGCTGCCGGCGCTGCGCAGCCTGGCCGAGGACCTCGGCGCCACCGCCCACCTGACCCTGGTGGACGGCACCGAGGCGCTCGCCGTGGCCGTGGTGGAGCCCAGCTGGACCGACTTCCACGTGGCCTACCGCACCGGCCTGCGCCACCCGCTGGACGAGAGCGCGGCGGGCCGGGCGATCCTGGAGGCCCGCAAGTTCCCCGGGCAGCGCCGACCCGAGCAGGGCTTCGTGATCACCCGGGCGGAGGAGCAGTCCGGCGCCAGCGGTGCGGCGGCCGCGCTGGTCGGGCTGAGCGGCATCGAGGGCAGCGTCGGTGTGGTGATGCTCAACGGCCTGGTGCCCGAGCGGGTCGGCCCGCGGGTGGTGGAGGCCGCCACCGAGGTGGCCGACGCGCTGCGCTGAGCGGCCCGGCGGGGTCCGGCTGCCGTGTGTTCGACGGGCCGACGGGGAAAAGAGGGGCACCGGTGTGTTTGGATGCCCTACGTGCCTGCGCTCTCCGCTGACCCGAAACCGTCCGGCCGACTGACCACCCGGCTGCGGGCCGTGCTGCTCTGCGCCGTCGTGCTGGCCGCGTTCCTCGCGCTCTCCTTCCTGGCCCCGCTGCCGTTCACCAAGGAGATGCCGGGCGCCACCGCCGACGCGCTGAACAGCTACCAGGGCCAGCAGGTGCTCACCATCGCAGGCGCGCCGGTGCGGCAGACCAGCGGATCGCTGCGGGTCGTCACGATCAGCGCGACCGGGCCGGCCGACTCGCTCACCCTGGGGCAGGCGGTGTCCGGCTGGCTCGACCCGAACGTCGCGGTGGTGCCGCGGCAGGCCGTCTACCCGCCCGGCAACCCGAGCGCGGCCACCCAGCAGATGACCCAGTCCCAGGACAGCGCGACCATGGCCGCGCTCGGCTATCTGCACCTGTCGCCGGACCAGGTCAAGGTCACCGTCAACCTGGGCGACATCGGCGGCCCCAGCGGCGGGCAGATGCTGAGCCTGGCGATCATCGACAAGCTGGCCGGCAACGGCAAGGGCGGCGACCTGACCGGCGGGCACAACATCGCCGGCACCGGCACCATCGCCAACGACGGCACCGTCGGCGCGGTCGGCGGGGTGGCGCTGAAGACCCACGCGGCGGCACGCGACGGCGCGACCGTCTTCCTGGTGCCGCGCGGCGAGTGCTCGGACGCCAAGGTGAACCCGCCGGCCGGGCTGCGGCTGGTGCCGGTGAACACCCTGACCGACTCGCTGAACGCGCTCAACGCGCTGAACAGCGGCGGGCCGCTGCCCAGTTGCTGACACCCGGGGCCGCTCTGCCGACGCCCGGGGCCGGTCAGCCGGACTCGGTGGCCTGCTGGGCACCCTCCGCCGCGGCCTGGGCGACCAGCGGCAGCACCCGGTAGGGCACCGGGTTCTCCAGCGCGATGGCGGTCGAGGCGCGGACGATGCTGTCGAAGCCGACCACCCGGTCGATCACCCGCTGCAGGTCGGCGTTGGAGCGCGCCACGATCCGGCAGAGCATGTCGCCCTGCCCGGTGATGGTGTGCAGTTCGAGCACCTCGGGGACGGCGGCCAGGTGGGCCCGGGCGTCCGCGCCCTGGCCCTGGGAGATCTCCAGGGTGGCGAAGGCCGTCACCGGGTACCCCAGCGCGGCGGGCTCCACCTCGGGGCCGAAGCCGCCGATCACGCCGCGCGCCTGCAGCCGGTCGAGGCGCGCCTGCACCGTGCCGCGCGCCACCTGCAGGCGGCGCGAGCACTCCAGCACGCCGATCCGGGGCTCCTCGGCCAGCAGGGCGATCAGCCGGCCGTCCAGGGCGTCGATGGGAGAGTTCAGCACGATGGCCCTTTCGCTGGGCAACCTGTACAGCCGTCGCACGAATTGTCCCGCCGAACGGCACAGCTTGACCAGAGCAAAATGGAACAGTTGCTTAATGCTGTGATCAGCGCCACGCTCCCTGCACACCCCCGGGGAGAGGCACCCCCACGCCGAACCCGGGGTCACCCCCGCCCCACACCCTCGGGGCGCGTCGAGGTCCAACGCCCTACAGGGAGGCCGTCATGACCGATACCGCCGCTCAGTCCGTCCCCGCGCACGCGGGAGAGGCCGACCCCTTCCCGGTCCGGGGGATGGACGCGGTCGAGTTCGCCGTCGGCAACGCCAAGCAGGCCGCGCACTACTACTCCACCGCCTTCGGGATGCGCTGCGTGGCCTACCGCGGCCCGGAGACCGGCAGCCGGGAGACCGCCAGCTACGTGCTGGAGTCCGGCAGCGCCCGGTTCGTCCTCACCTCCGTGATCAAGGCCACCACCGAGCGCGGCAAGTTCCTGGAGCAGCACGTCGCCGAGCACGGCGACGGCGCGATCGACCTGGCGATCGAGGTGCCGGACGTGCACGCCGCGTTCGCCTACGCCACCGGGCACGGCGCCACCGGCCTGGTCGAGCCGCACGAGCTGACCGACGAGCACGGCACCGTGGTGCTGGCGGCGATCGCCACCTACGGCCAGACCCGGCACACCCTGGTCGACCGCTCCCGCTACTCCGGCCCCTACCTGCCCGGCTTCGTGGCCCGCGGGCCGATCGTCGAGCCGCTCAAGAAGCGCAACTTCCAGGCGATCGACCACTGCGTGGGCAACGTCGAGCTCGGCAAGATGAACGAGTGGGTCGCGTTCTACAACAACGTCATGGGCTTCACCAACATGAAGGAGTTCGTCGGCGACGACATCGCCACCGAGTACTCCGCGCTGATGTCCAAGGTGGTCGCGGACGGCACCCGCAAGGTGAAGTTCCCGCTCAACGAGCCGGCCATCGCCAAGAAGAAGTCGCAGATCGACGAGTACCTGGAGTTCTACGGCGGCCCCGGCATGCAGCACATCGCGCTGGCCACCAACGACATCGTCACCACGGTGCGCCAGATGCGGGCGGCCGGCGTGGAGTTCCTGGACACCCCGGACAGCTACTACGACACGCTCGGCGAGTGGGTCGGCGACACCCGGGTGCCGATCGACGAGCTGCGCGAGCTGAAGATCCTGGCCGACCGCGACGAGGACGGCTACCTGCTGCAGATCTTCACCAAGCCGGTGCAGGACCGGCCGACCGTCTTCTTCGAGATGATCGAGCGGCACGGCTCGATGGGCTTCGGGAAGGGCAACTTCAAGGCGCTCTTCGAGGCGATCGAGCGCGAGCAGGACAAGCGCGGCAACCTCTGAGCCGCTGACCGCAGGTCCTCGTGCGCACCCCGGGTCCCGTCCGACCCGGGGTGCGCGGCGTTCGCCGGGACGGGTGGGCGCGCGGGCGCGCGGCCGGTCAGGGAGGTGTCGGTCGGTCGGGGAGGTGCGGGGGCGGCGGTGCGGCCGGTCAGCGGACCACGGTCTGCACGTCCGGGGCATGGCCGTTCCAGGTGACGAAGACCGAGTTGGCGGCGCCGTCGCGGGAGAAGTCGATGCGCAGCCACTCGTCGCCGTTCCACAGCTGCATCTGCCAGCCCGGGTCGGGGATGGCGGAGACCAGCTCGGCGCTGTCCGGCGCGAGGTCCAGCGCCACCCGGCCGCCCGGCACCAGGTAGCTGTGCACCGAGCCGGTGGTGGCGCCCACGGTGCCTCCGATGCCACCCGTGCCACCCGTGCCACCCGTGCTTCCTGCCCCAGCCCCGGCCCCCGCCGCTGCCGCGCCCAGCGCGGCGGTCAGGGGGTCGTCCGCGTCGCCGTCGGAGCCGCCGTCCGCGCCGTCGTCCGGTGAGTCGGAGGTGCCGTCGGGTGCGGTCGCGTTCCTGGCGGTGCTGCTGCCGGTGGCGCCGGTGATCCCGGTGCTGCTCCTGGCGCCCGTGCTGTTCGGCGCGGGGGCCGGTGCGGTCATGGGCGCGGTCATCGGGGTGGGCGCGCTCCCGGGCGGGCTGACCCAGGGGCGCGGGGCAGGGGCGGGCGTGGTGTGCGGCCGGGTGGCGGGCGGCCCGGCGGGCGGCCGGCTCGTGTCCGCCGGCGGCGTGGTCGGCACCGGCGCGGCGGGGCGCGCGGAGGCCTGGCCGGCCCCGGACGCCTGGGTGGCCACCGGCAGCGGCAGGGCACTCGGCGGCTCGAAGGCGGAGTCGGACAGGACGGCGTTGACGCCCAGCCAGGACAGCACCACCCCCGCCGTGGTGGCCACCGCCCAGGCGCCCGTCTGAACCAGTCCGCTTCGCATCGCCCGCCATCCTGCCGCATCCGCGGGCCGGTACCGGTGGGTGCCCTTGGGTGCGGGCCCCGGTGCCGGGCACGATGCCGTAGCGTGCAGGGCCATGGCAACAGTCCTGGTGGTCGAGGACGACCCGTTCGTCCGCTCGGCCCTGATCCGGCACCTGTCCGAGTGCGGACACGCGGTGCGCAGTGTCGGCACCGCGCTGGAAGCGCTGCGCGAGGTCGCCCAGGTCGGCTGCGACCTGGTCATCCTCGACCTCGGCCTGCCCGACCTGGACGGCAGCGAGGCGCTCAAGATGATCCGCGGGCTGAGCAACGTGCCCGTGATCGTCTCCACGGCCCGCGACGACGAGGCGGAGATCGTCCGGCTGCTCAACGACGGTGCCGACGACTACCTGGTGAAGCCCTTCTCCGGCGAGCATCTGACGGCCCGGATGACGGCCGTACTGCGTCGGCTCGGCGGCGGCATGGCCCCGGTCTCGTCGGTGCTGCGGGTCGGCGGCCTGGCGGTGGACGTGCAGCGGCGCGAGGCGGTGCTGGACGGCCGGGCACTGGACCTGACCCGCCGTGAGTTCGACCTGCTGGCCTTCCTCGCGGCCCGGCCCGGTGTGGTGGTGCCGCGCCGCGAGATCCTGGCCGAGGTCTGGCGGCAGACCTACGGCGGCGACCAGACCATCGACGTGCACCTGTCCTGGCTGCGCCGCAAGCTCGGCGAGACCGCCTCCACGCCGCGCTACCTGCACACCGTGCGCGGTGTCGGGGTGCGGCTGGAGGCCCCGGCGCCGGCCCCGGCGGGCGCGGAGCGACTGCCGTGAGACTGCGGGGCGGCACACCGGCGGGCGGCGCGGGGACGCCGGACGGGGGCACGGCCTGCGAGCAGCCCGCGCCGACCGGCCAGTCACTGCGCTGGGTGCTGGTCAAGGCCGCCGTGGCCGGCACGACGATGGTCGCGCTGGCCTTCCTGATCCCGCTCGGCCTGATGGTCCAGAAGACCGCCAGGGAGCGCGCGTTCACCGCCGCCGACCGCCAGGCCGCCGCACTGGGCCCGGCGTTGGCGATCACCACCGACCAGGCGGCACTGTCCCGCGCGGTGGCCAGCACCGATGCCGGCGCGCGCGGCCGGATCGCCGTCCATCTGCCGGCGCCCGACGCCGGGGCGGACCGCGGCGTCGACACCCGGACCATCGGCACCGGGCGGGCCGGGGCCGCCGAGATCGCCGCCGCGGCCGGCGGCCGGGTGCTCACCGTCGCGGTGCCCGGCGGCTACGCCCGCCTCCAGCCGGTCGCCGTGGACCCGGCACGGGTCGCCGTGGTGGAGGTCTACGTCGCCGACGCCGAGCTGACCCGCGGGGTCCCCACTGCCTGGCTGGTGCTGTCGCTGGTCGCGCTGGGCCTGGTCGCGCTCGCCGTGCTGGTGGCCGACCGGATGGGCGCCCGGCTGGTCGGCGCGGCCCGCCGGCTGGCCGGTGCGGCCCGCGCGCTCGGCACCGGCGACCTCGCCGTGCGGCTCCCGGTGACCGGACCGCAGGCCGAGGGCAGCCCCGCCGAACTGCGCGAGGCGTCGGCCGCGTTCAACGCGATGGCCGACCGGGTGGTCCAACTGCTGGCCGCCGAGCGCGAGCTGGCCGCCGACCTCTCGCACCGGCTGCGCACCCCGCTGACCGTGCTGCGGCTGAACGCCGCCTCGCTCGGCGAGGGGGACGCCGCCGACGCCACCCGGCACGCGGTCGCCCAACTGGAGCGTGAGGTGGACCAGATCATCCGCTCCGCCCGCCGCGCCCCCGGCGAGCCCGCAGCGGTCGCGGTGGGCTGCGACGCGGGCGAGGTGATCCGCGAACGCGTCGGCTTCTGGTCCGCGCTGGCCGAGGACGAGGGCCGGCCCTGGCAGCTGCGCGGCGCCGAGACGCCCGCGCCGGTGCCGGTGGCGCGTGGCGACCTGGCCGCCGCGGTCGACGCGCTGCTCGGCAACGTCTTCCGGCACACCGCCGTCGGTACCGCCTTCGCGGTGGACGTGACGGCCGCCGAGCACAGCGTGATCGTGCTGGTCGGCGACGCCGGAGCGGGGTTCGACGATCCGTGTACCGCGCTGCGGCGCGGCGAGGGCCACGGTGGCGAGGGCTCCACGGGGCTCGGCCTGGACATCGTCCGCAAGCTCGCCGAGGCCAGCGGCGGCCACCTGGCGCTGGGCCGCTCGGCCGCCCTGGGCGGCGCCGAGATCCAGCTGCGGCTGGGCGCGCAGGGGCCCGACCCGGCGACCCTCACGCGCCGGCTGGGACGGGCCCGGCGGGTGGGACGGGGGACGGCGGGGCGCGGGGCCTGAGACAGTGGGCGGGGCCCGCGCGGTCGCCGTGAGCCCGTCCGGGTTTCCGCCGGACGGGGCCCGCGGACCGATCGCCTGCCCGGCCCGCGGGACGATCTTGGCGGCCCCGAGCGGCCCGAACGAACCAGCGGTCGGGTGGTTGTCGTCCGGTATGGTCGATGGCTGGTCGACCGACCGGCGGGATGGAGCGGGCAGTGACAGCGGTGCAGCAGGACCAGGGGACCGCACGGGTCGCCCCCGGCCCCGTCCCCTTGGATGCCCCGGCCTGGCGCCGCTGGGTGGACAGCCCGATACGCGCGGTACGCGAAGCACCGCGGCCGCAGATGCGCAGGGCCGCCCTGATCGCCCTGGGCTCGCTCCTCGCCTACGCCGTCGTCCGGCACTTCATCGGCACCTCGATGGTCGACATGATGGTCTACCGGGCCGAGGGCGCCGCCGTGGCGAACGGCCACGACCTCTACGCGCTGCGGGTCACCAAGTGGAACCTGCCCGCCACCTATCCGCCGTTCGCGGCGATGCTCTTCGTGCCGACCACCTGGCTGCCGGTCCCGCTCCTGCGGGTGGCGGTCACGGCGGGCAACATCGGGCTGCTCGGGCTGGCCGCGCTGCTCTCGTTCCGGCTGGTGGGCTGGCCGCGCCGGGAGCTGCGGCCGGTCGGCGTGGTGCTGGTGGCCGGGCTCGGCGTCTGGCTGGAGCCGGTCTTCACCACGCTGCGCTACGGCCAGATCAACCTGATCCTGCTCTGCCTGGTGCTCTGGGACGTGACCACGCCCGACCACCGGAAGTGGAAGGGCATCGGCATCGGCATCGCGGCCGGCATGAAGCTCACCCCCGGGCTCTTCGCGGTCTACCTGCTGCTCACCGGACGGGTCCGGGCCGCCTTCACGGCCGGCGCGGCCTTCCTGGTCTCGTTCGCGATCGGGGCGGCCGTGCTGCCCGGCGCCACCTGGGGCTTCTGGACCAAGTACCTGTACGACTCGTCCCGGGTCGGCGTGGTCTACATCGTCGACAACCAGTCGCTGCGCGGCGTCACCGCCCGCCTCCTGCACCTGGCCGACCCCGGCATCGCCGCCACCCTGGCCGCCGGGCTGATCGCGGTGGCGGGCCTGGCCGTCGCCACCTGGACCTACCGCAGCGCCCGCTGGCTGCCGCGGGGCGAGGCGTGGGGCGTGTGCTGCGCCGCCGTCACCGCGCTGCTGATCTCGCCGATCAGCTGGACCCACCACTGGATCTGGTGCGTGCCGATCGTGATCCTGCTGGCCGCCGAGGCCGATCACGAGCGCTCCAGGCCGCAGGCGGTCCGCCGCCGGCGCTGGCGGCTGATCTACCGGCTGACGGTGGTCGGGTTCTGTTCCTTCTCGATGTGGCTGGTGCCGCACAAGGGCATCACCAACCTGCAGATGAACCTGTTCAAGCAGGTCCCGGCGGGGATGTACCCCCTGATCGGGCTCTGCTTCCTGGTGGTCGCCGCGGTGCGGGTGCGCTCGCGGCGCCGGGCGGCCGGCCAGCCGCTGCTGCCGCCGCTGGGGCCCGGGCTGGTGCCACGGCAGCGGGTGGGCGGCGCGGAGGCGGGCGCCGAGGCGGCCGGGACCGGTGCGGCCGGTGCGGCCGGTCAGCGCGCCCCCGCGGCGCGCTGAGGTCCCCGGTCGGTCGGTGCCGTACCCGCGGCACCGTCGGCACGCGCTCAGGCCAGCAGCTCGGCGAGCGAGCTGTCCAGGTCCAGCACGTTCAGCTCACCGCCCGGCGGCACCAGCCGGTGCGCTCGCTCCAGCCAGGCGGCCACGGCCGGCAGCGGCGCCTCCAGCAGCGCGTCCCCGCCCGGTGAGGTGAGCGCGAGGCAGAGCACGCTCTGCCGCCCGCTGTGCGGAGCCGCGGCCGAGGGGTGCGGCCGCGTGGGCCAGATCCGCACGTCGCCCTGACCGCACGGACGGAAGGTGCCCTCCACCAGCAGCTCGCGGGAGAACACCCAGGTCACCGGGGTGCCGGTGTCCAGGTGGAAGGTGATGTGCACCGCGTACGGGTCGTGGCTGCCGTACGACAGCCGGGCCGGGACGGGGACGCTGCGCTCGGGGGAGAGCACCAGGTTGAGCTCCAGTTCCAACTCCACCACGCTCGGCCGGCTGTCCATGTCGCTGATCCTCTCGGTCGCGTCCGGGCCCGCGGTGGGCCCGGTACACCTGGAGAGAGCGCGGAGCCGCGCAGCTCTTACACGGGTTTTCGGTCCGATTTCCGCAGTGACTTCGCGCGGCGGGAGTGCGGCCCGGCCGCGGGGCGCGAGGCGGGCGGTGCGCGCGGGCAGCGTGCGAGGGGCGCGCTCGGCCGAGCGGGCAGACCACCGTGCCAGTCAAGCGGGTCGGCTTCCCGGGCGTCGTGCTTATCGGCAACTCTCCGCCGGAGCCGACCCGGAGGTACTACTCTTTGTGACTGCCCGGCGACGTGGCGTACCCCCGCCGGTGGATCACAGGAGAGTAGATCTGCATGTCGGACCAGCCGTTGGTCGCCAGCGCGGACACCGCCGCGGTCCCCGCGCCCGGTTACTACCCGGACCCGTCGGTGCCGGGCTTCGTCCGCTACTGGAACGGCGGCACCTGGGTGCCCGGGACCAGCCGACCCGCCCCCGCCGAGGGCGAGGTCCTGATGGCGCCCGCGTTCGCGGCCCGGCCCGCGGTGCGACCCAACGCGCGGTACATCCCGCCGCCCGCGGTGCCGCAGCGGACGGTGCCGGAGCGGGGGCTGCAGCGGACGGACGGCGGCGGGGGCGAGACCGGGCCGGTCTTCCTGGACCAGACCGGGGCCGGGGCGGTCTTCACCATGGCTCCGTCGGAGCCGGAGCTGGAGCCGGAGGCCGCGGCCGGGGTGCTGGACCGGAGCGCGTGGCAGGCGGACCCGCAGGCGCAGCGCGGGCTGATGGAGACCGGGCGGGCGCCGCGCTGGGTCTCCTGGGGAGCGTTGGCGGACGTGGCGCCCGCCGCCGAGCCGGTGCCGACGCCGGTACCCGTACCGCCTGCCGGGCCGGTGGCGGTGGTCCCCGCGCCCGAGCCGGCCCCTGCGGCGGCGCCGGTGCTGGTGCCGGTGCCCGTGGCCGTGCCGGCGGTGCCTGCGGTGCCCGCCGTGCCCGCCGTGCGCCGGAAGTCGGCGGGGCCGACGTCCAGTGCGGTGGTGCTCCCCGCTCGGACGTCGCGGCAGCCTGCGCGGGTGCCCGCGTCCGCGCCGGTGCCTGCCGCCGCACCTGCTCCCGCGCCGGTGGTGGCCGGCGGGGTCGGGCGGCGGCTGGCGGCCAGGCTGGTCGACGTCCTGATGCTGGGCGGCCTGGGCGCCGCCGTCGCGATCCCGCTGACCACGGCGACCATGGCGGACGTGCAGCTGAAACTCGACCGCGCCCGGACGGCCAGTCACCTGACGGGCCGTGAAGTCCAGGTCTGGCTGATCGACGGCACCTTCCTCGGCCGGGTGGCGCTGCTGCTCGGGGCCCTGCTGCTGGCCGGCTTCCTGTTCGAGGTGCTGCCGACCGCCCGCACCGGTCGCACCTTCGGCAAGCGACTGGTCGGACTACGGGTCGTCAGATCCGAGGCGGGGCCGCAGGGCCGTGGCGGTCGCGGCGCCGCCGACCGGACCGCGCCACGGCCGCCGAGCCTGAGCCGGGCCTTCGTCCGCTGGGTGGTGGGCCAGCTGTCGATACTGACGGTGCTGGGCCCGCTCGTGCTGCTGGCGGACCGTCAGCAGCGGCGCGGCTGGCCCGATCGGGCGGCCCGGACCCGGGTCGTCAAGGCCTGAGGGGCCCGGTCTGCTTGTCAGGGCCAACCGGCCTGGCGCGCCCGGGATGCGTCAGAGCGTCAGCAAAACGGCTCAGATGTCCATAGAAGATACGATTTTCGGTGTTCTACTCTCCCTATGAGCACCTACGACCCTTCGAGCTCTGAGCCGGAAGGGGGCGGCAAGCCCTCCTTCGACAAGCAGCCGCCTTCGTCGAGCACGCCCGGGGAGACCCCGCCCAACGGCTCCCCGTACGACACCAACGCCTACGGCGCCGGCCCCTACACGGGCGCCCCGTTCGGGGGCGATTCGCACGGCGCCGGTCCGTACGACGGCGGCCCGCACGGCGGTGGGCCCGGGGGAGCGCCCTACGGCAGCCCGGGCGGCGGTCAGCCCGCCGGCATGCCGCCGCTCGGCACCTGGCCGCACCGGATCCTGGCCCGGGTGATCGACTACGTACTCATCCAGGTGATCGCGTTCCTGCTGGTCCTGCCCTTCACCGGCTTCGGCAACCGGGACGGCTGGACCGGTGGCGTCTGGGTCTACTACGGCCTCTACCTGATCTACGAGGGCCTGATGCTCTCCCGGGACGGCCAGACGCTCGGCAAGAAGGTGATGAACGTCCGCGTCGCGATGCTGGCCGACGGCAGCAGCCCGGCCGGCTCCGCCGCGTGGACCCGCGCGGCCGTCTACACGCTGCCGGCCGCGGTCTGCTGTGGGATCTGGTGGCTGGTCGACGGTCTGTTCGGGGTCTTCAACAAGCCGTACCGGCAGTGTCTGCACGACAAGGCGGCGAAGACGGTGGTGGTCTCCACACGGTGAGGGCGGGGGCGAGCGGACCGGGCCGGCGGCAGCGCTAGCGTGGTCCGCGATGTCCGTACCGACTTCGGGGGAAAACGTGAGTGTGTCCGACCGACCTGCCGAGGGCAGCAACGCGCCGGGGGCGGGAGCCGGAGCCCCGGCCCGGGTGGAGCCGGCGAGCTGGCCGCGCACGGAGGAGGCGGCGCTCGCCGAACAGCAGCGGCTGCGCCCGCTGGTCGAGCCGCAGGGCCCGGCGCCCGCCCCCGGCGCGCTGGTGGCCGGCGTGGACGTGGCGTACGACGACGAGCGGAACACCGTCGCCGCGGCCGCCGTGCTGCTCGACCTCGGCACCCTGGAGGTGGTCGAGGAGTCCACCGCCGTCGGCCCGATCGCCTTCCCCTACCTGCCAGGGCTGCTGGCCTTCCGTGAGATCCCCGCCGTGATCGACGCCCTGGCCGGGTTGCGGCGCCGGCCCGACCTGGTGGTCTGTGACGGCTACGGCCTGGCCCATCCGCGCCGGCTCGGCCTGGCCAGCCACCTCGGCGTGCTGACCGGCCTGCCGACCCTGGGCGCCGCCAAGACGCCGTTCGGCTTCGATCACCAGGACCCGGCTCCCGAACGCGGCGCCTGGTCCCCGCTGCTCGACCGGGACAGCGGCGAGGAGGTGGGCCGCGCGGTCCGTACCCGCGCGGGGGTGAAACCGGTCTTCGTGTCGGTCGGTCACCGGATCGGGCTGACCGAGGCGGTCTCCGTCGTCCTCGCACTGACGCCGCGCTACCGCCTGCCGGAGACCACCCGGCAGGCCGATTCACTGTGCCGCAGGACCCTGGCGGCGCGCCTCCTGATCGACTCATGACGGGGCGTCGGGTGTTGCACCGTGGGGTTGGAGTTGAGTTGAATACTTGGGAAGCTGGGTCGGTTCGGGTCTGACACGGACACGACCGGGCATGACGGGGTGACATGGGGGAGGTACGGACCGTGGCCGACAAGGGGAGCAGCGGATCGGGTTCGGCGGGTGGTGCCGGTTCGGGCTACCAGGTCGAGGTGGACGGCCTGCGCGCTTTCGCGGGCCAGGTCCGCGGCCTGCTGGCGGAGTTCCAGGCGAACGCCGATGGCCCGACCACGCATGCCAAGACCGGTGTGGGCGGCACTTCCTTCGGCGAATTCGCCGAGGCCAAGGACCTGCACAACCAGTACGAGCTGATGCGCGACGGACTGCGCGACGTGCTCACCGCGCTCCACGAGGCGATCGACGACGCGCAGCGGAAGGCCGACCTGACCGCGACCAACTACGAGGAGCAGGAGCACCAGACGGCGCAGCAGCTGAAGGTCTCCGACGACGGCTGGTCGGTCAGCACCGCGGCCTCGTCGCCGACCACGTACGGCGCTGCCGTCGCCGGCGTGGTGACGGGGGCCGTGGCCGGGCGCTCGGCGGCGAAGTCCGCCAACCGGGCGGTGACCAAGGACGCGGCTGCGGAGACACCGCAGGAGACGCCGGTGGGCGGGGTGCCGGACGCGGGTGAGTCGGTGGCGAGCGGGTCGGGGACGGTGCCGGTGCCCGGGGCGGTGGCGCCGGGCGGCGGGGTGCCGGGTGCGGCGGGGAAGGGCAACTCCACGCGGCCCGGGGTGACGGACGAGAACGGCGGCGGGGACGGCGACGGGAACGGCGGACCGGTGGAGCAGCCGACATGGTGAGGACAACCGTCCACAGGACTGACCGCAGGACCGGAGGCGTGCGATCGTGAGTGCCGATGTCACCGACTTCAACGGCTACAGCCACAGTGCGCTGCGGAAGATGGTCGACGCCTTGAACTCGGGCGATGTGATGGCCGCCAGCGACCCGTGGCGGCGGGCGGCGGACACCCTCAAGAAGATCCGCACCGCCCTGGACACGGCGTCCGGCGACGCCACCTACAGCTGGCAGGGCAACACCAGCGACGCCTTCTACTCGAAGATGACCAAGCTGGCGACGAGCGTCAACAACGCGGCGGCGTACGCGAACGACGCCTCCAACACGCTGCAGATGATGTCCGAGGCGATCGACCAGGCCAAGCACGACATGCCCGAGGAGCCCGGCTTCTGGTCCCAGGTCGGCAACGCGATCTCGGACACCGCGCAGAACGCGGTGGGGATCCAGGACGACAGCACGCAGATCCCGATCAAGGACCAGAAGAAGTCGGAAGCGGTCGCGGTCATGCAGACCTTGGCCAACAAGTACCGGACGGCGACACCGGTGCTGAAGCCGCCGCCGCTCAGCAACATTGACGAAACGGAGGTGCCACCCCCGGACCCGACCCCCTCGGCGGCCCTGAGCGCCTTCGTGATGGGCGCGGGCCTCGGCGCCATCGGCGGCTACACCTCGACTCCGGTGAACACCCAGGTGGTGAGCCGTGCTTCCGAGAGCCCGGCCGCTCCGGCGGCCGCGCCACCGCGTCAGCCGGCCTGCGCACCTGTGGCGCCCACGGACTCCGGGATCAAGGGCGGGGTCGCGAACCCGGCGCCCAAGCCGCCGAAGTCGGTGGCCGTCGGCGCGGATGCGCCCGTTGCCGACCACACGGTCGACTCACCGCCGGCCCGTCCGGCCGCCGGTCCGTCAGCTCCCTTGACACAGACGGTTGTTACGGGCAACGGGACAGGTCTCGACGCCACCGCTGCCGTCGGGCCCAGGCCGCCGTTGGCCATGCCTTCGGGCGGTCCGACCAGTGCGGTCGGAGGCGGCAGTGGGCCGGGCGGCATGCTGCCGATGGGCTTCGGCACCGGTGCAGGACGGATTCCGACGGTGGATCCCCGGCTGTCCGCCGGAGCCTTCAACGGCGAGGCGGAGCCCAGCCGACGTCCGGGCGCAGGCGGGTCGATGTCCGCTGACGAGGGCACAGAGGAGTCTGCCGGCGGTTCTGGGCGCACCAGTGCGACGCGGCAGGGTTTCGGACCGGATGAGGGAGCGTCAGCAGCGGCTCGCAGGAGCGGCTTCGGGCGCGGGGGCTCTGCCCGAAAGAGCGGCGGCGGTTCCGTGATCGGCGAGGGCGAGGAGGCGATCGGCGGCCGAGCCGAGAGCGCACCGCGCAAGGGGTTCACCGAGGGCGGCAGTGGTCTCGGTCTGCGCGGCCGGGCGAGCGAGTCCGAGGCTGCCGCCGCGGAGCGCACCGGGCCCGGTCTGCTGCCGGGCGGGACGCAGGCGGCCCGCCGGAAGAAGCGCAAGGAGGGCAAGCGAGCCGACTACCTGGTCGAGGACGAGGAGACCTGGATGTCGGACGAGGACGTCAACCCGGGCGTGGTGGAATGAGTCACCGTCTGAGGTGACAACTTCGAGGATTGGGGTGACCGACAGTGGCGAGTCGTCGGCCGGTGCGGGGGATGGCCGTCCTCGCCGCGGGGGCGTTGGTGTGGGGGCTGGCGGCCACGCCGGCCCTCGCGGACAGCACCAGGGATCAGCAGTGGCCGCTGCAGGCCTACGAGGCCGCGACCAAGGTGTGGCCGATCAGCCAGGGCGAGGGCGTGACGGTCGCGGTGATCGACACGGGAACTCAGGCGGATCATCAGGATCTGACCGGTCAGGTTCTCCTGGGCACCGATTTCTCGGGTGATCAGACCGACGGCCAGGTGGACAAGGACGGCCACGGCACCGGGATGGCGAGCCTCATCGCGGGTCACGGTCACGGGGATCAGGCCCAGGACGGCGTGATGGGGTTGGCGCCGAAGGCCAAGATCCTGCCGGTGCGGATTGCCCTCGCGAGTGCGGGCGATGTCCAGGCGGGTCCCGACAGCAGGTTTCCGGATGCCCTGCGCTATGCGGTTGATCACGGGGCAAAGGTCGTCAACATGTCGTTCGACGGCCCGATGCGAACCAGCCCGGACGACCGGGCGGCCATCTCCTACGCGGTGGCACACGATGTCGTCCTCGTGGCCGGTACGGGCAACCTCGGCTCGGTGGTCTCCTATCCCGCCGCCTTCCCCGGTGTTGTCGCGGTCGGGGCGATCGACCGGCAGGGCAACGTCTGGGACCACTCGAACCGCGGCCCCGAAGTGACGCTGGTCGCCCCCGGGGTGGGCATCACCAGCGCGGGCAACAAGAGCACCACCGACTACCGCTACGCGAACGGCACCTCCGACGCGACCGCCTACGTCTCCGCCATTGCCGCCCTGGTGCGGGCCAAGTACCCCGCCCTCTCGGCCGGTCAGGTGATCCGGCGCATGATCACCAGTGCCGCCGCGCCGCCCGACCACAGCCAGGTGCCCAACGACCGCTACGGCTATGGGATCGCCTCGCCCTCCAAGGCGCTCGCCCCCGATCCGGCGGTGGACAACGGGCCGAAGGACAACCCGCTGCTGACCCGCGTCGAGTCGCAGGGGGCGCCGGATTCCTCCTCGCCGGCACCGGTGCCCCAGGCGGCCGGTGGGAGTCATGGCGGGAGCAGCGGTGGGACGCCGGTCTGGCTCTACGGGGCCGGCGGTGGGGTGCTCGTGCTGATCGTGCTCGGCGTCACGGTCCTGATCCGTCGGGCCAACCGGCGTCCGGCCGCCGCCGTCCCGGCCCAGGGCGCCTACCCGCCGCCGTATCCGCCCCAGCAGCCCTACCAGCCCCAGCAGCCGCCCTACCCGCCCCAGCACCACGACCCCAGGAGCTGACCCGCTTGTCCGTCGCACCTGCCGTCACCACGGTCGCCGCCTGCTTCTCCTGCGCCAACACCGCCCTGCTGCCCGAACTGCCGCCGCGCGAGCTGGTGGCGCTGGACGAGCACTGGCGGGTGGCGCACGCGGTCGGTGCCGGGCTGCTGGGGTGGCTGGTGCTGGTCCCGCGCCGGCATGTGACCACCATCGCCGAGCTCGCGGACGAGGAGGCGGCGGCGCTCGGTGGGTGGCAGGTGCGGTTGTCGCGGGCGCTGACGGAGGTGACCGGGTGTGCGAAGACGTACCTCGCGCAGTTCTCCGAGGCGCCGGGCTTCAGCCATCTGCACTTCCACCTGGTGCCGCGCCCCGCGGACCTGGATCCGCAGCTGCGCGGTCCGGGCATCTTCGCGCTGCTCGGCAACCCGGCGCACCCCGTGCCCGAGGCCGAGGAGATGGACGGGATCGCCCGGCAGCTGAGCGCCTGTCTCCGTGGTGACCTGTGACTATATGGTCGGCCCATGACCGTATCTGACGACTTCTTCGCCGGCCTGCATCACGTCCAGCTCGCCATTCCGCCGGGCGCCGAGCCGCTCTGCCGGGAGTTCTGGGGCGAGGCGCTCGGGATGACCGAGTTGGTCAAGCCGCCGGTGCTGGCGGCCCGCGGCGGTTGCTGGTTCCGTGGTGGCGGGCTGGAGGTCCACCTCGGTGTGGAGCAGGACTTCGTGGCCGCCCGCAAGGCGCACCCGGGCATCCTGGTGAACGGGCTGCGCGCGCTGGGCGAGCGGCTGGAGGCGCACGGGCACCCGGTGCAGTGGGACGGCGAGTTCCCCGGGTACGACCGGTTCTACGCCTTCGACAAGGTCGGCAACCGGCTGGAGTTCCTGGAGCCGGAGCAGAGCTGACGGCGCTCGGCCACGCGCTGTCCGGGTAGGGCGGGCCACTGGATCGAGTCGGCTGAGCTGGGGTCCCCCGTCACCGCGGCTGCCGGTCGCCTCGTGGGCTCGCGCGGCCTCGGTGCCATTGTCTGTGCTGGGCCGTGCTGGTGGTGCTGTTCGTGCTGCCTACGTGGTGCGTGCTGCTCGTGCTCGTCCTGCGGTGTTCAGGCGACCAGTTCGCGGGCCTCCAGGTAGGTCCGCACCACCGCCATGCCGTACACCGGCTGGATCAGTTGCTGGCCTTTGAAGAACGGCCGGGCGGGTGCGAACCCGGCCGCGACGAGCAGTTCGCGGATCTCTGCTATCTCCGCCTCGCTGCGCGCAGTGAAGCGGACCTCCCAGCCCTTCTTGTACGTCGAGCCCCGCTCGCCGGCCCGGCGGGCGGGGTCGGGCTGCCGGACGTATCCGGGTAGCCGGCCCAGGCGCAGCTGCGCCGCGCTCAGACCTGATGTCTCGTCATATGGCATGCCCTGATGGTAGGCAATGCCTCCAGAGCACTTGTTCCGAGGGAGTGTTCCCGGGGAGTGGTCCGGGTCACACCGGCGCGCGGTACGCGGGTCGCCGGCCGGGTTCAGGCCGGGTTCAGGCCGTGGCCGGGGTCTCCTGCGCGGCCTTGGCGCGGGCGCTCTCCAGGGCGCGCAGCGCGGTCTGCTGGGTGAAGACGAGCAGGCCCACCGTGATGGCGGCCATCAGCACGCCGAAGACCAGGTGGGCGGCGGTGCTGGTGACCGTGACGCCGACCGCGTTGAGGACGAAGTGGCTGCCGAGCCGCAGGGCCAGCAGCCCGATGGCGACCTTGCGGGTCTCCTTGCCGCGCCACAGCGCCTTGGCCAGCCGCAGGCGCTTGCGCATCATGGTCAGCGAGATGACGATGTTGGCGACGACCAGCGCCCCGAGCACCGGCAGCATGACGGGGTAGGCCTTGATCAGGTCGTAGGCGCAGGCGAAGACGGCCTCGAAGCCGAAGAACCAGACCGGGAGCCTGAGCTCCTCGATCGGCTCGGTGATGGCGGCGAGGCCCTTGGGCGCTGCTGCGGCATCGGCCGGCGTGGCGGTCTTCCTGAACATGGTGGGCTCCCCGTGAGTGCGTCCGGCCTCGCGCTCTCCGCCCCGCCGGTGATCATGATTCTGCCGGGCGGCGGTGGTCCTGGGCCAGTGCGGGCGGGTCACCCTTCCGTCATGACGGATGTCACGACCCGGGCGTGCCTTCGGTGTGCTTTCAGATCGTGACTCAATCTGCAAGCACTTTGATCCTAATTACTCCGTTTGAGTGAGGGTATGGCGACTTTAGTGCTGGGCTGTCCCGATTTGACGACGGTTCAGTAACGGTGCGTCAGGTCGTGAATGCGGCGACCGGGTGACAGGGGAGGGTTGTCGCATGAGCTACCAGATCCCTTCCCCGGTCCCCTCGCTCGAAGAGCTGGCCCGCCGCCAGCAGAACGTGATCACGGCGAGTCAGCTGCGCGCCCGCGGTGTTCCGTCCCGGGTGGTCAGTGAGCACTGCCGGCGCGGCGGCCCCTGGCAGCGGCTGCTGCCCCGGGTCTACCTGCTGCAGACCGGCACGCCCACCCCCGAGCAGCGGATGTGGGCCGCGCTGCTCTACGCGGCCCAGAACGGCCGCGAGACGGGCTGTCGGGAGGGTGCGGTGATCACCGGCGCCGCCGCCCTCGCGCTCTACGGGTTCACCGCGGTGCCCCGGCTGCCGGCGGTCACCGGTGTGCAGGTGCTGGTGCCCAGGCAGCGCCGGCTGCGGGACGCCGGTGACGTGCGGATCCAGCGCACCGCACGGGAGTTGGAGGCCCAGGAGGTGCACGGACTGGCCTGCGCACCGGTGGCCAGGGCGGTGGCGGACGCGCTGCGCGAGTGGATCGACGGCGAGGAGGCGGCCCTGGCGGACCACGCCGAGCAGTCCGCCGCCGAGGCCCTGGGCCACTGCACGGGTCAGCCCCCGGCGCAGGCGGCGAGTCAGGCCGCGGGCCCGGCGGTACGGCTGGAGCCGCGGGCGCTGCGCTCGGTGCTGCGCGAGGCGGTGGCCGGCACCGCCGCCGACGGGCAGCCGGGCTGCACGCTCGCCGAGCTGATCGCCGAACTCCGCGAGGCGCACCTGGTGGAGGTCCCGCGGATCCGCGCGGCGGTGGACGAACTGCTCGCCGCCGAACGCGAGTCGGCGGTGCTGGCGGTGGTCGAGCTGGCCGCCGCCGAGCTGCTGCCCGCCCCGATGGTCGGCCCCGAGCTGCGGATGCGCGGCGGCACCTTCGTCGCGGTGCCGGACCTGTACTGGCCGCAGGCGGGGGTGGCGGTGGAGGTCGAATCCGAGGTGCGTTGCGTCAGCGAGGGCGAGCAGGCCTGGGTGCGGGCCGGTCAGCACCGGATGGAGTACCTGGGGGTGCGGGTGGTCTACCTCGGCGCCGAGCGGCTGGCCGGCGAGCCGGCGGCGGTGGCGGAGGAACTGCGGCAGACGTTCCTGGTGGGCGGGGCCGACGTGGTGGAGCTGCTGGTGACGGAAGGCTGAGCCGCACCCGCGGCCCAGCGCCTCACTCCAGGACGGGGGCCCCGGTCAGCTCCACCCCGGCCTCGCGCAGCTGGTCGAGCGCGGCGGCCGTGGTCGCGGGCGCGACCCCCGCGGTCAGGTCGAGCAGCACCCGGGCGGCGAACCCCTCGCGCACGGCGTCCAGCGCCGTGGCCCGCACGCAGTGGTCGGTGGCGATGCCGACCAGATCCACCGCCGTCACGGAACGCTCGCGCAGCCAGTCCGCGAGCGAGCTGCCGTTCTCGTCGACGCCCTCGAACCCGCTGTACGCGGCCGCGTACGCGCCCTTGTCGAAGACCGCCTCGATCGCCCCGGAGGTCACCGAGGGCGCGAAGTTGGGGTGGAAGCCCACCCCCTCGGTCCCGGCCACGCAGTGCGGCGGCCAGCTGTCGACGAAGTCCGGCTCGGTGGAGAAGTGCGCCCCGGGGTCGTGGTGGTGGTCACGGGTGGCCAGGATGTGGCTGTACTCGCTCCGGGCGGTGGCGATCAGCTCGGTGATCGCGGCCGCGACCTCGGCGCCGCCGGCGACGGGAAGACTGCCGCCCTCGCAGAAGTCGTTCTGCACATCGATGACGATCAGGGCCCGTTGCATGACTGGTTCCTCGCTGGCGGTCGGTCGGGGTAGGGGAGTGGAGTGTGGCCACTCTAGGGAGTGGGGGTGGAGGGCGGAAGGGGCGGCACCGCGGGGATGCCGCCCACGCGGGGCGGCCGGGGCGCCCGGGCCGTCCGGGCGCCGGCCGGTCAGCCCAGCAGCAGTTCGGTGGTCAGCACCGGCTCGCCCTTGGAGAGCTGGGTGGCCGACAGCGGCAGGGCGGCCCGGGACCGCAGGTGCCGCTCGCGCGCGGCGGCCAGCGGCTCGCGTCCCACCACCACGCCACCGCGTACCAGCGGGACCTGCAGCGCGTACGGCGCGAGCGACTGCGGCATCGGACCGGTGCCCACCACCTCGGCCTCGGCCACGCCGTCCGCGTCCGGGCGCCGGGCGGCCCACTTGCGCCCGCCCACGCTGGACTTGGCGCCGGCCGAGCGCTTGGCCACCGGCACCAGCGGTGCCCCGGGATCGGCCGAGGCGGCGCGGGCCACCAGCTTGTAGACCATCGCGCAGGTCGGGTGGCCGCTGCCGGTGACCAGGCTGGTGCCGACCCCGTAGCCGTCCACGGGGGCGGCCGCGAGGGCGGCGATGGCGTACTCGTCCAGGTCGGAGGTGACGATGATCCTGGTCTTGCGCGCGCCCAGCTCGTCCAGCTGGCGGCGGACCCGGTGGGCGAGCAGGGTCAGGTCGCCGGAGTCGATCCGTACCGCGCCCAGCTCGGGCCCGGCCACCTCGACGGCGGTGCGCACCGCCTCGGCCAGGTCGTAGGTGTCCACCAGCAGGGTGGTGCCGGTGCCCATCGAGTCGAGCTGCGCGGTGAAGGCGTCCCGTTCGCTGTCGTGCAGCAGGGTGAAGGCGTGGGCGGCGGTGCCGGTGGTCGGGATGCCGTGGGCGAAGCCCGCCGCGAGGTCGGAGGTGGCGGCGAAACCGGCGATGTAGGCCGCTCGGGCGGCGGCCACGGCGGCGGCCTCGTGCGCCCGGCGGGCTCCCATCTCGATGCACGGCCGCTCCCCTGCGGCGGCCGTCATCCGGGAGGCCGCCGCCGCGACCGCCGAGTCGAAGTTGAGGATGGAGAGGATCACCGTCTCCAGGATCACCGCCTCGGCGAAGCTGCCCTCCACGGTGAGCAGCGGCGAGCCGGGAAAGTAGGCCTCGCCCTCCGGGTAGCCGTGGATGTCGCCGCTGAAGCGGTAGTCGGCCAGCCAGCTCAGCGTGGCCTCGTCCACGACTCGCTGGTCGGCCAGCCAGTCCAGCTGGGCGGTGGTGAAGCGGAAGTTCTCCACCGCGTCGAGCACCCGGCCGGTGCCGGCGAACACCCCGTAGCGGCGGCCGTCGGGCAGTCGGCGGGTGAAGACCTCGAAGGCCGAGCGGCGGTGCGCGGCGCCGCTGCGCAGCGCGGCCTGCAGCATGGTCAGCTCGTAGCGGTCGGTGAGCAGCGCGGTCGAGCCGGCTGTCGGCGAGGTGGGCGCGGCGGACTGCGTCGCCGCGAATGCCTGGGCGTCCATGAGGATGATGCTACTACCACTTAGCGTCAGATTGACGATTTCCTGCCGGAGGGCCGGGTCGGAATCGCTCCGAGGTCCCCCGGATGGCAGCATGGGAGGTCAGAGGAGCTGTACCGAGGCATGCCCATATCCAGGTGAGCCCGGCCCCAGGTGGGCCGGGCCCCATCGAGTCACCGATGAGGAGAGCCAGTCGTGAGTGTCGCGCCGGCCGAGATCGAACGCCCCGAGGCCGAGAGTCTCCCGGTGGCGGAGCCGGACACTCCGTGGGTCACGATCGTCCACAACGACCCGGTCAACCTGATGAGCTACGTCCTCTACGTCTTCCAGGCCTACTTCGGCTACCCGAAGGAGAAGGCGCGCAAGCTGATGATGGAGGTCCACACCCGCGGCCGCGCGGTGGTCTCCAGCGGCACCCGCGAGGAGATGGAGCGCGACGTGCAGGCCATGCACGGCTA
This sequence comes from Kitasatospora sp. NPDC008050, assembly GCF_042957465.1. Classification (NCBI taxonomy): domain Bacteria; kingdom Bacillati; phylum Actinomycetota; class Actinomycetes; order Kitasatosporales; family Streptomycetaceae; genus Kitasatospora; species Kitasatospora sp. NPDC008050. The sequence continues at coordinate 94,497 of NZ_JBIBIJ010000015.1, forward strand.
CGGCCTGTGGGCCACCCTGCAGCACGACTGACCTGCTGTCGGTCGGCGAGGTGCCGACTGATCCAACGACACCTACAAGAACCGGACGGTTACCTGACGATGGCTGGGTTGTTCGAGCGGACCCGAGACGGCAGCGCCGCGATCGCCCTGGAGGAGGTGGAGGCCGCCATCCTCCGCTCGCTCGAGGTGCAGATGCTGGAGCTGATCGGTCCAGGCCCCGGCGAAGCGCCCGGCGCGGAGGCCGACCCGTTCGCCGCGCTCTTCGCCGATGGGCCCACCGAGGCGCCGAGCGATCCCGCGCTGGCCCGCCTCTTCCCCGACGCCTACGGCGAGCCCGGCAAGCCGGTGGACGCGCAGACCAAGGCGGCCGCCGGGGAGTTCCGCCGCTACACCGAGCTGGACCTGCGGGCCCGCAAGCGCGAGGACGCGCTGCTGGTGATCCGCTCGCTGGACACCATCGGCAACGGCGGCGGGGTGCTGCGGCCCAGCACCGAGGACTGCCCGCGCTGGCTGAGCGCGCTCAACGACCTGCGGCTGACCCTCGGGGCGCGTCTGGAGATCACCGAGGAGGACGAGCAGGGGCTGTACAACCTGCCCGACAGCGACGAGCGCAAGCCCCTGGTGATGGCCTACCTCTGGCTCGGCGCGATGCAGGAGTCGCTGCTGGAGGCGATGACGGGCTGAGCCCCGGCGGTGGGTGCGGGCGAGCCTCAGGGCCTCGATGGCCGGGCCCTATCCTGGCCGCATGCTGACCATCACCCGAGAGCTGCACGACGCGATCGTCGCCCACGCCCGCGCCGACCACCCGGACGAGGCCTGCGGGGTCGTCGCGGGGCCGGCCGGCAGCGGCCGCCCCGAGCGCTTCATCCCGATGCTGAACGCGGCCCGCTCGCCCACGTTCTACGAGTTCGACTCGGCCGACCTGTTCAAGCTCTACCGCGAGATGGACGACCGGGACGAGGAGCCGGTCGTGGTCTACCACTCGCACACGGCCACCGAGGCCTACCCCTCGCGCACCGATGTCAGCTACGCCTCCGAGCCGAACGCGCACTACGTGCTGGTCTCCACCGCCGAGGGCAACGGCGCGGACGACCCGTTCCAGTTCCGCTCGTTCCGGATCGTCGAGGGCGTGATCACCGAGGAGGAGGTCACGGTCGTCGACGGCCCCGTCGCCTGACCGGGGCCCGGTGGCGGTGCCGACGGGTCGGAGCACGGCAGAATCTCACAGGGTGGTCGAAAAGCATCCAGTCTGCGAGACATGCATGTCGGAACCGGGGCGGGAATCTATACGATGAGCCCATGCGTTCCGTCGATGTGAGCACTCAGGCCCCGGGCACCCGCCTCGTGGCGCGCCTGCACATCGACCTGTGCCGGCACGCCGCGGCCATCTGTCCCGGCGCCTGAACCGCGCTCGCCCCGCCTGTCCGGGGAGCTCGCGCAGCACGTCCCGTCGCACGTCACGAAGACAGTTCGTCCACCGCCGCGCGCCCGCGGCACCCTCTCACCCGCCCAGGAGCGCAGCCATGGCCATCGAGGTCCGCATCCCGACCATCCTCCGTACCTACACCGACGGCGCCAAGGCCGTCGACGGCACCGGCAGCAACCTCGGGGAGCTCATCGCCGACCTCGACGTCCGCCACCCGGGCATCGCCGCCCGCCTGCTGGACAACGGCGACCTGCGCCGGTTCGTGAACGTCTACCTGAACGACGAGGACGTCCGGTTCCTGGAGGGCATCGCCACCGGCGTCAAGGACGGTGACAGCATCACCATCCTGCCCGCCGTCGCCGGCGGCTCCCGCTGATGCGTTACGACAGCCCCCTCGCGGCCGTCGGCAATACCCCCCTGGTCCGACTGCCCCGGCTCTCCGCCGCCGTTCCCGGCAACGCGGAGGGGCGGGTCAGCCTGTGGGCGAAGCTGGAGGACCGCAATCCGACCGGCTCGATCAAGGACCGCCCGGCGCTGTACATGATCGAGCGGGCCGAGGCCGCCGGCCGGCTCACCCCCGGCTGCACCGTGCTGGAGCCCACCAGCGGCAACACCGGTATCTCGCTGGCCATGGCGGCCAAGCTCAAGGGCTACCGGATGATCTGCGTGATGCCGGAGAACACCAGCCAGGAGCGGCGCGAGCTGCTGCGGATGTGGGGCGCGGAGATCATCTCCTCGCCCGCCGCCGGTGGTTCCAACACGGCGGTGCGGGTGGCCAAGGAGCTGGCCGCCGAGCACCCCGACTGGGTGATGCTCTATCAGTACGGCAACCCCGACAACGCCGGGGCGCACTACGCCACCACCGGCCCGGAGATCCTGGCCGACCTGCCCTCGGTCACGCACTTCGTGGCCGGACTCGGCACCACCGGCACCCTGATGGGCGTCGGCCGCTTCCTGCGCGAGAAGGTGCCGGGCGTGCGGATCGTGGCCGCCGAGCCGCGCTACGACGACCTGGTGTACGGGCTGCGCAACCTGGACGAGGGCTTCGTCCCCGAGCTGTACGACGCCGAGGTGCTCACCACCCGGTTCAGCGTCGGCTCGGCCGACTCGGTCCGCCGCACCCGTGAACTCCTCGCCGAGGAAGGCATCTTCGCGGGGGTCTCGACCGGCGCGATCCTGCACGCCGCGCTCGGCGTCGCCCGCCGCGCGGCCGAGGCGGGCGAGCAGGCGGACATCGTCTTCGTGGTGCCCGACGGCGGCTGGAAGTACCTGTCCACCGGCATCTACACCGCCGAGAGCACCGAGGCGGCCGTCGAGATGCTCCAGGGCCAACTCTGGGCGTGACACGCAGCCGTGGCCGGCCCCCGATCCCGGGAGCCGGCCACGCTGTCACCGCCGGGCCGGGTCAGCCCTCCGGCACCGGGAAGACCCCGGTCAGCAGGTGGGGTTCACCCGGATGAGCGAGCGCGTTGGACGCGGGCCCAGAGCTGGCCGTCCACCGGGCCGACGCGGCGGCGGAAGTGGGTGAGCGGGACCTCCCGCTGCTCGTCCAACTCCAGCCAGCTGGCCCGGCCCTGGCGGTCGGCGACGGTGCCCGGGGGGAGTGCGAGGACGCCCGGCAGCTCGGCGTGGTGCTTGCTGGTGATCTTCGCGACGGTGGCGGTGCGGCCGTTCACCCGGAGCACCAGGCACGGGCGGTCCTTGCTGCCGGGGCCGTCCTCGAAGGGGACTTCGGCCCACCAGATCTCGCGCGGCGCGGGCGTCCGCCCGGCCCCGCCGGGGCGCTCGCCGGGCCGCTCGGGTCGGCCGGCCGGCTCGGGACGGCGCGCAGGAGGGGCGGTCCGCGGACGGGTGGGTCGCCGCGGGGCGAGAAGGCGACCCCGGCCGGGCCCCGTTCCGTTGCCCCGACGCCGGCCCGCCAGCACGGCGAGGCCGATCAGCAGGGCCAGGGCGGCCGGCACGATCAGCGCGATCATCGTGGGCGGGACGCCGTGCGAGTGATTCATGTGCTGACCGTACCGGCTGTGACAGTTGAGAATTTATCCGTTTCCCGCTTCCGCTCTGTCACGGAATCACCACCGGGCCCGGCCGGCACCTGTACCCCTGACATCACCGGAAAGGCTGGTCGCGCGCCGGGGACCACCCGGCGAACCGGCACAGCTCAGCTCTCGGAACACCCGGAGGTGGCGCCAGATGAGCAGCCAGCGCAGTAACGGCGACGCGTGGTCCTACGCCGAGATCGCCCGCCACATCGGAGTCCAGCCCGACACCGTGCGCAGCTACCGCCGGCACGGCCTGCTCCCCGACCCCGACTTCGTCGACCAGGCAGGCCACCCGCGCTGGTACGCCGACACCATCCGGGCCTGGGCCATGCGCCGCCCGGGCCACCGCTGAGGGCGGTTCCGCCGCCCGCGCGCGGCCCGAGCGCGCGACCCGTCCCCGCGCCGCCCCGTTCTGGTGATTCCAGCCACAGCGCGGCACGGGGGCGGGGGCAAAGTGCCGCTCCGCCCTTACTCTCGACACGCGACCGCTGCAGCTACCCGCCGGTGTGACCCGGCGGTAACCGGCGTGCTCGGGGACCTGGACAGGGCGGAGGGGCTCAGGATGAAACTGACTGTGGTGGGGTGCTCGGGGACCTTCCCGTCGCCCGACTCGCCCTGCTCCAGCTACCTGGTCGAGGCCGACGGCTACCGCCTGGTGCTCGACCTCGGCAACGGCGCGCTCGGCGCCCTGCAGAACCACGTCGGCCTCTACGCGGTTGACGCCATCGCGCTCAGCCACCTGCACGCCGACCACTGCATCGACCTGTGCGCCTACTGGGTGGCCCGCAACTACCGCCAGGAGGGCTGCCCGGAGCCGCTGCCGGTCTACGGGCCGCTGGACACGCCGGGCCGGCTGGCCCGCGCCTACGACATGCCCGAGCAGCCCGGGATGACCGAGGTCTTCGACTTCCACACGCTGACCCCCGGCACCTTCACGCTCGGGCCGCTGACGGTCACCGCGATCCGGGTCAACCACCCGGTGGAGGCCTACGCCTTCCGGATCGAGCACGGCGGCCGCTCACTGGTCTACTCCGGCGACACCGGGGAGTGCCCGGAGCTGATCGAGCTGGCCCGGGACTGCGACTTCTTCCTCTGCGAGGCCGCCTTCACGGACGGCAAGGAGACCGTCCGGTCGATCCACCTCAACGGCCGTGAGGCCGGCGAGCACGCGGCCGCCGCCGGGGTCCGCCGCCTGGTGCTCACCCACATCCCGCCGTGGACCGACCCGCAGCGCAACCTGCGCGACGCCGAGGCGGCGTTCCGGGGCCCGGTGGAGCTGGCCAAGGCCGGTGCGACGTACGAGATCTGAGCGGTGCGGGCGGACAGGGGAGAGGGGCACCGGCCACGTGGCCGGTGCCCCTCTCCCCTGCGGTCAGCGCGCGGGTGTCACTTGGTGACGTCCTCGATCTCCTCGTCGCTCTCGCGACCGGGGGTCTTGAGGTCGAACTTGGTGATCGCGAAGCGGAACAGGAAGTAGTAGAGCGCCGCGAAGACCAGGCCGATCGGGATGATCAGCAGCGGGTCGGTGGCCTTGCTGTAGCCGAGCAGGTAGTCCAGCAGACCGGCGGAGAAGGTGAAGCCGGCGTGCACGCCCAGCGCCCAGGTGACGGCCATCGAGACGGCGGTGAGCACCGCGTGGATCGCGTACAGGCCGGGGGCGATGAAGACGAAGGCGAACTCGATCGGCTCGGTGACACCGGTGACGAAGGAGGTCAGCGCCAGCGACATCATCATGCCCATCACGGCCTTGCGGCGCTCGGGCTTGGCGCAGTGCGCGATGGCCAGGGCGGCGGCGGGCAGCGCGAACATCATGATCGGGAAGAAGCCGGACATGAACTGCCCGGCCGTCGGGTCGCCGGCGAAGAAGCGGGTCAGGTCGCCGTGCACGACGGTGCCGTCGGCCTTGGTGTAGTCACCGGCCTGGAACCAGGCGTAGGAGTTGACGAACTGGTGCATGCCGACCGGCAGCAGCGCGCGGTTGATCAGGCCGAACGCACCGGCGCCCAGCGCGCCCGCGCCGATCAGGCTGTTGTTCAGGTGGCCGATGGCGTTGCCGACCGGGCCCCAGACCTCGGCGAAGACCACGCCGACCGCGGTACCGACGAAGGCCATGATGATCGGGACCAGGCGGCGGCCGTTGAAGAAGCCGAGCCAGTCGACCAGCTTGGTGCGGTGGAACTTCTGCCAGAGGATCGCGCTGAGCAGGCCGATCACGATACCGCCGAGCACTCCGGGGTTCTGGTACGTCGCGGCGACGTACTTGCCGTCGGCGATGTGACCGTCGGTGATCGGGAACGCGGTGAGCACGTTCTTGTAGACCAGGAAGCCCACCAGGGCGGCGAGCGCGGTGGAACCGTCCGCCTTCTTGGCGAAGCCGATCGCGATGCCGACGGCGAAGAGCAACGGCAGGTTGTCGAAGACGGCGCTGCCCGCGGTACCGAAGACGGCGGCGACCTTGTCCCAGCCGAGGCCGTCCTTGCCGAAGACGTCGTCCTGGCCCAGGCGCAGCAGCAGGCCGGCGGCCGGGAGGACGGCGATCGGGAGCTGGAGGCTGCGGCCGATCTTCTGCAGGCCCTGGAGGAGGTTCTGGCCGTACTTCTTCGCTGGGGAGACGGCGGGGGCTGCGGGCGCCGGTGCCTTCGCAGTCGTACTCATGGGGTGGTTCCTCACGGCAGGGCGTACCGGGTGGGGTGCGGCCGGGGCCGGTACGCGAACTGGTCTACACCACTAGTGGTGTAGACCAGTTTTGTAGCACGGGCCGAGAGGGGCTGGAAGGGCAGAAAGGCCCGCAGGTGGGAAGTGCTATGAAATCGAAACCTTGTTATGGATTAACGATCTTCACTGTCCACCGTAGTCGAACGACGGAGCGCCTCGCGCTGGACCGTGACGTCCCCGGCGGCCGGCCGGGTTCAGTCCTTGGTGGTGTCCTCGACCTCGTCGTCGGGTTCCCGGCCCGGGGTGATGAGGTTGAACTTGGTGATCATGAAGCGGAAGAGCGCGTAGTAGACCACCGCGAAGCAGGCGCCGATCGGGATGATCAGCCAGGGCTTGGTGGCCAGGCTCCAGTTGATCAGGTAGTCGATCAGGCCGGCCGAGAAGCTGAAACCGTCGTGCACCCCGAGCGCCCAGGTGACGCCCATCGACACCCCGGTCAGCAGCGCGTGCGCCACGTAGAGCAGCGGGGCGACATAGAGGAAGGAGTACTCGATCGGCTCGGTCACGCCCGTCACGAAGCTGGTCAGCGCCACCGAGGTCATCAGGCCCAGCACCTCCTTGCGGCGGTGCGGCTTGGCACAGTGCGCGATCGCCAGGGCGGCGGCGGGCAGCGCGAACATCATGATCGGGAAGAAGCCCGAGGTGAACTGCCCGGCCGTCGGGTCGCCCGCCAGGAAGCGGTTGATGTCGCCGTTGACCACGGTGCCGTCCGGCTTGGTGTAGCTGCCGTACTGGAACCACATGAAGGTGTTCAGGAACTGGTGCATGCCGATCACCAGCAGTGCGCGGTTGGCCACGCCGAAGATGCCGGAGCCGACCGAGCCGAGGTCGGAGAGCCACTTGCTGAAGTGGGTCAGCGCGGTCCCGATCGGCGGCCAGACCCACAGGCAGAGGACCGCGAAGACCAGGCCGACGAAGGCCATGATCATCGGGACCAGGCGGCGGCCGTTGAAGAAGCCGAGCCAGTCCACCAGCTTGGTCCGGTGGAACCGCACCCAGAACCAGGAGGCCATCAGGCCCATGATGATGCCGCCGAAGACCCCGGGGTTCTGGTAGCTCGGCGGCGTGGTCGCCGGCTTCACCGGGAACTGGTGCAGGATGTTGTAGTAGACGAGGAACCCGGCCACCGCCGCCAGCGCGGTCGACCCGTCGGCCTTCTTGGCCATGCCGATCGCGACGCCGATGCAGAAGAGCAGCGGCAGGCCGAGCGAGGAGTCCAGCAGCGCGCCGCCGGCCCCCGACAGCACCTTGGCGACGTCCGGCCAGTCGGCGATCCTGCCGTCGGGTCCGAAGATGTCCGGCTGGCCCAGGCGGTTGAGAATGCCGGCCGCGGGGAGGACCGCGACCGGCAGCTGGAGCGAGCGGCCCATCTTCTGCAGACCGCCGTAGAAGGTCTGCCACCACTGTTTCCGGGGGACCGCGGCGCTCGCCGAGCTCATCTTCGTCCTTCCGCAGTGCCGGCCGGCTCGGACCGCGTTCGGGCCGGGCGGTGAGCGGACGCGGGAACACCGGCACCACCCCGCACGTTTTGGGAAGTACACCCGTATTGGTGTAGACCAGTCGTGGCGCAGCCGTACCGACGTGGACCTGAACCCCGCTCACCGTCATCCTGGGACGAAGATCCACGACGGGCGCGCGGTGCTGGGCCGATCGGGTACCAGCGTGGCGCATCACCCGGAACCGGGTGATCCTGGTCGCGCCGGTGTGCGCGGCGGGCTCCTGAGCCCGCGTCATTCCGGCCACCCGCGCAGGGCACACCGCAGGACGGCCTCCGGCAAAGCAGCCGGAGGCCGAGACAGAGGGAGAAAGACAATGGCCACCAAGGCTGAGAAGATCGTCGCCGGTCTCGGCGGTATCGCGAACATCGAAGAGGTCGAGGGCTGCATCACCCGCCTGCGGACCGAGGTCATCGACGCCTCCCTCGTCGACGATGCCGCCCTGAAGGCCGCCGGCGCCCACGGCGTGGTGAAGATGGGTACCGCGATCCAGGTCGTCATCGGCACCGACGCCGACCCGATCGCCGCCGAGATCGAGGACCTCATGTGAGCTGAGGCTCACCCGGCACAGCCGTCCGGGGCCCGTCGCCGCCGTGCGGTGACGGGCCCTCGGGGTATGTCCGGTATGCGTGGAGCGACTAGGCTCAGACGCTATGTCACGCATTGACGGTCGCACGCCCGACCAACTCCGCCCGATCACCATCGAGCGCGGCTGGAGCAAGCACGCCGAAGGCTCGGTCCTGATCTCCTACGGCGACACCAAGGTGCTCTGCACCGCCAGCGTCACCGAAGGCGTCCCGCGCTGGCGCAAGGGCAGCGGCGAGGGCTGGGTCACCGCCGAGTACGCCATGCTGCCGCGCGCCACCAACACCCGCGGCGACCGCGAGTCCGTCCGTGGCAAGATCGGCGGCCGCACCCACGAGATCAGCCGGCTGATCGGCCGTTCGCTGCGCGCCGTGGTCGACCACCGCGCGCTCGCCGAGAACACCATCGTGCTCGACTGCGACGTGCTGCAGGCCGACGGCGGCACCCGCACCGCCGCGATCACCGGCGCCTACGTCGCCCTGGTCGACGCCGTCTCCTGGGCCCGGGAGCGCAAGCTGCTGCGCGCCAAGGGGCAGCCCATCACCGGCGGCGTCAGCGCGGTCAGCGTCGGCATCATCGACGGCGTGCCGATGCTCGACCTGCGCTACGAGGAGGACGTGCGCGCCGAGACCGACATGAACATCGTCTGCACCGCTGACGGCCGTTTCGTCGAGGTCCAGGGCACCGCCGAGGGGGCGCCGTTCGACCGTGACCTGCTCAACCAACTGCTCGACCTCGGCACGCTGGGCTGCGCCGAACTGGACGAGATCCAGCGCAAGGCGATCGAAGCCTGATCGGATCCGAACGGATCGCGTCAGGGTGGGCGGGCGGGGCTGTACAGGGCGCCGTCCGGAACGTACGGTTCCCGGAACAGCACACCGCATCGGAGGACCGCGATGCAGCACAGCATGACCCGTCCCGCCGCCCTGGCCGTGGCCGCGTTGATCCTCGTCCTCCCGCTCAGCGCGGTCAGTTGCTCGGCCACCCAGAAGGCGCTCGACTGCGGCAACACGGCCGTCAAGGTCGGCACCGACCTCAACCAGCTCAACAACGCCTACGGCAACGCGAACAACGACCCGGCCGCGGCCGGGCGCGCGGTGGCGAACCTCAAGGCGGACCTCGACAAGCTCGGCAAGAACGCCGGCAGCACCGACGTCTCCAAGGCCGTCACCGACCTGCAGCAGCAGGCCGACAAGGCGCAGCAGGCGATCGACGCCAAGCAGGCCCCGGACCTCGGGCCGCTCGGTGACGCGGCGGCGAACCTGACGAAGGTCTGCACCGGCTGAGCCGCTGACGGACCGTGATGGGCGGCGGGCGTGGGTGCGGGCGCGTGGTAGCCGTCGTGCGGCTGGGCCGGCGGGGCGGCGGCGGGGGATACTCGGGGGTCATGAGCACCTCCCGACGCCTCGTCCTCGCCACCCGCAATCAGCACAAGGTCATCGAACTGCGCGCGATCCTCGGCGCCGCCGGCCTCGACGTCGACCTGGTGGGCGCCGACGCCTACCCCGAGATCCCCGACGTCCGCGAGACCGGCGTGACGTTCGCCGAGAACGCCCTCCTCAAGGCCCACGCGCTGGCCCGGGCCACCGGCCTGCCCGCCGTCGCCGACGACTCCGGCCTGTGCGTGGACGTCCTCGGGGGCGCGCCCGGCATCTTCTCCGCCCGCTGGGCCGGCAAGCACGGCGACGACCGCGCCAACCTGGAGCTGCTGCTCGCCCAGCTCTCCGACATCGCCGACCCGCACCGCGGCGCCCACTTCGCCTGCGCCGCCGCGCTGGCCCTGCCGGACGGCACCGAGCGCGTGGTGGAGGGCCGCCTGCTCGGCACCCTGCGGACGGCCCCGGCGGGGGCGGGCGGCTTCGGCTACGACCCGATCCTGCAGCCGCTCGGCGAGAGTCGGACCTGCGCGGAGCTGACCGCCGAGGAGAAGAACGCGATCAGCCACCGGGGGCAGGCGTTCCGGGAGTTGGCACCGGTGGTGGGGGAGTTGCTGGGCTGAGCCCAAGACGTGGCGAAGGCCGGACCGAAGCTCTCAGTCCGGCCTTCGCCACGCAGATGAAACCAAGTGCGGCCGAAGGGATTCGAACCCTCAAGCCCTCACGGGCCAGCGGACCTAAACCGCTTGCGTCGCCATTGCGCCACGGCCGCAGGAACTGCTGCGGCCCATGGTACTTGGGTCCGGCGGGTTGGTCACACCGCGTCGGGAGAGCCGGCGACGCCATGCTCCTCCTGTGACGGCAGGAGAGTCACGGGTTGTCAGGAAAGCGGATGAGAGGGTGATGAGAATCACCGATCTCATCTTCCGGTCATTGACAATCGGTTGGTCCAGACCTATTGACCCGTATGGTCCAGACCACATAGGTTCGGCGCCACCCTGCAGCGTGGCAGTCGGTCCCGGAACGACCGGGTGTCACCTGGGGTTTGTCCGAAGACCTCCCCCACGCGCGCGCCGCCCACACGGCGCGCAGCCGGCACTCTCTCCTGGAGGACCGAGTGTTGATCCGCAATGAGGCGGCGCAGCGTCCCGCCGCTGACGGCCGCCGATCCTTGAGTGGCCGGGCCGCCGGTCGACGGGTGGCGTTCGTGGCCGGCTCGGCGGCGGTGCTGGCCGGGCTGCTGATGAGCACGCTCGGGCTGGCGCCCTCGTCGGCCTCGGCGAGTGCGGCTGTCGTCGACAACCAGGCCTGCCGTCCGGACGGGATGTACACCACGCCGGGCGTCGATGTGCCCTACTGCAACGTCTATGACAGCGCGGGCCGCGAGAAGATGGGCGCGGACCACCAGCGTCGCGTCATCGGATACTTCACCGGCTGGCGGACGGGCAAGGACGGGACGGCCCCCTACCTGGTGAACAACATCCCCTGGGACAAGGTGACGCACCTCAACTACGCCTTCGGGCACGTGGGGAGCGACAACAGGATCTCGGTGGGCGCCGACGGTCCGAACAACGCCGCCACCGGGATGACCTTCCCCGGGGTGTCGGGCGCCGAGATGGACCCGACGCTGCCGTACCAGGGCCACTTCAACCTGCTGACCAAGTTCAAGAAGCAGTACCCGAACGTCAAGACCATGATCTCGGTGGGCGGTTGGGCCGAGACCGGCGGCTACTTCGACGACTCGGGCAACCGGGTCGGCTCCGGTGGCTTCTACTCGATGACGGTCAACGCGGACGGCAGCGTCAACCAGGCCGGGATCAACACCTTCGCCGACTCGGCGGTGGGGTTCATCGAGAAGTACGGCTTCAACGGCGTCGACCTCGACTACGAGTACCCGACCTCGATGAACAACGCGGGCAACCCGCTGGACTGGACGACCGCCAACGCCAAGCGCGGCTCGCTGATGCAGGGGTACGCGGCGCTGCTGAAGACCATGCGGCAGAAGCTGGACGCGGCCAGCGCGGCGGACGGCAAGTACTACCTGCTGTCGGTGGCGGCGCCCTCCTCCGGCTACCTGCTGCGTGGCATGGAGACCTTCCAGGTCACCCAGTACCTGGACTACGTCAACATCATGTCCTACGACCTGCACGGCGCCTGGAACCAGTACGTCGGCCCGAACGCCTCGCTCTTCGACGACGGCACCGACGCCGAGCTCAAGTCCGCCAATGTGTACGGCACTTCGCAGTACGGCGGGATCGGCTACCTGAACGGCGACTGGGCCTACCACTACTTCCGCGGCTCGATGCCGGCCGGCCGGATCAACCTCGGACTGCCGTACTACACCCGGGGGTTCAAGAACGTCACCGGTGGGACCAACGGGCTGTGGGGTACCGCCTCGACCACCAACTGCCCGGCCGGGGCGGGGCTGACGACCTGTGGTGACGGCGCCGTCGGCATCGACAACCTCTGGCACGACCTGGACGCCAACGGCAAGGAGGCCCCGGCGGGCTCCAACCCGATGTGGCACGCGATGAACCTGCAGAACGGGATCCTGCCGGACTACCTGTCCAAGTACGGGATCGGCGACACCTCGCTGACCGGGACCTACAGCCGCAACTACAGCTCCTCGCTGGTGGCGCCGTGGCTGTGGAACTCGGCCAAGAACGTCTTCCTGTCCACCGAGGACGAGCAGTCGGTCAACGCCAAGGCGGACTACCTGGTCAACCAGGGCGCGGGCGGCGCGATGATCTGGGAGCTGGCCGGCGACTACGCCTTCGACCCCACCGCGAACGGCGGCAAGGGCGAGTACGTCGCGGGCTCGACCCTGACCACCGACCTGTACAACAAGTTCAAGTCGGCCTCGCCGTACGGCGCGACCCGGGCCACCACCCCGATGCCCGTGCAGACCCTGCCGATCGACGTGTCGTTCACCAACTTCGCGCTGGGCGACAACAATTACCCGATCAATCCGAAGATCCACATCGCGAACAACTCGACGGTGACACTGCCGGGCGGGACCGAGTTCCAGTTCGACTACGCCAACTCGGCGCCGGGCAACGCGCATGACCAGTCGGGCTTCAACGCAGCGGTGATCCGCCAGGACAACCCCGGACCGGGGAACGTCGGCGGGCTGAAGGGGACGTACAACCGGGTCTCGCTGAAGCTGCCGGCCTGGCAGTCGCTGGCCCCGGGGGCCTCGGTGGACGTGGACTTCGTCTACTACCTGCCCACCACGACGCCGTCCAACTGGACGGTGAACGTGGGCGGGACGCTGTACGGGATCACGGGGGACCACGCGCGCGGCACGGTGTCGGGTGGCGGTACGCCGACTCCCACGCCGACGCCGACACCGACTCCCACCCCGACGCCGACTCCCACCCCGACTCCCACTCCGACTCCCGCGCCGACACCGACCCCGACGCCCAGCGCCTGTTCGGCCGCGTCGAGTTGGGATGCCGGTACGACCTACGCGACGACCGGCACGAAGGTGTCCTGGAACGGTCACTACTACGCGAACCAGTGGTGGACCAAGGGCGACAACCCCACGGCCGGTGGCTCCTGGGGCGTCTGGCGCGACCTCGGCCCCTGCTGACCGGTCCGACCGACCAGGCCGACCGACCGATCAGGCCGACCGACCGATCAGGCCGGCCCATGAAACACCGGAGCGGTGGCGCTACCCCCAGCCGGGGTACCGCCACCGCTCCCGTGTCTCGGGTCAGGCCTCGACCTTGAGGTCGCGCAGCAACTTGGCGACGTGGCCGGTGGCCTTGACGTTGTACAGCGCGCGCTCGACCTTGCCCTGCTCGTCGACGATCACGGTGGAGCGGATCACGCCCACCACCGTCTTGCCGTAGAGGGACTTCTCGCCGTACGCCCCGTAGGCCGTGAGGACGGACTTGTCCACGTCGGACAGCAGGGTGACCTTGAGGTCCTCGGTCTCGCGGAACTTGCCGAGCTTCTCGGGCTTGTCCGGCGAGATGCCGATGACGTCGTACCCGGCGCCGGCGAAGACCTCCAGGTTGTCGGTGAAGTCGCAGGCCTGGGTGGTGCAGCCCGGGGTCAGCGCCGCCGGGTAGAAGTAGACGATCACCTTGCGGCCGAGGTGGTCCGCGAGGGACACCTGCTTGCCGTCGGCGTCGGGCAGGGAGAAGGCGGGGGCGATGTCCCCGGCCTGGAGACGCTCAGTCACGGTTGATCTCCTGTGCTGGACTAGGTGGTCGTGCCATCGGCAAACCTACCTCTGATGGTGGGTGGGACTGCGCGCCCCGGCGGGGGAGCTGACAGACTGAGCGGGAGCAGACCGTGACGCGAGGTGAGTGAGGTGGCCCGGGTGGGCAAGGGGAAGACAAAGGACGCGGCGCGGGACGACGCGGGGCGGACCACCGCCGAGATCGAGGCGAACATCGCCCGTACCCGCACGCAGCTGGCGGACACGCTGGACGAGCTGGCCATGCGGGTGCACCCGACCACCGTGGCCGCCCAGGTCCGGGCGAAGGCGCTGGCCGCGGTGGAGCAGCGGGCCGGGCGGCTCTACGTCGGCGCGAGCCGGGGCGTGGAGCAGCTGAAGGCGCAGTTCGTGGACGAGAAGGGGCAGCCGCGCAAGGAGCGGATCGTGCCGGCGGTGCTGGTCGGCGGCGGCGTGCTGCTGCTGGTCGCCTCGGCGCGCAAGCGCAAGCGCGACTGACACGACCGACGCGACCGACCGGGACGGATCGTGGGCCAGCGCCCCGGCGCGGGCCCACGCCAGGTACCGTCTGGGCGTGAGCGCGAACGACGAGCAGAGCAAGCAGGCCGAGCAGCCGGTGTCCACCGGGCTGCCCGAACACGGCCGACACGACCGGCTGGGCGAGAAGCTGCCGATCCGGATGCTGCATGACCGGGTGCTGGTCCGCACCGAAGGCGGGGAGGGCGAGCGCCGCTCGACCGGCGGGATCCTGATCCCCGCCACGGCCGAGCTGAGCAAGAGGTGCACCTGGGCGGAGGCGGTCGCGGTGGGCCAGTCCGTCCGTGCGGTGGAGCCCGGGGACCGGGTGCTGTACGACCCCGAGGACAAGCTGGAGGTCGAGGTGCGCGGCGCGACCTATGTGCTGCTGCGCGAGCGCGATCTGCATGCGGTGGCCGCCGAGCGGCTGAAGGACTCGGAGGGGTCGACGGGGCTGTACCTGTAGGACCGCCGGTGCCGTTGGCACGTCGAGGGCCCCCACCTGGCACCAGGTGGGGGCCCTCCTCGTTCGGGCTAGGCGGGGTGGCTGGGGTGGGTCGGCTGGCTCACCGTGTGGAGTGCGGCGGATGCGTTCCGTCGTGACTCCCCGAGCCCCTGGAACAGGAGAAGTACCTCATGCGTGCCCTTTGGACGGCTGCCGCGCTCACCGCGGCGATGAGCCTCACCTCGGTCGGCGCCGCGGCCGCGGCCGTCCCCGCCCGGGACCCCGATGCGCTGCAGGTGGTGGCGGCGCACCTGGCCTCGCTGCCGATGCCGGCCCTGCCCGAGCGGCCGGCGGACGCGACGCCCGCCGTGCCGATCACCGTGCCGACCAGCCTGCCGTCCCTGCCGTCCCTGCCGACGCTGCCGGCCGTGCCGACCACCCTGCCGGGCCTCGGTGCGGTGACCGCGTTGCTCAGCTCCCTGCTGAGTACGATCACCAACCTGCTGGCCAGCCTCGGGATCCCGATCACCCTGCCCACTGTGCCCGCCTTGTCACCCGCCGACCCGGCCGCCCTCCAGCAGACGGTGAACGGCCTGCAGCGGGCCGCCGACCAGCTGACCGCGGCGACCTCGGCCGCCAAGGCGGGCGGCGCGCACGCACGCTGACGCCGCTCCGCCCCTGATGCCCCCGGTGCCAGGCCACGCCGCGCCGGGGGCATCGGCGCGTCCGGGTGAGTCCGCGGAAAAACACCTGCCGTCGCCGGGGCGGGCCGCTACCGTGGTCTGACACAACCTCAGATCTGCCACCAGCCCCGAACGAGGCCCCGGACCCCCGGGTGTCCATCGATCGGGGCTCTTGGGCGCGGCCCGGCGCCGGGCCGCGCCGCCCTGTTCGCGTGCGGAGTGGCAGCTTCGCCAAAAAGTCGACAAGGAGATATTTGATGGACACGTCGGCCGGGCTCTACCTGGCCATCGCACGCGGCGGGTTCCGCCGGTACTCCACCTACCGGGTGGCGACGCTGGCGGGGGCCTTCACCAACACGGTCTTCGGCTTCATCCTGGCCGCCACCTTCCTGGCGCTGTGGCGGGCCAAGCCGGGCCTGGGCGGCTACGGCACCGGACAGGCCGTCACCTACATCTGGGTCAGCCAGGCCCTGCTGGTGACCGTCGCGGCCTGGGGCGGCGGGTTCCAGGACGACATCCAGGCGCGCTTTCGCACCGGCGACATCGCCGTCGACCTGTACCGCCCGGTGGACTTCCTCGGCTGGTGGCTGGCCGCCGAACTGGGCCGGGCGGCCTTTCAGCTGCTCACCCGCGGGGTCGTCCCGCTGGCCGTCGGGGTGCTGGCCGGGCAGGCCGTGCTGCCGCGCTCGGTGCTGACCTGGCCGGTCTTCCTGCTCTCGGTGCTGCTCGCCGTGCTGGTCAGCTTCGGGCTGCGGTTCCTGGTCTCGGTGGCCGCCTTCTGGCTGCACGACGCGGACGGGCTGCGCGCCCTGATGCTGGTGGTCTCGATGTTCATGTCCGGGATGCTGCTGCCGCTCACCCTCTTCCCCGAGGGCCTGCGCCAGGCGGCCCAGGCGCTGCCCTGGTCGGCCATCATCCAGGTGCCCTGCGACGTCTTCCTGGAGCGCTACGGCGACCGGCCGCTGACCGGGCGGGTGCTCGGCGAGCTGGGGTTCCAGCTGCTCTGGGCCGTGCTGCTGCTCGCGGCCGGGCGCCTCGCGCAGGCGCTGGCCACCCGCAGGGTGGTGGTCCAGGGTGGCTGACTCCCTCGTCGCGCGGGCGCGCTGGGCGGCCACCTCCTGGCGGCTGGCGGCCGCCATGTGGATGCGCGCCGCGCTCTCCTACCGCACCTCCTTCGTGCTGACCTCGCTGGGCAGCCTGGCCATCAGCGGCCTGGACTTCGTGGTGCTGATCCTGATGCTGCGGCACACCGGCCGGCTCGGCGGCTGGACGCTGCCCGAGATCGGCCTGCTCTACGGCACCTCGGGCTTCTCGCTGGGCGTCGCCGACCTGCTGATCGGCTCGGTGGACGGGCTGGGCGAGCGGATCCGTTCCGGCGAGCTGGACGTGCTGCTGATCCGGCCGGCCCCCGCGCTCTCCATGGTCTGCGCCGAGCGCTTCACCCTGCGCCGGCTGGCGCGTCCGCTGCAGGCGCTGGCGGTGCTCGGCTGGTCGCTCGGCGAGCTGCCGCTGCACTGGACCCCGGGGCGGATCCTGCTGCTGCCCGTCCTGCTGATCAGCGGCACGATGATCTTCGCGGCGATCTTCGTGGCCGGCGCGGCCGTGCAGTTCTGGTGGGGCGAGAGCCGGGAGTTCCAGAACGCCTTCACCTACGGCGGTGCCAGTCTGCTCAGCCACCCGCCGGGCATCTACGCCAGGAAGCTGCTCGCCGGGGCGACCTTCGGCATCCCGCTGGCCTTCGTCAACTGGCTGCCGCTGCTCTACCTGCTGGGCCGCCCGGACCCGCTCGGTCTGCCGCCGGTCCTCGGCCTGGCCTCGCCGCTGGCGGCCGCGCTCAGCGTGCTCGCCGCCGCGCTGGCCTGGCGGGCCGGGCTGCGCGCCTACCGCGGCACCGGCAGCTGAATCTCCGTCATCTCCACTTCGCCACCAGGGAGTCAATCATGAGTCTGATCGAACTCGACGACGTGTCAAGGACCTTCAGCATCCGGACCAGGACCGGCCGACTGCGCCGGGAGCGGCGCGAGGTGCGCGCGGTGGACGGGCTGAGTTTCACCGTGGCGGCCGGCGAGTGCGTCGGCTACATCGGGCCGAACGGCGCCGGCAAGTCGACCACCATCAAGATGCTCACCGGGATCCTGGTGCCGACCTCTGGCCGGCTGCGGGTGGCGGGGGTCGACCCGGCCCGCGACCGGGTCGCACTGGCCCGCCGGATCGGGGTGGTCTTCGGCCAGCGCACCACGCTCTGGTGGGACCTGCCGCTGCGCGACTCCTACGAGCTGGCCCGTCGGCTCTACCGGATCCCACCCCCTCGATACCGGGCCAACCTGGCCCGCTGCGTCGAACTGCTCCAGCTGGGCGACCTGTTGGACACCCCGGTGCGCCAGCTCTCGCTCGGCCAGCGGATGCGCGGCGACCTGGCGGCAGCACTGCTGCACGACCCGCAGGTGCTCTACCTGGACGAGCCGACCATCGGCCTGGACGTGGTCAGCAAGGCCCGGGTGCGCGAGTTCCTGCGGGAGATCAACGAGAGCGGCACCACCGTGCTGCTGACCACCCACGACCTGACCGACATCGAGCAGTTGTGCGGGCGGGTGATGGTCATCGACCACGGCCGGGTGGTCTACGACGGCGATCTGCCGGGGCTGCACGCGACCGGCGAGAGCGAGCGGGTCCTGGTGGTCGACCTGGCCAGGGAGGTGGCGCCGATCGAGGTGCCCGGTGCGCGGGTGGTCAAGGTGGAGGGCAGCCGGCAGTGGCTGGCCTTCCCGGCCCAGCGCAGCGCGGCGCCGATCGTGGCGGCGGTCGCCGAGCGCTGTCCGCTGCTCGATCTTTCGGTGCGGGAACCGGCGATCGAGGACGTGATCGCGCGGATGTACGCGGAGGTCGCGATCGGCTGAACGGGCGTGACCCGGGCGGGGCGGCGGCGGTTGAGTCCTGCGGCGAGGTGATGGTGTGACGGGCAGTGCGCGGGCGGGCGGGGGCGACGGCACCCCGGTGCCGGAGGTGACCGTGCTGCTGCCCGTCCACCATGCGCCGCCCGTCCGGGAGGCGGTGCTGGCGGCGCTGCTGGCGCAGTCGATCCGGCGCCGGCGGCCCGGTGCGCTGGAGGTGCTGGCCGTCGTCGAGTCCGCCGACGGCCCGGTCGGCTCGGCCGACTCCGCCGATGCGCGCAGCACCGGCGCCCGGCTGCGCGGCTGGGCCGAGCGGCACCCCGAGCTGGTCCGGCTGGTCGAGCCGGCGGCGGCCGGTCGGCTGCCCGAGCTGGCCCGCGGGCGCTACCTGCTCCTGCTGGGCGCCGAGGAGTGTCCCGGCGCCCAGACCCTGGAGCGCCTGGTGGCGCTGGCCGACCGGACCCGCGCCGACGTGGTGCTCGGGCGGCGGGCGCGGGACCGGCGGGCGATCTTCGACCGGTCCTGGACCCGGGTCGAGGCGGTGGACTGCGTGCTCTCCGGGGCGCTCGGCGCCGCCGCACTGCTGCGGCGCGAGCTGCTGGCCGGCGCCGGGCTGCGCCCGCGGCTGGAGCTCGGGGAGCACGCGGCCCGACCCCTCACCCTGGCGGCCGCGCTGAGCTCGCGGCGGATCGCGGTGCTGGGCGGGGAGGACTGCCTGGTCGCGGCCGAGCCGGACGAGGGCGGGTACGGGGGCGGGGACAAGGGCGGGGACGGGGAAAGGGACGAGGAGCGGGAGCCGGAGGCGGGCGCACCGGCGGGGGCGGGGGCGGCCGGCCCGGTGGCCGGCGCCGTGCGGTCGCGGCACGAGGAGTGGCTGCGCGGGGTGGCCGCGCTGGTGGAGGTGGTGCAGCAACTGGCCGAGCCCGGGGTGGAGCTGGCGGTGCTGCTGGACTGGGTGTTCGGCTGGGAGTTGCCCCAGCTGCTCCGCACCGACTTCCTGACCTTGGAGGTCGGTGCGCAGCGGCGGCTGTGCGCCGGGGTGGGCCGGCTGGTCGAGCGGCACTGTCCGCCGGTGCGGCTGCAGGCGGTGGCCGCCCGGGACCGGCTGCGCCTCGAACTGGCCTGCCGGGGCCGGGTGGCGGCGCTGCGCCGATTGATCCGCTATCAGGCGGCCTACGGCGAGCCGGCCATGCACCTGGTCACGGGGGAGCGGGTGGCGCAGCCGGTCCCGGTGGTCGGCCCGGCGGTCTCCTCGGCAGCGGGGGCCGGGCCGATGGAGCCCGCGCTGGTGGTGCAGGTGTGGCGCGGGCTGGTACCGGCCCAGCTGCGGCGCCGGCTGCGGCGGCGGCCCGCCTGGCGCGGCTTCGTCGACCGGGCCTACGCGCGCTGGGGCTGAGCGGGCGGCCGGTCCCCGTAGCGCCGTACCCGGAGCGGCCGGTGCCAGGAGGGGCGGCACCAGGAGGGGTCGGCCCGGCCCGCTCGGTGAGAGCTCAGGGAGAGGTCAGGGACGGGAGAACGCCTGATCGGCCCGTCGATCGGTGACACTGGTCGGGTGGAGAGCGAGAAGACCGCGCAGGCGGCCGGAGCGGGCGTCCGGTTCACCGAGGCGGACGAGGAGAAGCGCCGCGGCGTGCGCCGGATGAAGGCGATCGCGACCGGGTTCCTGGCCGTGGCCACGCTGGTCTACGCCCTGTCCACCTGGGCTGGCGCGGCCGGCTGGGGCAGCTGGACCGGCTATGTCTCGGCCGCCGCCGAGGCCGGCATGGTCGGCGCGCTGGCCGACTGGTTCGCCGTCACCGCGCTCTTCCGGCGCCCGTTCGGCCTGCCGATCCCGCACACCGCGATCATCCCCACCAAGAAGGACGCCTTCGGCCGCTCGCTGGGCCAGTTCGTCGGCGAGAACTTCCTCTCCGCGCAGGTGGTGCGCAGCCGGCTGGCCGCGCTCGGCATCGCCCGCCGGCTCGGCGAGTGGCTCGCCGTGCCCGCCAACGCCGACCGGGTCACCACCGAGGCGGCGGCCGCGCTGCGCGGGGTGCTCGCGGTGCTGCGCGACGAGGACGTGCAGGCGGTGGTCGGCGAGGCGATCAGCCGGCGGGCGGCCGCCACCCAGGTCGCCGAGCCGATCGGCCGGCTGCTCGGCAAGGTCGTCGCCGACGGCGGCCACCACGGCGTGGTCGACCTGGTCGCCGTCCGGGCGCACGACTGGCTGAGCGAGCACCACGGGGACGTGGTTTCGAAGGTGGCCATAAAGTCGCCGGGCTGGACGCCCAAGTTCATCGACCATCAGGTCGGCGAGCGGGTCTACAAGGAGCTGATGCGCTTCGTCACGGCGATCCGTGACGACCCGCACCACCCGGCCCGGGGCGCGATCGACACCTTCCTCGCCGACTTCGCGGTGGAGCTGCAGACCGATGCCGCCACCCAGGCCAGGGTCGAGCGGGCCAAGGCCGAACTGCTGGCCCGCGACGAGGTGCAGGAGCTGATCGCCTCCTCCTGGAGCGCGGTGCGCACCCTGGTGCTGAGCGCCGCCGAGGACGAGCAGAGCGAGCTGCGCCGCCGGATCCGCACGGGGATCGGTTCGTTCGGGCAGCGGCTGGCCACCGACGAGCGGCTGCAGCGCAAGACCGACGGCTGGCTGCAGGACGCGGCGCAGTACGTGGTGGAGACCTACCGGTCCGAGATCACCTCGCTGATCTCGGACACCGTGGCAGGCTGGGACGCCGACGACGCCTCGCGCAAGATCGAGGCCAACGTCGGGCGTGACCTGCAGTTCATCCGGATCAACGGCACGGTGGTCGGCGCCCTGGCCGGCCTGCTGATCCACACCGTGGCCACCGCGCTGGGCGGGTAGGCTGGGGCGGCGCCCGGCATGTCATGATGCGAAGTCTGTCTAGCCGGACGACCAAGGAGAAGACGAGCATGTCTCGAGGGATCGAAGGGATCCAGGCGTTCATCGCCGGGCTGCCCAAGGCGGAGCTGCACGTGCACCACGTGGGTTCGGCCTCGCCGCGCGTGGTGGCGGAGCTGGCCGCCCGCTACGAGGGCCGCAGCCAGGTGCCGGCGGATCCCGAGGCACTGGCGGAGTACTTCACCTTCACCGACTTCGCGCACTTCATCCAGGTCTACCTCTCGGTGGTCGACCTGGTCCGTGACGCCGAGGACGTGCGCACGCTCACCTACGGCGTGGCCCAGGACATGGCCCGCCAGCAGATCCGCTACGCGGAGCTGACCGTCACGCCGTACAGCTCGGTCCGCCGGGGCATCCCGGACGTGGCGTTCATGGAGGCCATCGAGGACGCCCGCAAGTGCGCCGAGCGGGACTTCGGCGTGGTGCTGCGCTGGTGCTTCGACATCCCGGGCGAGGCGGGTCTGGCTTCGGCGGAGGAGACCGCGCGGCTCGCCCTGGAGGTGGGCGCCGAGGGGCTGGTCAGCTTCGGTCTCGGCGGGCCCGAGATCGGGGTGCCGCGGCCGCAGTTCAAGCCGTACTTCGACCGGGCCAGGGCGGCCGGCCTGCACAGCGTGCCGCACGCCGGGGAGTCCACCGGGCCGCAGACGGTCTGGGACGCGATCCGCGAGCTGGGCGCCGAGCGGATCGGGCACGGCACGCAGTCGTACCAGGACCCGGCGCTGATGGACTACCTCGGCGAGCACCGGATCCCGCTGGAGGTCTGCCCGACCTCCAACCTGGCGACCCGGGTGGTGGAGCGCCTGGAGGAGCACCCGATCAAGCGGTTCGTGGACGCGGGCCTGCTGGTCACCGTGAACAGCGACGACCCGCCGATGTTCGGCACCGACCTGAACACCGAGTACGCGGTCGCCGCGCAGCTGCTCGGGCTGGACGAGGCCGGGGTGGCCGCCCTGGCCAAGAACGCGGTGACGGCCTCGTTCCTGGACCAGAGCGGCAAGCAGCGGATCAGCGGCGAGATCGACGCCTACCTCGCGGGCTGGGAGCGCCGCTGACGGGACGGCTTGCCCGCGGGCCGGGGCGCGGCGACGGCCGCGGCCCGGCCCGTGCGCTTGCCGGTGCGCCGGGGTGCGGCCGGGGATGCGGTCCGGGGCGCGGGCAGGGCGGGTGCCTCGGCCGGGGCGGTCGGCGCGTCGGGCGCCCCGGCGCCGCGGTGCAGCAGGGCGCGCTCGGCGGCGGTCCAGGCGCTGGTGGTCAGCAGGTAGAGCGCGGCCGCCAGCGGGACCAGGGCGGCGAACAGCACCGTGCCGAACGCCAGGTAGGGGGCGACGGCCGCGCCCGGAGCCTGCGGCGCGGCCTTGGCGGCGGCCTTGGCCCGCCGGAAGCCCACGTAGCCGACCGCGGCCAGCGCCGCGTAGAGCACGCCGAACACGGCGTACTGGCCCACCCCGTGCGCGGCGCCCAGGTGGGTGCCGAGCGGTACTCCGGCCAGCGTGTGCCCGAGCAGGTCGTTGTGGACGCCGTCCACGGTGGGCAGCGTGAAGAGGCGGTACATCACCGAGAAGAACGGGATCTGCACCAGCATCGGCAGGCAGCCCGCGAACGGTGAGGCCTGCTCCTCCCGGTACAGCTCCGCGAGCGCGGCCTGCAGTTGCTCGGGACGGCCCTTGTGCTTCTTGTTGAGCTCGGCGACCCGCGGTGCCAGGCGGGTGCGGCTCTTCTCGCCGCGCGCCGCGGCCCGGGCCAGCGGGTGCAGCGCCAGGCGCACGCAGATGGTGAAGAGCACGATCGCGGCCGCGGCCGGCACGACGTGGGCGAAGGCGCCGACCACGGTGTGGGCGAGGCCGATGGCGGGATCGAAGATCGAGAAGATGGACATGCGGGGAGGGCCCTCCGGCGTCTGACGGAATGTGAGACGGCGGACGGCCGCGCAGCGGGCGCGGCGGGACGTTCGGTGCCCGGACGTGGGCTACCGGCGGTGGGACGCGGGGAACGGGACGTGCGGTCCCGGGAGGCTACGCGGCCGCCAGGGCCGCGCCCGGTGCCCTGGGCCGGCGGCGGCCCCGGGCGTCCGGATCACGTTGTGGCAGGAAGGCGGTGCGCAGGGCGTGCCGTCGCAGGGTGCCGTCGCGCACCGCGTGCGGGGCGCGCGAGCCGAGCAGCCGGGTCAGCACGAAGCCGGCCGAGAGCACCCCGGCCAGCACCACCAGGGTGGCGGCCGTGGCCAGCGCGGTCAGGCCGGTGCTGCCGCCGGGCAGCAGGTCACCGGTCAGCACCCGGAGCATGCCGAGCAGCAGGACGAGCGGATGCACGACCGGACCTCCTCGGGGCTGTGGCGGTGACGCGGGAACACGCCTAGAGGCCGATGGTACGACAACCGGGGTCGGTCACCCAGGGCCGCTGTCCGGCGGTCGGCGGTTTTTCGGCGGCCGTCAGCGCAGCAGGACGGTGTTGCCGGTCGCGGCGCTCTGCCGGGCGGCCTCCAGCACGCTGAGGGTGGCCACGGCGTCCAGCGGGTCCACCGGGGGCGGGGTGCCGGTGGCCAGTGCGTGGGCCAGGTCCGCGTAGAAGGCGGGATAGTCGCCGGGGTCGGTGACCAGGGGTGTCGCGTGCTCGTCGGTGCCCAGGGTGCCGTGCCGGGCGGGGTCCTCGACGCCCCAGGGCCGGCCGTCGCCGGGGCGCCGGCCGGCCCGCAGGTCCGCCTCCTGCGGATCCAGGCCGTCCTTCACGTAGCCGGCGCGGTCGCCCAGCACCCGCAGCCGGGGACCGGCCAGCGGGGCGATCGCGCTGGTCCACAGGTGCGAGCGGACGCCGCCGGTGTGGCCGAGGGCGAGGAAGGCGTCGTCGTCGACGACCGCGCCGTCGCGCCGCACGTCGATCTCCGCGTAGACGGTGCTGACCGGGCCGAACAGGGTCAGCGCCTGGTCCACCAGGTGGCTGCCCAGGTCGTAGAGGGTGCCGCCGGCCTCGGCCGGGTCGGCCAGCTCGCGCCAGCCGGCCTTCGGCTTGGGCCGGAACCGCTCGAAGCGGGACTCGAAGCGGTGCACCCGTCCCAGCGCGCCGGCCTCGATCAACCGCCGGGCGGTGCGGAAGTCGTTGTCCCAGCGCCGGTTCTGGAAGACCGTCAGCAGCGCGCCGCGGGACTCGGCGAAGCCGCACAACGCGCGGGCCTCCTCCGCGGTGGTCGCCAGCGGCTTGTCCACCACGGTGGCCAGGCCCACGGTCAGCGCCGCCCGGGCCAGCGGCACGTGGGTGCGGTTGGGGGTGGCGACGACCACGACGTCGTACTCGGCGGCCTCGGCGAACAGCTGCTCGGGGGTGTCCAGCGCGCGGGCGTCCGGGTGCTCCTCGGCCAGCTTGGCGCGGCGCTCGGGGTTGGCCGTGACCACGGCCGTCAGGCTCAGGCCCGGGGTGGTGGCGATCAGCGGGGCGTGGAAGGCGGAGCCGGCCAGACCGTAGCCGATCAGGGCGACGCGGTACGGGGCGGGGGAAGCGGCGGTCATGCTCCTCACTCCACCACGTGGGCCCGGGTCCGGTGGGCGGGACGCGCTGCCGCGGCGCGGGTGGGCCGACTAGGCTTGGCCCCGTTGGGGCAGCCGGTGGCGCTCCGGCCGGCCGCCGACGTCCGGTCCGGTGCGATGCGGGAACATCCGGAACCATCGCAAGACTTCGGGAGAGACGTACGTGGCAGAGCGCAAGCCCATCGAGTCCTGGCTGACCGACATGGACGGGGTCCTGATCCACGAGGGCACCCCGATCCCGGGCGCCGACGAGTTCATCCGCCGGCTCAAGGAGTCCGGCAAGCCGTTCCTGGTGCTGACGAACAACTCGATCTACACCCCGCGCGACCTGGCCGCCCGGCTCTCCGGGATGGGCCTCGAGGTGCCGGAGGAGTGCATCTGGACCTCCGCGCTGGCCACCGCGAAGTTCCTGGCCGGCCAGCGCCCAGGCGGCACCGCCTACGTCATCGGCGAGGCGGGCCTGACCACCGCGCTGTACCAGGCGGGCTACGTGCTGACCGACAACAACCCGGACTACGTGGTGCTGGGCGAGACCCGCACCTACAGCTTCGAGGCGCTGACCAAGGCGATCCGGCTGATCAACGCCGGATCCAGGTTCATCTGCACCAACCCGGACGAGACCGGCCCCTCCACCGAGGGCGTGCTGCCGGCCACCGGCTCGGTGGCCGCGCTGATCACCAAGGCGACCGGCGTCGAGCCGTACTTCGTCGGCAAGCCCAACCCGTTGATGATGCGCGAGGCGCTGAACACCGCCGGGGCGCACTCGGAGAGCGCGGTGATGATCGGCGACCGGATGGACACCGACATCGTGGCCGGCCTGGAGGCGGGCATGGAGACGGTGCTGGTGCTCACCGGGCTGACCGCGGCCGAGGACGTGGAGCGGTTCCCGTACCGGCCGACCCGGGTGGTCAAGTCGATCGCAGACCTGATCGAGCTGGTCTGACGCACGGTTGGGGGGAGGCTCGGGGGGCGGAGCGTGCCAGTGGGGGCGGCCGAGGGGGCCGAGCAGGCGCAGGCCGAGGAGAAGCGGGTCAGCTGGGCGGAGGGCTACTTCGACCTGGTCTTCGTCTTCGCGATCACCCAGGTCTCCGGGCTGCTCAACCGGGACCACGGCGCGGGCGGGCTGCTGCGGGCGCTGGTGGTCTTCGTCCCGCTCTACTGGGCGTGGGTCGGCACCACGGTGCAGGCCAACGTCCGGGACGTGGACAACCCGCGGGACCGGTTGGGGATCTTCGCGGTCTCGCTGAGCGGCCTGTTCATGGCGCTGGCGCTGCCCGAGGCCTACGGGACGCGCGGGCTGCTCTTCGGCGCCTCGTACTGGGCGGCGCGGCTGGTGCTGTTCGGCCTGATCGTGCGGGTGCGCGGCAGTTGGCGCGGCCCGTACGGCATCGGCGCGGCGATCAGCGGCCCGCTGCTGCTGGCGGGCGGGCTGCTGCACGGCGAGGTCCGGCTCGGACTGTGGGCGCTGGCGGCGCTCACCGACCTCGCCGGGCCCTCGGTGCTGCGCCGCCGGCTGGCCGCGGTGGTCTACCACCCGGGCCACCTGCCGGAGCGGTTCGGTCTGCTGGTGCTGGTCGCGCTCGGTGAGTCGATCGTCGGCACCGGCGCGCCGGTGGCTGCCGGGCGCAGCCTGACCGGGGCCGAACTGGTCGCCGTGGCAGCGGCGTTCACCATCTCCTGCGGGCTCTGGTGGCTGTACTTCGTGCACGCGGGGGAGGCGATGCGGTACGCCGTCGAGGTGGCCGAGTCGCGCCGCGACATCATCCGGCTGGTGTACTCCTACGGCCATCTGTCGCTGGTGGCCGGGGTGATCGCGGTGGCGGTCGGCTTCAACGAGACCGTCGCCCGCCCGGACCGGATGCTGGATCCGGGCACGCTCGGCCTGCTGTACGGCGGCTGCGCGCTCTTCCTGCTGACCTTCAGCTACACCCGCTGGATCATGTTCAAGGCGGTGGCCTGGCTGCGGCTCGGCACGGTGGCGGTGCAGCTGCTGCTGGTGCCGCTGCTGTGGCGGCTGCCCGCGCTGGGCACGCTGCTGACGCTGGCCGGGCTCCTGGTGCTGCTCAACCTGCTGGAGTTCGTCTGGCTGCGCCGGGCCGCCTCGCGGTCGGCGGGCCGGGAGGCGGCGGAGGTTGTCGGCGCGGCTGTGTAGCGTTCGCGGTGAACGGTTGACGGGCGGGCCGCTGGGCCCGGTGTGGGAAGGTTGATGTGGTGACCGAGGTCGCTGAGGTGGACGCCGCCGTGTCGAGCAGTGATGGGGGCACCTCCCTGACGGAGTCCGGGGGGGAGTTCGAACTGCCGCAGTCCTGGCGGGAGGTGCTGGCGGGGGAGACCGAACAGCCGTACTTCGCCGAGCTGGCCGCCTACGTCGCCGCCGAGCGGGCCGAGCACGAGGTGTTCCCGCCGCGCGGGCAGGTCTTCTCGGCGCTGGCCGCCACCGCCTACCAGGACGTGCGGGTGCTGGTGCTCGGCCAGGACCCGTACCACGACAACGGCCAGGCGCACGGCATGAGTTTCTCGGTGCTGCCCGGGACCAGGACGCCGCCCTCGCTGCGCAACATGTTCAAGGAGCTCAACACCGACCTCGGCCTGCCGGTGCCGGACAACGGCTACCTGATGCCGTGGGCCGAGCAGGGCGTGCTGCTGCTCAACGCGGTGCTCACGGTCCGCGCGCACGAGGCCAACTCGCACAAGGGCAAGGGCTGGGAGAAGTTCACCGACGCGGTGATCAAGGCGGTCAGCGCCCGGCCCGAGCCGTGCGTCTTCGTGCTCTGGGGCAACTACGCCAAGAAGAAGCTGCCGCTGATCGACACCGAGCGGCACGTCGTGGTGCAGGGGGCGCACCCCTCGCCGCTGTCGGCCCGGCTCTTCCTCGGCAGCAAGCCGTTCTCGCAGATCGACGAGGCGCTGACCGGCTTCGGCAGCGAGCCGATCGACTGGCGGATCCCGGACCTCAAGGCCTGACGAGGCGTCGGCCCGCTCGGACCGGTGGCCCGCGAGCCGGCCGGGCGGGGCCGAGCCGGCCGGCCAGGGCCGAGCCTGACCGGCCGGCTCGCGGCCGGCGCCTCAGGCCGCCGGGCTGCCGGAGGCGGGGGTGCCGGTGGGGGCGCCGAGGAAGCTCTCCCAACCGCCGGACGGCGCCTGGCCGATGCCCAGCGTGCGCAGCTTGCGCAGGGTGGACTCGTCCTGCACCTCCAGCCACTCCACCAGCTGACGGAACGACACCAGCCGGACCTCGGGCTTGTCCGCGATGGCCTTGATGGTCGCCTCCACGGCGTCCATGTAGATGCCGCCGTTCCACTGCTCGAAGTGGTTGCCGACGAAGAACGGGGCCCGGTTGCCGTTGTACACGCGGTCGAAGCCGGCCAGGTAGGAGCCGGCGGCCGCGTCGCGCCACTCGTTGAACTTGCCCGGGTCGCCCTTGGGGTCGCCGTTCGACTGGTTGGCCATGATGTTGTAGTCCATCGAGAGCACCTCGAAGGAGTGCCCCGGGTACGGGATGGACTGCAGCGGGAAGTTCCACAGCTGGCCGTTCTGCACCTTCTGCGGCCAGACCTGCTTCTCGCCCGGCGAGCTGGCGTCGTACTTCCAGCCGAGCTTGGCGGCGGTCGGCAGCAGGTTCTTCTGCCCGTCGAGGCAGGGGGTGCGGCCGCCGATCAGCTCCTTGGTGTAGTCGAAGGGCAGCGGCGGCAGGTCGGTGAAGCCGGTGTTGGTCTTCCACTGGGTGACGAAGGAGACCGCCTGCTGGATCTCGCTCTCCCAGTCCTCCGGCGACCACCGGTTGACGCCGTTGTGGTCGGAGCGGGTGGAACAGAAGTGGCCGTTGAAGTGGGTGCCGATCTCGTGCCCCGCCAGCCAGGCCTGGCTGATCATCTTGATGGTGTTGCGTATCGCGCCGTCGGACAGGTACGGGATGTCGGAGGCGCCGACCGAGTGCTGCGGCGGGTGGTAGAGGCTGGTCTTCGTCTTGGGCAGCGTGTAGATGCCGGAGAGGAAGAAGGTGAAGGTGGCCTTGTGCTGGTCGGCGAGCTTCAGGAAGCGGTCGAACTGGCCGTCGTCGGTGGCGCCGGCGCCGTCCCAGGAGAAGACCACGAACTGCGGGGGGCGCTCGCCCGGCTTGAGCTTCTCGGCCTTGGGCTGGTTCGGCTGTGGGCCGGTGTCGGAGGTCGAACCGTCGCCGATCGGGGTCACCTTGCCGGACGGCGGGACGGAGGGCACCAGGGTGGTGCCGCTGCTGGGCGAGCCACCGGGGCTGCCGGCGCCGGCCGGGGCGCTGTCGGAGTGTGAGGCACCGCTGCTGCCGCACGCGGTGAGTGCCCCGAGGGCGGCCGTGGCCGCGGTGGCGCCCAGTACGGTCCTGCGCGAGATGCTGCTCATGGTCTCCCCAGCCAGCTCGATCCGGGCCGTTCCGCGGGCATGGCGGAAGCTGCCAGGATAATTACGGCATTTGATCAGATTTTTTCAACCAGGATGTCACGGAGCACTGGTTCAATCCAGGAGCAACCGTACCCGTGACGCCTCTGCAGATGACGCCAGAAGTCGGCCGCCGGCTGCGCCGACAGGGGTTCTGTTGCAGGCCTGGGACACTTCGGGCACGCGGGTGCCGGGGGAGAATCCGGGAAGCCGCGGGGGAATCGAGCCTCAGGCGGGGTCGACGGGCAGCACGGCGGCCAGCCGCCGGTGCCGGCGGACCAGCCGCGCGACGGACGCGCTGATCGCGGTCGCGGCGGCGCAGGAGACCGCCATGCTCAGCCAAGTGGTGTTGAACCAGTGGCTGTTCAGCCAGCCCAGGGTCACGATGTAGCCGGCCCAGACCAGGGCGGCCAGCGCCGACCAGCGCAGGAACCGGTGCGAGGGCGCCGGTGAGTGTCCGATCGCCAGGTCCAGCACGGTGCGGCCGCCCGGCACGAAACGGGCCACGATCACCACGGCGGCGGCGGTCCGGTTGGTCCGCCCGTCCAGCGCGTGCTGCACCCTGCGGACGTTGCCGGCCAGCTTCGGCCGCTTGGCCAGCCGGCGGCGCAGGAAGGGCGCGCCGCGTCGGGCCAGGGCGAGCAGCAGGACGTCCCCGAGGAAGGAGGAGACCGCGACGGCGCCCGCGAGGATCAGCGGTGCGCCGGCTATCCGGTCGGTCTTCAGGACGGCCAGGATCACCAGGGTGCCGCTGGGCAGGAAGGGCAGGAAGGCGTCGCCGAGGACGGCCAGCACTGCCAGCACAGAGAACCAGGACGACGTCACGAGCGCCGCGCTTCCCATGGATCCAACTCCCTCCGGACCGCCCGGAGGAGAACAGGTGGCTCGGGGTACCACGCTATCGGCTCTGTATGAAGGCTTGCTGAGGGCCCCCCACGCTGCGCGCTCCCCCGGGTACCGAGCGGTGCCGCAGACAGGCGTGGACCCCGGCGACGGGGTGTCCGTCGCGGGGGTCCACGAGGGTCGCCCGGAACTGGTCCAGTCCACTGGCGTGACTGTGGCGCGGGCGCTGGTCGGCGCCCCGCTGCGGGATCCAGCCTGCCCGACCCGAGGGGCGCCGCGCGAGATCGGCGGCTGGCGAGAACCGGCGCTGGCGTGATCCCGCCAACACGGAGGGCGACGACGGGGTGGTGGTCGGCGAGCCGCCCGATGGACGCCGCTTCAGCCGCGCAGCGGGTCCGGCACCGCCTGCCAGGGCCGGACCAGCAGCACGAAGGAGGCCAGCGCCGCCAGCGCCATGCCGAGGATCACCACCGTCATCGGCAGCGCGCTGTCGTGCCCGCCGAGCCCGACCAGGGCCGGCGCGATCGCCCCGGTGAGGAACTGCATGGTGCCCAGCAGCGCGGAGGCGGTGCCGGCCGCGTGCGGAGCGCGCTGCAGGGCCAGCGCCGAACTCGGCGTGCTGACGGTGCCGAGCCCGGCCGCCATCAGGAAGAGTCCCACGGTGATCCCGGGCAGCCCGCCGTGGTGCCCGGCCGCCATCAGCACCAGCGCCACCCCGGAGAGCGCGAGCAGCAGGACCCCGGCCAGCTGGATCAGGTGCGAGGGAAACCGGCCCAGCAGCCGACGGCCGGTCAGCTGGGACAGGCCCACCAGCCCGGCCTCGACCAGTGCGAAGACCAGGCTGTAGCGCTGCGCCGAGCCGTGGTAGACCTCCTGCACCACGTACGGCGAGCCGGCTATGAAGGCGAACAGCGCGCCGAAGCCGAAGGACACCGTCAGCAGGTAGGCGCTGAACAGCCGGTCGGCCAGCAGGGCGCGCATGGTCCGCAGGGTGTCGCGCAGCCCGCCGGTGCGGCGCCGCTCGGGCGGCAGCGTCTCGCGCACCAGCAGTGCTGAGGTGACCAGGATCACCAGGCCGAGCACCGTGAGCGCCCCGAACACCCCGCGCCAGGAGGTGACGCGCAGCAGCTGCCCGCCGAGCACCGGTGCCACCAGCGGCGCCGAGCCGGAGATCAGCATCAGCGAGGAGGCGAACCGGGCGGCGGCCAGACCGTCGAACAGGTCGCGCACCACGGCCCGCGAGATCACGATCCCGGCCGCGCCGGACAGGCCCTGCAGCACCCGGCAGGCGATCAGCACCCGGACGTCCACCGCCAGCGCGCAGCAGGCGGTGGAGATCACGTACAGCGTCATGCCCACCAGCAGCGGACGGCGCCGGCCGAGCGCGTCACTGAGCGGCCCCGCCACCAACTGGCCGAGCGCCAGACCCACCAGGCAGGCCGTCAGGGTCAGCTGGACCATGGCGTCCGAGGTGTGCAGGCCGGTGGTGATGCCGGGCAGCGACGGGAGGTACATGTCCATCGAGAGCGGCGCCAGCGCGCTCAGCGAGCCCAGCACCAGGGTCAGCAGCAGGCCGACCGACTGGACGGTGGTGAGGGGTTGCGGGGCGCGGGCGGGCGCCGGGGTGGTCGCGACGCGGCGGCTGTCAGGCATCACCCCACCGTAGGGCCTGTACCGATGTCTCGAACACCACAACGGCCGAGGCGGGGAACAGGCGCGGCCGGCGCGCTGTTGTCCCGCAGCGGAACGGCAGTGCGAAGCGGAAGGTTGACCCATGACCGGCGAGGACCAGCGGCAGACCAGGCAGGACATCCGGGGGGTCGCGCGCGGCACCGCCCCCGCCCCGCTCTCCATCCTCGACCTCGCCCCCGTGGGTGCCGGCTACACCGCGGCCCAGGCGCTGACCGCCACCACCGAGCTGGCCCGCGGCGCCGAGCGCTGGGGCTACCACCGCTTCTGGGTGGCCGAGCACCACGGCATGCCGGGGGTGGCCAGCTCCACGCCCGCCGTGCTGATCGCCCACCTCGGCGCGCACACCAGCACGCTGCGGCTCGGCTCCGGCGGGGTGATGCTGCCCAACCACGCGCCGCTCGCCATCGCCGAGCAGTTCGGCCTGCTGGAGGCGCTGCACCCGGGCCGGATCGACCTGGGGCTCGGCCGGGCGCCCGGCACCGACCCAGCCACCGCCCGGGCGCTGCGCCGGGGCGAGCACGAGGACCCGGACGACTTCCCGCGCCGGCTGTCCGAGCTGACCCACTTCCTGGACGGCGACTTCCCCGCCGGGCACCCCTACGCCCGGCTCAGCGCGGTGCCGAACGGTCCCGAGCGCCCGCCGCTGTGGCTGCTCGGCTCCTCCGGCTTCAGTGCCCAGCTGGCCGGGCGGCTCGGTCTGCCGTTCGCCTTCGCGCACCACTTCAGCGCGGAGAACACGGTGCCCGCGCTGGAGTTGTACCGCAGCAGCTTCCAGCCCTCCGAGGTGCTGGCCGAACCGTACGCGCTGATCGGCGTCAGTGCGGTGGCCGTGCCCGAGGGCGGACGGCAGGCCGCGCGCCGGCTGGCCGCCTCGGCCGGGCTCGGCATGCTGCGGCTGCGCCGGGGCATGCCCGGGAAGATCCCCACCCCGGAGGAGGCCGCCGCCTACCCCTACAGCCCGGCCGAGGCCGACTTCCTGGAGAACTGGCTCGGCAACGTGGTGCTGGGCTCCCCGCAGGAGGTCGCCGAGGGGCTGGAGGAGCTGCGCAAGCGCACCGGCGCCGACGAGCTGATGGTCACCTCGCACGTGCACGGCCACCAGGCGCGGCTGCTCTCCTACGAGTTGATCGCGCAGGCGTACGGCCTGGCAGCCGATCAGGACGCTGACGACAGGCCCTAGGCGTACTCACCAACCTCCGTGGTCAGTACGCCTAGGGCCGCAGCGCGGGGTGGTCGGAGCCGGGCAGCTTGATCCGCCCCTCGCGCAGCATCCCGGCGACCAGCGAGGCCTCGCCGGGCCGGGCGAAGTACCAGCCCTGCGCGGTGTCGCAGCCGGTCAGCCGCAGCCGCTCGGCCTGGGCCGCGTTCTCGATCCCCTCGGCCGTCACGGTCAGGCCCAGGTCGTGGGCCAGGCGTACCATCGCGCCCACGATCTGCTCGTCCGCCTCGCTGCGGCGCGAGCGCAGGTCGGGCCGGCCGACCGGGGCCGGGTCGCGGAAGCCCTCGATGAAGGTGCCGTCCAGCTTCAGCGCGTGCACCGGCAGGCGGGAGAGGTAGGCGAGGTTGGAGTAGCCGGTGCCGAAGTCGTCGATGGCGATCCGCACGCCCATGTCGGCCAGCGCCTGCAGGGCCTGCAACGGCCGGCCGCTGGGGCCGAGCACGGCGCTCTCGGTCAGCTCCAGCTGGAGCAGCCGGGCGGGCAGTCCGGTGCGCTCCAGTACCTGGGCGACGTCCGCCACCACGTCGGAGTCCCAGACCTGACGGGCCGCCAGGTTGACGCTGACGAAGGCCTCGGTGTCGGGGAACTCCGCCAGCCAGCCGCGCGCCTGCCGGCAGGACTCCTCCAGCACCCACTTGCCGAGCGGCACGATCGCCCCCGACTCCTCGGCGAGCGGGATGAACCGGTCCGGTGACAGGGTGCCGAACCGGGGGTGGCGCCAGCGCACCAGCGCCTCGGCGCCGTGCACGGTGCCGTCCGCCAGACCCACCAGCGGCTGGTACTCGACGGTGAACTCGCCGCGCTCCAGCGCCGGGCGCAGCGCGGTGGTGAGCAGCCGGCGGGTCAGCTGGTGGGCGCCGCGGTCGCGGTCGTAGAGGGTCCAGCGGGCCCGGCCGTCGGACTTGGACCAGTAGAGCGTGGCGTCGGCG
Organism: Kitasatospora sp. NPDC008050; assembly: GCF_042957465.1. Taxonomy (NCBI): domain Bacteria; kingdom Bacillati; phylum Actinomycetota; class Actinomycetes; order Kitasatosporales; family Streptomycetaceae; genus Kitasatospora; species Kitasatospora sp. NPDC008050. The sequence continues at coordinate 128,380 of NZ_JBIBIJ010000015.1, forward strand.
TCCTTCACCAGGTCGGTCGGGCTGGTGCCCTGCACCGGGCGCTCCACCACCCCGACGCTGGCGGTGACCGCGAGCCGGTGCCCGGCCACCTCGAAGGGCCGCTCCAGCAGGGTGAGCAGTTGGGCGGCGAGGTTGGTCAGCTGCTCGCTGCCCTCGCTGTCGGCGACCAGCACGGCGAACTCGTCGCCGCCCAGGCGCGCCACCAGCAGCCCCTCGCCGGTGACGAAGCGCCGCTCCAGCCGGGCCGCGACGGCGCTCAGCAGCTGGTCGCCGATGTGGTGGCCGAGGGTGTCGTTGATCGCCGCGAAGCCGTCCAGGTCCACGTAGCAGACGCCGACCCGGCGGCCGCCGCCGTCGCCGGGGCGCTGCGGGTCGGGCAGGCAGGCGGCGTTGAGCCGGTCGAAGAAGAAGGTGCGGTTGGGCAGCCGGGTCAGCGGATCGTGCAGTGCCTGGTAGGCGAGCCGGTCGCCGAGCCGGCGCCGCTCGGTGATGTCCTCGAACATCGCGAACGTGTAGAAGGGGCGGCCCTGGGCGTCGCGGACCAGCGAGATGGTGACGTTGCTCCAGACCTCGCGCCCCTCGCGGTGCTTGAGCTGCTTCTCCACCCGCAGTCGGTCGCGCTTGCCGTTCACCAGCTCCAGGTAGAGCCGGCGCGGGGTGTCCTCGGGCTCGATGATCTCGTGCAGGTGCATCCGGACCAGCTCGCCGACCTCGCGGCCGAGCATCGCGGCGAAGGCGGGGTTGGCCTCGATCACCAGGTCGTCGGTGTCGATCAGCAGCATGCCGATGCCCGCGTCGGCGAAGGCCGCCCGGAACCGGGACTCGCTGGCCCGCAGCGCGGCCAACAGCTCGTCGGTGTCGGCCGCCAGGGGCTCGCCCTGCCCGGCATCGGCGACGGCGGGTGGCCCGGCGGGCGGCGGTACGGGTGGCAGCGCGGCGGCGGGCAGGGGGGCGGCGCAGTGGGGGCAACTGACGGGGGAGGGCAGCCTGGTTGGCGGCGGATCGGTGATGGGGAGCAGAGTGTTGGGACGCACGCCGTTGCGGTGTGCGTCGGCCCCCTCGTTCCGGCCTCGCACTGCTCGCTCCCGTCCGCCGCTGACGCTCGCTTGCTCACGCTCTTCAGGGGCGCTGCTGATTGACGTCGCGTCAGTCGCATGGGCCGATGCCCCGACCGGCAGGGCCGGACGGTTGTCAAGAGCAGAGCACTGTGCTCGATCATAGGCCGCCAGGGGAAGCCGAGGCCACAGCCGTCAGGGTGAATCACCGCTTCCGGTGGAAGCACGGCCGGGGATGGACACGCCCCCGGCGGACACCATGCGGTGTCCGCCGGGGGCGTGCGCGGGGCAGTTCGCGCCCCTGCCGGGCCGGGAGGCTCAGGCCAGCTTCGCGCTGAGCGTGATGGTGGTGCCCGCCAGCGCCTTGCTCACCGGGCAGTTGGCCTTGGCATCCTCGGCGGCCTTGACGAAGCCGGCCTCGTCCAGACCCGGTACCTCGCCGACCACGGTCAGGTGGATCCCGGTGATGCCGGTGCCCGGCTGGAAGGTGACCTCGGCCTGCACGTCGAGCTTGGTGGGCGGGGTGCCGGCGCCGGCCAGGCCGTGCGAGAGCGCCATCGAGAAGCAGGCCGAGTGGGCGCCCGCGATGAGCTCCTCAGGGCTGGTCTTGCCGTTCGGCTCCTCGGAACGGGCCGGCCAGGAGACCGGGAACTGCCCGATTCCGGAGGAGGCGAAGGTCACCTCGCCGCTGCCGTTGAGAAGGTTCCCCTGCCATGCGGTGCGAGCGGTGCGAACAGTTGCCACGATCGGTACCTCCTGCTGCTCTGATGCTCTGGAAAGAGACGTCGGTATGACAGATCCGGTCACGCCGGTCCCAGACTACTGGTCAGGGCAACTGACAGAAGGTCACCCGGGCACCGCCGGGATCGGTGCACGGCACCATCCGTCCGTACGGAGAGTCGAACGGCTCGCGCAGCACCTGGCCGCCCAGGCCGAGCACCTGGTCGGCCACGTGGTCCGCCTCGGGCACCGCGAAGTACACCGACCAGTACGGCTGCGGCACCGCCGCCCGGTAGCGGCCGCAGACCGGCAGGCCGTCGGAGCCGGGCACGCTCCAGGCGGTGTAGTCGAACGCGCGCCCGTCGCCGACCTGCTTCTGCTGGTAGGGGAAGAGCTCGGCGTAGAAGGCGTCCGCCGGGTCGGCCTCGGGGGTGGTGAGGTCGTGCCAGCACATCGCGCCCGGCTCCCCGTAGACCGCAGCGCCCGGGTGGCCGCCCGGCTGCCAGAGCCCGAAGGCGGCCCCCGTCGGGTCGTAGCCGAACGCCAGCCGGCCCGCGCCCGGCACCTGGTGCGGGCCGAAGACCGCGGTGCCACCCGCCCGGCTCACCCGGTCGTAGACCGTGTCCAGTTCACCGGTGGCCAGATAGAGGTTCCAGGACCAGGGCAGTTGCTCGGCGCCGGCCGGCGGTGGCAGCAGTCCGGCGGCGGGCCGGCCGTCGAGCAGGCACATGGTGTAGCCGTTGTACTCGGCCCCGAGCTGTTCGAACTCCCAGCCCAGGATGGGGCCGTAGAAGTCCTCGGCGTCCAGGGGGTCGGCACAGGTCAGGTCGGTCCAGCAGGGGGCGCCGTCGGGGTAGGAGTCGCGCAGGGGCATGGGGCGGGGCCTTTCAGCGGGGGAGCTGTCTCTGCGTCAGAATCCGGCCCGGCGTCACTGTCCGCAACTGGAAGGTGATCGAGCGTGGCCGCTCGGCGCCGGTCTGGGCCGTGACGTCTGCCGGGCCGGTCGCCGGGTCGGGTGACCGGGTCGGGGCACCGGGACGCCCGGAGGTTGTCCGGATGGTGGGCGATCCGGGCAATTGGGGAGAGTCCGGGCCGGGGTGCCTGTTAGATTTGCCCGGCCCGCGCGCCGGGCAGTCCCCAGGCCACCGGCCCCTTTCGCGCCCGGCCCCGTGGCCCGGCGCCCGAACCGGAGCAGACGCGATGACCGAGCAGCCCGCGACCGAATCCACCGCCGCGATGGCGGACGTCGACGACGCCGTCCGCGAGGAACTGGCCGACCTGCGCCAGAGCATCGACAACATCGACGCCGCGGTTGTCCACATGCTCGCCGAGCGGTTCAAGGCCACCCAGCGGGTCGGCACGCTCAAGGCCGCCCACAAGCTGCCCGCCGCCGATCCGGCCCGCGAGCGGAACCAGATCCGGCGCCTGCGGGAGCTGGCGGCCGGTGCGCGGCTCGACCCGGTCTTCGCGGAGAAGTTCCTCACCTTCATCATCGCCGAGGTGATCCGCCACCATGAGGCGATCGCCAGCGACGCCGCGACCGGCGGGCCGGCCGGCGGCTGACGGCGCGCCGGGCCCGCGCACGCAGCAGTTCAGCCGCGACCAGTGCGGCCGCGACCGGGACCGGGTCAGTGCAGCCGGGACCGCCCACCGCCGGGCGCCGTGGCGCCGCGGCGGGTGCGAGTGGGGCGGATGTCCGGCCGGCCCGGCCGCTCCTCGGTGGGCGGGGCCGCCGCGCGCTGGCGGGCGCCGAGCAGGGCCAGGGCCGCGGCCGCGGGGGGCTCGGTGAGGCCCAGTTCGCGCATCGCGGCCTGGTGCTCGGTGCACCACAGCGGACTGGCCGGGCTGCCGTCGGCGTAGGCGAGGCCCTCGGGCGGGAGGTAGTGGACCCCGCACTCGGTGCACTGGAAGAGGAGCCGCATCTCAGTTCACGTGTCCCTTCCCGCCGCAGTGGGCACAGGGGGACAGGTAGTTCTCCTGCTTGGGCTGCCGCGTGCCGTCGGGCGCGGTCTCGACGGTGTGTCGGATCTTCTCGGTGACGCCAGTACCGCCGCACCGCGGGCAGATCTGGTGACTCACGGTGCCGACGCTACTCCGGACGGCCGCCGCTCGGGAGGGGTTTCACACGTTCGTGGGACACGCTCGGCACCGGCGGGTCGAGGGCCACCTGGTCGGGCTCCGCGCCGCCCGCTCCGCCGACCTGGGCGGCGAAGGCACCGAGCAGCACCAGCAGGCCGCCGAACAACTGCAGGGTGCCGAGGTGCTCGTCCAGCAGGAACCAGGCGGTCACGGTGGCGACCACCGCCTCGATGTTGGCCACCACCCCCGCCACCGGCGGGGAGAGGTGGCGCACCGAGACCACGCCGGTCAGGTAGGCCAGGACGGTGGCGACGAGGATCATCCAGGCCGCGGGCAGCAGCGCGGGGATCTGGTGACCGGCCATGGTGACGTGGCCGCCGAGCCTGCTCCAGTGGCCCTGCCAGGGGCGGGCGACCACGGTGAGCACGAGGGCGCCGATCAGCAGCCCGAACGCGGCCATCCCCAGCGGGTCGGCGGGCTTCTCGCCCCGGCCGCCGGCGTCGGCGAGCACGAAGTAGCCGACCTGGCAGCAGGCCGCGCCGAGCGCGAAGAGCACGCCGACGGCATCGAAGCTCAGCCCCTGCCAGACCTCCACCACGCAGGCCAGCCCGGTGACCGCGACCGCGGCGCCGATCGCCGCGCCCCGGCTGACCGGGCGGCGCTGGACGAAGCGGACGTAGCCGAGCAGCAGCGGCGGCCCGAGGTACTCGATCAGCAGCGCGACGCCGACGGGTATCCGGGATATCGCCGCGAAGTAGCAGGCCTGCACCCCGGCAACGCCGAGCAGCCCGAACCCGAGCACCAGCGCCGGGCGCTCGCGCAGCACCGCGCGGTGGCGCCAGGCCACCGGCAGCAGCACCAGGGCGGCGCCGGTGGCCCGCAGCCAGACCACCTGGAGCGGGGACAGGCCCGCCTCGATCAGCGGTTTGGCCGCGGTGCCGGAGCCGCCGAAGGAGACGGCGGAGATCAGCGCCAGGGTGAGGCCGATGGCCCGGCGGGAGTGCTGCGCGGGGGCCGGGGTGGAGTGCATCGGAACATTCTGCCAGCAACCCGAACATATGTGCCGGTGGCCCGGGGTGGGGTGGCCCGGGCGGCCCGGGACCGCCCGCTGTCAGGCCGCCTCGCCGACGGCCGTCAGGCTGCTGCCCGTCCCGGAGGGCTGGACGGGCGTCGTCGGCGGATTCGACGACGGGCGGGACGGGTCGGGGGTGACCGGGGGCCGCGACGGCCGGCTCGGCGAGGTGGGCGGCGCCACCGGGGTGGACGGCGTCGAGGGCTCCTCGGGCCGGACCGGCGGCGTCCTGGTGGGCGGCTCGCTCGGCACCTCGGGGGTGGGCGAGGGGGCCTGCGAGCGGCTGTCGGGCGAGGTGTCGGGGCGCTGCGGGGTGGCGGACGGCGAGGGGCCCGGCCTGCCCGGGCGCAGCGAGGGGGTGGGCGAGGGATCGGCGGCGGCCTCGTCCGGCGCGATCGCGCCCGGCGGGGTGAACCGGCCCACCGGCGTGCCCTGAAGCGCGGACTTCATGTAGGCGGTCCAGATCTGTGCCGGGTAGCCGCCACCGTTGACCCGCCCGCCGCCGGCCGTGCCGGAAAGCGTGACCTGCTTGCCGGTGCCGGCCTGCTCGCCGAACATCGCCACCGAGGTCACCACCTCGGGCGTGTAGCCGACGAACCAGGCCGAGCGGTTGCCGTCGGTGGTCCCGGTCTTGCCGGCCGCCGGACGGCCCAGCTCCTTGGCCCGCCAGCCGGTGCCGCCCTGGTCGGCCACCACGCCCCGCAGCATGTCGGTGACCTGCCGCGCGGTCTGCTCGCTCACCGCCCGGCTGCTCTGCCGCGGCGGCAGCGGAACGTCGGCGCCGTCCAGCTGGAGCGACTGGACCAGGTACGGGGCCTGCTGCTGCCCGTCGTTGTCCAGCGTCGCGTAGACCCCGGCCATGTCCAGCACGCTCGGCATCGAGACGCCCAGCGGCAGCGAGGGCACGACGTTCAGCTCATTGGTGTCGGCGGGCAGGCCGAGCGCGATCGCGCTCTGCTTGACCTTCTCCAGGCCGGTGTCCTGGGCGAGTTGGGCGAAGGCGGTGTTGACCGACCAGTCGGTGGCCTGGCGCAGCGTGATCTGGCCGTACTCGGCCTCGCCCTCGTTCGGCGGCGCGTACGGCGGCTTGGCGCTGCCGCCGCGCACCGGGCGGCGGTTGGCGCCGTCGTAGACGGTGTCGGGGGTGACGGTCCGCCCGTCCTGGGTCTTAGCGCCGTTCTCCAGTGCGGCGGCCAGTGCGATCGGCTTGAAGGTCGAACCGGCCTGGTAGTCGCGGCGGGTGGCGTTGTTGATGAAGTGCTGGGTGTAGTCGGCGCCGCCGTACATGGCCAGCACCGCACCGGTCTTCGGGTCCACCGAGACCGCGCCGGCCTGGATGTCGCCGTCGCCCGGGCGCTTGGCCGCATCCAGCTTGTCGGTCAACTGCCGCTGCACGGCGGTCTGCAGGTCCGCCTGGCGGGCCGGGTCGATGCTCAGGGTGATCCGGTAGCCGCCCTTGGCGAGCGCCGCCTCGTCCACCAGCTTGTGCGAGACCAGGTAGTCCTTGGCGGCGTCCACCAGGTAGCCGGCCTGGCCGGACAGGCCGAGGGCCGGCTGCGGTGCGCGGACCTGCGGGAAGGTGGTCGCGGGCCGGTCGGCGGCGGACAGCCAGCCCTCCTGGACCATGCCGTCCAGCACGTAGTTCCAGCGGGCGGTGGCCGCGCGCTTGCCCGCCTCGGTGGCGGTCGAGACGTCGTAGACCGAGGGCGCGTTGAGCAGCGTCGCCAGGTAAGCGCCCTGCGCGGCGTCCAGCTTGCTCGCGTCCACGCCGAAGTAGGCCTGCGCCGCGGCCTGGATGCCGTAGGCGCCGCGCCCGTAGTAGGTGGTGTTCAGGTAGTTCGCCAGGATCTCCTGCTTGTCGAGCGTCGCGTCCACCTTGATCGCGATGAAGATCTCCTTGACCTTCCGGCTGACCGTCTGCTCCTGCGTCAGGTAGGCGTTCTTGACGTACTGCTGGGTGATCGTCGAACCGCCCTGGGCGCCCTTGCCGGTGGCGGTGTTCCAGCCGGCCCGCAGCAGCGCGGCCGGGTTGACGGCGCCCTCGCGGTAGAAGCCGCGGTCCTCGGCGGCCAGCACCGCGTGCTGGGCCTCGGCGGATATCTGGTCCAGCGGCACGCTCTGCCGGTTGGTCTGGCCGGTCTGCGCGAGCACCGTGCCGTCCCGGTAGAGCCAGGTGTTGCGCTGCGCGGTGGCGGCGGCGTGCGCGTCCGGAACCTTGACCAGCACCACGCCGAGCGCGAAGAAGCCGGCGCCGAGCAGCAGCACGGCCAGGGTGGAGAAGAGGCTGAACCGCCAGGTCGGCACCAGCCGGTGCCAGCCGCGGCGGCGCGGATGCCCCGAGTGCAGCAGACGGCGCGGCAGGGAACGGGTAGCGGGTCGCGGCACGAGGCCATTCCTCTCAGCCTGGGCAGGGGACCGTGAAAGCCTGCCTGGCTCCGCCTGGTGAACGGTAGGGACTTTTGTCCCTTTTGAGGAAAGTGACAGGAGAACAGACGGTTGCGGGTGAATCGCACCCTCGGTCCGCGCGACCGGTCAGGCGGCCCGATGCTCCGTCAGGTCCGTGGCCAGGTCGGGCAGCGGCAGCCAGAGCCGGACCGCGAAGCCGCCGCCGCACTCGGGCGCCGCCTCGATGGTGCCGCCCAGCAACGTGGCCCGCTCGCGCAGCCCGATCAGGCCGTGCCGCCCGCCGGGCAGGCCGGAGTCCGGGCACGGCCCGGCCGGCGCCTCGTTGCGCACGCTGACGTGCAGCGCCTCGGGGGTGATCCGGACCAGCACCTCGGTCTCGGCGCCGGGCGCGTGCTTGCGCACGTTGGTCAGCGCCTCCTGCACCGTGCGGTACGCCGCGCGCTCCACCGGCTCGGGCAGCGGCCGCTCCGGGCAGCCGTCCAGGCTCAGGGTGGCGGCCACCTCGGCGGCGGCCACCAGGCGGGGCAGATCGGCCAGCCGGGGCTGCGGCACCAGCTCGGTGGGCCCGGCCCCCGCCGCGCGCAGCACCAGGATCATCGAGCGCAGCTCCTCCAGGGTGGCCACCGCCAGGCCGCGCAGGGTGGCGGCGGTCTCCCGGGTCACCGGGTCCTTGGTGGTCACCTGGAGGGCGCCGGCCTGCACCGCGATCAGCCCGGCCTGGTGCGAGACCACGTCGTGCATCTCACGGGCGATCCGGGCCCGCTCCTCGGCGATCACGGTCTTGGCGTAGAGCGCCCGCTCGTGGTCGCGCAGTTCGGCGAGTTCGGCGACCCGCTCGGAGAGGTCCCGCTTGGTCTGGGCGAGCAGTCCGAGCGCCACCGGGCCGACGCCCAGCATGGTCGCGAAGATCAGCTGCTGGGTGATGCTGCTCAGGCTCTCGGCCTTGAAGGCGCTGATCGGCCAGGGCAGGAAGCTGCCCAGCACCACCAGCAGCGCCGCGAGCGAGCGCTGCCAGCGGGCGCGCTCGGTGCGCGCCACGGTGTACGCGGCGACCACGGCGGCGACCAGCGCGTTGCCCGCGTACAGGCCGGGGAGGGTGAGCAGCAGCACGGTGCGCGGGAAGGGGCGGCGCAGCACCAGGGCGGCGGCCGCCAGCAGCGAGACCGCGAAGTGCCAGTCGTGGGTGGACGGCACGTTGAGCAGGGCGTCGAGCGAGGCGGGGATCACCAGGAGCGAGTCCACCAGCCACGGGTGCCAGCGCCGCTCGGGACGCCAGAGCCGGCCCATCGACCGCTCCGTCCACCCCTTCGCTCCGGCTGCCACGCTGCTCGCTTTCGATCCTGACCCGACTGGCCCCGGGCACTCTGGCGACGGTACCTCACCGCTCCGGCGGGTGCGCGGGAGTGCTCGGCGGATGGGACCGCGCAGCGCCCGTGGACGGTTCCCGGGCCGGCGCCCCGGCCGCCGCCGTCAGCAGGCGCTGCCCCGGGGCAGCCGGTAACGGGCGTCGATCCGGTACTCGCCCGGGGTGGTCACGGTCAGCTTGGTCCAGTCGCCGTCCTGGCTCAGGCAGGCGCCGCCCGGGCCGTGCACGGTGAGCCAGGGCGAGTAGGGGATCCGCAGCTGAACCGGTCCCGCGGCGCCGACGGTGAGCTGGATCTTCTCCGGGTCCGCCCGCAGCACGGTGGTCGGCCCGTCGGCCAGCGGCCGGGCGTCGGTGAACCGGAAGAGCTGCCAGTGCTCGTCGTGCCAGACCTCCTGCAGGTAGCCGAGGCCGCCGCGCACCAGCGCGGCCTCGGCGTCCCCGGCGATGTCGGTGGGGCCGGAGGGCAGCGCGACGTAGCCCACCGCCCAGCGCTGCAACCAGTCGTGATAGCTCGCCGCGGTGAGCGTCTTGTCGTAGAAGAGCGGGTTGCGCTGGACGTCGGCCTGACGGTTCCAGCCGCGGGCCAGCTGGGTGACGTCGGCCAGCCGCCAGGACTCGTAGTGGTTGAGCATCGGGACCGCTTCCAGGCGGGTCTGCCCGGCGTTCAGCTGACGCAGCTCGGCGACGAGCGCGTCCGCCTGGTGGGTGGGCGAGGGGGTCGGGATGCCGATGATGTTCGCGGTGATCGTCCAGTAGGCCGCCATGCCGAACCCGGCGACCAGGGCGGTGAGCCGCCGCCAGGACCGGATCGGGCGCCACTGTTCGGCGCCGAGCAGGGCCAGCAGCACCACGCCGCCGAAGATCAGCGCCAGCCGCTGCACGTTCATGCCGATCGGCGTCGCGAAGGCCAGCGTCAGCCCGGAGCCCACCGCGTACACCAGGGCGCCGAAGCGCACCGCGCGCCAGTCCTTGGGGACCAGCAGCGCCACCACCAGCGCGGTGCCCGCCGAGAAGATCGCGGTGGAGGAGGAGATCGGGTCGACCCCGAAGAACGGGAAGAGCGCGGCGCAGCCCAGCACCACCACCGGCGGCGGCACGGCCATCGCCCAGCCGGTCCGGTACCGCTTGGTGAGCAGCAGCGCGGCCGCGGCCACGTCGACGAAGAGGCCGGCCACCGGGCTGGACGCGGTGGCCAGCAGCGCGCACAGGGCGACCGCGGCGACCCGCCACCAGCTCGCCGCGCGCTGCTGACCGGCCACCACCACCGCGGCCAGGCCGAACATCAGGCCCAGCGCGAAGGTGACCCGTCCGGCGGCGATGTCGCAGGTCAGCGCGAAGGCCCCCCAGAGCGCGGCGGGCAGCGGCCGGCGCACGCGGGAGCGCTCCAGCAGCACGGCGAGCAGCGCGGTCGAGAGCACGGCCGCCGCGACGGCGGTGGTGCGCACCCCGAACAGGGCCATCAGGTCGGGGGCGAGCACGCTGTACGAGGCGGGGTGCATGCCGCCGTACCAGGAGAAGTTGTACGCCGAGTCCGGGTGCTTGGCCACGAAGTCGGCCCAGGCGAACTGCGCCGAGAGGTCGGCGGTGACCCCGGCCATGAAGCACGCCCAGAGCAGGCCCAGCACCAGTGCGGTCGCCGTGGAGAGCGTGACGGGGGAGGAGGTCCAGCGTCTCCAGCCGTCGCGCCGCGCCACCGGGGCGGCGGGCTCGGGTGGCGTCGGCGGTGCGGTGGGCTGCTGCAGAACGCTCACTGCGCGTGGTTCTCCCGTCTGGGTGGGGGCAACAGGTCGGCCGGTGCGGCCGGGTAGCTCCAGCCCCCGCGAGCTGTCACCGCCTGCTCGTCCATCTTGCGACGATGCTTCCCCGCCACCGCCACCGGGGGCGGCCCCCTACTGGCGGACCCTCTTACCGGAGAGAACGGATCGGCAGCTGGGAACGGCTCACAGACGGTGCCTCACCGGCGGTGGCTCGCAGGCGCTGCCTACCCGTGGTTGGGAAAGGCGACGGGCCGCTCTCCCGTAGGAGAGCGGCCCGTCGTGTTGTGCGCCGCCAGGGACTCGAACCCCGGACCCGCTGATTAAGAGTCAGCTGCTCTAACCAACTGAGCTAGCGGCGCCTGTTTCAACGCGGAGAACATTACCTGACCAGCGGGCCTATGCCGAAATCGGGTGAGAGCAGTGCTCTCGTCATGGAGCGCCGCTCGCCAGGAACACCCGCAGCAGCAGCCCGTGCAGCTGCTCCTGCTCGGCGGCGGACAGCGGGGCCAGCACCTCGCTCTGCACGGCCGCCGCCTCGGTGCGCAGCTCGTCGAGGGTGACGCGGCCGGCCGGGGCGAGCGTGACCTGCATGCGGCGGCGGTCGGCGGCCGCGCGGGTGCGCTCGACCAGGCCGGCCCGGCTCAGCTCGTCCAGCAGGCGCACCAGGTCGCTCGCGTCGATGCCCAGGCGTTCGGCCAGCTCGCGCTGGGCGTGCGGGCCGAAGTCGGCGAGCGCGGCCAGCACGGACAGGTGCCACAGGCGCAGGTCCCGCTCGGCGAGCCGGGCCGCCAGCCGCCCCCTGGCCCGTCGCCCGGTCTGTGCGAGCAGGTAGCCGGTGAGGTCGAGCAGGCTCGGGGGTGTGGCATCCATGCCAGGGATTGTAGGGTGAACACCAATGATGGGTAGTCACCCACTAATATCCGCTCCCGCCGCCCGGAGGGCCCGTTGGACGCGCTCTACCCACGCCTGCTGGTCACTCGCTTCGCCGCGTGCTTCCGCTTCTATGACGCCGTCCTGCCCGAGCTGCTGGGCGCGGTGCGGCAGAAGGGGGACGAGTGCGGCCCGTACGCCAACTGGGACGTGGCCGACCAGGCCGTCCTGGTGCTCTACGACCGCGCCGCGCTGGCCGACGCGATCGGGACCGGCGAGCTGCCGCCGCCCGCGCCGCCCGCGCAGGACGCGCAGGACGCCGCGATGCTGGTCTCCCGGGTCGCGGACGTCGACGCGGCGCTCGCCTTCTGCCTGGAGAACGGCGGCACCCTGGTGACACCGGCCACCGACCGCCCCGAGTGGGGGCCGACCCTGCGCTCGGCCCATCTGCGCGACCCCGAGGGCCGGTTGATCGAGCTGCAGTCCTACTGAGCGGGTCCGCGGGGGTGCGCCGCGGGCCGGCGCACCCCCCCGGGCGGGTCAGGAGGCCGGGGCCTTGGTCCGCAGGATCTCGATGAACGCGCGCAGCCAGCCCGGGTGGTCCGGCCAGGCGCGCGCCGAGACCAGCACGCCGTCCACCACGGCCTCGCCGTCCCGGTAGTGCGCGCCGGCCGCCCGCACGTCCGGTTCGAGGGCCGGATAGGCGGCGGTGGTCCGCCCGCCCAGCACGCCGGCCGCCGCCGTGATCTGCGGGCCGTGGCAGATCTGCGCCACCGGCTTCTCGGCCTCGAAGAAGTGGCGGGTGATCCGCTGCACCTCGGGGTCGTTGCGCAGGTACTCGGGCGCCCGGCCGCCGGGGATCACCAGTGCCACGTACTGGGCCGGGTCGACCTCGCCGAAGGCCAGGTCGGCGGGCCAGGTGTAGCCCGGCTTCTCGGTGTAGGTGTCGAAGCCGTCCTCGAAGTCGTGCACCACGAAGCGCAGCTTCTTCCGGCTCGGGGCGGCGATGTCCACCTGGTACCCCTCCTCGCGCAGCCGCTGGTACGGGTAGAGCACCTCCAGCGACTCCGCGGCGTCCCCGGTGATGAGCAGCACCTTCACAGCCATCCATGGCCTCGATTCAGAAGTTCCCAAGGGGTGGGCGGCACGGGCGGGTGCGGTAGCCGCCCGCTCACGCAGCGGCACCGCCGTCCGGCCCCGCGTACCTCCCCGCCGGGCGCGGCCGGGAAACGCGGGCCGTCGGTGCGGGCGGGGGAATCCGCCCGGGAAACGCCGAAGGCCCCTCGCTCTCGCGAGGGGCCTTCGACCGTCGGTGCGCCGCCAGGGACTCGAACCCCGGACCCGCTGATTAAGAGTCAGCTGCTCTAACCAACTGAGCTAGCGGCGCGTGCTGACGTCGAGAACATTACACGGCCCGGTCGGAATAGCCGAATCGTCACCGGCTCGTCGCGCACTGTTGAGGTCGCGTGCACGGGCGTGCTCAGCTCGGGGCCGGGGCTCCGTCCCGGGCGTAGCACCACCAGCAGACCGCCAGGCAGAACGCGTAGAAGGCGACGAAGACGTAGAGCGCGTCGGTGGCCGGGGCGAGAGCGAACATCGCCGGGACGAAGAAGGCGCCCCAGGCCGCGAGAGCGGTACCGACGCCGGCGGCGGCCGAGACCTCGCTCTCGGCCGTCCGGCGCCCGGCCGGGTCCTGGGGCGCCGCCCGGTGCGGGCCGAGCAGCACCCGCGGCAGCTGGCGCAGACCGGAGCCGGTGCCGAGACCGGCGAAGAGGAAAACCAGCAGGAAGGCGGCGCAGCTGAGCCGGAAGTTGCCCGGGTCGCCGGCCGAGGGCAGCGCCCTGACCGCCACGATGACGGCGAGCGCCAGCCCGGCGAAGCAGATCGTGGTGCACCAGGCGTCGCTCACCCGGGCGCCCAGCCGGCCACCGAGCGGACGGGCGAGCACGCCGACGAGCGGGCCGACCCAGACGAACCCGGTCGCCGAGCAGCTGGGGTCGGCCGCGGTGAAGGTGCGGTCGAGCAGGTTCGGCAGGGCGGCGGCGAAGCCGAGGAAGGAACCGAGGGTGCCGAGTTGAAGCAGCGCCAGCAGCCAGGTGTGCCGGTTGCGCAGGGCGGCCCGGTACGGCGCGCCGGGCACCCGCAGGTCGTTCATCAGGAACCAGGCCAGGACCGCCAGCAGCGCCGACGCCGGGATCCACAGGAGGGCGGCGTTCTGCGGCCAGAGCTCGCCCCCGCCGCGCGCGCTCTGCCCTCGCCCGGCCGGTGCGCCGAGGAACCCGGTGGTGATCACGATCGGCGTGAGCACCTGCGCCAGGGGGATGCCGAGGTCGCCCAGGCCGGCGTTGAGGGCGCGGGCCCGGCCCCGGAGCGCCGGCGGGTAGAAGGGGTCGAGCGTGGCCTGCGAGGAGGAGGCGCTCGCGCCGCCCAGCCCGCACAGGGCGGCCAGGGCCAGCAGCACCCCGTACGGCGTGGCGGTGTCGCGCACCGCGAAGCCGAGCCCCAGCAGCGGGCCGATCAGGGCCGCCGTGCTGAGCGCCGTCCAGCGGCGCCGGCCGACCGCCGGGCCGAGCAGGGCGTAGCCGGCCCGCAGGGTGGCGCCGGTCAGACCGGGCAGCGCGGCCAGCCAGAACTTCTGCGCACCGGAGAGCGCGAAGCCCGCCCGGTCGAGCTCCACCACCGTCACCGACCAGATCTGCCAGACCGCCGTGGCCAGGAGCAGGGCCGGCGCGGAGACCGCCAGGTTGCGGGCCGCCACCCGGCGGCCGGTGGCGGACCAGAACCGGGGGTCCCGCGGGGTCCAGTGGCGGATGGCGGCCCCGGGCCGGTGGTCCGGGCGGCGCCGGGTCGCGCAGGGCTCGTCGACAACGCTCAACGGGGCTCCCGGGAAAGGCGGTCGAAGGTCAGCGGTCCCCACGCGGAGCGCGCCACCAGACCAGCAGCACGGCCAGGAACGAGCCGATCGAGAAGGCCGTGGTCCACCAGGCGGTGTCGGTGTCGCCGATCATCCAGGCGTTGGTGGCCACCGTCAACGCCCACAACTGGCCGACCACGACGGCCAGGACGATCAGCGAGCGCGCCGCGAGCAGGGCCGGGCGTCCGGGCGCCGGGCGGCCGTCCGGGCCCGGGCGCGGGCCGAACCGCCGGGCCCGGGGACCGGTGCGGCCGATGGCCGGGCGCAGCCGCGGCGAGCGGCCCGGGGCAGGGCGGTCGGCGCGTCGAGGGGCGCCGTCCGGGCGCCCGTCGAGCGGGTAGCCGTGGTAGCCGGCCGGCAGCCTGGCGTCCTGAGGGTCCGTCATGTGCTGGCCACCGCCGTGGCGCTGGCGGGGGCGGAGGCGGGGGCGCCGGGCGTGTCGTTGCAGCCGGCCTGGTCGGCGAGCTGGGGGTCGCTCTCGCGCAGCTGGCGGCAGAGGCCGTTCTCCTCGCTCTCGCCGGAGCGGGCGGTGCCGATCGCCCAGATGCCGCCGGCCGAGTCCTCCACCAGCACCACCTTCGGCAGGCCGCGCGGCGGCGGCCCGCCCGTCACATCACCGGTGCGCACGTCGAAGGTGCCCTGGTGGCAGGGGCAGTAGAGCTCGCCGGCGGTGCCGCGGTCGGGGCGCCACAGGACCCCGCAGGCCTGGTGGGTGCAGACCGCCGAGTAGCCGACCACCGCGCCGTTGGTCAGCCGGATCCCGATCGCGCGGTCGTGTGCGGTGGGGTAGTCGAAGGTCACCGTCTCACCGGGGCCGAGCTGGTCGGCGACCTTGAGCGGGTCCGCGCCGCCGTCGCCGTGCCGGGGCAGCACGCCCGCGGCCACCACGGTGGAGCCGACCGCGAGGCCGCCCGAGACGGTGGCCAGCAGGCGCAGGCAGTCGCGGCGGGTGGTGTCGGGAGTGCCGCGGCCGAAGGCCGGGGGGACGGCGGCGCCGGCCTCCTCGGGCCGGCCGGGCTGCTCCTCGGGGGGCGGCACGGTCACGCGGACACTCCCTCTCCGGTCGTCCGGCGCCGGTCGGCCCCGATGGGTGTGGTGGTCACCTGGCGTCCCGCCGCGGCTGGGCGAAGTAGGCGTCGCCGCACAGCAGCCGGCGGCAGCGCCCGCAGTACGCGGCCCACCGGTCGAAGCCGAGGCGCGCGAGGACGCGACGGGCCTCGGCGGGTCCAGCGGGGGCGGTGGGGGCGGACCCGGTGGCGTCCGCTCCGGCCGGGGTGATCG
This sequence comes from Kitasatospora sp. NPDC008050, assembly GCF_042957465.1. Lineage (NCBI taxonomy): Bacteria > Bacillati > Actinomycetota > Actinomycetes > Kitasatosporales > Streptomycetaceae > Kitasatospora > Kitasatospora sp. NPDC008050. Next base: position 143,900 of record NZ_JBIBIJ010000015.1, read on the forward strand.
CCTCGCCGCAGCGGCGGCAGGCGAAGGTCGCGCCGCTCAGTCGCCCGGGCCCGGCCAGGCCCGCGAGCCGGGCCGGCCGCAGGCCCGCGGCGGCCGGGCGCGGCAGCGGGCGGGTGAAGGCGCCGAAGGGCAGCAGGACCAGGGTCGGCACCACCGCGGCCAGGTGCAGCACGGCCAGGAACTGGTAGCCGCCGCCGTGCAGCGCGAGAGCCGAGAAGGTCAGCAGCAGGCCGGTCACCGCGATGGTCAGCAGCGCGAGCAGCGGCAGGAACTCGGGGCCCGGCCGTGGCCTGCCGCCCGGCTCGCCGCCGCGCGAGCGCCGCCACAGCAGGTGGCCGGCGCCCGCGATGACCAGCACCGCCGCCAGGTCCAGGCCGCGGAACAGGACCCAGCCCAGCGGGCCGTCGGCGTCGAAGGAGAGGAGCCGAAAGCCCCACACCCGCAGCTGGTAGCCGGAACCGGCCGGGTCGGCCGCGGTGCAGCTGAGCCAGCCCCAGGTCAGCGGGATGGTGATCACGGCGGCGAGCAGAGCGCCCCAGAAGACCAGCTGGTGGGCGACCCGGCGCAGCGGCGCGTCCTCGCCGGTGGGCTGCCGCAGGCCGATCAGCGCGAGCGCGCGGCGGGGCACCGCGGCCGCCGCGGCCCGCAGCCCGCGCCAGGAGCGGGCGGTCCGGCCGGCCGGGCGGTCGCCCAGCCACAGGGAGCAGCGGTGGGCCAGGCCGAAGGCGAGGAAGACGGTGCCCACCGTGTAGGGGAGCAGCGTGACGTCGAAGTCGCGCAGGCCCCGGCTGCCCAGCAGGATCGCCGCCAGCACCGTCAGCACCGTCAGGGTGCCGGCCAGTGTGGCCCGTTGGGCGGGGGTGCGGGCGAACCGGTCCGGCTCCGCCCAGGGCGGTGGGACGGTGTCGAGGGGGCCGGTGGCCGGCGGCTCGGCGTCCGGCGGCTGGGACGCGGCCCTCTCCTGATCGGACACGGCCACCTGGGGACCTCCACGGACGGCTGCCGCGCACGTCCGCCCGGCACTCCCCCGCACGCTAGGCGGGCGGCGGGGGCGGCGCCCGCCGGGGCGGGCGTCCGGGTGACGGGGAGTCAGGAGGGTGGCTGATGGCGTGTCAGCCGTGGTGGGGGTCGGGAGGTCACAGCTCCGGGTAGTGGCAGGCCGCGGCGTGGTCGACGCCGGTGGCGGCGGCGGTCAGTGGCGGCGCCGTGGTCTCGCAGGCGGGGCGGCGCTCGGGGGCCAGGGCGGCGTAGACCGGGCAGCGGCTCCGGAAGGCGCAGCCGGCGGGGCGGCTGGTGGGGGAGGGTGGATCGCCGGGGAGCAGCAGGCGGGTGCGGCCGCGCTCGGCGACCGGGTCGGGGATCGGCACGGCGGAGAGCAGTGCGCGGGTGTAGGGGTGGCGCGGGGCGTCGAACACCGCGTCGATGGCGCCGTGTTCGACCGTGCGGCCCAGGTACATCACGCTGACCCGGTCGGCCAGGTGGCGGATCACCGACAGGTCGTGCGAGACGAAGAGGTAGGCCAGGCCGAGTTCGGCCTTCAGCCGGCGCAGCAGGTTGAGCACGCCGGCCTGGATCGAGACGTCGAGCGCGGAGACCGGCTCGTCCAGCACCAGGAGCTGCGGCTCGACGGCCAGTGCCCGGGCGATGGAGATGCGCTGGCGCTGGCCGCCGGAGAACTCGTGCGGGTAGCGGGCGGCGTGGCCGGCCTCCAGGCCGACCTGCCTCAGCAGCTCGGGGATCCGGCGGGCGATGTGGGCGCGGTCGGTGCCCTGGGCCTGGAGCGGCTCGGCGATGATGTCGCCGATCGGCAGCCGCGGGTCCAGGCTGGCCATCGGGTCCTGGAAGACGATCTGCAGCTGGGCCCGCAGCCGGTGCGCGGCCTTGGCGTCGAGGGCGGCGGTGTTCTCGCCGAGGAACTCGATCCGCCCGCCCTGCGGGGCGCGCAGGCCGAGGATCTCGAAGAGCGTGGTGGACTTGCCGGAGCCGGACTCGCCGACCAGGCCCAGGGTTTCGCCGCGCCGGAGGTCCAGCGTGACGCCGTCCACCGCGTAGACCTCGCCGACCTTGCGCTTGAAGACGGTGCCCTTGAGCACCGGGAAGGTCTTGGTCAGCCCGTCGACGGCGAGCACGGTCGGCAGCGCCTCGCGCGCCGCGGTCGGGTCGCCGGACGCGGCGCCGGGCGCGGCGGCGGGCAGTTCGGGGACGGGGTAGACCTCGGCGGGAGCCGGCCGGTCGGCGGCCAGCTCGGCGGCGCGCAGGCAGGCGGCCTGGTGGTCGGCGGGTCCGGCGAGCGCGGGCTCCGCCTCGTGGCAGCGCTCCTCCACCAGCGGGCAGCGGGCCGCGAAGGGGCAGCCGGGCGGCAGTTCGGTCAGGGCCGGCGGGTTGCCGGGGATCGGCACCAGCGGACCGCCGCGCCGGTCCAGGCGCGGCACGGCGCCGATCAGGCCCAGCGTGTACGGGTGGTGGGGTGCGCTGAACAGCTCGTCCACCGAGGTGTTCTCCACCACCCGCCCGGCGTACATCACCGCGACCCGGTCGGCCATCTGGGCGATCACCCCGAGGTCGTGGCTGACCAGCACCAGGGATGCGCCGGTTTCGCGCTGGGCGGTGCGCAGCACGTCCAGGACCTGGGCCTGGATGGTGACGTCCAGCGCCGTGGTCGGCTCGTCGGCGAGCAGGATGTCGGGCTCGTTGGCCACGGCCATGGCGATCATCGCGCGCTGGCGCATGCCGCCGCTGAACTCGTGCGGGAAGCCGTCCAGCGCCCGGTCCGGGTCGGGGATGCCGACCAGGTCGAGCAGTTCGGCGGCGCGGCGGCGGGCGGTGGCCTTGTCGACCTGCTGGTGGACCTGGACGGCCTCGGCGATCTGGTCGCCGATCCGGTAGACGGGGGTGAAGGCGGAGAGCGGGTCCTGGAAGACCATCGCGATCCGCCGGCCGCGGATCCGTGACAACTCCCGGCCCGGCAGCCCGATCAGCTCGCGCCCGTCGAGCTCGACCGAGCCCCGGACGCTGGCGGAGCCCGGCAGCAGGCCCAGGATCGCCAGCGCGGTGACGGACTTGCCGGAGCCGGACTCGCCGACGATGCCCAGCGTCTCACCGCGGCCGAGCGTCAGGTCGACGCCGCGCACGGCGGTGGTGGCGGCCTTGCCGCGGCCGCCGGCGAAGTCCACCCGCAGGTCGCGGACGGCCAGCAGTGGGGTGGCGGTGGTGGTGGTCATCAGGCGGTGCCCTTAACTCGGACCTTGCGGCGCTTGCGAGGTGAACTGTGGCGCCCGGCCTGGGCGGTGGGGTCGAGCGCGTCGCGCAGCCCGTCGCCGATCAGGTTGACGGCCAGGACGAAGAGGACCAGCAGGCCGGCGGCGAAGTAGAACATCCAGGGGTAGGTGGGGGCGGCCTCGGTGCCGTCGGCGATCAGGGTGCCGAGCGAGACGTCGGGGGCCTTGACGCCGAAGCCGAAGTAGGAGAGTGCCGTCTCGCTCATCACCGCGGCGCCGACCGAGATGGTGGCGTCCACGATCAGGTAGGAGGCGGCGTTCGGCAGGATGTGCCGCCAGATGATCCGCAGCGGCCGCACGCCCATGAACTGGGCCGCGCGGACGAATTCGCGCTGCTTGAGGGAGATGGTCATGGAGCGCACCACCCGGGCGGTGATCATCCAGTTGAAGGCGGCGAGCAGCACCACGAAGGCGATCCAGCCGGTGTCCTTCAGCCGGGGCGAGACGATCGCGATGATCAGAAAGCTCGGGAAGACCAGCATCAGGTCCACGAAGAAGATCAGCAGCCGGTCGGTCCAGCCGCCGAAGTAGCCCGCGCAGGCGCCGACCACCCCGGCCAGCACGGTGGAGAGCAGGGCGACCAGCAGCCCGATGATCAGCGACTTCTGGAGTCCGCGCAGGGTCTGGGCGTAGACGTCCTGGCCGAGGCTGCCGGTGCCGAACCAGTGGGTGCCGGAAGGGGGTTCGCGCAGCGCGGTGTAGTCGACGTCGGTGTAGCTCCAGTGCGTCAGGTACGGGCCGACGAAGGCGAGCAGGAAGAGCAGCACCACCGCCGCCAGGCCCAGCAGCGCGCCGGGGGCGCCCAGCAGGCGGCGCAGCACCAGGCGTCCGCGGCTGGCCGCTCTCGCGGGGGCGGCGTCGCCGGGGGCGGGCGGCGCGTCGATGACGGTGGTGGTCACAGCGGCATCTCCCATCAGACACGCACCCGCGGGTCGAGGGCGGCGTGCAGCGTGTCGGCCAGGAACCCGGAGGCCAGGATCGTCACCGCGGTGAAGAGGTTGACGGCCACCACCGCGTTGATGTCGTTCTCCTGGACCGCGCTGATGAACCACTCGCCCATGCCGTGCCAGCCGAAGATCATCTCGGTGAAGGTGGCGCCGGTGAAGATGCTCAGGATGTTGTAGGCGAAGAGGGTCGACATCGGGATCACCGCGGTGCGCAGCCCGTGCTTGAGCAGCACCTTGCGGCGGCTCAGGCCCTTGGCCTCGGCGGTGCGCAGGTAGTCCGAGCCGAGCACGTCGAGCATGGTGCCGCGCTGGTAGCGGCTGTAGGCGGCGATGCCGGTGAGCGCCAGCGAGAGGGTGGGCAGCAGCAGGTGCACGCCCCAGTCGAGCAGGTGGGCACCGAGCCCGCCGCTGAGCCCCGGGGTCTCGTAGCCGGTGAAGTTGATCAGCTGGTGGCCCGAGGCCTGGTTGACCGCGATCGCGCCGTTCTTCAGGAAGAGCGCGATCAGGAAGATCGGGGAGGAGAGCAGCACGAACGAGAAGACGGTCAACGCCCGGTCGGAGATCCGGTACTGGCGCACCGCGCTCCAGGCGCCGGCCGCGACGCCGAGGACGGTGCCGAGCAGGCTGCCGATCACCAGCAGGCGCAGCGAGACCCAGAGCCGGCGGCCGAAGTCGGCGTTGACCGAGGTGTTGTGGATGCTCTGGCCGAGGTCGCCGTGGAGCACGCCGTCGGCCCAGTGCCCGAAGCGCACCACCACCGGGGTGTGGTCGTTGATCCCCAGCGCGGTCAACTGCCGGTCCACCGCGGCGGCGGAGGGTCGCGGCTGCTTGTTCTCGAAGTAGGCGCGGGGGTTGAGCGCGGCGCTGGAGAGCGCGTAGGCCAGGAAGACCGCGACGACCAGGAGGACCACGTAGTAGGCGAATCGTTTCGCCAGATAGCGCAGCATCAGCGCCCTCTCCTGGCGCAGCAGAGGCCGCGACTCCCGATAGTCATGCTCAATTGCCTTCGCTCGATGGGTATTCGGAGCAGCTTCGCGCAGCGGAATTCTGGGACCGGTTGGTCGACCGGTCAAGACCATGCGCAAGGACTGCTTCGACCGGTTCGGCGAAGCAGCAGGTCAGAGTGTTTCAGGCGGTCACAGCCGGGGTGTTGCGGCAGTGTTGCGCCCCGTTGCGATTCGATCAGATGTGATCACGCCCCTCTGGTCGGGGAACTGATCGGCTGTTACGTTCTGCTGGCCGGACACCCATTTGGCTGCCCACGTTCAAGTCCTGCCACACCTGGCTGCCGCACACCGATCCGCACACCCGATCCGTCCCGCGCAGCCCGATCCACCCCTGATGCCTGAGGAGAACCCTCCATGGATGCCACCCAGCGGCCCGGCCGCACCCGTTCGCGGCTCCTGCGGTCGATGGTCCCGGTCGCCGCGCTCGCCATGGTGATCACCGGCTGCGGCTCCAGCGGCTCGGGATCGGGTTCGCAGGCGGCGCCGAGCGCCGTGCCCAAGCTCAACGCGGAGGACATCAACCCGCAGCCGCTGGACAACGTCAAGGACGGCGGCGAGTTCCGCGAGCCGCTGCAGCAGTGGATCGACCAGTGGAACCCGCTGCAGGTGGACGGCACCTACGGCGACTCGGTCGAGATCATGAAGATGGTCGAGCCGATGCTCTTCCGGATCGACGCCAGCGGCACCTTCCAGCCGGTCCCGGACTTCCTGCAGTCCGCGACCGTGGTCTCCACCTCGCCGCAGGTAGTGCTCTACAAGCTCAACCCCAAGGCGCACTGGTCGGACGGCAAGGCGCTCAGCTACCTGGACTTCAAGGCCCAGTGGCAGGCCGCCAACGGCAAGAACCCGGCCTTCAACGTGGCCACCACCGCCGGCTACGACCAGATCAGCGACGTCTCCCAGGGTGACGACCCGACCCAGGTCAAGGTCACCTTCGACAAGCCGTTCGCCGACTGGCAGAACCTGTTCTACCCGCTGCTGCCGGCCGCCGGGATCTCCACCCCGGACCAGTTCAACAAGGGCTGGATCGACCAGATCCCGATCACCGGCGGGGCCTTCAAGCTCGGCTCGCAGGACAAGGCCGCGCAGACCCTCACCGTGGTGCCCGACCCCAACTGGTGGGGCCAGAAGCCCAAGTTGGACAAGTTCGTCTACCGGGTGCTGTCCTCCTCGGCGATCACCCAGGCCTTCCTGAACAACGAGATCGACTACGCGAGCGCCGGCCGCGCGGACGCCTACAGCCAGCTCAAGGCCGACTCGAACGCGGTGATCCGCACCGCCGGGCCGTGGGACGAGGTGCACATCTCGTTCGGCTCCAACGGTGCGCTGGCCGACCAGAAGGTCCGCCAGGCGCTGGGCAAGGCGATCGACCGCAACGCGCTGATCCAGGTGGCCAGCAAGGGCGTTCCGGTGGTCTTCCCGGCGCTGGGCAACCACATCCTGATGACCAACCAGGCCGGCTACCAGGACAACTCCGGCGAGTGGGGCAAGTTCGACCCGGCCGCCGCCAAGCAGCTGCTCACCCAGGCCGGGTGGCAGGACGCCGGGTCCGGCAGGACGCGCACCAAGGACGGGCAGCAGCTGGAGCTGCACTACGTCATGCCGCAGGGCTCCCCGCAGCAGGCGGTCGACATCGCCACCGCGACCCAGAACATGCTGGCGCAGGTCGGGGTGAAGCTCGACGTCGACCGGGTGCCGGACAACGACTACAGCGAGAAGTACATCAACGTCGGCAAGTTCGACCTCGCGAGCTGGCGCAACACCGGGTCCTTCCCGCCCTCGGTGGCCATTCCGAACTACCAGATGCCCAGCGGCGACAACGTCTACCAGAACTTCTCCAAGCTGAGCACGCCGGAGATCGACGGTCTGCTCAAGCAGGCCGCCTCCACCCTGGACCCGGCCGCCGCCGCGAAGCTCTACAACCAGGCGGACGCCAAGATCTGGGAGCTGGGCCACACCCTGGAGATCTACCAGCGACCGCAGGTGACCGCGTTCCGCAAGGGCCTGGCCAACTATGGGGCCGCCGGTCTGGCGGACATCGACTACACGAAGGTCGGCTGGCAGAAGTAGGACTGAGTGATGGTCAGAGCGGCGCGCTGTCGGGCAGCGCGGTGATCACGAGGCCGGTGCGGACCGGCGGGGGTGTGCCTTCCCCGCCGCTGCCGTACCGGCCTTGACCTTCCGCGTTGCCCGCAGGACGCCTTTCTCGCTGTTTCCCTGGGAGGGAATCTATCCGGACATTCGGGGCGATCGCACCACGCGACACCCCAGGCGGGCGTGGCGGTGGGGACGCTGTCACCCGGTTCGCGCACTGCTTCGTCAACTCTCCTTGACCGCCGGGCGGTAGCCGGCGGGGCGGTTGCGCGGGCCAGGTGACGCTTCCCGGTGGCGTGCCGTCGCGGTGCGTGCGCGGACCACCGTCGGCTGCCACGATCGGCCGGGAAAGCCGAGCGTGTTGGGAGTGTCGAGCGTGTTGGGAGTGGCGCAGCGATGACCGGAGAAGCCGTACCCGGGGTCCGGGGGAACCGAGCAGGAGCCGTCCGATGAGCGCCGAGGCCGCCGAGCAGGGCGGCGCCGCGCGGGACCCCGTGGTGCGGCGCATGGTGCCGCGCAGCCGGGGCGAGGCGCACCGCACCGCCACCTCGCTGGAACTCTTCTTCGACCTCTGCTTCGTGGTCGCGGTCGCCCAGGGCGGACGCCAACTGGCAACCGCGCTGGGCGAGGGGCACCTGCGGGTGGCCCTCCTCGGCTACCTGCTGGTCTTCTTCGCGGTCTGGTGGGCCTGGATGAACTTCACCTGGTTCGCCTCCGCCTACGACTGCGACGACGTGCCGTACCGGCTCACCACGCTGCTCCAGATCACCGGCGCGCTGATCCTGGCGGCCGGGATCCCGCGGATGTTCCTGAACCGGGACTTCACCCTCGGCGTGCTCGGCTACCTGGTGATGCGCCTGGCGCTGGTCACCCAGTGGCTGCGCGCCTCGCGCGGGGAGAGCGGCGCGGCGCGCTCCATGACGCGCCGCTACGCGGCCGGGATCGCGCTGGTCCAGGCCGGCTGGGTGGTGGTGCTGTTCCTGCCGAGCCCGGTGATCCCGTGGGTGCTGCCGCTGGGGGTGATCGCCGAACTGTCGGTGCCGGCGTTCGCCGAGCGGCAGGTGCAGAGCGCCTGGCACCCGCACCACATCGCCGAGCGCTACGGGCTCTTCACGCTGATCGTGCTCGGCGAGACGGTCTCGGCAGCCACCGTGGCGGTGCAGAGCGCGGTGGACGAGCACGAGGCGCTGGGCAAGCTGATCCCGATCGCGATCGGCGGCATCCTGATCTGCTTCGCGGCCTGGTGGATCTACTTCGCCGCGCCGATCCACGAGCATCTGCGCTCCAACCGGCAGGCCTTCCTCTGGGGATACGGCCACTATCTGATCTTCGGATCGGCGGCCGCGATCGGTGCCGGGCTGGAGGTGGCCGTCGAGTACGCGGTGGGCAAGGCACACATCTCCGCCGTCGCCGCCACCGCCGCGGTGACCGTGCCCGCCGCGCTCTACCTGGCCACCGTCTGGGCGCTGCACTCGCGGCACAGCAAGACCGGGGCGGCGCAGTGGGTGCTGCCGGTGGCCGCCCTCGCGGTGCTGGCCTGCACCGCGGCCGGGGAGTGGGGGGTGCTGGCGGCCGGGCTGGTCGCGGCGGCGGCGATCGCGGTGGGGGTGTGGCTGCACAGCCGGCCGGCGGTGGGGTGAGGGCGGGGCGGGGCGGGGCGTTGTCAGCGTCGCCTGCGAGGATTCCGTGACCCTTTTGTCCCTCCGCTGAGGAGCCTTCCGTGTCACTCGCCGACCTGCCCTACGCGCACCTGCTCCAGCCGCACACCGGACCGCTGCGCCGGGACAACCGCTACGACACGGTGCACTTCGACGGCCTCACCTTCGAGGGCGAGCAGGCCGGCGGCACGCTCTTCCTGGAGTGCGCCTTCACCGACGTCACGCTCACCGAGGTGAAGCTGCGCCAGGCCCGCCTCACCGAGGTCCTGCTGGAACGCTTCCGCCTGGTGGCCTGCGAACTGGTGGAGAGCGAGTGGCAGGACGTCACCGCAGTGGGCGGGCTGCTCGCCGGGATCTCGGCGTACGGGGCGCAGCTGCGCCGGGTGACGCTGCGCCAGTGCAAGCTGGAGTCGGTCAACCTGCGTGGGGCCGTGCTGCGCGAGGTGGTCTTCGAGGACTGCCAGCTGCGGGACGTGGACTTCGGCGGCGCGAAGCTGACCGGGGTCACCTTCCCCGGCAGCTCGCTGGAGGAGGTGCGGTTCGGCGGCGCCACGCTGGCCAAGACCGACCTGCGCGGGGCGAGCCGGCTGCTGCTGCCCGACGGTCACGAGGGGCTGCGCGGCGCGCTGATCTCCTCGGCGCAGCTGATCGAGCTGGCCCCGCAGTTCGCCCAGGCACTCGGCGTGCAGGTGCGCGACTGAGGCCGACAGGCCCCGGGCCGCCCGGTCGACCGGTTCGACGCCGGCTACTCGCAGCGCTTCACCGGCCACCTGGAACCGGGAGCGGCGAGCGTCACGGGGTGGGGCGGGCCATACTCACACCTGGGCCGGAGGTACCGGTCCCGGGAAGGGCGCGGATGGATCAGGACATCGTCGGCGACTACATCCGCTTCGCCGGAGCCTGCCCGGTCTGCGGCGGTGAAGCCGCGTGCTGGGGCGGGCAGGTTCTGGTCCGCGAACGCCTGGAGTGGAGCATCGAGGCGGACTGCCCTGCCTGCGGTCCCTCGGCAAGCTGCGGGAGCGGGGGCATCCCGGACGATCTGCGCGAGCGGTTGATCGGCGAGTGCGGTCCCGGCCACGTCGATCTCCCACGGCCGGATGCCCGGGCGGCGGTCGTCATGAAGGTGATCCGGGCGGGATCGGACCTCGACCTGAGTCAGGCCCGAGGAGCGCTCCAGGCCCTGCGATCGGGGCAGTACACAGGGACCATGCCCGAGATCGAGCTGCTCGCCCGCAGGCTGCGCGCCGCGGGCGTCGCGGCCCGAGCCGTGCGCTCCTGAGCGTGCTCACGCTGCGGCCTGCCCCACGGGCAGGCCGCAGCGTGGCGTCCGGTCAGGCGGACGGGGTGCGGAAGTAGTGGCCCTGGTCGAGGTCGTCCAGCAGGTTGGAGCGGGTGGGCTGCCAGGCGAGTTGGGTGCGGGTCAGGTCGGCGGAGGCCGGGCTGTCGAGGGCGGCGAGGGCTCCCAGGAAGCCGAAGTGGCCGGTGGCCTGATCGGGGGAGATGGCGGTCACCGGGATGTCCAGGTGCTTCCCGATCAGCTCGGCGATGCTGCGGAACGGCACGCCCGGGTCCGCGACCGCGTGCAGGGTCGAGCCTGCCGGGGCCTGCTCCAGGGCGAGGCGGAACAGGTGGGCGGCGTCGAGCCGGTGCACGGCGGGCCAGCGGTTGGAGCCGTCGCCGACGTACGCGGAGACGCCCTTGGCGCGGGCGACGCCGATCAGGGACGGCACGAAGCCGCCGTCCCCCTCGCCGTGGCAGGTCGGGGGCAGCCGCAGGACGGACGAGCGCACGCCGCGGGAGGCCAGCGCGAGGGTCGCCTCGGCGGTGGCGTGGCGGATCTCCAGGCCGGTCGGCGGGGTGCCGTGGAGCTCGTGGCCGTCGCGTTCGGTCGCCACCTGGCCCGGGCTGACTCCGAGCAGGCCGGAGGCGATGACGAACGGACGGTCGGAGCCGGCGAGCGCCTCGCCGAAGGTGTCGACGGCGCGGCGGTCCGCCTCGGCGGCGCCCTGGAAGTCGCCGGAGAAGGCGATGTCGTGCTTGAACGCGAGGTGGAGCACGCCGTCGCAGGCGGCGGCGGCATCGCGCAGGACGTCGAGATCGTCGAGCGTGCCGCGCAGCGTCTCGGCACCGGTCTTGGTGAGGGTGGCGGCCGACTCCTCGGAGCGGGCCAGGCCGACGACTTGGTGACCCGCGTCGATGAGTTCGGGAACGACGGCCGAACCGAGCCAGCCGGACGCGCCGGTGACGAACACGCGCATGGGGAACCTCCAGGTGCTGGGCTGCCTCGCGGCGCAGGACAGGCCTGTGGCGAAACAGGTGATGTCATTTGCTGACATCACCAGCGTAGCCCTGATGTCAGTGGATGTCATCACGTATGATCTGCCCCATGGGTCGATGGGAGCCGAACGCACGAGGCCGGCTGGAGCAGGCGGCTCTGGAGCTCTATGTCGAGCGCGGATACGTGCAGACCACCGTCGCGGAGATCGCCGCACGGGCGGGGCTGACCGAGCGGACGTTCTTCCGGCACTTCGCCGACAAGCGCGAGGTCCTGTTCGGCGGCGCGGGCACCCTGCGCGAGCTCATGGTGGGCGCCGCCACGGATGCGCCCGACTCCGCCGCCCCGATCGACGCGGTCGCCGCGGCGCTGCGGGCCGCCGGTGCCATGTTCGAGGAGCGTCACGACGGCGCCCGGCTCCGCCAGAGCGTCATCGCCGCCAATGCCGAGCTCCAGGAGCGCGAGCTGATCAAGCTCGCCTCGCTCGGCGCCGCGCTCGCCGAGGCGCTGCGCGGGCGCGGCGTGGGCGATCCGGCGGCGGGCCTGGCCGCGGAGGCGGGGATAGCGGTGTTCCGGATCGGCTTCGAGCAGTGGATCAACGGGCCCGGCGAGCCGAGCATCACCCAGGTCCTGGAGGCATCGCTCGCGGAGCTGAAGGCCGTGCTGGCGGGCGGCGGTTCGGGCTCTGGGGCGCGCCGCCCGCCGCACGGTCCCTGACGCTGACGCTCCAGGAGCGGCGCACCGCACCCTCTCTGACGCGTCAGGCGGTGGAGCGGGCGCGGTCGAGGCAGGTGGTCAGGTCGTGCCAGGCGTCGGCCGGCGCCGTCGGGTCGCCGTACATCACGGCCGGCTCGTCCCGTTCCTTCCGAGCGACGGGGATCAGATGGTGTCGAACTCGCCGCGCTTCACTGCTGCCAGGAAGGAGGTGAAGGCGGTGGCGGGGAAGGCGAGGGCGGGGCCGGTCGGGTTCTTCGAGTCGCGCACGGGGACGAGGCCGGGGAAGTTGGGGGCGATCTCGATGCACTCGCCACCATTGCCGCTGTACCGCGACTTGACCCATTGGGCGTCGGTCAGGTCGATGTTCATTGAAGTTCCTTCCGCACGGCGTGGATCATGGTTCGGGAAGCCCCTGTGGACAGCGACTCCACCTGGAGGTGATCGTAGTCTCTCTCCCAAGCTGAGACGGTGTCATGGCCTCGCTCCAGGAAGCCTCGCAGGTGTGATTCGGAGTAGCCGACGACTGTGCGATCCGGCAGGGTCAACAGGGTGACCGGTAGGAGGAACGGGCGGTACTCAGCGAGGCTGAGCGGCGCGACTTGGATGGTGATGTGCGGGAGGCTTGCCAACTCCTCGATGTGATTCAGTTGTTCGATCATCACCGAGCGCCCCCCGATCGGCCGTAGTAGGCAGCTCTCGTCCATGACCGCTTGGATGACCGGCGGCGACTTCCGGTCGAGCACTTGTCGCTGCCGGGTGGCGAGAAAGGCACTGCGCTCGTCGGCTTGCGTCTGGGTGATGCTGCCACGCCGCACGGCTGCTGCTTCCATTGCCGCGGCATATGCCGGAGTTTGAAGGATGCCAGGGACGACCGCGAGTTGGAACGTCCGCAGGCGTCGGCACCGCCGCTCGCAGTCGGCGAACTCCTCGAAGCCCTCCAGCAGGGCGGCGCGGGTGTATCGCCGCCACAGTTCGACGAACTTCCCGTCCGTCTCGAACACTTCGTCGGCTTTAACAGCGAAGTTCCTTGTTGGAGGACGCTTCCCTCCTTCGATGTACGAAACAAGGGTGTTCGAATAGCCCATGCGCCTCCCGAGCTCGATCTGCGACCAGCCCCTGGCCCGGCGTGACCTGCGGAGTTCCAGGCCGAACCGCGTTGCCTGTGATGACGTCGCGTCAACTTCCATGTCGTCCACGATTGCTCGGGCCTTCCACGCGTCAGTTTCGTCAAAGTTCAAGCCCTATCGATCCTAGGACTCGGTGCCGATTCTTGTAGTGGAACGACTACAGAGCGCACTCTCTTCCCGGTCGGTGCGCGAGAAGCAGGGGACCGCCATGACCTCAGACCTCACGCCCCAGGCCGCCAGCCACATCGAGACCTGGCGCCCCCCGTCGCTCGACCGCGGGCTGCCCGAGTGTGCGTGTCCCGCCGGCTGCGGGGGGCGTCCGGAGGCGATGATCCGCCTCGCGCCGGCGTACCCCACGGTCGTCCCCGGCGGCGCCCAGCCGCCGGCCGACGCCTACGAGCCCACTGTCAAGGGTGAGTTGGTCTACGACGCGCTGAACCGCCGCGCCGGCACCCTGATGGAACGGCTCGGCGACCGGGTCTACCTGCGCCCTGTGAACGGCGGCGTCGAATGGGAGGCGACGCTGCCGTGGTTGCAGCGGCCGGGCGCCCCGTCGTGAATCCCGTGCGGCTAGTGCTGCTCGTCGAGCATCAGTGAGAGCAGGTCGCGCAGGGTCTCGCGCTGCTCCTGGCTCAGTGGCTTCAGGGGGTGGCCGGCGAAGGGCATGCGGGCGCGCAGGTCGGCGATCACCGTCAGTCCCGTCTCGGTGGCCGCGACCAGTTTGACCCGGCGGTCGCCCGGGCTCGGGCGCCGTTCGGCCAGGCCGCGCGCCTCCAGGCGGTCGACGATGGCCGTCACGTTGGACGGTTCGGCGTGCAGGTACTCCGCGAGCCGGCGCATCGCCACCGGCTCCTCGGCCGCGAGCAGGGCCTTGGCCTGGAGCGGGGTCAGCTCGTACGGGGTGGCGGCGGCCTCGGACTCCCGGGCGTAGCGGCGGTTGATCGCGGCGAAGAGGGCCACGACCTGCGAGGTCAGTTCATCCGAGGGCACGGGAGGCATGACACCAGTCTACCGAGATGCTTGACAAGGGAAAACATCGGCCTGCATAGTTATCAAGCCAGGTAGTTATGGTTAATAAGTATTAAGGATGGGCAGATGACCGCCACCAAGACCGTTCTGATCACCGGCACCTCCTCCGGCATCGGCCTGGCCACCGCCATCGCCGCCGCTCAGGCGGGCTGGCGGGCCGTGGCCACGATGCGTGACACCGCCAAGTCCGGTCCGCTGCTGAAGGCCGCCGAGGCCGCCGGCGTGCGCGACCTCGTCGAGGTCCGGGTGCTGGACGTGACCGACCCGGCCTCCGTCGAGACCTGCCTGGCGCAGGTCGTCGCCGACCACGGGCGGCTGGACGCGGTGGTCAACAACGCCGGGGCCGGTCACGTCGGGACGATCGAGGAGGAGACGATCGAGGACGTCCGGGCCGTCATGGAGGTCAATTTCTTCGGCGTGGTCCAGGTGACCCGGGCCGCGATGCCGCTGCTGCGCGCCAGTGGCGGCCGGTTGCTCGCCGTGACCAGCGTCGGCGGCGTGGTCGGCCAGCCGTTCAACGAGGCGTACTGCGCGGCCAAGTTCGCGGTGGAGGGCTTCATGGAGTCGCTCGCGCCGGTGGCCGCCACCGTGGGCGTCAAGGTGAGCGTGGTCGAGCCGGGCGCGGTGGCCAGTGAATTCGTCGCCAACGTCGGTTTCGACCCGACGGCGGAGCCGGCCCCGGGCCCCTACGCGCCGGCGTTCGCCGCTTACCTGTCGCACGCCCTCGGCGCGTTCGGCGCCGCGCAGACCATCGAGCAGGCCGCCGTCCCGATCATCGAGGTGCTGACCGCCGAGCACCCCGCTTTCCGGGTGCAGACCTCCGACGCCGCCCGCGCCTTCACCGGCGTGAAGCTCGCCGACCAGGACGGTTCCGCCGTGCAGGCGTTCACCGCGCCCTGGGTGAAGTAGCGCGGGCCCGCCCGACCTCCTCCGAATGCGGCCGCGCGCGAGCGGTGACATGTTGGTGACAGCCCTGGTCGACGAACCGCGAGGAGGAGCCATGGGCATGATGGACAGGATCAAGGAGATGCTCGGCGGCCACAGCGAGAAGGCCACCGACATGGCGGACACCGCCAAGGGGCGGGCCACCGACGCCGGCCAGCAGGCCGCCGACAAGGCTCAGCAGCAGATGCCGGATCCGGCCTCCGATGCCATGGGGAACATGACCGGCCGGGCGAAGCAGGGCGGCGAGAGCGACATCCAGCAGGCCGAGTCGGACATGGAGAGCGAGGGCGGCCACGAGTGGGAGAAGTAGCCCTCCCGGCCGATCGACAGCAGAGCGAACCAGACCCGAGCGAACCAGACCCGAGCGAACCAGACCCGAGCGAACCACAGCAGAGCTAACCACAGCGGGCGGGGCGCATCCGAGGACCGGATGCGCCCCGCCCGCTGTGGCGAGCGCCCGCCGCGGTCACCCCCGCGGCGGCAGCGGCGGTCGGCGCAGGTCCGGGTGCGGGGTGTCGGCCGGCGGCGGGGCGGCGGCCGGGTGGGCGTGCAGCAGCTCCAGGGCGACCCGGACCGCCTCGGCCAGCTCGGTGTTGTGCCCGGCCGCCCAGTCGGCGGGGCTGCGCAGCACCGGGATGTCCGGCTCCACCCCCCGGTTCTCCATGCCGAAGCCGTAACCGCCGCTGAACCAGGAGGCGTTGGCGGGCACCGAGATCTGGGTGCCGTCGCCGAGCGTGTGCCGGCCGATGGTGCCGACCACGCCGCCCCAGGTCCGGCGCCCCACCACCGGTCCCAGGCCCAGCAGTTGGACGGCGGCGATGATCACGTCCCCGTCCGAGCTGGTGGCCTCGTCGGCCAGTGCCACCACCGGCCCGCGCGGCGCGTCGCGCGGCCAGCGGGCCGGGCGGCGGCCGCGGGTGTGGTCCCAGGCGAGCACCCGGCGGCTGAGCTTCTCCAGCACCAGTTCGGAGACGTTGCCGCCGGCGTTCCCGCGCACGTCCAGCACCACGGCGGGGCGGTCGAGTTCGCGGCGCAGGTCGCGGTTGAACTGCGCCCAGCCGGAGCCGCCGAGGTCCGGGATGTGCAGGTAGCCGCAGAGCCCGTCACTGAACTCCCGGACCAGGGTGCGGCGTCTGGCCACCCAGTCCTGGTAGCGCAGCGGCCGCTCGTCGGTCAGCGGGGTGATCGCCACCCGCCGCACCGGCGCGTCGGGCCCGCGCCGGAAGGCGACTTCCAGGGTGCTGCCGCCGGCCCCGGCCAGCAGCGGGGCGGGGCCGCGCACCGGGTCCGGGGTGCGGCCCGCGATCGACACCAACTCGTCGCCCTCGCGCACCTGGTGGCCCGCCAGCGGGGCCCGGGCGCGCGGGTCGGAGGACTCGCCGAGCAGTACCCGGTCCAGCAGCCAGCGCCCGTCCGGCTCCTGGTGCACCCCGGCGCCGAGCAGCCCGAGCGCGTGCTGCACCGGGGCGGGTCCCTCGCCGCGCCGGGCCGGGGTGACGTAGGCGTGCGAGGTGCCCAGCTCGCCGAGGAGTTCGCGCAGCAGGTCGGCGAAGTCGTCGGGGGAGGCGATCCGCTCCAGCAGCGGCTCGTACTGGGCGACCAGCGTGGGCCAGTCCAGGCCGCCCAGCGCCGGGTCCCAGAACTGCTCGCGCACCACCCGGGCCGCCTCGTGGTAGGCCTGGCACCACTCGGGGCCCGGGTGCACGGTGTGGGTGATCCGGCGCAGGTCCACGGTGACCGCACCGCCGCCGGCGCCCAGCGGCAGCAGCTTGAGCACCCCGGAGGCGAAGGTGGAGACCGCCGAGCCGTCCCCGGCCACCGCGTAGCCGTCCACCTGCTCCTGCACGGTGCTGCGGGTGGCGGTGGCCAGGTCGAAGTGCTCCAGGGCAGGGCGTCCGGAGATGTCGGTGGGGCTGGCGAAGGTCTCGCCCAGGGTGCCGGAGATCGGCCAGCGCAGCCAGAGCAGGCCGCCGCGCACCGGCGCGGGGGTGGAGTACTTGGAGGCGATCACCGGGAACGGCACCAGCCGCTCGCCCAGGCCCTCGACGTCCACCAGTACGCTGCCGTCGCCCGGCGCCGGGTCGGCCTCGTCGCCCACCGGGGCGGCGAACGGCGAGGGCGTGTCGGCGGCCAGCGGCACCAGGTAGGGGCGGCAGCCGAGCGGGAACGAGAGGTCGCCGGTGTGCACGTCGTGCACCGGGTCGAAGCCGCGCCAGGAGAGGAAGACCAGGTAGCGCCCGTCCCGGGTGAAGACCGGCTGCTCGTCCTCGAACCGCCCGTCGGTGACGTCCAGCGGCAGCGCCTGCGCGCTGTCCAGGCACAACAGCCTGATCCGGCGCAGCGAGCGCCCGGCCACCGGCTGCGACCAGGCCAGCCAGCGGGAGTCGGGCGAGAAGGCCGGACCCCGGATCGGCCCGTAGCCGGCCCTGGCCAGCTCGCGCACCGAGCCGTCGGCGCAGGTCACCAGCAGCAGCCGCCCGTCACCGGCGGCCACCGCCAGGCTCTGCCCGTCCGGGCTCGCGACCAGCTCCAGCACCCGGCCGAGCAGCCCCGCCGCGATCCGGCGCGCGGGCGGCTGGCTCTGGCTGCCGGGCAGCGCGGCCAGTTCGAGGGCGTCCTCGCCCTCGGCGTCGGTGACCCAGGCGACCTGCCCGGTGTGGCCGAGCACCGCGGGCAGCCGGGCCCGCACCCCGGGGGTGTCGGCCAGCGCCCTGGTCGGGCCGTCGCGGTGGGTGAGCCAGTACAGGCTGCCGCGCACCCCGACCACCCCGGCCCGTCCGGTGCTGTCGCAGACCAGGTCGTTGAGGTGCCGGGCGGCGTTCACCTGGTACGGGCGGCGCCCGGTGCGGGAGCCGCCCAGGCGCACCGAGAGGCGGCGCGGGCCGGGCGCCGCCAGGCTCTGCAGCAGCCACAGGTCGCCCGCGTGCTGGTAGACCACCCGGCGGCCGTCGGTGGCGGCCTCGCGGGCGTAGTAGGTGGCGTGGTCGGTGTGCCGGCGCAGATCGGCGCCGTCCAGCGCGCAGGAGTAGAGGTTGGCGATGCCCTCGTGGTCGGAGAGGAACGCCACCCGGGGGCCGTCGGGGCCCTCGACCAGCATCGGCGAGGAGAGGTGCCCGGGCAGCTCGGGCAGCAGCTGCGCGCCGTCCAGCCAGAGCCGCCCGGTGGCGCCGCCCCGGTAGCGCTTCCAGGCGGCGGGCTCGTGCGGGGCGGCACCGGTCAGCAGCAGGGTGTGGCCGGCGGTCAGGTGCGCGTCGCGGACCGGGCCGAAGGGCAGCCGGCGGCCCGGCGCGCCGTCCGGTGGCAGGGCGCGGGCCCAGGTGTAGTGGGCGAACGGTTCGTGGTACGAGGTGACGGCGAGCACCTCGCCGCTCGGCAGCCAGCCGCGCACCCGGGTGTCCTGGCTGCCGAAGTAGCTCAGCCGGACCGACTCGCCGCCGGTGGTCGGGGCCGTCCACACCTCCGGGGTGAGCGCGGCCCAGCTGGTCCAGGCGATGGTGCGCCCGTCGGGGGAGAGCCGGGGGTGGCTGACCCGGGTCCGGTCGCAGCTGACCCGCCAGGCGCGGCCTGACGACCCGTCGGGGTCGAGCGGGGCGAGCCAGACGTCGTCCTCGGCGGTCAGGGTCAGCAGCTCGCCGCTCAGGTGCGGGTGGCGCAGGTATCCGGGCTTCTCGCTCACCTCTCCCATGGTTCGGCGGTGCCTGGGGCCCGGCAACCGGAGGCGCTCGGCGCTCCGGCGCACGGCGGCCTTCCCGCAGGTCAGGCGGCATCCGGCGGAGCGGGCGCGAGGGCGCCGCCCGGGCAGCCGCCGCGCCGGGCGCCGATGGGGCGGCTGCCCGGGCGGCGCGGCGGTCAGGCCGCGAACAGGTCCAGGATCGGCTGCTGCCCGATCACCGGAACGTCCAGCACCGGGTCGGCGGCCAGGATCGCCTGGTGCAGCTTGCGCAGCCGCTGCGAGGGCTCCAGCCCCAACTCCTCGACCAGACGCCCGCGCAGGCTGTGGTAGACCTCCAGCGCGTGCCACTGCCGGCCGGAGCGGTAGAGCGCGGCCATGCACTGCGCGTGCAGCCCCTCGTGCAGCGGGTGGCGCACGATCAGGCTGGTCAGCTCGGCCACCAGGTCGGCGTGCCGGCCCAGCCGCAGGTCCGCCTCGATCCGCCGCTCCAGCACCCGCAGCCGGCTCTCCTCCAGCCGGGCCAGCTCGATCTCCAGCACCGGCCCGACCTTGACGTCCACCAGCGCCGGACCGCGCCAGACCGCCAGCGCCTCGCGGTAGATCAGCGCCGCGCTCTCGTCGTCGCAGGCGTCCGCGGCGTCCCGGCCCAGCTCGGCGAGCCGGTCGTACTCGTGCACGTCCACCCCGCCCGGCTGCACGTGCAGCAGGTAGCCGCCGTGCCGGGTGGCCAGCACGTCCTTGGCGCCGAACACCGGGTCGGGGCCGAGCGCGCTGCCCAGCAGCCGGCGCAGGTGCAGGATGTAGGTCTGCAGGGTGGTCAGGCCGCTGCGCGGGATGTCCGCGTCCCAGAGCTCCTCCATCAGCGTGTGCGCCGGCACCACCTGATTGGCGTGCAGCGCCAGCAGCGCGAGGATCTGCCGCGGCTTGCCCGCGCTGGGCACGATGGACCCGGCGGTCGCCTGTGCGCTGAGCGGGCCCAGTACCTGGATCTCCATGGGTCTCCTCCGTAATGCCGTCACTCCTGACGAGCACTCAACCCGCGTGCCGTGATGGCCCGGTGGCCATACCAGAGTTCCTGATCAAGGGGCTGGGCAGCCAGTGCAGGGCTCCCGACTCGGGTGTGCGTTTCACCCGGTCCGACCTATGAATGTTTCACATCGGGCGCGTGAGCGCGGCACTGGCCGAACGGCCGTGCTGGAAACAGACTCTTCCCCAGCCCGACCGACCGAGGCCGAGCCGGCGCCCACCACCGAAGGCGCCCCCACCGCACGTTCGCCGAGACCCGAGGAGTACGTCATGGGTGCCAGCTCGCCCCTGCCCTGCCACGAGTGCGACGACCTGCTGATCGAGGAGCTCACCCCGGGACTGCAGGCCGTGATGGCCGCCGACCTGTGTGTGTCCACCTTCTGCCGGGCCGACTCGGCCTGGTCCGCCGCCCCGGTCTTCCAGCGGCCCGTGTTCGCCTGATGGCCCGACAGAGCGCGGTCGGCGACCGCTTCCTCGCCTTCAAGCCGCATCTGCAGATCGAGCCGGTCCCCGGCGAGGCCGTCTACGTGCTGGCCGGCCAGCAGGTGACCGCCCTGCACGGCGCCCAGATCGCCCGGCTGGCACCACTGCTGGACGGCACCCGACGGCTGGCCGACCTGCAGCGCGAGGTGGCCGACCAGATCCCGGCCGAGCAGACCGCCGCCCTCACCGCCAAGCTCGCGGCCGCCGGCCTGCTGCACGAACTCGCCGGCGAGCCGCCCCGCGCCGAGCGGGCCGCCGAGCACGCCTACTGGGCGGCGGCAGGCCTGGACGCGAGTGACGCCGGTGAGCGGTTGGCGCAGGGCACCGTACGGGCGGCCGCGGTCGGCCCCGGCGGCACCGGCCCGCTGCACGAGGCACTGGTCGGTGCCGGGCTGCGGGCCGTCGAGCAGGGCCCGGCCGACCTGACGGTGGTGCTCTGCACCGACTACCTGGACCCGGCGCTCGGCGACCTGGACACCGTGCTGCGCGGCGAGGGCCGGGCCTGGCTGCCGGCCCGGGTGACCGGCCCCGACCTGTGGATCGGGCCGTTCTTCACCCCGGACGGCGCGTGCTGGTCCTGCCTGGCCGACCGGCTCTGGCGCGGCCGGCAGGTCGAGGCGCACATCCAGCGCTCGCTGGCCCGCTCGGGGCCGGCCCACCGGCCGGCCAACGTGCTGCCCGCCGGCCGGGCCGCGGCACTGAACCTGGCCGCCCTGGAGGCCGCCAAGTGGCTGGCCGGTCACCGCCACGACGGGCAGCAGGCGATCTGGTCGCTGGACAGCCTGCGGCTGACCGGACGGCACCACCCGGTGCGCCGCCGCCCCGAGTGCCCGGCCTGCGGCGACCCGGGCCTGATCGCCGCCCGGATCCAGGCCCCGGTGGTGCTGCGCTCGCGACCCAAACTGCACCTGGACGCGGGTGGGCACCGGACGCTGACGCCGGACCAGATGCTGGAGCGGTACGGCCACCTGGTGGACCCGGTGACCGGGCTGGTCAAGGAGATCCAGCGCGACCCGCGCGGACCGGAATTCCTCAACTGCTTCCACGCCGGGGCCAACCCGGTCGGCGGCGAGCAGGGCCTGGCCTCGGTGCGCCAGGGCCTGCGCAGCACCTCCTCCGGCAAGGGCACGACCGCGCTGCAGGCCCAGGTCGGCGCACTGGCCGAGGCGCTGGAGCGGTTCTGCGGCTACCGGCAGGGCGGCGAGCCGGTGCGCCGGGCCGGATACCGGGAACTGGGCGAGCAGGCCCTGCACCCGGACACCGTCCAGCTCTACGACCCGCGCCAGTACCAGGGGCGGGAGCGGTGGAACGCCGAGCACGGCGCCTTCCACCAGATCTGCGACCCGTTCGACCCCGAGGACAGGATCGACTGGACGCCGCTGTGGTCGCTGACCGAGCAGCGCCAGCGGCTGCTGCCGACCTCGCTGCTCTACTACAACGCCGCCCAGCCGGCCGGGCGCCGCTACTGCCTGGCCAACTCCAACGGGTGCGCGGCCGGCGGCAGCCTGGAGGAGGCCGTGCTGCAGGGCACCCTCGAGCTGGTCGAGCGGGACGCGATCGCGCTGTGGTGGTACAACCGCACCCGGCAGCCGGCGGTGGACCTGGACGCCTGGCAGGACCCGTGGATCGCCGAACTCCGCGCGGTGCACAAGCGGCTGAACCGCGAGGTGTGGGCGCTGGACCTGACCGCCGACCTGGGCATCCCGGTGATGGTCGCGCTCTCACGGCGCACCGACAAGCCGGCCGAGGACCTGATGCTCGGCTTCGGCGCGCACCTGGATCCGGGTGTGGCACTGCGCCGGGCACTGGCGGAGGTCAACCAGCTGCTGCCGGGCGTGGTCGAGGCCACGGCGGACGGCAGCGGCTACGGCATCGCCGACCCCGACATCCTGCACTGGATGCGCACCGCCACCCTGGCTGACCAGCCCTACCTCGTACCGGACTTGACGAAGCCCGCAGTAAGACCAGGCGATTATGTCAATCCGCCGCGTGGCGACCTGCGCGAGGACCTCGCCGTGGTGGAAGATGCCTTGCGCGCAGCGGGGTTGGAGTTGCTGGTGCTCGACCAGAGCCGACCGGAGGTGGGCCTGCCGGTGGTGAAGGCCGTGGTGCCCGGGCTGCGTTCGCACTGGAACCGCTACGCCCCGGGGAGACTGTTCGACGTGCCGGTACAGCTGGGCCGACTGGCCGCACCGACCCGCTACGAGGACCTCAACCCGATCCCCATGTTCCTCTGAAGAGCCGACCGTGCGGCCGGCCGGTGAACCCGCCGACCGGACGGCCCGCGCCGCTGACAGCCTCCCACCCCTGAGCATCCAGGAACCATCGTGCGTATCGACAGTCTCGCCGCTCCGCAGCTCACCGAACTCTGGTCCCTGCGCACGGACACCCTGATCGAGGGCGACGCCGTGGACGGGACCGCGCTGGACGTCCATACCCGCTGGGGTCTGGTGCACTTCGCCGAACCGAGCCCTGAGCTGCGCGAGGCGCTGCGGCGGATGCAGCTCGGCCCGGTCTCCCTGCGCAACGTGCTGCCCGGCTTCCCGGCCGAGGGGAAGCCCGGGGCGGCGGTGGCCGACCCGCGGGTGCGGGCGTTGCAGCAGGACCTGGACCGGCTGCGCGGCGTGGTCGTGCGTTCGCTCGCCTACGGCGGGATGCCGCTGCTGTCGGTGGTGCCGGTGGCCAAGGACGCCGTCTACGAGCCGATGCCGGTGCCGCCGGGGCGGCGGGCCAGGCTGTCGCGCTTCGCGGTGCTGCGCTACGCCGAGGGCGGGCTGCGGCTGGAGTCGCCGGTCGCCGACCACCGGGTGGAGCTGCACCGTCCCGAGGCGGCCTGGCTGGTGCGGCTGCTGGACGGCTCGGGGCCGCTGCCGCGCTTCTTCGGCGAGCAGGTGGACGCGCTGCCCGCTCCCTTGGTGGCCCAGGCGGTGGGCCACCTGGTGGGGGCCGGGGTGGCGGTGCTGGCCGCCGAGTGCGAGGGCGAGTGCGAGGGCGGGCCGCAGGTGGCGGCCGAGGACGAGGACCCGCACCGGATGGGCTGGTCGCCGGACGACCTGATGACCCACACCGGCAGCCGCCTGGGGCGCCACGACCGGGACTTCGGGACCGCCGGGTCCGGTGCGCCCGCGGCGGGGCCCGGCTCCCCGGCGCCGATCGCGCTGTTCCGCCCGGACCTGACCAGGCTGGCGATGATCGAGCCGGCCTTCACCGAGGTGCTGGAGGCCCGCCGTTCGGTGTGCGACTTCGGCCCGCAGCCGCTGACCCTGCGCCAGATCGGCGAACTGCTCTTCCGGGCCGCCCGGTCGCGGACCCCGCGCGAGTCCTCGCCCGGCGAGGCGCTCGGCCGCCCGCGCGGCGAGCGGCCCCAGCCGGGCACCGGCGCGGTCTACGCCCTGGAGGTCTACCTGGTGGTCGGGGCGCAGGCCGAACTCGCGCCCGGTTGCTACCACTACGACCCGTACGCCCACCGGCTGCAGCCGCTGCAGGGGCCGCCCGACGCGGCCGAGGAAATGCTGACCGCCGCCCGCGCGGCCGCCGACAGCACCGGTGGGCCGCCGCTGCTGATCGTCTTCACCGCCCACTTCCGCCGGGTGATGCACGCCTTCAGCGGACTCGCCTACGCCAGCCTGTTGAAGGAGGTCGGGATCCTGCTGCAGAACTTCTATCTGGTCACCACCGCGATGGGGCTGGGGGGTTGCGCCCTGGCCGCGGGTGACTCGCGCACCGCCGTACGGGCCTTCGGGCTGGAGTGGCCGATCGAGTCCAGCGTCGGCGAGTTCGTGGTGGGGACGCTGCCGGCTCCGCTGCCCGCCGAATCCGGAGTGGGGGGATAACCGGCCGTCTGTCGGCCGATGGCCTTTTTGCCGTGCGACTCCGGCCGAATCGGCCCCATCTCCCGTAAGATCGAGGCGGCTTCGGCGGCGCGAAGGTCAATGGGGGAGTGTTGAAGGCCAGAGCATCACAGATACCTGCTCCTTACCGACGTTTCAGCTTCGAGCGTTTCAACTTCGAGCGTTTCAACGAGGACAGGCAGCGGCAGCTGGTACCGAGAATGGCGATGATGATCACCGCTGCGGTCTTTCTCGGCTACCTCGCGGTCGCGGTGACCTACATCAGAGCCGAGAAGCCCTCGGCGCTGACGCTGGCCGGTGGGATCGGCACCCTGTTCGCCCTGCTGGCCTTCCAACTGGTGCACTCCTTTCCGCGATTCGTCCCCACGTTGACCCGGTACTGGCCGCTCACCCTGGCCGCTCAGGTGTTTCTCACCTATGCGCCCTTCGAGGTCTTCGGGCACGCCTGGATCGGCATTCCCAGCTTTCTCGCAGGAACCCTGCTCCTGCTGCTGCCGGCCCGGTTCGGCTGGCCGGCATTCGCGGGCGTCGTGGTGCTCAGCAACGTGCTGATGACCGACGGCGGGTTCTCCTGGAGCGATTCCTTCTACATCAGCGTGGCCACCTGTACCAACGGGCTGGTGGTGTACGGGTTGTCGCGGCTGACCGACATGGTGGCCGAGGTGCACCGCTCGCGGGCCGAGCTGGCCCGCCTCGCGGTCGCTCAGGAGCGGCTGCGGTTCGCCCGTGACCTGCACGACCTGCTCGGCTACAGCCTCTCGGCGATCACCCTGAAATGCGAACTGGCCTACCGGCTGGTGCCGGCACAGTCCGCCCTGGCCCAGGCTGAGTTGACGGAGATCCTGCAGACGGCGCGGCAGGCGCTGGCCGATGTGCGGGCGGTGGCCCGCGGCTACCGGGACATGTCGCTGGAGGCGGAGGTCGAGGACGCCCGCTCGATGCTCACCACACTCGGCATCCGCACCCGGGTCCGGCTGGACCACGGGCCGCTGCCGCAGAAGGTGGAGACGGTGCTGGCCACCGTGCTGCGCGAGGGGCTGACCAACATGCTGCGGCACAGCAAGGTCGAGCAGTGCCGGATCGAAGCGGTGGGACAGGGCGGGCTGATCCGGTTCTGCCTGGAGAACGACGGCACCGCCCGGGTGCCGGAGCCGCGCGATCGCGAGCAGGGCAACGGTGGCGGCGGCATCGGCAACCTCACCACCAGGGTCGGCGCGCTGGGCGGCACGCTGAGCGCGGGCCATGACACGGACGGCTGGTTCCGGCTGCGGGCCGAGATCGACCTGGCGGCGGTGCCGACGCAGACCGCCGACGATCCGGTGCTGTCCGGCGCGGGTGCGGGCGCGGGGGCCCAGTCCGGCTGACCCCCGGCCCCCGCCCGCTAGAGCCAGCCGGCCTCGCGGGCGATCCGGATGGCGTCCACCCGGTTGCGCGCGTTCAGCTTGCTGACCACGGTGGTCAGGTAGTTGCGCACGGTCCCCGCGGACAGGAAGAGCTTGGCCGCGATCTGCCGGGCCTCCGCCCCCTCGGCGGCCAGCCGCAGCACCTCCAGCTCGCGGCTGGTCAGCGGGGTCGCCTCGGTGTCCAGCGCGGCGAGGGCCAGCACCGGGTCGACCGCCCGGCCGCCGGCCGCCACGGTGCGGATCGCGGCGGCCAGTTGGGCGGGCTCGATGTCCTTCAGCAGGAAGCCGGCCACCTGGGCCGACATCGCGCGGCGCAGGTTGCCGGGCCGGCCCAGGCTGGTGAGGATCAGGGTGCGGCAGTGCGGCGCCGCGGTGTGCAGGGCCGCGGCCGCGCTGATGCCGTCCAGCCCCGGCAGGTCGATGTCCAGCACCGCGACGTCCGGATTGGTGGCCAGCGCCCGGGGGACCACGTCGTCGCCGGACCCCAACTCGGCCACCACACGCAGGTCGTCCTCCAGTTCCAGCAGCGCGACCAGCGCTCTGCGAAGCACGTGCATGTCCTCGGCGATCAAAATGTTGATCACGTTTTCCCCTCATACGACGCACTACGTCACGACGTGGTTACTACGGCGTTGACTCTAAACCCCTCGGCCGCGCGGTTGGAGGGGAAAGTCGAGCACACCAGAGGAGGTTGCGCGTCAGCTCTTCCCGGGCGGCCCACAGCGGCCCCGACGGCCCCGCGGCGGTCCGTGGCGGCTCCCGATGGCCCGCACCTCAGCGCAGCGCCGGCCGCTCGCTGCCGGTCGGCCACACCTCGTGCACCCAGAGCCCGGCCCGGCGGGTCAGCGCCGCGATCTCGGCGGGCTCGCCACCGGGCGTGCCGTCCCAGACCGCGATCAGCTCGTCCACCATGCCGACCAGCGCCCGGCCGAGGTCGTCCCCGAGCCCGCCGGCCGCGACGGGTGCCAGCCGGTGCACGGCGGTGGCCTCGCGGGCGAGTTCGCCGCGCGGCAGCGGCCCGGCACCGGCCGGCAGGATGATCTCCACCTTGCCGCCGTGCTCGCGCACCGCATGGGCGAACCAGGTCTCGGGACCGGGCCGCAGTGCGGTGACGCCGACCAGCTCGTACGGTCCGAACGTGGTCACCAGGCGCCACAGCTCGCCGCGCACCAGCAGTTCGGTCAGGTCGGAGAGCCCCTGGTACCCGGTGATTCCGACGCGCATTCTCGTGCCCTTCGGTCAGGGCCGTGCCGTCGCCCAGGATAGCCCCGGCGGGCGATCGGCGCCCGGCCCGTCAGTGCGGCGGCAGTGCTGCGGTGTTCAGGAAATCTTGATGGTTCTCCGCCCCGCGCGATGTCATGCTCGTCGGATGACCGGGACCATCACGCTGCGGGTGCTGTGCGGCAACCCCACCGCCGAGGAACTCGCCGCCGTCATCGCCGTCCTGCTCGCCCGGCCGGCGGCGCGGCAGCCGGCCGGCCCGGCCCGGCTGCCGCGCCGCCGCAGCGCCTGGCAGGCGGCCGTCGACTACCGGGCACCGGCCGCCTGGGCCTCGGTGTAGGCCGCCTCGCGCAGCCGCGCCGGCCGAGCGGGAAGCATGCCGGAAACGACTGAGGGCTCTCCTTCGCCGAAGCGAAGGAGAGCCCTCAGTACTGACAGGTGCGCCGCCAGGGACTCGAACCCCGGACCCGCTGATTAAGAGTCAGCTGCTCTAACCAACTGAGCTAGCGGCGCCTGCTGACGAAGAGAACATTACCTGGTCAGCAGCCGATTCTCCGAATCGGCCGGTGCCCCCGACGGGCCCTGGGCCGTCGGCCCCCGTCGGCGCGGCGGGGCGGGTCGCCTAGGTTTGTCATATCTACACTCGCCCTGTCCCGATAGGAGAGGATCCGCGCGTGGCACAGCTGTCCCTGCTCTTCCTGGTGCTGCTCGCCTCCGTGGTCACCATGCCGCTGGGCCGCCGCACCGGCGTTCCGCAGCCGGTGCTGATGACGGTGCTCGGCCTGGTGATGGCGCTGGTCCCGCAGATCCCCAACATCGCGGTCGACCCGGACCTGATCCTGCCGCTGGTGCTGCCGCCGCTGATCTTCGCGGTGGCCCGGCGCGCCTCGCTCGCCTACTTCCGGGCCAATCTGCGCTCGATCCTGCTGCTGGCCGTCGCCCTGGTGGTGGTCACCACCACGGTGGTCGCCGCGTCCTTCCACTGGCTGGCGCCCGCGCTGCCGGTGGCGGCCGCGGTGGCACTGGGCGCGCTGGTCTCGCCGCCCGACCCGGTGGCCGCGGTGGCGGTGGCCGGCAGCGTCGGCCTGCCCCGGCGGCTGGTGTCGGTGCTGGAGAGCGAGGGGCTGTTCAACGACGTGACCGCGATCGTGGTCTACTCGCTGGCCGTCGAGGCGGTGGTGGACGGCGACTTCTCGGTGCCGCACGCGCTGCTGCGCTTCGTGCTGTCGGCGGTGGTGGCCGTGGTGGTCGGGGTCGTGATCGGCTGGCTGGCCACCAGGATCGGCGCCCTGCTCGACGACCCCACCCAGCAGGTCGCGCTCAACCTGCTGGTGCCGTTCGCCGCCTACACCCTGGCCGAGGAGATCGAGGGCTCGGGCGTGCTGGCCGTGGTGGTGGTCGGCCTCTACCTGGCCGACCGGGCGGCGGACGCCGACGACGTCTCCTACCGGCTGGTGGGCAGCGCCTTCTGGGACATCGTGGAGACCCTGATCACCGGTGTCGCCTTCGGTCTGATCGGCCTGGAGCTGGCCACCGTGCTCAAGGACGCCGGGGCCGGCTGGCACTCGATGCTCGGCGACGCGGCGGTGGTGATCACCGTGGTGGTGCTGGTCCGGCTGATCTGGCTGCTGCCGGCCGCCTGGCTCTCCAAGCGGCTCAGCCGCGGCGAGGAGGACACCCCGCTCAGCTGGCGCGAGACCGTGGTGCTCTGGTGGTCGGGCATGCGCGGGGTGGCCACCGTGGCGCTCGCCCTGGCCATCCCGTTCACCACGCACGGCGGCCACGACTTCCCCGGGCGCGGGCGGATCGTCTTCACGGCGTTCAGCGTGGTGCTCTTCACCCTGCTGGTGCAGGGGCTCTCGCTGCCCTGGCTGGTGCGGCGGCTCGGCATCGATCCGCACCTGGACCTGCGCGAACAGAAGCAGCGGGAGCTGTGGGGCCGGGCGGCCCACGCGGCGCTGGCGCGGCTGGCCGAGCTGGAGGAGGAGGACCGGCTGCCGATCGAACTCGTGGAGAAGCTCCGGGAACGCCAGCATGACCGGCTGGCGCGGCTCTGCCCGGAGCAGTACGAGGAGGAAGAGGCGAACGAGGCCCGGCAGCGGGTCTCGCGGCTGCGCAAACTGCGCGAGGTGGAGCAGGAGTTGCTGGCCGCCTCGCGCCGCGAGGTGCTGCTCGCCCGCGGCGAGCCGGGCGCGGACCCGGAACTGGTCGACCACGTGCTGCGCGGTCTGGACCTGCGCTCGGAACGGAAATGACGGCACTGTGTCAGGTGCGGGTGGCACGACCAGCCCTGACTGTTCCGTAGGCTGTGTCCGACTGACGACAACCCGGCGCAGAGACCGAGGAGACACCTATGGCCGACGGCCGTACCCCCCTGGACCGTACCCCGCAGTGGGCCGCCCTCGGCAAGCACCGGGAGGAGATCGGTGAGCTGCACCTGCGTGAGCTGTTCGCCGCCGACCCCGAGCGCGGCAGCCGCTACACCCTGCAGGTCGGCGACCTGTACCTGGACTACTCCAAGCACCTGGTGACCGACCGGACCCTGGAGCTGCTGCGCGAGCTGGCCGAGGCGATGGACGTCGCGGGCCTGCGCGACGCGATGTTCCGCGGCGAGAAGATCAACGTCACCGAGGACCGCGCCGTGCTGCACACCGCGCTGCGCGCTCCGCGCGGCGCGGTGGTCGAGGTGGACGGCGTCAACGTGGTGCCCGAGGTGCACGCGGTCCTGGACAAGATGGCCGGCTTCGCCGACCGGGTGCGCGGCGGCGCCTGGACCGGGCACACCGGCAAGCGGATCAAGAACGTCGTCAACATCGGCATCGGCGGCTCCGACCTCGGCCCCGCGATGGCCTACGAGGTGCTGCGCTCCTACACCCAGCGCGACCTCACCGTCCGCTTCGTCTCCAACGTGGACGGCGCCGACCTGCACGAGGCGGTGCGCGACCTGGACGCGGCCGAGACGCTCTTCATCGTCGCCTCCAAGACCTTCACCACGATCGAGACGATCACCAACGCCACCTCGGCCCGGGACTGGCTGCTGGGGCAGCTGGGCGCCGGCCAGGAGGCGGTGGCCAAGCACTTCGTGGCGCTGTCCACCAACGGCCCGGGCGTGGCCGACTTCGGCATCGACGTCGAGAACATGTTCGAGTTCTGGGACTGGGTCGGCGGCCGCTACTCCTACGACTCGGCGATCGGCCTGTCGCTGATGATCGCGATCGGCCCGGAGCGCTTCCAGGAGATGCTGGAGGGCTTCCGCCTGGTCGACGACCACTTCCGCACCGCCCCGGCGGCCGAGAACGTCCCGCTGCTGCTCGGCCTGCTCGGCATCTGGTACGGGCAGTTCTTCGACGCCCAGTCGCACGCGGTGCTGCCCTACTCGCACTACCTCTCCAAGTTCACCGCCTACCTGCAGCAGCTGGACATGGAGTCCAACGGCAAGTCGGTGCAGCGCGACGGCAGCCCGGTCGGCTGGACCACCGGGCCGGTCGTCTGGGGCACCCCCGGCACCAACGGCCAGCACGCCTACTACCAGCTGCTGCACCAGGGCACCAAGGTGATCCCGGCCGACCTGATCGGCTTCGCCAAGCCGGTCGCCGACCTGACCCCCGGCCTGGTCGCCCAGCACGACCTGCTGATGGCCAACTTCTTCGCCCAGGCGCAGGCCTTCGCCTTCGGCAAGACCGCCGAGGAGGTCCGCGCCGAGGGCGTGGCCGAGTTCCAGGTCCCGCACCGCACCTTCCGCGGCAACCACCCGACCACGGTCTTCCTCGCCGAGGAGCTGACCCCCTCGGTGCTCGGCCAGCTGATCGCGCTCTACGAGCACAAGGTCTTCGTGCAGGGCGCGATCTGGAACATCGACTCCTTCGACCAGTGGGGCGTGGAGCTCGGCAAGGTGCTCGCCAAGAAGATCGAGCCGGTGCTGCTGACCGGCGAGGGCGGCGACCACCTGGACAGCTCCAGCGCGACGCTGGTCGCCAAGTACCGCACGCTGCGCGGGCGCTGATCACGGCTCCGGCCTGAGCGAAGGGGGTTCCGGGCAGCCGCCCGGGGCCCCCTTCGGCCATGTGGCAGTGTCGGGACGGCTGGGGACGGCTGGGGACGGGAGAACGGTGCGGGAGAACGCCGAAGGCCCCTCGCTCTCGCGAGGGGCCTTCGACCGTCGGTGCGCCGCCAGGGACTCGAACCCCGGACCCGCTGATTAAGAGTCAGCTGCTCTAACCAACTGAGCTAGCGGCGCCTGCTGACAGAGAAGACTCTAGCAGCGGCCTCAGGCGGAGCCAAAATCGAATACCGCCAGGGGGGCGCCCGGGCCGGCCGGGCCGTCCAGCGGCTCGTCGGCCGGCTCGTCGGCCGGCCCGGTGCCCTGTCCGGCGGCCCCCCGGGCCGCCCGCACGCAGGCCCAGAGCAGCACCCCGGCGCTCGGCAGCCAGGGCTCCCGGGTGTCCGGGGCGACGATCCAGCGCCCCGCCGCCACGCCCGGGGCGGCAGGCGGCTCCGGCGCCCGCCGCACCGGCGGCACGGTGACCGCGTCGCCCCGGCCGTGGCAGAGCAGCGGCGGAACGTCCCGGGCCCACTCCTCCCAGGCGAGCAGTGTGCGCAGCCGGGGCGCGGCACCGGGCTGGACGAAGAGCAGGGTGCGCCCCCGGTGCTCGGCCACCGGTCCACAGCCCGGGCCCGAGGACCACAGTTCGTCCAGCACCCGGCGGCCGAACAGGGCCGGCAGGCTGATCACATCGAAGGCCCGGCCGCAGGGCAGCACGGTCGGTGCCCAGGGGCGGGCCTCCCACAGTGCCCGCAGGCTGCGCGGGTACTGGCTGGCCGAGGCCAGCCAGGCCTCGCCCGCCGAGGTGAGGTGCGCCACGGACCGCTCTGATTGCTCCGTCCAGATATCCACGCGCAGCAGGGTGCGCCGAGTCGCGCCGGGCCCGCAACGAAAGCCGGATTCGCCGGACAGGGCCAGGACGGGCGGCGTACGCTTCCCCGCCGCATATGCCAGCGGCCCGGTGGGGGCCGGTACGCGCGCCCCGGCGCCGCGCTCAGTCCTCGTCGGGTCGACGCGGGCGCAGCAGACCACGGCCGTACTCGACCATCCGGGCCGCGTAGTCCGCCGTCCAGTCCGCCCGGGCCGCCACCTCGGCGGGGGTCAGGGCGTCGAACCGGCGCGGATCGGCGAGCTGGGCGGCCGCGATGGCCTGGAAGTCGGTGGCCCGCTCGGCCGCCGTCCGGAACGCGAGTGCCAACTCGGTCGATCGGCGCAGCAGTTCCGCCGGGTCCTCGATGCTCTCCAACTGGAAGAACCGCTCCGGTTCGGCGACCAGGGCATCGGGCTCGAAGAGCAGCGGAGCCGGCCGCAGGCGGCGCGGCGGGTCTTGGCGATCGGGCATGCGAGGGCACCTTTGATGACGGGGACCGGCAGCATCGCCGGTCGGCGAGTGGCCGTCGTCCGTTCGGCCGTCGTCCATTGTCGCTCGTGCCCCACCCCGGACGGAACGGTGCCAAGACAGGCGCTCCCGCGGATACCGCGCCGGGGGGCGCGTGCCCGGGCCCGCCGGACAGGGCCTTACAGGCGCACCCGGTGCTCGCCCAGGTGCTGGAGCACCTGGTAGTTGGCCTCCCAACCATCGGGGAAGTGCGCCCCGACCCGCTCCAGCAGCGGGATCAGCCGGCCGCCGATCTTCTCCTCCCAGCCGGGCGGGATCCGCACCGCGCTGCCCAGCTGCACCGGCTCGGTGGCCGGATGCTCGTCCAGCAGTTCGGGAATCCCGGCCCTGGCCACCACGATGCAGGCGTGCCGGTGGCGCGAGGCCAGCACGCAGAGCCGGCCGGTCTCCAGATGGAAGGCGGTGGCGTCCGGGCGCCCGGAGAGCGGGTGCAGCACCACCGTCACGTCGTACTCGCGCCCCTGCAGCCGGTTGGCGGTGTCCACGGTCACGGCCGGGCCCACCACCGGGTCCACCGGGACGCCGAGCGCGGTGAGCGCGGCCCGCACGGCGGCCGCCTGGTCGCGGTGCGCGGTGCCGACCGCGATCCGCCCGGGGGTCAACGGCAGCCGCCCCTGCTCCGAGCCGGCCGTGAGACCCCGGTCCAGCAGCCGGCGCACGGTGGCCGCGACCGCCGCCACCGCCTGCGGGTCGGTGCGCACGGTGCGCCGGGCCGGCAGTTCGAGCAGCGCCCAGCCGTGCTCGGCGGCCTCGTCGATCGCCGCGTCCACCGGGCCGCCGTCGGCCCGCTCGCGCGGGATCAGCAGCCGGTCGCCGGGCCCGGTCCCCGAGCGGAACGGCGTGTACGGGTAGAAGGCCTGCGAGATCAGCGGCGCCGCCGAGGCCGGCAGCCGCCAGGAGACCGGCAGCCGGTGCGGCACGATGGCCGGGTTGTGCGCGAGCAGGGTGACCACCGCACTGCTGGAGGGGTCGTAGGACAGCCCCGTCCACTGCTCGGTGCCGACCACGGTGAACGGGTCGAGCTGCCCGGGATCGCCGACGAACAGCGCCCGCTCGAAGAGCCGGGCGACGGCCAGCAGCGCGTCCGAGCGCATCTGGTACGCCTCGTCCACGATCGCGTGCCGCCAGGGCTCGACATCCTTGACCCACTGCCACTTGGCGGCGGTGGATACCACCACGTCCAGCTCCAGCAGGTCGCCCGGCTTGCTGCTCGCCGTCACGTTCGGGTGGCGCAGCGCCTCGGCCGCCGGGCGGGCCTCACCGCTGTGCAGCCGGCCGATGGTCAGCTCGGGGCTCTTGGCGGCCAGCCGGTCGACCAGGTCGTCGACCTGACTGTTCGTCTGGGCCACGATCATCAGCCGCTCGCCGGCCGCGACCAGCTCCCGGGCCGCCTTGACCACGAGCGTCGACTTGCCGGCGCCTGGGGGCGAGTCGACCACCACCCCGCGCGGCGCGCCCGGGGCCGGGTGGACGGTGGCCGCCAGGATCGCCGCGACGGCGGCGTCGGCGGCCGCCGACGGGTCGGCGGTGGCGGTGGCGATGGCCGTGGCAGCCGATAGGCCGCCGGTGGCGGGGTCAGCCGGGTCAGCGGGGCCGGGCGTCAGAAGGCTCACAGTGCTGCTCATGCCCACTCCTCCAGTCCGGAAGTCGAATTCCGGGCGGCCGACGGCGGACCGCCGTGTGTCCACGGAGTGTCGGCCGGCTCGGGCAGCGGGGCGGACTGACGCGGTGTCAACTCGAAGAGGGTGAACACCACCGTCTGCCCGGGCTCGGGCAGGCTGCCCGGCTCGGGCTCCTTGCGGCGCCCCATCCCGGTCAGCACCCGCAGTGTGACCAGGCCCGCCGCCGGGTCGAACGCCACCACCTCGGCCTTCTGCGCGGTGGGCGCCGAGGCGCGGTGCACCTCCCGGCCCGGATCGGCGTGCGGCCGGTCGCCGGTGCGCAGCGTCAGCAGCGGGCGCGGCTTGGGGGAGCGGCCGCTGGTGTCGTACTCCGGTACCACCTCGACCACCACCGCGCTGAACGCCTCACCGGCCAGCCGCCGTTCGGCCATCGCCAGCGGATCGTCCAGCGCCTCCTGCACCTCGACCCGGACCTGCTCGCGCTCGCGCTGGGCGAGCTTGCGGGCCGCCGTCACCGCGTCGTCCACCCGCGGCTGGGGCGGCTCACCGGCTGCGAGACGGTCCCGGTGGCCGGTGTAGGACCAGCGGTCGCCCTCCCAGCGCTCGGCGACGTGCCCGCCCGGCGGCAGCGTGCGCAGCAGGTCGAGCCCGTGCCAGACGTCCTGCCAGGTGGGCAGCAGGACGTCGAGCAGCAGCCGGCGCAGCTCGGCGATGCTGTGCCGCAGGGCGGCCTCGGCCTCGCGGACCGGCGTTCCGTCGCCGGCGAGGTGCTGCCCGGGGGCGCCGTGGTCGGTGGGCTGGGTGGCTTCCGCGGCCCCGATGGCCTGGACGGCCTGGGGCGCCTTGGTACTGCCCTGACGGCTGCGGGCCTGGCGCAGCGCCGCCAGTGCCGCGTCATAGCGGGCGATCGCCGGGGCCAGCAGCTTCTCGTCGAAGCGCGGATCGGTGGCCGGCCCGGCCGGCGGGTGCAGCAGCTGGCCGCGCTCGTCCCTGGCGGTCTCGGCCAGCTCGGCCTGCTCGGCGCCGGTGCGCCCGGGCGGCGGGCTGTGCCAGGCCAGCTGGGCGGCCAACTGCTGGTCCTCCAGCAGGCTCTGGCCGGTGGCCCAGTGCCGGGCCAGCAGCCCGGTCATCGGCAGCAGCAGGCCCGCGCCGGGCACCTGGGCGCGCTCGGTGAGATGGGTCAGCCAGCGCCCCAGCAGCGGCACCCGGGCCGGCGCGGGGTAGGGGCCCGGGTCCGGCTCCTCGGCCGTGCGACGGAACCGGGTGGCCCGCCCGAGCAGCGCCAGGTGCCGCACCGAGCCGGCGTTGGGCACGATCAGCTGCGGTGCGTCGGCGCACAGCTCGCGGGTGACCGGGGTCTTCTCGCCGGTGGCCGGGTCCTTCTCGGAGCCCTCGATCAGCTCGACCGCCTCGGCGAAGGACTCCAGATAGGGCAGCAACTCGTCGGCCAGCGCGGCCAGGAACTCCGCGCGGCCGTCCCGGTTGAGCGGCTGCGGCACGAAGTGCAACCGGGGCTCGGCGCGGTCGGTGCCGAGCAGCACGGCCAGTGGCGCGCCGTCCTCCGCCGCGGTGGCCAGGGGGATCAGCACCATCGGACGGTCCGAGAGGTACCGGTGCCGCACGGTGGCCAGCGGCTCGGCGTGCCCGCTGCGGATCGCCTCCAGCCGGGCGAGCGTGGTCAGCAGGCTCACCCGGACACCGCCGCCGGCTCGGCATCGGCGGCTGGCGCGGTGGCGGCGCCGGTGACCAGGGGCGGCCCGCCCAGCGCCTCGGCGCGCAGCGCGGCGGCGTACCGCAGCCGCTCGGCCGCCTCGTCGCCGTTTCCGTCGCCGTTTCTGTCGCCGTTTCCGGGGTGCCGGGTCTCTGCCCGCGCCCCCGGGCAGGCCACCGCCAGGACGCCGTCCACGGTGCGCAGGTCGCCCAGATCGGCCCGCACCCCGCGCCCCAGCTGCTCGACCGCGCCGGCTGCCCGCGCCTGCGCCCGGCAGTGGAACCCCAACTCGCAGGCCGACAGGCACTCCGGACCGTAGACGGCGGGCACGGTGTCCACCGCCGTCGCCAACTCGGCCACCGGCCTGGTGGGCCGGCCCGCGTCGTCCGGCGCGAGATCGAAGCTGATCCCGGGCGGCAGCGTGTCCAGCAACTCCTCGATCCGGGTCATCCGGGCCAGCTGGCGCCGGGTGGTGGCCAGTTCGCGCCGGACGTCGATCGCGGCGGCCACCGGCGTCTGCCCGAAGTCCTTGGGGCAGACCAGCAGGACCACGGGCTCCGGGCCGCCGGGCAGCGCGGCGGCCGGCGGCTCGGGGAAGGCCGGCCCGTGCCCGTCGTACCCGGCCGCCTCCAGCAGCGCCAGCACGTAGACCGCGGCCTGCCGGGTGGCCGCACCGACCTTCGCGGGGTCGGCCGAACCGTCCAGCACCGGGAAGGACTTGATCTCGACCACGGTGCACCGCCCGCCGTGCACCAGCACCGCGTCCGGCTCCAGGTAGGCCGGCGCGCCGGCCACGGTGAGCCGCAGCAGCGGGTGGTCGAGCAGCGTCCAGCAGTCCGGGTCGGCCAGCGAGGCGGCGACCGCCTCGGCCAGCGCCTCGGTGGTGCGCGCCGCCCGCACCGCCGGACCGGAGCGCGGCAGCAGGTCCGGGATGGTCAGCCGGCTGCCGTCGTCGGCGGGCAGACCGAGGTGCTGGCGCAGCGGGGTGAGCAGCGCCGCGCAGCCGTCGGCCTTCAGCCGGGCCTCGAAGACGGTGCCGCGGGCGATCGCGAAGGGCGAGCGGCCGAACGGCGCGGGACGGCCGAGCCGACCCGCCACGGCGCCCTTGTCCACCCCGGCGGCGTCCAGCAGGGCCCGGCGGCGGCAGCCGGGGTTGGCCGCCAGCGCGGCCAGGGCCCGGGCGTCCAGCCCGCGCTGCTCGGCGGCGCCGCGCAGGGCCGCCAGACGCGGGCCGTGTGCGTGCGGGCCGTGCGCGTGCGGACCGTGAGCGTGCGGACCGTGATCGGGGAGCGAGACGTTCATGGTGCTCGCCAGTCTCGCACCCGGTACCGACAACCCGGGCAGCACCCCGCCGGACCTCGCGCAGTGCCCGGTGACCACCGCGGCAGGGGTGTACCGGTCGGTAACCAGTGGGTAGGGAATCATGGCCAGTGCACCTACCGCTACGCCGCACCTAGTCCTCAGGAGTCCGCGATGCCCGCTCGACTGATCCTTGTCCGCCATGGTGAGACCGCCTGGTCGGCGAGCGGCCAGCACACCGGTCGGACCGACATCCCGTTGACCGAGGAGGGCCGGCAGATGGCCCGCGCCGTCGGTGCCCGGCTGCGCCGCGCGCCCTGGTCGGGGCTGCCGGAGGCCGATGTCTACACCAGCCCGCTCTCCCGCGCCCGGGAGACCTGCGAGCTGGCCGGCTTCGGCGACCGCGCGGTGGACCGGCCCGAGCTGCTCGAATGGGACTACGGCGCCTACGAGGGCCGCACCGGTGTCGACATCCGCGAGCACGACCACCCCGGCTGGCTGATCTGGCGCGACGGCGTGCCGCAGGGCGAGAAGCTGGCCGAGGTCGGCGCCCGGGCCGACGCCTTCCTCGCCCGGATCGAGGAGGACCACGGCGCCCCGCACCCCGAGACCACCACGATGCACGCCGCCGACCGCGATGTGCTGGTCTTCGCCCACGGCCACCTGCTGCGGATCCTGGCCGCCCGCTGGCTGGGCCAGGCACCGGAGTTCGGCCAGCGGCTCAAGCTCGGCACGGCGGCGCTCTCGGTGCTCTCCTGGGAGTACGGCCTGCCCGCCATCGAGATCTGGAACGACCACAGCCACCTGGACACGCTGACCGCCTGAGCCGCTGTCAGGCCGCCGCGCGGTCGAAGCCGGTCAGGAACGCCCCGACCTCGCGCACTCCCCGGAAGGGGCGCAGCCGCTCGGCCGTGTCCGCGAGCATGCCGCGGATCCGCGCCGAGCGGACGTCGCCGAGCAGCGCGACCGCCGCGCTGCCGTGCTCGGCGGCGCCGGCCAGATCGCCGCGGCCGAGCCGGTCGTGGGCCAACTCGGCGGTGTACAGGGCCCGGTTGCGCACGAAGTGCGGCTCCTGCAGCGCTATGGCCAGCCCGGCCCGCTCGCTGGCCAGGTCCCACTCGCCCAGCGCCGACCAGCACTGCGCCTCCAGGCCGGCGATCTCGGCCTCCCCGTAGAAGGACATCCACTCCGGGTCGGACTCGCTCTCGCCGCGCTCGAAGAGCGTGTACGCCCGGGACAGCGCCCGCTCGCAGGCCCCCCGGTCGCGCAGCAGCGCCCAGCCGCCCGCCTCGCGCATCACCAGCAGCGAGAGCAGCCGGTCGGAGTCCAGATGACGGGCGGCGCTCTGGCCGGCCTGGGCGGCCCGCAGCGCCTCGCGCGGGCGCCCGGCGTCCCTGGCCAGGAAGGCACTGTTGCAGAAGACATGGGCCTCCAGCGCCGAGTCGTTCGCCATCCGGGCGGTGGCCAGCGCCTCGGCGTAGAACGAGCGCGCGTCGGCCAGCCGCCGCGAGTCGTGTGCCAACCAGCCCACCGAGATGGCCAGTTCGCCGGCCGTGGACTGCAACCGCCGTTCGGTGTCGAGGCTGTACTCGCCTTCGTTGAGCAGCACGTACGCCTGTCGCAGCGACTGCCCGGCCTGCTCGAACAGGGTGTCGCCGCCGCGTGCGTCGTCGGCCAACCGGATCTCCCGGACGGCGTCTTCGACGATCTGGACGTCGGCTCCGCCGACTCTGCGCGGCGCTGGCAGGGGCTGCAGTGGGGGCAGGCCGGGCAGCGGCAGCGCGGCGGGCAGGGCGGCCGCGCGGGCCGGCGCGTCGAGGCCGAGCACGGCGGCCAGGGCGGTCGGGCCGCCACTCAGGAACGTACGGCGACGCACGTCGTCGTTCTCCTCGTCGGGATGGTGCGGGGAGAGCCGCGGGGCGGCCGGCTGGGCCGGCACGACCCCGGCGGGCGGGCGGCCGCGGACGGCCGTCCTGGGGGAGAAGCCGAGGTCCTGCAACGAACGGTCCGGCCAGATATGGCGGAACACCCGCTCGTACGCGTAGTTGGGACAGCGGATCGCGCCGGCCTCGACCCGGCCGATGTGCCGGGCGTCGCAGGAGACGTGCTCGCCGATCTCCCGTGCGGCGCGGCGGATCACGGTGGCGAACTCGGCGGGGGAGAGGTCGCCGCGCAGCTCGCGCATAGCAGTGTTGGGCCTGGGCGTGGGAGTGGTCGCGGTGGTGGTCGCGGTGGTGCTCGCGACGGTGGTCGCGGTGGTGCTCGCGACGGTGGCCACAGTGGTGGTCACCGTTGTGCTCACCGCGGGGGTCACACATGCGGGCGCGGCGGTTGTGGGGGCCATGATGCGCTCCGGGGCGAGACGGTGCTAGCCGTCAACGGGCGGGCGGCTGCGCCTCGATGGACCGAAGCGGCCCGGTGAGGCACAGATCGACAGTACCGGCTGTCATCAGGTGATCACGATGGGTTTCCGGGAAAATAGCCACTATTCAGTGGCAAATCCGACATATCTCAAGGGTTCTGCCATGAAATGCCATGGCTTGCTGTAGGAAGCCCCGTGGCTAATCCGGGCTCGGTTCCGTTGTGTTGATATCGGGCGGCCGCTGGGGTCGGCTCCCCGATGCACCACCCATCCATCGTTCAGCTTCAGTAGCCATTCATACCATCAGTTCACTTCTCTCACTGACAGCCCCTCAGTCTGTCCTGTACGAGGGGAAGTTCGACGGCGGCCGGTCGAACGTGGGGGAAAGCGGACGTGAGCGGCGCGAGGAGCGAACCGAACCAGGAGGGCCCACATGATGGTCACCGGGATGCCGCAGTTCCGTACGTTCCTCACCGGGGAGGTGTCACGCCGCCGCGCGGGCGGGAAGCGCTGTGACACGGTCATCGTGCCGCTGCGGCTCGGCCTGGAGACGCTCGACATCCTCAGGCTGCGCCGGGCCTGCGGTTCGGTCGCCCAGGGGGCGGGCGGCGCCAGCGTCAGTTTCCTGGTGCCGGCCAGTACCGCCGAGCTCTGGCATCTGCCCGGTACCTGCTGTCTGCCGGGCGCCATGCCGCTGGCCGCCACCGACCCGCGGTGGCTGGTGCCGCCCGCCGGCGCCGAGGCCGCCGTAGCGCCCACCGACCCCTGGGTGCTGCGCTCGGCACTCTGCGAGGCCGCCCGCACCCTCACCGCGAGCGGCCTCGGTCCGTTCTGAGCCGGGCACTCCCCGCGAGCGCCTCCCTGCTGTCACCCGCACGCCCGTTCCACATCTGCAGTCCTCCCACCTGCGCCCCTCCCACCTGCGCGTTCGCCCGGCGGCCGGGAGATACTTCGCTCCATGGGACGAGAGCAACGAGCCCCCCGCAAGCGTTCGACCACCCCCGAGGAGCCCGCCACCACCGGCCCTCGCTCGCACCGCACCGAGTTCGGCCTGGCCGAGCTCATCCCCGACCGTGACCACCCGCAGGCCTGGTCACTGCTGCTGGACGGCGCCCCGCAGTCGCACGTCGACCTGGGCGACCCGACCCGGCTCGCCTTCGAGTACCAGCGCCGACTCGGCCACCTCGTCGACCTCGCCGCCGCGCCCGGCAAGCCGATCCGGGTCCTGCACCTGGGCGGTGGCGCGCTGACCCTGGCCCGCTACACCGCCGCCACCCGCCCGCGCTCGCGGCAGCAGGTCGCGGAACTGGACACCGCGCTCACCGAGTGGATCCGGGCCGAACTCCCCACCCCGCCCGGCTGGCAGATCAAGGTCCGCGGCGGCGACGCCCGGGCCGTGCTGGAGCGCGCGCCCGAAGCCGGCGCCGACCTGGTGATCGCCGACGTCTTCGCCGGCGCCCGGGTACCCGCGCACTGCACCACGGTGGAGTTCGTCACCCTCGCCGCCCGCGCGCTCGCGCCCGGCGGCCGCTACGCCGTGAACATCGCCGACGGTGGCGCACTGGCCTTCGCCCGTTGCCAGGTCGCCACCCTGCTCGCGGTCTTCCCCGAGGTGGCGCTGATCGCCGACCCCGCGGTGCTGCGTGGCAAGCGGTTCGGCAACCTGATCCTGGTCGCCTCCCACGCCCCGCTGCCGATCACGGAGTTGAGCCGCCGCACGGCCACCGACGCCGGCCTCGCCCGGCTGGAGCACGGTCGCGAACTCGCTGCCTTCACCGGCGGCGCCCCGGTGGCCACGGACGCGTCGGCGGCCCCGTCGCCCGCACCGCCGCCGGACACCTTCAAGCACGTGGGGCGCTGACTCGGCGGTGTCGGTGCACGCGGTGTCGGTGCACGCGTGTCAGTGCACGCGGTGTCAGTGGCCGCGTGGCAGTCCGCGGTGCTTGTACATCGCGGCCCCCGTCAGCAGCAGGCCGGCCGCGATCGGGATCAGCACCGCGTCCTGTGATCCGGTCGCCGCGAGTGGCTCGGCGGAGGTGGTGCCGCCCTGGGCCGCGGTCCGGCTCGGCGCATTCGAACCGGACCGGCCTGCTGCCGTGGCCCCGGCTCCGGTGCCCCCGGCGATCGCGTTCGGCCCGCTGACGGAGGCCGAACGCCCGCCGTCCCGTGAGGCGGTGAGCTCCACCGTGTGGGCGGAGGCCGCGAGCCCGGACAGCCCGTCAACCGTTGGAGCCCCCGCGCGGACGCCCGCGGAGCCGACGCCCGGGGCCCCCGCCGCGGTGCTCCAGCCGCCCGCCGGGCCGCCCTCGCCCTGGGGCGTCGCCCCGGTCGCCGACAGTCCGCCGCGCG
This sequence comes from Kitasatospora sp. NPDC008050, assembly GCF_042957465.1. Taxonomy (NCBI): domain Bacteria; kingdom Bacillati; phylum Actinomycetota; class Actinomycetes; order Kitasatosporales; family Streptomycetaceae; genus Kitasatospora; species Kitasatospora sp. NPDC008050. The sequence goes on from NZ_JBIBIJ010000015.1 coordinate 185,418, forward strand.
GCAGCGGCAGACGGGGGAGTGTGCCGCCCCGCCCGTTCGCTCCGCCCCATTCGTTCCCGCCGGCCGACGGGGCGCCCGGCCCGCCCCCGGTGCCCGAGCGCGCGTCCTGCGGGGAGCGGCCCTGTGGTGGCACGGACGGCAGCAGGACGGCCGCGATCGCGAAGGCGTCGGGCACCGCCGTCGATGCCTGCCCGGGCAGCGGCAGGTCGCCGGCCCGGATCCGGCTGTGCAGTAACTGACTGACGCCCCCGGTCCCGTTGGTCGCGCCGGTGGCCGTTCCGGTCGCGGTGCCGGCGGCCTCGCCGAGCCCGGTCGAGCCGAGGACGCCCGAGCCGTTCGGCTCCGCCGTCTGCGCCGTGCCGGGGGCCCGGATCGGTGTCGACCCGTCGGTGAGCCCGGCCGGCGGGGCTCCCGAGCCGCCGCCCGGTGCGGGGCCCGGTCCCGGGTCGTTCGGCGCCAGCCCGGGCGTGATGCGCCGCCCCGACGCCGATGCGGTGCCGCGCACCTGCGCACTGGTCGTCTCGACCGCCCGGATCGGTTCGACGGCCCGGATCGGCTCGACCGCCGGGCCGACTGCTGCGGCGTGCCCGGCGCCGAGACCCAGCGCCAGCCCCCAGACCTGCGCGAGCACCGCACCGGCGGCCGCCAGGGCGCGGGCGGGCAAGCGCCGTCCGCTCCGTCCCCCGCGCTGTGCGGGCAGGACCGCCGCCGACCGTGGGGCGGGCGATGGCTCGGGCGCGGGGAACGGATGATTGGCTCGCACGTGAGGGGAGAACGAGCCCGACCGGCGGAAGGTCACGCGGAAGGCTGACCCCGGCGCGGCCGAACGCGCCAGCGGCGGCGATTTCCAGCCGATCTGACGCCAAGTCAGCGCCAGGGGGCGCGCGGCGCCGCGAGCGACCGGTCAGGGGTGCCCGCGGCGCGGCCCAGCGGCGCCCGAATGCCCGGTGTGGCTCAGGAGTTGGGCCGCAGCGTCCAGAGCACGCTCATCTCACCGGTCACCGCGCCGTCCGCGCGGGTGATCTCCACCGTGACCGGGAACTCCGGGCGCAGGCCCGCGTCCAGCTCCGCGATGATCTCCGCGATCGGGCGCCCCAGCGTCGCGGTCGCGGTCACCTCGCCCTTCGCCAGCTTCTTGTAGGCGATCTGCGCGCTGACCGCGAGCGGCACCGCCCGCGAGAGCTGGTCGCCGAAGGCCGCCAGCACGATGCACCCGCTGGCGGACTCGCCCAGCGTGAACATCGCGCCGGCGTGCGGGCCGCCCACGTGGTTGTGGAAGTCCGGCTGGTCCGGCAGCCGCAGCACGGCCCGCTCGGGGGTCGTCTCCAGGTACTCCAGGTTCAGCGTCCGGGCCATCGGGACGGTGGAGGCAAGCAGCTGGCCGATCGTGGGTGTCGTCATGGGCGCTATGTTACTTGTCGGTAGCCTGCGATGGCAGGGGGTCCTGGCGCCGATCCGGGGGATGGTCACCGGAAAACGACTGAGGGCCTGATCTCCGACTGGAGATCAGGCCCTCAGTTACTGGGGTGAGTGACGGGACTCGAACCCGCGGCCACCTGGACCACAACCAGGTGCTCTACCAACTGAGCTACACCCACCATCTGTCCGGCGCGTTCCCGCGCTGACAGGAAGAACTCTACAGGATCCGAGAGGGTGCTCGCGCCAGGGTTTCCCGGCCTCACCAGGTGGGCGGCGGTGGCCCGATGCCAGAGGTGACCTGGGCCACAGCGCCGGAGTCGCGGTGGGTGGTGCCGGGGCTCAGTCCGACGACACCTGGTGCTTCGCCGCGATCTCGCGAGCCGCGTCGCCGTCCGGGCCGGGCTGCGGGACGAACACCGTCTCGCGGTAGTACCGCAGTTCGGCGATGCTCTCCCGGATGTCCGCCAGCGCCCGGTGACTGCCGCCCTTCGGCGGGCTGTTGTAGTACGCCTTCGGGTACCAGCGGCGGGCCAGCTCCTTGATCGAGGAGACATCCACGATCCGGTAGTGCAGGTGGCCCTCCAGGGCCGGCATGTCCCGGGAGAGGAACCCGCGGTCGGTGGCCACGGAGTTGCCGCACAGCGGGGTCCGCCCGGCCTCCGGGGCGTGCCGGCGGACGTAGTCGAGCACCAGCTGCTCGGCCTCGGCCAGCGTCACCCCGTCGTCGAGCTCGTCGAGCAGGCCGGAGGCGGTGTGCATCTCGCGTACCACCTCCGGCATGGTCGCGAGCGCCTCCTGCGGCGGGCGGATCACGACGTCCACGCCCTCGCCGAGGATGTTGAGCTCGGAGTCGGTGACCAGCGCGGCCACCTCGATCAGCGCATCGCGATCGAGGTCCAGGCCGGTCATTTCACAGTCGATCCATACCAAACGGTCGTTCACATGACTCACCCTACGGTGCGAGTCCACCGCGTGGGCAGCGCCGTGGCCGCCGTCCTGCCCGGCGCCGCGCCCGCCTGGTCGGCCGGCAGGGCTTCGGCGGACGCGGCACCGGGGGCCTCAGCGGGGCAGCGGACCGGGACCACGGACCGGGACCACGGACCGGTTCGCCGGCCGGGCACCGTGCGGTTCCTCGCCCCTGACGGTTCCTGGCGGTTCCGCGGTTCCGTGGCGGATCCTCGGTCGGCCCGTCGGGTGGGGTTGCCCGGGCAGCCGTGTGCCGCGGCCCGTCGTCAGCCGGACGACGGGCCGCGGCACACGGCCACTTCGCCCTGCGGCCGACCGGGGTCCCTGCGGCGAATCCTGCCGGAGAGACCTTAGTCAGCCTGGCTGTCGGCCTCCGTGTCCACCGCATCGACCGCGTCGGTGAGGTCCAGCCGGGACGGTGCGGCCGCCGGCGGTTGGGCGTGACGCTGCTCCGGCCCGCCCGGAGCGGCTTCCCCGGTGAACGCGCCACCAGGGCGGGCCGCCGGATTCGGGAGGCCGTACCTGCTGCCCGTGCCACTGCCCGTGCCACTGCCACTGCCGGTGCCGCGCCGGGCGGCGGGCTGCTGACTGCCCGACAGCCCGGAGCGCTCCGCTCGCTCCGACCGGTCCGCCATGCCGCGACCGCCCGTCGGGCGGGAGCCGCCACCGGGCAGGCCCAGGCTGCCCGGCACGGTCCGCCCGCTCCGCTCGGCAGCGGCCCGCTCGGCAGCGAGCCGATCGGGGGACAGGCGATCCAGAGCGGAACGGTCCGCGGATTGGCGTTCCGTGGCCGGACGTTCCGCGGCCAGGCGGTCTGTCGTCGGGCGGTCCGTCGTCGGGCGCTCGGCGCGATGGCCGCTGCCCGCGCCCCGTGCGCTCGGCTGCGAGTGGCCGTCCTCCGCCACCGCGTGCTCGACCGGCCGCGGCGGCCCGGCCGGACCGCGTCGGGTGGCGGGCCCGGGCTGCGGCGGAACCAGCGGCCGTATCCGGTTCTTGCCCGGAGGCGGCAGCGCGCCGGGCGGCACGCCCCGCCCGGTCGCGGCCGACCCGTTCACGCCAGGCCGGCCCGCGCCGCGGGGAGCGCCGGTTCCGGCCGGGCCCTGGACCGCACCGCTGTCGGCCGGTCCGTGGCCCGGAAGTCCACCGTAGCCCTTCCCCGCGCTCTTCCCGGCCGCGGCGGTGCCGCCACCGGCGAGCGGGCCGGTGACGCCTGCCTGGCCGCCCTGGCCGTTGGGCGTCCCGGTGACCGGGCCCGCCGGTCCGGCGGCTGCGCCGCCCGGCGCACCGCTGCCCGACGGGCCGGCGCCGCCCCCGGCAGCCGTGAAGCCCCCGGCAGGCAACGCCGTCCCGGCGGCGAGGCCGGTGACGCCGCCGCTCGTGGTGCCGAGTGCGCCGGTACCGCTGCCGAAGCCCGCGCCGACCGCCGGGGAGCCAGGGCCGCCGGTGGCCCCCGTCGCCCGCTCTGCGGTGCGGTCTCCGCCGCGCTCCGCCGAGGCGCCCTGCGCGGGCACGCCGACGACCGGGCCGGGCCCCGGGCGGCGAGCCCGGTAGCTGGTCCGGTAGGCGGCGGGCGAGACGCCGAGCTGGCGGCGGAAGTGACCGCGCAGCGCGACCGGCGAGCGGAACCCGCAGCGCCGGGCCACGTCGTCGACCGAGAGCTCGGAGGTCTCCAGCAGCCGCTGCGCCTGCAGCACCCGCTGGGTGATCAGCCACTGCAGCGGTGCGCTGCCGGTGAGCGTGCGGAACCGGCGGTCGAAGGTCCGCCGACTCATGTACGCGCGTGCCGCCAGCACCTCGACGTCGAACTGCTGGTTGAGGTTCTCCAGTGCCCAGGTCACCACCTCGGCGAGCGGGTCGTTGCCGATCTCCTCTGGTAATGACTGATCGATGTACTGCGCCTGACCGCCTCCGCTGCGGCGGTTGGGCACCACCAGGCGGCGGGCCAGGGCGTTGGCGGCCTCGGCGCCGTGGTCGCTGCGGACCACGTGGAGGCAGAGGTCGATGCCGGCGGCTGTGCCCGCCGAGGTCAGCACGTCGCCGTCGTCGACGAAGAGTTCACGCGGGTCGACGTGCACCCGCGGGTACCGCTTGGCGAGCGTCGGCGCGTACATCCAGTGGGTGGTCGCGGGCCGGCCGTCCAGGAGTCCGGCGGCGGCCAGCACGAAGGCGCCGGTGCAGAGCCCGATGATCCGCGCGCCCTCGTGATGGGCCTTGCGCAGGGCGGCGATCGCCTCCACCGGCGGCGGCTGCGAGATCGAGCGCCAGGCGGGAACCACGATGGTGCCGGCCCTGGCCAGCGCCTCCAGACCGAACGGGGCGGTGAGGGTCACACCACCCGTGGTGGTCAGCGGTCCGTCCTCGCCCGCGCAGACCAGCAGCCGGTAGCGCGGCACACCCGCGTCCTGGCGGTCAACGCCGAAGACCGAGAGCGGAATGGAACTCTCGAAGATCGGCGCCCCGCTGAAGATCAGTACGGCGACGGTCTCACGCCGTCGCCGCCCGGCGAGCTTGCGCGGTGCGACGCCGACGGCGGTCGCGCCCGAGCCGCTCGCCGCGCCGGGGCCGGGTGCCCCGCCCAGTGCACTGCCGCTCACGCCGCTGCCGCTCAGAGCGCCACCACCAAGTCCGCTGCCCCCCAGGCCGCTGCTGCCGAGCCCGCTGCCGCCGAGACCGGTCGGTCCGCCGAGGCCGCTCGGGGCCAGGTTGCCCAATCCGCCGTGGCCGGTCGGCCCCAGCGGTCCACCCAAACCGCCACCGAGACCCAAACCGCCACCGAGACCCAGACCGCCGCCAAGACCCAGACCGCCACCGAGCCCGGAGCCGCCACCGATACCGGAACTGACGAGGTGTCCGCCCAGGGAGTCGCCGTCGTTCGAGCCCCCACCAGGAACTGACGCCGCGCCACGTCCCAGGCCGCCCCCGGCCGTACGGCCGCCGGAAGCGAGGGGGAGGCGAGGGGTGGAAGGAGAGCGGGGCGCTGCTGACGGCGGGGTGAGCGAAGCCGACGGGGTGAGCGGGGCCGCACCTCTCGGTGCGTGGCCAACATGGCCGGCCGGGGACTGGCCGCTGTCAGGACCTGTCTCGCTCCTGCTCACCCTGTTCAAGGCGCCCAAGCCCCCTCGGTGGTGTGGTGTGGTGATGCGGCACTGCTCAACAAGATCGAATCTACTGGGTGCACCGTCGCCGTTGTGACAAGTTCACCATCCGACGCTATGTCGACATGGCAATTTGGCGTGATGCATTCGATCACGAAGCGTGGCACCCGTCGACCCCTCTGGGAAGGGGGCGGGCACGCCGGTGGCTGGTTGCGGTACGGCGGATCCCTGGGAGGAGCGGATCGTTGACCTCCTGAGGCGCTGTTGCCTGGAGGTATCTCCAACCGCAGTCGCCTGAGCCAAAACTGACTGAAAATAGGCGTTGCGGAGTTGGGGCGCGCGGTGTCCACGTGCGCCTGGTGGGCCGGTGACGAGCGCCCCGGTCGGCTGCCGGGCCCCGGTTCGCCGGGCGATCGCCGCCGCTCGGACCGCGTCCCGCTCGTCCTCCCACTCGCCTGCGCGCCGCCGGGGCCGGCTCGAACAGGCCACGTGGCGTCGGGGCCCCGGGTGGTCGACGGGGTAGTCGGCTGGATGATCCGTGGGCTGTCGGCACGGGGACCACCGGGGCGGGGGTCGGGTAGTCGGCCGGGCCGGTGGATGACGCGGCCGGGTGACCGGTGGTCCAACGGCGGTGATTCCAGTGGAATTCGCGCCCGACGCCCGGGGCAGCTCCGGATTTCGGATCACTATTTCCTGATTGATCGATCATGCACGCCATGATCTCCGTAGCCGAACTGACAGTAATACGAATAACCACTCGATGCCGTCCCTCCTCCCTATCCATCCCCTTCACTCTCCCCTGTCGCAGAGTGTTGCTGTTCCCACGCCGGCGATTGCCCGCCGCTCATTCCGCGGTGCGTTGCGCCGCGCTCCGGAGGTCCGTCCACCGCCGTGAGCGCTTCCGCACTCGAACGTCGGCTGCGCTCCGCGATCGCTCCTTTTCTCTCCGTCCACAGTTGGACGGCTGCCGCGTCTCAGCCGGCGATGACCGCGACGGCGCCGGCCCCCGCGGCGTCGCGCCCGGGCAACCGCTCAAGCAGCACCGGGACGGATCCGCCGCCCTCCCCGGCCCCGCGGGCCCACCGGGCGGTGCCCGGCACCACCTGGGCGCTCCTCCTCTTCTGTACGTCCTTCTGTGCGGCCACCCCTGCCGCTGCCCCCGTCGTCGCGGTGGCCGCTCCCGCCGTTTCCTCGGCCAGGACCAGGGCGATGGCCTCCGGCAGCGTCGAGGCGCTGTGCGTGGGCCGGTAGGCCTGCTCGGACCACGGGCGGCCATGGTGCAGCCAGACGCTCCGCAGGCCTGCCGCGGCCGCGCCGGCGATATCCGCGGGCGCGTGGTCGCCGATCACCCAGGCGTCGGCGGTCCAGTCGGTCCAGGGGCCGATGCCGCAGCGCTGGGCGGCTGTCTCGAAGATCAGCGGGTCCGGTTTGGCGCAGCCGGCCTCCTCCGACACCACCCAGGCGTCGACCAGCGAACCGAGCCCGGTCCGGCGGATCTTCGCCAACTGGGCGGTGGTCCCGCCGTTGCTCACGATGGCGATCGTGCAGCCTGCCGCCCGGGCGGTGCGCAGCGCCCGGAGGTGGGAGCCGGGGCAGCGGATATGAGAATTCATCCCCCGCCGGTAGTGCGCGAGCAGGCCCTCCAGGGACAGGTCGAGGCCGTAACGGCGTCGGGTGGCGCCCAGTACCGTGCTCCGGGGGACGTAGCCGCCGCCGTCCATGACGGTGAGCCAGCCCAGGTCGCCGGGCGGGAGCCCGAACTCCCCGAGAAAGCCCTCGGCCCAGGCCTGGAAGGCGGCGTCGCGCGGGAGCAGGGTGTTGTCCAGATCGAGCAGCAACAGCGGCATGGCGTGCATGCTGCCAGTGCGGGCTCCCGGGAGGAAGCGTGCCTGCCCAGTGGAGGCCTCAGGCAGCACATTCATCTCACCAACCCCAGGAGTCCCCGAAGTTCGTGCCGCTGGTGTGTGGTCGACCTGTTGCATCGGCCGACTCCGTCAGGCAAGCTCCTGGGAACCACGCGAGGGCGGGGCGTGAGCTGGCTGTTGCGGGGCGCGTTCTGATTACCTCGCGCCGCTGCCATTAGCGGGATCGTTGTCATACTTCGCCGCAATGGCTGGGCGACTACGCTCGCCCGTCGTACTCTGAAAGGAACAGGTCACTTACGGTGCCGCTCGGCCGCAACCGACCACGTGCCAATGAATGGCCTGCCGCCTGGGCAGCGCTGTCCTTCCTGTCGGCCCATCTCACTCGAAGAGTCTCGATTCATGGCCGGTTTTGAGTCTCCCGGATCTGCGGACCCGTTCCGCATTCTCGGCGCGGCGGATTTCTCCTCCACGGATTCGCTGTTCGATTCCACCTGGTGTCGGCAGTCCCCGCCGACACCGCAGTCACGTCCCGGCGGCGCAATGGCGCGCCGGGTTTGGCCCAAGCCACGGCAGCGTCGCGAGGAGTCGGCGGCAGCTGCGGCGGGGGGTTCGGATGGTGCAGGTACCGCACCTGGCGCCGGTGAGGATGGTGGAGGCGACGTGAAGTCCCGGCACTCCAAGCAGACTGTTCCGCTCGGCGGGCAGGTGCCCGACGTGCAGCCCGAGTCGGTCCGGCCGTGCGATCCGGCGTTCCAGCACGGTGTGGTGGTCGGCTTCGACGGCTCGCTGTCCAGCGAGCGCGCGCTTGCCTATGCGGTGGGCATGGCTCGGCGCTCCCACTGCGGCCTGGTCATCGTGCACGTGGCCAACCGCCTGCCCGCCACCGTCTGGGCCGGCTGTGAGCCGCCGGTCTTCGTCGACCTGCCCGACCACCGGACCGAGGTCCTCGGCCTGGAGCTGGCCTGCGCGGATTTCCTGGCCGGCGTGCCCTGGATCCTGGTCGAGCGCGGGGGCGACATCTGCCATGAGATCGAGGAGGTCGGCAAGGAGTACGCCGCCGACGCGATCGTGGTCGGTACGACGCACGGCCTGCTCGGTCGCCTCTTCGGTTCGGTCTCGGGCCGTCTCGCCCGCCGGGCCAACCGCCCGGTGATCGTGATTCCCTGAACTGGGCTCAGCTACGGCGATCGGGGTCGGATACGCGTCCCACGTTCGCCTGATCGCGTTCTCGTCCTGGCCGGCGACCTGGCACCTCGGTCGTCGGTCCACGGTCTTCCTCGGTCACCGGTCTTCCTCACGGTGCCGACTGGCCCCATGGCGGGCGTTCACCGCGCCGCGGCGCCCAGGGTTGCTGCCCGTATGGCCAGCCGATATTCCGTCATTTCCGCATGCCGACAGGCGGCGTCATGGAGCGGTGCGCCGTGCTGCCCCTCGAATCGCGCCCTCGAATCGCGCAGCTGTCACCGGACGGGACTGGTGGCGGGGTGGTCGAGCGGCCCTGTCAGGGCGTTCTGACGAAGGATCACCGCTCGACCGTCCACCAGCCGTCTCAGCTACCAGCTGTCCCAATGGGCCGACCGCCTGCCCGGGGCGGTCCGTGTGCTCCTGGCCGGCCTGCTCCTGGTGGCCGGCTTCAGGAGGACATTCCCAACTCGCGGGCGATCAGCATGCGCTGGACCTCGGAGGTGCCCTCACCGATCTCCAGGATCTTGCTGTCGCGCCAGAAGCGGGCAACGGGGTATTCGTTCATGAAGCCGTAGCCGCCGTGGATCTGGGTGGCCTCGCGGGCGTTGTCGACCGCGGCTTCGGAGGAGTAGAGCTTCGCGATGGCGGCCTCCTTCTTGAAGGGCTCGGCGAGCAGCAGCCGCGAGGCCGCGTCCCGCCAAGCGAGGCGTGAGAGGTGCGTCCGCATCTCCATGTCGGAGATCTTGAACTGGATCGCCTGGTTGGCCCCGATCGGGCGGCCGAAGGCGCGCCTGGTCGCGGCGTACTGGAGCGACTGGTCGACGCAGCCCTGAGCAAGGCCTGTGGACAGAGCTGCGATGGCGATGCGGCCCTCGTCGAGGATCCGCAGGAACTGGGCGAAGCCGCGGCCGCGCTGGCCGAGCAGGTTGGCCTCGGGGACCCGGCAGTCGGTGAAGGACAGTTCGCGGGTGTCGGAGGCGTTCCACCCGACCTTGGAGTACTTCTTCGACACCTGGAACCCGGGGGTGCCGACAGGGACGATGATGGAGGAGATCTCACGCTTTGACGAGCCCTCGCCGCCCCCTTCACTCGAACGAGCGATCGGTTCGGTCAGGGCGGTCACGGTGACCAGGCCGGTGATGTCGGTGCCCGAGTTGGTGATGAAGCACTTCGTGCCGTTGATCACCCACTCCCGAGTGGCCTCGTCGAACCGGGCCGTGGTCCGGGTGGCGCCCGCGTCGGAGCCGCCCTCGGGCTCGGTCAGACCGAACGCGCCGAGCATCTCGCCCGAGGCGAGCTTCGGCAGCCACTCGCGCTTCTGCTCCTCGGTGCCGAAGCGGTAGATCGGCATCGCGCCCAGCGAGACGCCGGCCTCCAGGGTGATGGCCACCGAGGAGTCCACCCGGGCGAGTTCCTCGAGGACCAGGCAGAGCGCGAAGTAGTCGCCCCCCATGCCGCCGTACTCCTCCGGGAACGGCAGGCCGAACAGGCCCATCCGCCCCATCTCCTTGACGATCTCGTACGGGAACTCCTCCCGCTCGTAGAAGTCACCGATCGTCGGGGCGATCACGTCGGCGGCGAATTCGGCCACCGTGCGGCGCAGTTCCTCGTACTCGGAATCCAGTCGGTGGTCGATCATCTGATCCTCCAGTGGTTCGCCCGGGCGGATGGTCCGGGCGCAGAGTGGTGCGAGGGGCGGAAACGAGTGCCACGGGCGCGCGTTGAGAGCATTCGCCGGCGCGTGGCAGAAGGGTGCGCCGACCAGCGCCACCAGCACTCGGCAAGGTGACGCCTGGTCGGTGATGAACGTGTCAGTCGGTCGGTGTCGGGCTTCCGGTCGGTCCGGCCAGCGCCTGCACGGCGCGCGAGGGGCTGGGGCGGCCGAGCTTCCCGGCCAGCCAGGCGCTGGTGCCGGCGAGTGCCGCGAGATCCACGCCGGTCTCGATGCCGAGGCCGTGCAGCATCCAGACCAGGTCCTCGGTGGCGAGGTTCCCGGTGGCACTCTTCGCGTACGGGCAGCCGCCCAGTCCGCCGGCCGAGGAATCGACCACGGTCACGCCGTGGCGCAGTGCGGTGAGCGTGTTGGACAGGGCCTGCCCGTAGGTGTCGTGGAAGTGGACGGCGAGCCGCGCCACCGGCACTCCGGCCTGAGTGAACGCCGTGAGCAGCTCCGCCACCTGGCCGGGCGTGGCGACGCCGATGGTGTCCCCGAGGCTCAACTCCGTGCAGCCGAGGTCGATCAGCGCTCGCCCGGCCTCGACCACCTGCTCGGGCGCGACCGGCCCCTCCCAGGGGTCGCCGAAGCACATCGACAGGTAGCCGCGGACCGTGAGGCCGTGCTCGGTCGCCCGCCCGACCACCGGGCGGAACATCTCCAGCACCTCGGCCATCGAGCGGTTGAGGTTGCGCCGGGCGAAGGTCTCGGTCGCGCTGGCGAAGACGGCGACCTCGTCGGCACCGTGCGCCAGTGCGCGGTCCAGGCCGTGCTCGTTGGGGACCAGCACGGGCAGCCGCAGCCCGGGGTACTGCGTCCGAAGCTCGGCCAGCCGGGGCAGCAGCTCCTCGGCATCGGCCAACTGGGGGACCCACTTCGGGTGGACGAAGCTGGTCGCCTCGATGGTCCGCAACCCGGCGGCGGCGAGTCGCGCGATGAACTCGGCCTTCACCTCGACCGGGACCAGGGCGCTCTCGTTCTGCAGCCCGTCGCGGGCGCCCACCTCGTGGATGCGCACCCGGGCCGGCAGCGCCGGGTCCCTGACCACACTGGGCAGGCCCAGGTCGAGCGCGCTCGGATCGCCGGCCGGCTGCGCCGTTCGGGTGGTTTCCGCGTTCTGGTTTCCGGTCGGGTCCGCTGTCACCTGATCGGCGGTCATGAGTTCACCTCTGCGGATTCGTCGGCCTCGGCGGACTCCTCGGGGAGGACGACCGCGAGCAGCTGCTCCATCGCTACCGTGGCGCCCGCCACGGCGTGCAGTTCGCTGACCACGCCGTCGTGCGGCGCGGCGATCACGTGTTCCATCTTCATGGCTTCCAGGACCATCAGTGCCTGCCCGCGCCGGACCACGTCACCGGTCGTGGCCTTGACCACGGTGACCGTGCCCGGCATCGGCGCGGTGAGGGCCCCGTGATGGGTGGCGGTGGCCGAGGCGCGGTCGGCCACTGGGTCGTACGGGTGCACCGCCCAGCTGTCGCCGCCGATGCCCAGCCAGAGCAGCGGACCGCCGCCGGGCGACGGAGCGGAGTTGTCGGTGGCGTGCGCGAACGTGGTGCGCAGGCCGTCGACGGTGAGGGCGAGATCGGTGGCACCGAGCACGGCGCGGGCCCGGCGGATCGGTCCATCACCCAGACGGACCAGCAGATCCGGGAAATCACTTGAAGAGGTGTCGGTGGCCTCCACTACGGTGTCGGCACTGACAGGTCGTACTCGTACCGACACCGGCTCCTGCCCGGGGATCCGCAGTCGGTGCGTCGTCCAGGCCGGCTCGCCGGCCAGGCGCCAACCGGAAGGGAGCGAGAACGGGTCGGTCCAGCCGTCGGGGGCGACGGCGGGTGTGAGCCCGAGGTGCCGCACGAGTGCCGCGGCGATCAGTACGGCGTCCGGTGCCGTGGGCGCGGGCGGAAGCCCGTGGCCGGAGGCGGCGGCATCGGCCGCGGAATCGACGGAGCCGACCGCATCGGGGTGCTGCTGAGAGGTCCCGGCCTCGGCGGGTGCCACGGGAGCGTTCTGCACCGCCCGGTCGCCCGGTTCGACCAGTAGCTCGGGGTGCTGCTGGACGAGCCGCTCGACCAGACCGGTGTCGAGCCGCCCGGCCACCACATCGGGGTGGGCGAGAAGTCGGCGCAGGAAGCCGGCATTGGTGGTGATGCCCAGGATCCGGGTGTCCGCGAGGGCGGTGCGCAGCCGCAGCAGTGCCGTCGCGCGATCCGGGCCGTAGGCGATCACCTTGCCGAGCATCGGGTCGTAAGCGCTGGTGACCGCGGTGCCCGCGGTGAGTCCGGAGTCCACCCGGATCCCCTCACCACGCGGCTCGTCCAGCAGCAGGATCCGGCCGCCGGTCGGCAGGAAGTCCCGCGCGGGGTCCTCCGCGCAGATGCGAGCCTCTACGGCATGACCGAGAAAGGAGACGTCCGACTGGGCGAACGACAACGACTCACCAGCGGCAACCCGCAGTTGCCACTCGACCAGGTCGAGACGCTCGGCGGCCGGTGCCCAGCCGGCGGGCGTCCCGTCCGGGGCCGGGCGGGTGATCGCGACCGCCAGCTCGGTGACCGGGTGCTCGACCTGGAGCCGGGTGTTCATCTCCATGAAGAAGAACTCGCGGACCGCGTCCGCCCCGTCCTCACCATCCTTGCCCGAGGCTGTAGTTGCCTGGTGGGCGGGGGCGATCCGGTCGGGGTCGTCACCGGGCACGATGAACTCCACCGTGCCGGCGCCGGTGTAGCCGCAGGCCTCGGCGGCTCGGACGGCGGCGGCGCCCATCGCGGCCCGGGTCCGCTCGTCCAGCAGAACGGAGGGTGCCTCTTCGATCAGCTTCTGATGACGGCGCTGCAGGCTGCACTCGCGCTCGCCGAGGTGCACGGTGCTCCCGTTGGCGTCCGCGAGGACCTGCACCTCGATGTGCCGTGGGCGGTCGACCCAGCGCTCCAGCAGCAGGGTGTCGTCACCGAAGGCGGTGCGGGCCACCCGGCGGGCGGCGGCGAGCTCGGCGGGCAGCTCGGCCGGGTCGCGGACCAGCCGCATCCCCTTGCCGCCGCCGCCGGCGGACGGCTTGATCAGCACCGGGTAGCCGATCTCCTCGGCCGCGCGGATCAGGTCCTCGTCGCTCGTCGCCCCGCCCCGGCTGCCGGGCACCACGGGGACGCCGACCGTGCGGACGGCCTCCTTGGCGTTGATCTTGTCGCCCATCAGCTCGACCGCCTCGGCGGGCGGGCCGATGAAGACCAGTCCCGCCTCGGCGCAGGCGCGGGCGAAGCCCGGGTTCTCGGCCAGGAAGCCGTAGCCGGGGTGGATGGCCTGGGCTCCGGTGCGCAGCGCCGCGGCGATGATCTGATCGCCGCGCAGGTAGGTCTCGGTGGCGGAGCTGTCGCTCCGGTCGGCCGGCCCGAGGCGGACGGCCAGGTCGGCCTCGCGGACGTGCCCCGCGTCGGCGTCGGCGTCGCTGTACACGGCGACCGACCGGATGCTGAGCCGTCGCAGGGTGCGGATCACCCGCACGGCGATCTCACCGCGGTTGGCGACCAGGACGGTGTCGAACATAGGAGGCGTTCCTCCGGGACGAGGGGAGTGGTGCGAGGGAAGACGATCAACGGGAGGTGACCAGGGGCTCACCTCCGGCTCACATCCGGAACACGCCGTACGGTGCGGGTGGCGCGAGCGGGGCGTTGGCACAGGCGGTCAGGGCGAGGCCGACCACCGTGCGGGTGTCCATCGGGTCGATCACCCCGTCGTCCCAGAGCCGCGCGGTGGCGTAGTACGCGTTGCCCTGACGCTCGTACTGCTCGCGCACGGGCCGCTTGAACTCCTCCTCGGCCTCGGTGGCCCACTCCTCGCCGCGTGCCTCGAACTGGTCGCGGCGGACGGTGGCGAGGACCGAGGCGGCCTGCTCGCCGCCCATCACGGAGATCTTGGCGCCCGGCCACATCCACAGGAAGCGGGGCGAGTAGGCCCGGCCGCACATCGAGTAGTTGCCGGCCCCGTACGAGCCGCCGATCACCACGGTCAGCTTCGGGACCCTGGTGCAGGCCACTGCCGTCACCATCTTCGCCCCGTGCTTGGCGATGCCGCCCGCCTCGTACTGGCGGCCGACCATGAAGCCGGTGATGTTCTGCAGGAAGAGCAACGGGATGCCCCGCTGGTCGCACAGCTCGATGAAGTGCGCGCCCTTGAGCGCGGATTCGGCGAAGAGCACGCCGTTGTTGGCGACGATGCCCACCGGGTGGCCGTGGATCCGGGCGAAGCCGGTGACCAGGGTGGCGCCGTACTCGGCCTTGAACTCGGCGAAGCGGCTGCCGTCGACCAGGCGGGCGATCACCTCGCGGACGTCGTAGGGCGTGCGCGGGTCCACCGGCACCGCGCCGTACAGCTCGGCCGGATCGACGGCCGGGGGCTCGACCGGTGCGAGCGGCCAGGGCTGCGCGCTGCGCGGGCCGAGTCCGGACACGATGGTGCGCACGATGTCGAGCGCGTGGCCGTCGTCCTCGGCCAGATGGTCCGTCACACCGGAGGTCCGGGAGTGCAGTTCGCCGCCGCCGAGCTCCTCGGCCGTCACCACCTCGCCGGTCGCCGCCTTCACCAGCGGCGGGCCGCCGAGGAAGATCGTGCCCTGGTTGCGGACGATCACCGCCTGGTCGCTCATCGCCGGGACGTACGCGCCGCCGGCGGTGCAGGAGCCGAGCACGGCCGCGATCTGCGGGATCCCGGCGGCCGAGAGGCGCGCCTGGTTGTAGAAGATCCGGCCGAAGTGGTCGCGGTCGGGGAACACCTCGTCCTGCATCGGCAGGAACGCGCCGCCCGAGTCCACCAGGTAGACGCAGGGCAGCCGGTTCTCCAGAGCCACCTCCTGGGCCCGCAGGTGCTTCTTCACCGTCATCGGGTAGTAGGTGCCGCCCTTGACCGTGGCGTCGTTGGCGACCACCACGACCTCGCGCCCGGCCACCCGGCCGATCCCGGCGATCACGCCGGCCGCCGGGGCGGCGCCGTCGTAGAGGCCGTCGGCGGCCAGCGGGCACAGCTCCAGGAAGGGGGAGGCGGGGTCGAGCAGCGTGTCCACCCGATCGCGCGGCAGCAGCTTGCCGCGGGCGGTGTGCCGGTCGCGGGCCTTGAGGCCGCCGCCGAGCGCGGCGGCGGCGAGCTTGCCGCGCAGCTCGGTGACCAGCGCCTGGTGCGCCTCGGTGTTCGCCTGGAAGGCGGCCGAGCCGGCGTCGACCGTGGAACGCAGCCGCGGCGCGGGAGCGGCAGCGGCGGACGGTGACGCGGCGTGGCCGGCCGCGGCGGCTGATAGCGGGCCGGGCGGCGGTGAGCCGGCCGGACGCGTGCCGGCCGCCGCCGCTCCCGGGGTTCCGGCGGGCTCCCAGGGGTGCGGGGAGGTGTAGCCGGGGGTCGACAGGGCCATCCCAAGAGCTCCTTGCTCCAGGAACCCGCGGACGCGGGAGCCGGTGGGCCCCGCGCCGCCAAGTTAATGGTGGTTAACTCCTGCCGCCAGGTTAACCATCGATAACCTCCCTGTCTACGATGGACCCCATGTCGAACGTTCCGGTGGCTCCCGCGACCTCTCGCCGTGACCAGATCCGCCGGGAGGCGGCTCGGCTCTTCGCGGCGCGCGGCTTCCTGGGCGTCGGGGTGGACGAGATCGGCAAGGCGGTCGGGATCAGCGGCCCGGGTCTCTACCGGCACTTCTCCGGCAAGGAGGCGATGCTGGCCGATCTGTTGGTCGGTATCAGCGAGCGCCTGCTGGAGGAGGGGAGTCGCCGGGCCGATACTCCGGGTGGGCCGCAGGCCGTGCTGGACGCGCTGATCAGTGGACATGTCGACTTCTCGCTCAACGATCCGGACCTGATCACGCTGCACGATCGTGAGCTGCTCCACCTCAAGGAGGAGGACCGCCGACGGGTGCGGCGACTGCAGCGCGGCTACGTCGAGCTCTGGGTGGAAGCCGTCCGGGCCGCCTTCCCGGCGTTGGCCGCCGCCGAGGCCGAGTCGGCCGCGCGGGCGGCGGTGCACGCGGTGTTCGGGCTGCTCAACTCCACCCCGCACAGCATCGGCCGACCCGCTCCCGGCGACCGCGCCGGCCTGCTGCCGCCCGCCGAGCTGGCGACGCTGCTGCACCGCCTGGCCCAGGGGGCCTTCACTGCCGCCGCCGACGGCTGGTCGCGGGCCTAGCCGAAGCCGGCCGCCGGCCGCCGGCCGCTCGCGCCCGGCGTACGACCTACCCGAATGGACGTAGGCCGAGCGCCCTGCTTCCCGTCCGCCGTGCGACCGGTGCGCCCCCGGCCTCCGAAAGAGCAGGCTGTCCGGGAAGGAAAGTCGACGTCAGGCCGTTGGTTGCTGCCAGGTCCGCTTGGTAGCGCCGATACGTCGTGGACGACCGCCTCATGAAATGGTTAGTATCCCTAAATATGCCTGAGACTCATGGCTCCACCAGGGAGATACCCGCGGCACCCGCCAGTACGGCCGCGAGTCCCGCCCCCACAGCCCCCAGCACCCCCGCCCCTTCGGCCGCCCAGCCCCCTGCCGACGCCTCCGCCACCGGCTGGCTGCGCCGCCTGACCTCCTACTGCTGGCGCTACCGGCGCAACTTCCTGCTCTCCTTCGGCGCCTCGCTCGGCGGCATGGCGGTCACCGCGATCGTCCCCCTGATCACCAAGCTGATCATCGACGACGTCATCACCACCCACACCCGCTCCCTCGCGCCGTGGGCGATCACCCTGGTCGTGGCCGCAGTACTGGTCTTCGGCTTCACCCAGATCCGCCGGTACACCGCCGGTCAGCTCGCGGTCGACGTCCAGCAGGACCTGCGGGTGGAGCTGTTCCGTTCGCTGACCCGGCTCGACGGCGCCCGCCAGGACCAGCTCGACACCGGCCAGGTGGTCAGCCGGGCCAGTTCCGACCTGCAGTTGGTCAACGGCCTGCTGTCGATGCTGCCGATGATGACCGGCAACCTGCTGCTCTTCGTCATGTCGATCATCGTGATGCTCTGGCTCTCGCTGCCGCTCACCCTGGTCGCCCTGGTGATGGGGCCGCTGCTGTGGTGGGTAGCGATGCTCAGTCGCAAGCGCCTCTTCCCGGCGACCTGGGCCGCCCAGCAGGAGGCCGCCGCGGTGGCCGGCGTGGTCGACGCGGCGATCGGCGGCGTCCGGGTGGTCAAGGGCTTCGGCCAGGAGGCCCAGGAACTCGACAAGCTGGAGGGCGCCTCCCGCACGCTGTACGGCGCGCGGCTGCGCGCGATCCGGCTCAACAGCCGCTTCAGCCCGGCGATGCAGGCGATCCCCGCGCTCGGGCAGGTCGCCGTGCTGGCGCTGGGCGGCTGGCTGGCGGTGCGCGGCTCGGTGACGCTGGGCACCTTCGTCGCCTTCTCCACCTACGTGGCCCAGATGACCGGCCCGGTCCGGATGCTGACCATGGTGCTGACCGTCGGGCAGCAGGCCCGCGCGGGCGTGGAGCGCGTCTTCGAGCTGATCGACGAGCGGCCGCTGGTCACCGACGCCCCCGACGCCCGTCCGCTCCGGTCGGCTGAGCAGGAGCAGCGCGTTCCGGCGCTGGAACTCGACCGGGTCGACTTCCACTACCAGGTGTCCTCGAAGGCCGCGGCTGATCCCGACAGCGAGGCGGCTGCCCCCATACCCGTGCTGCGCGGCCTCAGTCTCAAGGTCGCGCAGGGCGAGACGCTGGCCGTGGTCGGGGCCTCGGGCTCGGGCAAGTCCACGCTCGCTCAGTTGATCCCCCGGTTCTACGACCCCACCGCGGGCACCATCCGGCTCTATGGCCAGGACCTGCGCGAGGTCACGCTCGACTCGATCCGGTCGGTGGTCGGCATCGTGCCCGAGGACAGCTTCCTCTTCTCCGACACCGTGCGCGCCAACATCGCCTACGGCCGCCCGGCCGCCACCGACGCCGAGGTCGAGGCGGCCGCCCGTGCCGCGCAGGCGGACGGCTTCGTCCGCGAGCTGCCGGACGGCTACGACACCACGGTGGGGGAGCAGGGCCTGACCCTCTCCGGCGGCCAGCGCCAGCGGATCGCGCTGGCCCGCGCGATCCTCGCCGACCCCAGGCTCCTGCTGCTGGACGACGCCACCTCGGCGGTCGACCCGAAGATCGAGGCCGAGATCCACGAGGCCCTGCGCACCGTGATGGTCGGCCGGACCACCGTCCTGATCGCGCACCGCCGCTCCACCCTGCAGCTCGCCGACCGCATCGCGGTGCTGGACCACGGCCACCTGCTCGACCTGGGCACGCACGACGAGCTGGTGGCCCGATGTCCCCAGTACCGGGCCCTGATCACCGACCCCGAGGCGCTGGCCGGTCACCGTTCCCCTGCCCCTGCCCCTGCCCCGGCCACTGCCACCGCCAGCGCGACCGCCCCTGCCACCGCCACCCGCGAAGCCGTCCCCGGCGCACCGGCGCTCCCCAGCACCCCGGCGGTCGTGGCCGCCCCGGCTGCCGGCGCCGCGCCCACGCGGAGCACGGTCCGCTCGCTGTCCAGCCGCTCCGCCGACCCCGAGCTGCTCGCCCGGGTCGCGGCGCTCGCCCCGGCCACCGACACCCCGGACGTCCCGCTCGGCACCGCCTCCGCCGGCGACCCGGACTTCTCGCTCGGCCGCCTGCTCAAGCCGTTCCGCCCGGCTCTCGCGCTGGCCTTCGTGCTGCTCGCGCTCGACGCGGGCGCCGGCCTGGTGGTCCCGGTCCTGATCCGGCACGGCATCGACGACGGCGTCTCCAAGGGCCTGATGGCCGGCGTCACCGCCGCTTCGCTGACCGCCCTGCTGGTGGTCGTGCTCGACTGGCTGGTGCAGAGCGCCGAGAACAGGGTCAGCGGCCGCACTGGTGAACGCGTGCTCTACACCCTGCGGTTGAAGATCTTCGCGCACCTCAACCGGCTCGGCCTGGACTACTACGAGCGCGAGCTCACCGGCCGGATCATGACCCGGATGACGACCGACGTGGACGCCCTGTCCAGCTTCCTGCAGACCGGCGTGGTGACCGGTGTGGTCAGCCTGCTGACCTTCGTCGGGATCTTCGCGGCCCTGCTGATCATCGACGTCGGCCTGGGGCTGACCGTCTTCACCGTGCTGCCGGTGCTGGCCATCGCGACCGTGGTGTTCCGTCGCAAGTCCACCGCGCAGTACCAGGCCTCGCGCGAACTGATCAGCGCGGTCAACGCCGACCTGCAGGAGAACGTCTCCGGCATGCGCATCGTGCAGGCGTTCCGGCGCGAGGCGGACACCGTCGCACGGTTCATCGAACGCGGGCAGGCGTACCGGCAGGCGCGTATCCGGGCGCAGTTCTACATCTCGCTCTACTTCCCGTTCGTCCAGTTCCTGTCCAGCGTCGCCGCCGCGCTGGTGCTGATCGCCGGCGCCTCGCGGGTGGATGCCGGGACCCTCACGGTCGGCGCGCTGGTCGCCTATCTGCTCTACATCGACCTGTTCTTCGCCCCGGTCAACCAGCTCTCGCAGATCTTCGACGGCTACCAGCAGGCGGCGGTGGGCCTCGGCCGGGTCCGCGAGCTGTTGCGGACCCCGACCAGCACGCCGCAGGCCGCCGAACCGGTCCCCACCGAGCGGCTGCGCGGCGAGATCCACTTCGACGGCGTCAGCTTCGCCTACAACGGTGGTGGCGAGGGCAACCCCGACGTGCTGACCGGGATCGACCTGCGGATCCCGGCGGGTCAGACGGTCGCGCTGGTCGGCGAGACCGGCGCCGGCAAGTCGACACTGGTCAAGCTGGTCGCCCGGTTCTACGACGCGACGGGCGGCGCGGTGCGCATCGACGGGACCGACATCACCCGCTTCGCCCTGGCCGACTACCGGCACCGGCTGGGTGTGGTGCCGCAGGAGGCCTACCTCTTCGCGGGCACGGTCCGGGACGCCATCGCCTACGGCCGGCCCGGGGCCACCGACGCGGAGGTCGAGCTCGCGGCCAAGGCGGTCGGCGCGCACGACATGATCAGCACACTGTCGGACGGCTACCAGCACGAGGTGGCCGCTCGCGGCCGCAACCTCTCCGCCGGGCAGCGGCAGTTGATCGCGCTGGCCCGGGCCGAACTCGTCGACCCCGACATCCTGCTGCTCGACGAGGCCACCGCCGCCCTCGACCTGGCCACCGAGATGGCGGTCAACAACGCCTCCGACCGGCTGCGCGACGGTCGCGACGACCGCCCGGGCGGCCGCACCACGCTGGTCATCGCGCACCGCCTGACCACGGCCGAACGGGCGGACCGGGTGGTCGTGCTGGACCACGGCCGGGTGGTGGAGGACGGCACGCACGGCGAACTCCTCGCGGCCGACGGGACGTACGCCAGGCTCTGGCGGGCGTTCATCGCGCAGGGACGGCCCGAGCCGGCGCACGCCGAGTCCGTGCACGCCGAACTGAGCGGCTGAGTCGACTGGTTGAGCCGGGTGATCAGTCACAGTCGCAATCGTTCGATTGCGGATCGATATCGCCCGTAGGCCAACCAGGGTGACATGAGGTCCTCGGGGCGTCTCCTGATATCCGGGTGGCGCCCCGAGTGGTAGACAGGCGGGGCGACCGCGCGGACAGCGGTCTGCGCCCCCCTGGTACCACCCTCAGGTCGAGAGGCCCCTGCCCATGTCTTCGCGCGCTCGCGAGGCGGGGCGCAGCACTGCGCACCACGCTCCAACCCCCCACTTCGACTCGGACTCCGCGTCCGGCCCGGTCACCGAGGCGATCCCGCTGCCACCCCTGGTGGCCCTCTTCGCGGTCGGCTACCTGCCGGCCTATCTGCTCCCCACCATCGTCGGCCGCCTGGGCGGCGAGTTCGGCCTGACACCCACGCAGGCGGGCGGCGTCGGCAGCGCCCTGCTGCTCGCCGCGGGCGGCACCGGGCTGACGCTGGCCGGCCGGGTCCGCAGGCTCGGCCCGGTCCGGTTGGCCAGGGCCGGGCTGGTGCTGCTGGTAGCGGGCTTCACCATCGCGGCGCTGGTGCCCAGGGGCTCGCTGGTGGTACTGGTCGTGGGCTGTCTGGTCGGTGGGATCGGGGCGGGGACGGCCTCCGCCGTGGCCGGCACGAGTGTTGCGGCCGCCGCCGATCCACACCGGGCCACCGTGCTGGGCCTGCTTGCCACCTCCACCATCGCGGCCGGGCTCTATCTGCTGCTGCCCTGGCTCGGCGCCGCGCACCCGATTCCGTACCTGGCGGTGGCGCTGCTCGGTCTGCTGGCGCTGCCGCTGACGACCTTCTCACCGCGGCCGTCCGGCACGGTCGCGGCCACAGTCCCGTCCGGCACGGTCCCGTCGGAGGCCGTCCCGTCCGGCGCAGACCTGCCGGAAGCAGTCGCGGCCACCACAGTCCCACCGGAAGCAGTCCCGCCCGGCACCGGTACACCGGCCGCAGCCCCGCAGGCCGCGTCCGCCCAGCCCGCCAGGCACCGACTGCCGCACCGCACCGCCGGTCTGATCATGGCATCGACCATGGTGCTCTGGGCGGTCGCGCAGAATGCGCTCTGGGGCGTCAGCGGACAGATCGGCCGCCGCCTGGGCCTCTCGGAGCGGGACCTCGGCCTGGTCTTCGCCCTCGCGCTGGGCAGCGCGCTGCTCGGCGTGCTCGCCTCGGGCGCGTTGGGCACCCGGTTCGGCCGGGCGCTGCCGATCGGCCTGGGCACCGCGGCGATCGCGGCCTGCGTGGCGCTGAGCGCGGGCGCCAGGTCAGTGGCCGGGTTCGCGGGCGGCGAGGTGCTCTGGAACGCGCTCTACCCCTTGGTCCTGAGCTACCTGATCGGGTTGGCGGCCGCACTGGACCCCGCCGGGCGGTGGACGGTCCTGGTCGGCGCGGCCACCACGCTGGGCGGGGCGGCCGGTCCGCTGACCGGCGCGACGCTCTTCGTCCAGCTCGGCTGTCCGCTGCTGGCCGCCGTGCTCGGCGGCACCCTGCTGCTCACCGCGGTTCCCCTGGTGCTGCTGGCCCGCAGCTTCGGCGCACCGTCGGCGGCCCGGTGCCCGGCGCAGGGCGAGGCGCTCGCCCTGGTCACCTCGATCCCGGCCCAGCGGGCCGCTGACCCGGCTGTGGGTCCGGCCGTCGATCCGGCTGCCGGCACGGCTGCTGATTCCGCTGCCGGTCCGGGCGACGAGCAGAGCGCGGGGCCGGCCGCCCCCAACGCCGCCTGACGGCCCGTCCGGTGCCTGCGCCGCCGGCCGATCCTCAGGTGGAGATCAGTGAGGAGAGCAGCCCGGAGACCTCGGTGCCCCGCGGCAGGTCGCTCACCTGCCCGTCTCCGACCTCGACCACCATCCAGCCGCCGCCGTCCGCGCGCAGCGCGAGGTCGGTGGTGACGAACCGGCAGCCCAGCGCCCGGACCAGGGAGCGCACCTGAGTCAGGTCGGGGGCGGGGAAGACCTCAGGGGTGTCGGGGTGCGGCCCGGTCAGCACCGGCTCGCCGTCCACCCACCAGACGCGCGCCTCGGCGGCCGGTCCGTCGCCGTGCGCCGGCCGCTCGCGACCGGCCGCCGGTCTCACCCGTGCGCCGTTCGGTCTGGCGGGCCCCCATCCACCGCCGACGATCGGCTCCTCCTCTTCCTCGTCCGCCGAGCCGGCCAGGGCAAAGGCGTGGAACCGCCGCAGCACCACCCCGCCGGCCAGGAACTCGCCCTGCAGCTCGACGAACCGGTCCACCACCCGGGCCACCGCCGGCAGGTCGGCGAGCTCGGGGATGAAGCATGCCTCGTGCCATTCGTGCTTGCGGGACTTCACGAAGTCCTTGACGATCGCCGGCCCCTTTCCGCCCAGCCGTGCCACCGCCGTGGCGAGTTCGGCCGGTCCGTGGGCACCGGAGAGCCAGACGCTGTCCGGGGTGGCCCCCTCGAAGGTGCTGTACCAGCCGGGCAGCTCGTGGGCGGTGGCGTAGGCGGCCGCGCTGGTCAGCAGGTGGCAGCCGCGGTCGGCGAGCGCGCGGACGAAGGCGGCATACGCCGGCACCGGCAGCATCCAGCCGCGGTACCAGGCGGGCCCGGTGCCGTCCGGCACCCGGCGGACGCCCTCGGCGGCGTCCCCGGCGAGCAGCGCGTCGTGGTTCACCAGCGCGGTCTCGCCGCCCAGCCCGCGAACCAGTTGGGCCTCGTAGGAGTAGTGCGGGTCGACGCGCCGGGGGTTCAGCGGATCCTGGGGCAACAGGATGGTCGGGGCTGGCATGGCCCACAGGGTAGCGGCGTGTCGGGCTCCTGACCGGGGGTTTGACCACCCCGCGCGTCGGGCGCGCGGTGAACAGGCGCGCCGGGGAGTGCGTCAGGAGAAGTGGCGAGCGCACCAGCGCTCAACTGGCACGCGGTGTGCGCCGAGCGCGATCCGGTAGTGGAGTGCGCGCCCACCGGTGGGGCGTGGTCAGCCCCGGCGGCGCCGGCCCGAGCCGTGGTCCGGCGCGACCTGCCAGTCCCGGGGCCGCAACTCCCGGTCGTGCAGCGCCTCCGTGTTGATCAGCACGGTCAACTCGGCCCGGGCGAGGTCGTCATAACCCAGGCCGGTGGCGTCGAGCAGCAGCTCCGTGGGCACCGAGATCGCGATCGACGGCCGCCAGGAGGGCAGGACGGCCAGTGTGGTGCCCCGGCCCACCCGGATCAGCTGGGCGGTGACCCGGCGCCAGCGCTGCCCGTCCAGCCGCTCGGCCGAGGAAGGGACCGGACGCGGGCCGCCGATCAGGATCCCCAGCGGCGCCTCCGCCCCCGAGGCCCCGGCCAGCTCGTCCAGCTCGACCGCCCCGTCGGCGTCGGCCGCTGTCGCGGTGCCGGCGTCCGACGCGAACGTGGCCGGCCCGGTGGCCGCCGCGGTGCCGTAGTCCGTCATGCCGGGCACGGAGTTGACCGATGCGCCGCCGCCGGGGCGGGCGGCCAGCCGTCGCGGGGGTGAGGGGCGGCGGATCCGCGGGCGCGGGCGGGCACTGGAGGGGCGCCAGCCGTCGTCCGCGCCGGCGGAGATCCCCGGCTCCTCGTCCGCACCCCCGGGAAGCTCGCCCGTCAACCCCAGCCGCTGGGCCGGTACCGCCCCTGCCTGCCCCGTCCCGTCCGCAGCCGGTCGCGGCCGGGCGGCCGTGGTGTCGACTCCGGCCAGCGTCAGCAACTGCTCGACCTCGGCGATCGACTGGTGGCTGGCCGCCGCCAATTCGTCCAGATCGGCACCCTGTTCGTAGGCGGACCGTAGCCGCGAGGCGAGCCCGGCACGCAGGTTCGCCGTGGTCGCGGCGCCGGGGTCGTGCCGCTTGGGCTCCGCCGCCGGTGACGCCTGGCGAGGCGCGGGGGGCGGGCAGACCTGTGACGGCTCGGCCGTCGCCTCACCGGCCGGGGGCTGGTTCGGTGTGTCCATAGGTATGAACGACGAGGTCATCGGTGAGGTCCTCCGGTGTACAGTCCGCCCGAATCCTGCCGTACCGGAGGGTGAACGTCCATGGGACCCTGGGATCAACCGCATACGTCCGACTGATGTCCGGTAACGGAACCGCCATGGCGCCGACGGCGGTTCGCCAAGTCTTCTGACATAGAACCAAACTGACGTGTCATCGGTCACATCAGTCACAGGATTCTCATCCAGGCGCGGCCCTTTGAGCAGGTCACGGCGCCCAGCGCGCCACAATGAGGATGAACACACGACCGCACGGCCGAGTGTCACCGCCACGCCGGCCGAGTGCCACCGCCCCGCCACCGGAAGGACGGACGGACCATGGCCACGCCCGCTCACCCGCCACTCGGCCTGACCCGCCCCCGCAAGCTGATACCCGGCGACCGGGTCGCCGTGATCGCCCCCAGCGGTCCGATCGACCCGGACCGACTCGAGGCGGGCTGCGCCGTCCTGCGCTCCTGGGGCCTTGCACCCGTGCTCGGCGCGCACGTCCTGGACCACCACCCGCGGCTGCGCCACCTCGCGGGTACCGACGAGGACCGGGCCGCCGACTTCCAGCAGGCCTGGCTCGACCCCACCATCGCCGCCGTCCTCTGCGCCCGCGGCGGCTTCGGCGCCCAACGCGTCAGCGACCTGCTCGACTGGGACGCGCTGGCCGCCGTGCCGCCCAAGCTCCTGATCGGCTTCAGCGACGTCACGGTGCTGCACGAACAGCTCGCGGGCCGGCTCGGCCTGGCCTCGCTGTACGGGCCGATGGGCGCGGCCTCCTCTTTCATCGCCGACCCGGCCACCGCCGAGCATCTGCGCCGCACCCTCTTCGAACCCTCCGCTGTGCGCACCCTGACCGGACCCGAGGCCACCCCTCTCGTCCCCGGCCGCGCGCACGGGATCACCGCCGGCGGCTGCGCCTCGCTTCTCGCGGTGGAGCGCGGCACGCCGGGCGCCCGCCCCTCCTTCGCCGGCACGATCCTGCTGCTGGAGGACGTCAACGAGCACCCCTACAGCATCGACCGCATCCTCACCCAGCTGCTGCGTTCGGGTGCCCTGGAGGGGATCAGCGGAGTCGCCCTCGGCTCCTGGGCCGGGTGTGGCGCCCCCGAGCACCTGCGTGACGTCTTCCTCGAACGCCTCGGCCCGCTCGGCGTGCCGGTCCTCTGGGAGCTCGGCTTCGGTCACGGCCCGTCCACGCTCACCGTCCCGCTCGGCCTGCCCGCCGTGCTGGACGCCGACGCCGGAACCCTCACCCTTGACCTGCCGGCCCTCACCGACTGAGCCGGTCCAGCCGATCGAGACGGACGTATGAGCGTGCACCAGTCCAGCACCACCCCGCAGGAGCAGCCCGCCACGCGGCCCGCCGACCTGGCGGCGGAACTGCTCGCCGCGCTGCGCACCGCCCGCCCCGGTGGGCGGACCCTGCTCGGCCTGACCGGTGCCCCCGGCGCCGGCAAGTCCACGCTCGCCCGCTTCCTGGTAGCCGAGGCGAACCGGGCCCAGGGAGCGGGGACGGCCGCGTACGTCCCGATGGACGGATTCCACCTCTCCAACACCCAGCTCGACCGCCTGGGCCTGCGTGGCCGCAAGGGCTCGCTGCCCAGCTTCGACGCCCGCGGCTACCTCGCCCTGCTGGAGCGGCTGGCCGCCGACCGTTTCCATGACATCTATGTCCCCGACTTCGACCGCGCGCTCGACGAGCCCGTGGCCGCCCGGCATCTGGTCACCCCCAGCACCCGGCTCATCGTCACGGAGGGCAACTACCTCGCGGCCGATGCTCCCGACTGGTCCAAGGCCCGCTCACTGCTCCAGGAGGTCTGGTACCTGGACGTCGACGACGAGCTCCGTACCGATCGCCTGATCCGCCGCCACCAGGAGACCGGTCGCGATGAGCTAGCGGCGCGCGAGTGGGTCGCCTCGAACGATCAGCCGAACGGTGAGTACGTGAAGCTGAGCCGTGCGCGCTGTACCCGCACCATCCGGGTGGCCGAGTTGCCGCAGGCCTGAACCAGGCGTAGTGTTCCCTAGTCGCTCGGCAGGGAGCACCGGACACGCATCGGCGCGGACGGTCCCGGGGCGGCCACTCTCCTGAAACACCATTTCCGACATGAAATGTCGGTCGTTGGCGCGTCGCTTTTCGCACGCTTCTGCGGCTGGCTTCTTTTGTCGTGCCGGTATTTCGGCGGGTGGGCCGGATTCGCTTTTCGGAGCGGGGCTGGGCTAAAGTTCAACACGTCGGACAGGCCGTCAGGTCGGTTACGGCGAAGGCCTCTTGAGGCCGAGCGGTGCGGAAGACCTGGTAAGGTTGGAAACACCGAGAGCGAGTCGGGAAACGCCGAGAGGCGGGTCTGATAAGCTCGAAGAGAAGAAAGAACGAAGCGCCCGGAGAGCTTGCGAGAGCGGCTTGAAGGAAGCGTCCGTTCCTTGAGAACTCAACAGCGTGCCAAAAGTCAACGCCAGATATGTTGACATCCCCGGCCTCGATCGTCTGATCGGGGTTGG
>NZ_JBIBIJ010000016.1:0-206273 GCF_042957465.1 Kitasatospora sp. NPDC008050
GTTGCGATTAACGTCGCACGACGGGTTCGGGAGGAGGCCGCTGGGAAAAGGACCAAGCCCACGGGCTGGTACCTCGCCCGGCGGCCCACCTCACGTGCGACGCCGACCAACTGGTGACCGGCGACCGGCGCCTTGCCGTCCTGGTGGACGCCGCGCAAGCCAGAACACCATCCACCTTGAAGGGAGCTCACGCGTGAGTACACCTCCCCCGCCGCACCGCCCGCCGATACCCGGTCCGATGCCGCCGGACGGCAATCGCACGGCGGCCTGACCGAGTACATCGACCAGCGAGTCAAGGAGAGAGCAGATATGGGATGGGGAACCGGTAAGGGCGGAAGCTCCGGCGGCGGCAAGCACGGCGGAGACAAGGACTTCAGCAAGGACAAGCCGTCCAAGGACGGGCAGCGGCCGACGCCGGACCCGAAGCACAAGGGTGGCGCGGAGAAGTGACGCACGATCCCCAGCTTGACGAGCAGGCCGCCTCGCGCGGCCTGCTCCGCTCGGTGACGGCCGACCTCGGGCACGAGATCCCGGACGAGTGGGCCAAGGCGCTCACCGCGGTCCCCCGTCACCTCTTCATCCCCGATCGGATCTGGGTCGGCGACGACAACGAGCCGCTCATCCGCGCGGACGACCCGGCCGGCTGGCTCCGGGCCTCCTGCGCGAACGCTCCTGTGGTCACCCAGGTGAACGACGGGGCGGCCCCGGGGGAGGGTGTGGTGTGGCCGTCCTCGTCCGCGTCCATGCCGTCGGTGGTGGTGCGGATGCTCGAAGACCTCGATGTCCGCGAGGGCATGCGGGTGCTGGAGATCGGAACGGGAACGGGGTGGAACGCCGGTCTTCTCGCGCACCGTCTCGGCGATGCCAACGTGACCTCGGTCGAGGTGGATGCCCAGGTGGCTGCCACCGCCCGTACTGCGCTCGGTGCCGCCGGCCTGCGTCCCGAGGTGGTCTGCGCCGACGGCGGTGGAGGGTGGCCTCCTCGTCAGCCCTTCGATCGGATCATCAGCACGTGCGCGGTCAACCGGGTACCGACGGCCTGGCTCGCTCAGGCGCGCCCCGGCGCGGTCATCCTCACGCCGTGGGAGAACCCGTGGATCGGCTGGGGCACGCTGCGCCTAGTGGTCGGCGACGGCCGGGCCGAGGGCCGCTTCATGCCCTACGGCTCGTTCATGCTGATGCGCTCGCACCGCACGGATCTGCGGATCTTCCGCGACGTGGTGCGTGACGACCACCTGCCGGACGAGTCGACGACTGACCTGGATCCCTGGGTCGTGTCCGGATTGGACGCCGATGTCCAGTTCGCCATGGGTTCCCGGCTCGGCGATGTGTGGCACGCCCGGCAGCACGATCCGGACGTGGACGGTGTCGCGGTGCGGCTGTGGCTGGCCACCACCGACGCCTCCTCGTGGGCGGCTGTCGACTGGGACGGGGACCCGGAAGCAACGCGGTTCGCGGTGTGGCAGCACGGGCCCCGCCGGCTCTGGGACGAGACCGAAGTCGGCTATCGCTGGTGGCTCGACAACGACCGCCCCGGGCCCGGCAGGTTCGGCCTCACCCTGACCGGCGACGCTCAGCACCTCTGGTTGGACTCCCCGGCCACGGTGCTGCAGTGCTTCGGGTGACGAGCCGTCATAAATTGGACATTGCTTAAGGACTAGACCATTGCGGCGTCTCGGCGCCACACTCTTCGTCATGAACGACGTGACGGCTCTCCTGGGTCGCGAGACGACCCTGCTGCGTTGCCGGGCCGGTCTCGCGGGTGGTGGCGCGGTGCTGCTGACCGGGCCGGGCGGGATCGGGAAGTCCGCGGTGCTGGACACCCTCGCCGCCGAGGCGTCGCTGAGCGGCACGCTGGTGCTGCGCAGCGGTTCCTCGGCGCTGGAGGCCGGGTTACCGCATCTCGCGCTCTACGACCTGTTCGCCGGCCCGCTCGCCGAGCAGGACGCCCGGGCCGAGGGGCCGCGTGACGGGCTGATAGCCCCGCACCTGCGTGCCGCGCTGGACGTCGCGCTGCTGCGCGCCCCGGCCGGCGACGGCCCGCCCGGCCGACCCACCGGCCCCCACCCGGACTCCCGCGCGGACTCCCATCCGGACTCCCGCCCGGACCCTCACCTGGGCCGCCACACCGACCGGGCGGTCGACCAACTGGCCGTGCGGGTGGCTGTGCTGGAGCTGCTGCAGGCGCTGGCCGCGCAGCGTCCGGTGCTGCTGGTCCTGGACGACGCGCACTGCCTGGACGCGCAGAGCGCGCAGGTGCTGGCCTTCGCCGCCCGTCGGCTGGCCGGGCACCGGGTCCAGGTGCTGGCCGCCGAGCGGCTCGCCGACGGGGGCGAGCCGCACTGCCTCGCCCTGCTGCCGGGGCCCGCGACCGAACTCCCGCTGAACCCGCTGCCGGCCGCCGTCATCGATGAACTCCTGCGCACCCGGGGCTGCCTGACGCCGAGCGATCCGGTCACCGAGCGGATCGCCCTGGCCAGCGGCGGCAACCCCGGCTACGCCCTCGACCTCTCCCGCGCGGTGCGGCGCTCGCCGGGCCCGATCCGCGCCGACGACCCGCTGCCGGTGCCCCGCGGACTGCGCACCCCGCTGGCCGGCCGGCTGGCGGCGCTGCCGCGCGCGACGCTGGACGCCCTGCTCCAGCTGGGCGCCGCCCACCAGCCGCACCCGGCCCAGGCCGCGCCGCCCGCCTTCGGCCTGGCCGTGCCGCCCATCCTCGGACCTGCTGCCCCGCCCGCCCTCGGCCTGGTCGAGCCGGCCGCTCCCGCCCACCACCGCCCGGCCGGGGAGGCGCCCGCCCCGGCGGCGGCCGGGGCCGACCGGCAGGTGCTCGCCCCGGCGTTCGCCGTCGGCCTGCTGGTCCAGGGGCCGGGCGGCGAGCCGCGCTTCGCCCACCCGCTGCTGCGCGAGCTGGTCTACGCCGACGCCACCCCCGAGGAGCGCCGGCAGTGCCACCACCGCCTGGCCCAGCGGGCCAACGATCCGCTGGAGCGGGCCCGGCACCGCGCGCTGGCCTGCCCCGAGCCCGACCCCGGCCTGGCGGCCGAGCTCGCTGCCGCCGCCCGCATCGCGGTCGATCGCGGGGCGCCCGCGCTGGCCGCCGAGCTGTCCCGGCTGGCAGCCGAACGCACCGCCGACGAGCCGGAGTTGGCCGCCGAGCGGCTGCTCACCGCGGCCCGCCACGCGCACGACGCCGGCCAGGCCGAGGCGGCCGAGCAGGCCTGCGCCACCGTCCTGCGCACCGCCAACCGGGCGGCCCGGGTGGGCGCGCGGCTGCTCCTGGTGCAGCTCGCCGGCGGCGACCGCTCGGCGGTGCCCGCGCTGCTCGACGCGGCGCAGGCGGACGCCGGCGAGGACCCGCGGCTGCGCGCCGCCGTCCAGCTGCACCGGGCGGAGCACGCGCTCAGCACCGGGCGCTGCGACCTGGGATTGGCCGAACTCGCCGAGGCCGAGCGCCATGTGCGGCACAGCGGTGACCCGGAGCAGCAGATCGAGGTGATCGCGCTGCGCACCCCGATCGAGATGCAGCTGCGCCCCGACCGGGTGCTGCCCTCGCTGCGCCAGGCCGCCGCGCTGGCCGCCGGGCGTCCGGCCGCCGCGCTGACCGCCGCCTCGATCCAGGTCCGCTGCTGCCGGGTGGTGTGGCTGCTGCGCGCCGGGTCGGTGCCCGAGGCGCTGGCGGAGGTCGACGAGCTGCGCCGGGAGGTGGAGGGCGCGGGGCGGGTCAAGGACCTGGCCGACGTGCTGCACCTGGTGGCCTCGGTGAACGAGCGGGCCGGCCGCTGCGCCCAGGCCTACCAGGCCGGCCGGTACGGGGGGCGGCTGCGCCGGGAGCTGGGTCCCACCCCGGCCCCCGGGCTGGTGCTCAGCGCGGCCGCCGAGCTCAACGGCGGCACCGGCGAGCGCGCCACCGAGCTGGCCGCGGCCGCGGTCCGCGCCGCCGAGGCGGCCGGTGACATGGAGTGGGCCGCGTACGCGCTGGGTCTGCTGGGCCGCGCCGACCTGCTCGGCGGCCGCTTCCCGCAGGCCGCCGAGCACCTGGGCCGCTGCCGGTCGCTGCTGCGCGGGCTCGGCTACACCGATCCGGCGCTCTTCCTGGTGGACGCCGACCTGGTGGAGGCGCTCTGCGCCTCGGGCGCGGTGGCCCCGGCCTGGCGGGCGCTGGAGGAGGCCGCGGCGCAGGCCGCCCGGCTCGACCGGCAGGTGCTGCGGCTTGGACTGGCCCGGGCCCGCGCGCTGCTGACGGCGCGTGACGGCGATCCGCGCGGCGCCGCCGACGAGCTCCGCGCCGAGCTGCCGCGTTCGCACCCCTACCCGTTGGAACGCGCCCGCGCGCTGCTCACCCTCGGTGATCTGGAGCGCCGGGCGCGCCGCCGGGCGGCCGCCCGGGCGGACCTGCGGGCGGCGGCCGAGGTCTTCGCCACCGCGCGTTGCCTGCCCTGGCTGGCCCACGCCCAGGAGCGCCTGGCCCGGCTGGACGGGGCGGACGGTCCCGCGCCCGCGCTCAGCGACCTGGAGGGCCGGATCGTCGAGCTGGTGCGTGGCGGTGCCACCAACCGGCAGATCGCGGCCACCCTGCACGTCTCGGTCAAGTCCGTGGAGGGCAGCCTGACCCGGCTCTACCGAAGATTCGGGGTCCGCGACCGCACCGAACTGACGGCCCGTCGACTGGTGAGCTGACCCCTCCCGCGGGTGCCCGCACCGGCGGACAGCCATGACGACGGCCGGTCAAGGGTCCCCCCTCGCAATCGCAAGTCATGGGCAAGGGTGGCACTTTGACTTCGATTCATTGACCAGGCCAGGGGCGCGGGCTACGTTTTGCGCTCGACGCGGCATGCGCAGACCCCCCCCCACCTCTCTCACACCGCGTCGTGCCCGCCATCCTCTGCCGTCCCGGCCACCGTCCGGGCCCGGTTCGCCGTGCCCGGGTGCCGCGCCGAGGGCGCGGGATGCGCTCGCGGGCGACCCCGCCCGCCGAGCACTCGTCCGCCCCCACACCAAGGGCGATGTCCGCCAAGGAGTCCGTATGGACAAGCACCCAACGGAACGCCGATCACGATCCGCACGACTGGCACCGCTCGCCGTCCTCGGTCTGCTGGCCGCCTCGCTGTCCACGGCCTTCGCCGGCAGCGCGGCCGCCGTCCCGTCCGCCGGGTCGTTTGACGCGGTGTCCGTGACGCGCTCCTGCGCCGCGCCCACCCACCCGGGCGAGTTGGCCTGCCTGGCGCTCAAGCGCACCGACATCCACGAGCTCGCGCTCTCGCCCCAGGCGGCTCCCTCCGGCTACGGTCCGACCGACCTGGCCGGCGCCTACAGCCTGCCCACCTCGGGCGGTTCCGGCCAGACGGTCGGGATCGTGGACGCCCAGGACGACCCGAACGCCGAGTCGGACCTGGCCGCCTACCGCTCCCAGTACGGGCTGCCGGCCTGCACCACGGCGAACGGCTGCTTCAAGAAGGTCGACGAGAACGGCGGCACCAGCTACCCGACGGCCGACACCGGCTGGGCCGGTGAGATCTCGCTCGACCTCGACATGGTCAGCGCGGTCTGCCCGAACTGCCACATCGTGCTGGTCGAGGCCGCCTCGGCGAACATGAGCGACCTGGGCACCGCGGTCAACCAGGCCGTCGCGCAGGGCGCCAAGTTCGTCTCCAACAGCTATGGCGGCTCCGAGGACTCCTCCGACCTCAGCGCGGACAGCCAGTACTTCGACCACCCCGGGGTGGCGATCACCGCGAGCGCCGGTGACTCCAACTACGGTGCCGAGTACCCCGCGACCTCGCAGTACGTGACCGCGGTCGGCGGCACCGCGCTGACCAGGGCGTCCAACTCCCGTGGCTGGAGCGAGAGCGTCTGGAACACCAGCAGCACCGAGGGCACCGGCTCCGGCTGCTCGGCCTACGACCCCAAGCCGTCCTGGCAGCACGACACGGGCTGCGCGAACCGGATGGAGACTGACGTCTCCGCGGTCGCGGACCCGGCCACCGGTGTCGCGGTCTACCAGACGTACGGCGGCAGCGGTTGGGCCGTCTACGGCGGCACCAGCGCGGCCTCCCCGATCATCGCCTCGGCCTGGGCGCTGGCCGGCGCCCCGAACCCGGGCGACCGGGCCAACCAGTACCCCTACAACCACGCCAGCAGCTTCAACGACGTCACCACCGGTAACAACGGCAGCTGCTCGCCGTCCTACTTCTGCACCGCGGGCCCGGGCTACGACGGCCCGACCGGCCTCGGCACTCCGAACGGGGTCAGCGGCTTCACCGCGGGGACCACGACCACCGAGACCGTCACGGTGACCAACCCGGGCAGCCGGACGGCGACGGTGGGCAGCGCGGTCTCGCTCCAGGTCTCCGGCTCCGACTCGGCGGGCAAGGCGCTGACCTACAGTGCGACGGGTCTGCCGGCGGGGCTGTCGATCAGCTCCTCCGGTCTGATCTCGGGGACGCCGACCACGGCCGGCACCTCGAACGTGACGGTGACGGCGAACTCGGGCAGCGCCTCGGGCAGCACCGCCTTCACCTGGACCGTCGCCACCGGCGGCGGGGGTGGCTGCGCCGGGCTGGCGGCGTGGAGCGCGAGCAGCTCCTACGCGCCGGGCGACCAGGTCTCCTACAACGGCCACAAGTGGCTCTCGGCCTGGTACTCGACCGGGGCCACCCCGGGCGCGCCGGGCTCCTGGGCGGTGTGGACGGACCAGGGCGCGTGCTGACCTGATCACGGACGCGGTGGGCGATCGTAGGGGAGAGCGGTAGCCCACCGCAGGGCCGGGCCACGATGGCGGGGACCATCGTGGCCCGGACCCGTTTCACCGGGGTGGCCAGGTGGGACCAGGTGCGACGGATCGGACCTTTGCCTGCGTCCGCGATACCTGAAAGGCTCCCCTCATGTCACTGCTGCCCATGAACCCCACCAACTCCGCCGACGCCTGGGTCCGCCCGGTGGCCGCCCGCCCGCAGGCCCGCCGCCGGCTGTTCTGCTTCCATCCCGCCGGTTCGGGCGCCCTGCTGTACCGCGACTGGCCGGCCGCCATACCCGCCGATGTCGAGGTGCTCGCCGTTCAGCTGCCGGGCCGTGAGGCGCGGCTGGCCGAGCCGCACCTGACGGACTACGGGCAGGTCGTCGAGCAGCTCTTCGCGGCGATGCGGCCGTTGTTGGACCGCCCCTACGCGCTCTTCGGGCACAGCATGGGCGCGCTGATCGCCTACGGCATCGCCATGACGGCCCCGCGGGTCGGCCCGCAGGCGCCGACCCGGCTGACGGTCAGCGGCTGCCCGGGTCCGGGCTCGGCCCCCAGGAAGCCGGGCCGGGCGCGCTGGTCGGACGCGAAGCTGGTCGAGGACATGCGCGAGATGGGCGGCACCCCGGAGGAGGTGCTGCAGAACGCGGGCCTGCTGGAGCTGATCCTGCCGACGCTGCGAGCCGACTACGGGGTCTACGAGTCCTTCCGGCCCCCGGCCGGGCCGCAGCTGGCCTGCCCGGTCTCGGTCTTCGGCGGGCAGGACGACTCCGTGACGGTCGAGGAGCTGGAGCGCTGGAGGGACACCACCCGCGCCCACACCTCGGTGCGGCTCTTCCCCGGTGGCCACTTCTTCCTCATGGGGGAGTCGACCCAGGCGGTGTTCGACGCCGTCACCGCCGACCTCGCGGTGCGCCCCTCCTAGGGCTGCCGGGGGCTGCGCCGCTGCCCCGGGCCCATGGCGGGCCCGGGGCGACGACGGCCTCGGGGCGACGAGTGCGCTACTCGTCCAGCCGCTGCGGATCGGCCGCCAGCATCCGGCGCACCTGGTCGAGCAGCGCACTCGCGTCCGCCCCCGCACTCGCGTCCTCGCCCTCGGCCGCGCCCTCGCCCCGCAGCGCGTCCGCGATCTCCTTGAACTGCGCCTCCCAGTCGTTCCGGTAGACCTGCTCGTGCTCCTCGGCCGCGCTCGACTGGCGCAGCCCCACCGTCAGGTCCACCACCTTGCCGATCAGCGCGGTCATCCCGAACGAGAAGAGCCCGAGCACCAGCACCGCCACCAGCTGCTTGCCCAGCAGGTCCCAACCGCCCCCATAGCACAGGCCCTTCTTCCCGGTCATCACGCCGGTGGCCGCCAGCCCCACCATCACCATGCCGAACAGCCCGCCCCAGCCGTGGATGCCGACCACGTCCAGCGTGTCGTCCACCCCGAAGCGGTACTTCCAGCTGATCGCGAACGCGCAGGTCAGGCCGGCCAGGAAGCCGATCGCGGCGGCCCAGGCGGGCGTCACGTCGCCGGCCGCCGGCGTCATCGCGACCATGCCGGTGACCGCGCCCATGCACATGTCCAGCAGCCCGACCTGCCGGGTGCGCCAGTAGCCGGTCACCGCCCAGCCCGCCATCGCGGCCCCCGCGGCCAGCTGGGTGTTGACGAAGCCCATCGCCGCGGCCCCCGGCACACCGAGCGAGGAGCCGGTGTTGAAGCCGAACCAGCCGAACCAGAGCAGCGCCAGGCCGATCACCACCAGCGGCAGGTTGTGCGGGCGGATCGGCCGGCGCTCGAAGTCCGCGCGCCGCCCGGCGACCACCGCCAGTGCGAGCCCGGCCGCGCCGGAGCTGAGTTCGACCACCGTGCCGCCGGAGAAGTCGACCGCGCCGACCTGTCGGGCGACCCAGCCGTCCGGCGCGAAGACCCAGTGCGCCATCGGGACGTAGACCAGCAGGGTCCAGGCGCAGACGAAGACCAGCCAGCCGCGCATGGTGGCGCGCCCGGCCACCGAGCCGCTGATCAGGGCGACGGTCACGATGGCGAAGGACATGTGGAAGACCGAGAAGGTCACGGTGGGGGTGTCGCCGGTGCGCGAGTCGAGCCCGACGCCGGTCATGAAGACGTGGTCGAGCCCGCCGATCAGCCCGTGCCCGCCCACGTCGGTGCCGAAGGCGAGCGAGTAGCCGACGGTGAACCAGATGACGCTCACCAGCACCACGCAGCCGAAGCACATCTTGAGCATCGCGATGACCTGGCCGGTGCGCACCATGCCGCCGTAGAAGAAGGCCAGGCCGGGCGCCATCAGCAGCACCATGGCGGCGGCCATCATCAGCCAGGCGCTGTCCCCGCTGTTCGTCACTTCTCCTGCTCCCGTCGGGTCAGCACCGCGCGCAGCTCGGCCAGCAGCGCCGCGTCCGCCGCGTGCGCCTGCGCCCCGGTGTCCTCGGCACCCACCGGCACGGCCACCCGGGCGGCGAGCAGGCGCTGGCGGATCTCGACGATCGTCTCGTCGTCGTAGGCCTGTTCCTCCTCCGCGCCGGGCACGTGCTCGTACTCCTCGGCGGCCCGGAAGCCGACCGTCTTCTCCACCGCCTGGGCGATCAGCCAGGTCATCCCGAAGGAGAAGGCCGCGCAGGCCAGCACGGCGACCGCCTGGCGCCACAGCAGATCGAGGCCGCCGCCGTAGAACAGGCCCTTGCGGCCGCTCATCTGGGCGGTGGCGAACAGGCCGATGGCCAGGGTGCCCACGATGCCGCCCCAGCCGTGCACGCCCACCACGTCGAGCGTGTCGTCGTAGCGCATCTTGTACTTGAGGTTGATCGCGAACGCGCAGACCACCCCGGCCACGAAGCCGATCACCAGCGCGCCCACCGGCGAGACCTCGCCGCAGGCCGGGGTGATGGCGACCATGCCGGCCACCGCCGCCGAGGCCACGCCCAGCATCTCGACGTGCCCGAGCCGCCACTTCTCGATCAGCGGCCACCCCACCATCGCGCCGCAGGCGGCCAGTTGGGTGTTGAGGAAGGCCATCGGCGCGTTGTGCACGTCCTGCAGCGCGGAGCCGGCGTTGAAGCCGAACCAGCCGAACCAGAGCAGCGCCAGGCCGACCACCACCAGCGGCAGGTTGTGCGGGCGGATCGGCTCGCGCTCGAAGTCCCTGCGCTTGCGTACCACGATCGCCACCGCCAGCCCGGCCGCACCGGAGTTGATCTCCACCGGCAGACCGCCGGCGAAGTCCAGCGCGCCCAGGTGCCGGGTGACCCAGCCGTCGGGTGCGAAGACCCAGTGCGCCATGGGCACGTAGACGAAGAGCGTCCAGGCGACGACGAACCAGAGCCAGCCGCGCATGGTGGCGCGCCCCGCGATCGAGCCGCTGATCAGCGCCACGGTGATGATGGCGAAGGCCATCTGGAAGCAGGAGAAGATCACGGTGGGGATGGAGCCGGTGCGGCTGTCCAGGCCGACGTCGTGCATCATCCAGTGGGCCGGGGAGCCGATCAGGCCGAGGCCGCCGACGTCCTTTCCGAACGTCAGGCTGTAGCCGATCGCCAGCCAGAGCAGGGTGACCAGGGCCAGGCAGACGAAGCTCATCTTGAGCATCACCAGCACGTGTTTGGTCTTGACCATGCCGCCGTAGAAGAAGGCCAGGCCGGGCGTCATCAGCAGCACCATCGCGGTACTGGCCATCAGCCAGGCGGTGTTGCCGGTATCGAGGGTGGTAGGCATCCGAGGATCCTCCGGTTTCGGTCGCGGGCGGTTCGGGTCGCCGCGCCTGTCCCTCGCGGTGACGGTTCGTCAGTTCGTCGGCCCGGGAGGGCGGCGGTGTGCGTCAGGACTTGCGCACGGCCGGGGCCGGCACGCCGATCAGCAGTCGGCGCACGGCGTCCCAGGCGGCGTGCAGGGCCGCGCCGACGGTGGGGGAGTCGCCGCCCAGCAGTCGGACCCAGGCCCCGGCCTCCTGCGGCAGCACGCTGACCCCGTACAGCAGGCCACGGCCGGCCAGCGCCTGGTGCAGGACGTCGGCGACCTCGGCGGCGGGTGCCAGCGGAGTGACGGCGTAGAGGGTGGCGACCAGATCGTGCCCGCCCAGCACCGCGGGGCCGCCGACTCCGCAGGCGGCGGCAGCGGGCTCCAGCCGCACGGTGTCCAGCGCGAAGAGCCGCCCGTCGGGCCGGCGCCACTCCAGGTCGGCGGCGAACACCCGGTAGGCGTTGCGTTCCCCGCGCGCCAGCCGGCCCGCCAGGACGGTCTCCCAGGCCAGTACCGTGGCTGAGGGGTCGGCGCTGATCACGGTGCGCTGGTAGAACCGGGAGTCCCGGAACGGGATGACCGGCTCGGGCAGGTACTCGACGTAGGCCCGCTCGCCGGCGGTCAGGAAGACCTGCTGGGTGGCGTAGTCGGTGGTCATCGAGTGGATCCGGGTGGCCGCCTGGGTGCTGAGATGGACGGCGGTGCCGGCGCCGCACCGCAGGTCCAGACGGAGCCGGTCGGCCTGCACGATGCCGCCGCCGGTGGACATCAGATAGGTGATCGCGAGGTCCGGGCGGGCCGGGTCGAAGTACAGCGGCCGCATGATCTGCAGCGGCGACTTCTGGTAGTGGCCGACCAACTCGGTGCGTCCGCCGACCTGTTCGAAGTCCAGCTCCAGCAGGCCGACCTTGCCGGGGGCGCCGACGCCGAGCGTCGCCGGCCGGCCCGCGTGCCGCCGCACCTCGGCGGGGACCCGGGCCGGCTCGTAGTG
This sequence comes from Kitasatospora sp. NPDC008050, assembly GCF_042957465.1. Classification (NCBI taxonomy): domain Bacteria; kingdom Bacillati; phylum Actinomycetota; class Actinomycetes; order Kitasatosporales; family Streptomycetaceae; genus Kitasatospora; species Kitasatospora sp. NPDC008050. The sequence goes on from NZ_JBIBIJ010000016.1 coordinate 11,467, forward strand.
CGCGGGCGCCAGCCGGGTGCTCACGCGGGCACCGGGCGGAAGGACTCCAGGAGCTCGGCGACGCGGGCGAGGCCGTCACCGGTCAGGCTGTTGGTGAGCACCACCGGGCGCCCCTCGCGGACCCGGTGCGCGTCGGCGGTCATCATCGCCAGGTCGCAGCGGACGTACGGGGCGATGTCGACCTTGTTGATCACCAGGACGTCCGAGTCGGTGATGCCGGGACCGCGCTTGCGGGGCATCTTGTCGCCCTCCGCCGTGTCGAGCACGAAGAAGAACATGTCGACCAGCGCCGGGCTGAAGGTGAGCGTCAGATTGTCGCCGCCCGACTCGTAGAGCAGGGTGTCGATGTCCGGGTAGCGCTCCAGGAGTTCGGCCCCGGCCGCCAGGTTCATCGTCGGGTCGTCCCGGACGGCGGTGTGCGGGCAGGCGCCGGTCTCCACGCCCACCACCCGCCCCGGGTCGAGCACCCCGGCCAGGCTGCGGCGCACGTGCTGGGCGTCCTCCTGGGTGTAGATGTCGTTGGTGACCACCGCGGGCCGTCGGCCCCGGGCGATCAGCACCGGGACCAGCGCCTCGATCAGCGCCGTCTTCCCGGAGCCGACCGGCCCGGCGACCCCCACCCGCAGCACCTCGTCCGCCATGTCCTGTCCTCTTCCTGCTCGATGAGACTTCTGGTGGCGTGTCATGTGGCGAACAGCCGTGCCTCGGCCCGCTCGTGGCGCCCGGACATGGCGTCGGCCAGCGGGACGAAGCCGCCGAGGTCGGCCAGTTCCCGCCGGACGGCCGCCGCGGTGACCTCCGTGATCACCGGCGCCGCGGCGCGCAGCGTCGACTGGGCGCGGCGGTGGTCGGTCAGCCGCAGGCGCAGCGCCGCGCCGGTGAAGCTGACGGCGAAGGCGAACAGGTCGCTGGCCACCGCCTGGTCGAGGGCCACCCCGCCGGCCGCGTAGGCGACCCCGGCGGCCACCGGCTGGCAGCCGGGCGCGACCCGGGCCGTCACCAGCTCGGCGTACCGGTCCAGCAGCGGGCTCTCCAGGGCGAGTTGGGCGGTGTCCAGCAGCTGCCGCCCGGTGCGCACGCAGGCCTGGCGCAGCTCGCGGTTGAGCTTGCTCGCGAGCAGCCGCTGGTCCACCTCGGCCACCGCGTCGAAGTCACCGGTCGTGGCCGCCCGGTGGGCCAGCGCCAGCGCGGTGGCATCGGCCGGGCCGACCGAGTGCCGCAGCAGGTCGGCCAGCAGCTCCGGCATGCTGTGCTGGTCCACCCGCTTGGCCTGCAGATAGCCCTCCAGGCCGTGCGAGAGGGTGTAACGGCCGCTGGGGAAGGCCGAGTCGGTCAGCTGGAGGCCGGCCAGCAGGGCCGTCAGCGGGCTCGGCGCGGGCGCGGCGCTCACGCGAGGTAGAAGAGCTGGTTGAGCGGCAGGGCCTCGGCCGGCGCGATGGTGGCCGGTACCCCGTCCAGGGTGACCTGGTAGGTGTCCGGGTCCACCACGATCCGTGGCGTGGCACTGTTGCGCACCATGTGCTGCTTGCCCACCGTGCGGCAGTGCCGAACCGGCAACACCCGGCTCTCCAGGCCGAGTTCACCCGGCACGCCGAGGTCGATCGCCGCCTGCGACATGAAGGAGACCCGGGTCGCCTGCCGGGCTCGCCCGTACGCCCCGTACATCGGCCGGTAGTAGATCGGCTGGGTGGTGGGCAGGGAGGCGTTCGGATCGCCCATCAGCGCCCAGTTGATCAGGCCGCCCTTGATCACCAGCTTGGGCTTGGCGGCGAAGGAGTTGATCGGCCACAGCACGATGTCGGCCAGCTTGCCCGGCTCCAGCGAGCCGATGTGCTCGGCGGTGCCCGAGGCGATGGCCGGGTTGATGGTCAGCTTGGCCAGGTAGCGCAGCACCCGGGCGTTGTCGTGGCGTTCGCTGTCCTCGGCCAGCTTGCCGCGCTGGTCCTTGCAGTGGTGCGCGGTCTGGAACGCCCGGGCGAAGGACTCGCCGATGCGGCCCATCGCCTGCGAGTCCGAGGAGAAGATGGAGATCACCCCCTCGTCGTGCAGCACCGTCTCGGCGGCCACCGTCTCGCTGCGCACCCGTGAGTCGGCGAACGAGACGTCCTCGGGGATGTCGTGGCTCAGGTGGTGGCAGACCATCACCATGTCGAGCAGCTCGTCGATCGAGTTGACGGTGTAGGGCAGCGTCGGATTGGTCGAGGAGGGAAGGACGTTGGGCTCGCCGGCGATCCGCATGATGTCCGGGGCGTGGCCGCCGCCGGCGCCCTCGGTGTGGAAGGTGTGGATGGTGCGGCCGTCGATCGCGGACAGGGTGTCCTCGAAGAAGCCGGACTCGTTGAGGGTGTCGGTGTGGATCGCCACCTGCACGTCGTACTCGTCGGCCACCGACAGCGCGGTGTCGATCGCGGCGGGCGTGGTGCCCCAGTCCTCGTGCACCTTCAGCCCGCAGACGCCCGCCTCGACCTGCTCGCGCAGCGCCTGGGGGAGCGCGGCGTTGCCCTTGCCCAGCAGGCCGACGTTGACCGGCAGGTCCTCCACCGCCTGGTACATCCGCCCGATGTTCCACGGACCCGGGGTGCAGGTGGTCCCGTTCGTGCCGTCCGAGGGGCCGGTGCCGCCGCCGATCAGGGTGGTGATGCCGTTGCTGAGCGCCTCCCGCACCTGCTGCGGGGCGATGAAGTGGATGTGGGTGTCGATGCCGCCCGCGGTGGCGATCAGGTGCTCGCCCGAGATCACCTCGGTCCCCGGGCCGATCACCAGCTTGGGGTGCACGCCGCTCTGCAGCCGGGGGTTGCCCGCCTTGCCGACGGCGGCGATGAAGCCGTCCTTGACCCCGAGGTCGCCCTTGACCACGCCGAGCACCGGGTCCAGCACCACCACGTTGGTGATCACCAGGTCGAGCGCGCCCTGCAGGTTGGTGGCGGCGGGGTCCTGCGCCATGCCGTCCCGGATGCCCTTGCCGCCGCCGTAGACGGCCTCGTCGCCGTAGTGGCCCTGGTTGAAGTCCTGCTCGACCTCGACCACCAGGTTGGTGTCCGCCAGCTGGAAGCGGTCGCCGACGGTGGGGCCGAAGAGGTCGGTGTACTGCTTGCGGGGGATCAGCGCCATCAGGACGCGCCCCCGGCCTGCTCGCGCCCAGCCTGCTCGCCCGGGCCGGACGTGCTCGGGCCGGACGTGCCCGGCCCGGACTCGCGCCGGGCGCCCAGGAAGCCGCGCGCCACGGCGCGCTCCAGCGCCCTGGCCCGGGTGTCGGCCGAGCCGAGGCCGCCGTCGACCAGGCCGCTGAAGCCGACCAGGCGCCGGTGGCCGGCGTAGGCGGTCAGCTCGACCTCACGGGTGTCGCCGGGCTCGAACCGCACGGCGGTGCCGGCCGGCAGGTCCAGGTGCATGCCGTAGGCCCGGTTGCGGTCGAAGTCCAGCGCCCGGTTCACCTCGAAGAAGTGGTAGTGCGACCCGACCTGCACCGCGCGGTCGCCGGTGTTGCTGACCGTCAGCCTGGCCTTCGGGCGGCCGGCGTTCAGCTCGACCGGATCGTCTCCGTACAGGTACCGGGCACTGCCTGACATCGGGTCATCTCTCTTCGGACGTGGGGGTGTGGGGGTGTGGGGGAGGCGCGGCTGGGCGTGGTGGGGTTCGGGGAGGCGTGACGCCGGTCAATGGCAGTGCTGCGGCAGGGAGTTGTGCGAGTGCGGGAAGCCGTGCCCGTGCTCGGCGTCGAGCCCGGCGGCGATGCCGTCGACGCCCTGCCCAAGGCGCCGCACCGCGGCGGCCACCCGGGCACGCAGCACGCCCGCGACGGCCCGTCCGCCGAGCAGCGGTCCGCCGTCCTCGCCACCGGGTACCACCGGCGCGGCCCCGAAGGCGGCCGGCACCAGGACGACCCGTCGCGCGCCGAGCAGGCGGCAGCGCTCGACGCCCTCGGCCACGCTCGGATCCCCGTTCTCGAAGGCGACCTCGACCCAGCGGTGGGTGCGGTACTGCCGCACCAGGCGGGCGATCCGGAACAGCTCCGCGTCCTCGAACGGCCCGGCCGCCGGTGCGGTCAGCAGGATCGCGGTGGGCTCGGCCGCCGTCCCGTCACCCACTGCCCCTTCGCCCACCGTCCCGCCGCCCGCTGCCGTCTGCGGCGCCGCCGGGAGCTCCAGCGCGCGGCCGGTGCCGCCGCGCAGCCAGCCGATCAGGTGCTCGGTGCCGCCGAACGGTTCGGCGAGCACGAGCCGGCCGCTGTTCGCGGGGCCGGAGAGCCAGCGCAGCGTCCTCGCGGTGTCGGCGATCAGCCGCGGGTCGCGGCCCAGGCTCATCGGCACCACGCAGACCGGATGATCGGACTCCGCCAGGGCCGCCGCGACCGCGCCCGCCAGCGCGCGTCCCGGGCCGACCGCGCGCCACTCGGGCCGGCTCTCGACCAGTGGCCGCAACCGCTGGGCCCCGCCGCTCTCGTGCCCGCCGACCAGCACCAGGGTGGCCGCGCTCTCGCCGCGGGCCGCGGTCGCCGCTGCTCCGGCCACCGTTGCTCGGGTCGCCGTTGCTCGGGTCGCCGCTGCTCCGGCCACCGCTCTCGCGGCCGCTCTGGCCGCCGTGCCGTCCGGTGCCGCAGTTCCAGCCGTCGGCACGGCTCAGGCCCCGACCGGGTCGTGGCAGGAGACGAGCTTGGTGCCGTCCACGAATGCCGCCTCGATCTGCAGCAGCGGCAGCATCTCCCGGACCCCGAGCATGACCTCGTCGGTGGTGACGATCTTCTTCCCGATCTCCATGCACTCGGCCACCGTGTGACCGTCCCGGGCCGACTCCAGGATCGCCTCGCTGATCAGCGCCACGGCCTCGCTGTAGTTCAGCTTGACGCCACGGTCGCGGCGTCGGCGCGCCAGCTCGGCCACCACGTAGACGTAGAGCTTGTCGATCTCCCGCGGTGCGAGATTCAACGGAGTACTCCTTCGGATGCGGGGGTGGTGGGCCGGACGGCGGCGTGGCCGGTACACGGTCAGCGGCTATCGATTCCACATTGTGGAAGAAAAGTTCCGGATGGGAGAAACGTAGAGCGGACACCCAGCGCCGTCAACATCCTGTTGAAAGGCTTGGCCATCTTTTGAGAGGTTTGGCCATCTCTTGGGGATCGGCGAGCGGTGCGGCACGGTGATCGGCATTCGCCCAGGTGGGGCCCCTGTACGCGGTTCGGCCGGGTGAACGAAAAACGGACACGAGATGACAACGATCGGACGATTTGAGCTTCATCTGAGGCTTACGTCCGCTTTCGTCGCCTAACTTGGGCCAGATTGCCCGGCCCAGGCCGCGCTGTTCGCAGACCCTGCAACCCGCAGCGGCTGCGACCCGCGGACTCCGCCGCCGGCGGCCCCTGCCTCGTGCGGACCGTCGCGCCCCGCGGACCCTGAGCCACCAAGCACAGGGCCCAACCCGGGGCGCCTGGGGACAAGACGGAGGACGATACGTTGAGCGCGCCCGAGTCGGGGACTGCGTCCCAGCATTACCGCCGCACGCTCGGCACGATCAGCCTCACGGCCGTGGGCCTCGGCTCGATCATCGGCTCGGGCTGGCTGTTCGGCGCCGAGCGCGCGGCCCGCCTGGCCGGCCCGGCCGCGATCATCGCCTGGGTGATCGGCGCCGCAGTGGCCCTCACCATCGCCCTGACCTACACCGAGCTCGGCTCGATGTTCCCCAAGGCCGGCGGCATGGTGCGGTACGGCCAGTACTCGCACGGCTCCCTGACTGGCTACCTCGCCGCCTGGGCCAACTGGATCGCCATCGTCTCGGTGATCCCCGGCGAGGCCACCGCCTCCGTGCAGTACATGAGCTCCTGGCACTTCAGCTGGGCACACCACCTGTACAACGGCAAGGAGCTGACCGGCACCGGTGTGGCCCTGGCGAGCGTGTTGTTGATCGGGTACTTCCTGCTCAACTGGTTCGCCATCACGCTCTTCGCCAAGACCAACACCGCGATCACCGTCTTCAAGGTGATCGTGCCGACGCTGACCGCGGGCAGCCTGCTGCTGGCGCACTTCGACACCCACAACCTCCAGGACCACGGGGGCTTCACCCCCAACGGCTGGAGCTCGGTGTTCACCGCGGTCGCGCTCTCCGGCATCGTCTGGGCCTACAACGGCTTCCAGTCCCCGCTGAACCTGGCGGGCGAGGCCCGCAACCCGGGCAAGTCGCTGCCCAAGGCCGTGATCAGCTCGATCCTGATCGCGCTGGTGATCTACATCGCGCTGCAGTGCGCCTTCCTGCTCGCGGTGCCGTCGCACGACCTGGCGAACGGCTGGGGCGGTCTGAACTACGACTCCCCGCTCGCCAACCTGTCGATGGCCTGGGGCCTGAACTGGCTGGCCATGCTGCTCTACGCGGACGCCTTCATCTCGCCCACCGGTACCGGCATGATCTACGCCGCCACCACCTCGCGGATGATCCAGGGCGTGCAGGAGAACGGGCAGCTGCCCTCGATCTTCGGCCGGGTCGACCCCAAGACCGGCATCCCGCGCCCGGCGCTGCTGCTCAACCTCTTCATCGCCTTCCTCTTCCTCGCGGTCTTCCGTGGCTGGGGTTCGCTGGCCGAGATCGTCTCGGTCGCCACGGTGATCTCCTACATCACCGGCCCGGTGGCCGTGATGGCGCTGCGCCGGCTGGCCCCGGACCTGAACCGCCCGGTCAAGCTCCGGGCGATGCCGGTGATCGCGCCGGTCGCCATGGTCTTCGGCTCGCTGGTGCTCTACTGGGCCCGCTGGCCGCTGACCGGCAAGGTGATCTTCCTGATGGCCGCCGGCCTGCCGATCTGGGCCTGGTACGAGCTGCGCAAGCCGTGGGCCGAGATCAAGCCGCACCTGAAGGCCGGCGTCTGGGTGATCGGCTACCTGCTGGTGATGGCCGGCATCTCGTGGGCCGGGTCCAAGGACTACGGCGGCCACGGCTACCTGCCCGAGGGCTGGGACCTGCTGGTGGTCGCCCTGATCGGCCTGGCCTTCTACGCCTTCGGTGTGCGCAGCGCCTGGGCGAACCCGTCGCTGGCGCAGATCCGCGAGGAGCTGGCGCAGGCCGAGGCGCAGAGCGCGGCGGCCGACGGCCTGCCGGGCACCGAGGAGCCCGCCAAGGCGAGCGCCTGACCGACTGGAACACCACCGAAGCCGGCTGACGGAACTCCCGTCAGCCGGCTTCCGGCGTTCCCGCGGCCGTGGCAAGCCCCCTGGCCTTGGAGCTTCCTCCAAGGCCATCCGCCGCTCTGCTGATCTCCGTTGTGTGGATCTTCAAGGATCGCGTGTGAACTGGCTTTCGAGCGGGGTATGAGTCAGGATCGACGGTTGGGTGCGGGGCGCCCGAGTGCGCCCTGCGGCCGAGCCGCATCCGCACCTGAGGTGTACTTTTCTCCCAGCCAGAGAGCCCCATTCATGCGCTTCCTGAACGACCTCAAGCCCGCGTACGACCTGACGTACGACGACGTCTTCATGGTCCCCAGCCGTTCCGCCGTGGGCTCCCGGCAGGGTGTCGACCTCTCCTCCAACGACGGCACCGGGACCACGATCCCGCTGGTGGTCGCCAACATGACGGCGATCGCCGGCCGCCGGATGGCGGAGACCGTGGCCCGCCGCGGCGGCCTGGTGGCCATCCCGCAGGACATCCCGACCGAGGTCATCGCCGACGTGATCGGCTGGGTCAAGCAGCGCCACCTGGTCTTCGACACGCCGCTCACGCTCGCGCCCGGCGCCACCGTCGCCGACGCGCTGGCACTGCTGCCCAAGCGCGCCCACGGCGGCCTGGTCGTGGTCGAGGACGGCAGGCCGGTCGGCGTGGTCACCGAGGGCGACTGCCAGGGGGTGGACCGCTTCACCAGCCTCGCCCAGGTGATGTCCCGCGACCTGCTGCTGCTGGACGCGGACATCGACCCGCGCGCCGCCTTCGAGAAGCTCAACGAGGGCCACCGCAAGCTGGCCCCGGTCATCGATGCCGACGGCAAGCTGGTCGGCATCCTGACCCGCAAGGGCGCGCTGCGCGCCACCCTCTACACCCCGGCGGTCGACGCCAACGGCAAGCTGCGGATCGCGGCCACCGTCGGCATCAACGGCGACGTGGCCGGCAAGGCCAAGGCGCTGATCGACGCCGGGGCGGACGTACTGGTGGTCGACACCGCGCACGGTCACCAGGAGTCGATGATCAGCGCGCTGCGCGCGGTGCGCGGGCTGGACCCGCAGATCCCGATCGTGGCGGGCAACGTGGTCTCCGCCGCCGGTGTGCGCGACCTCGTCGAGGCGGGTGCGGACATCCTGAAGGTCGGCGTCGGCCCCGGCGCCATGTGCACCACCCGGATGATGACCGGCGTGGGCCGCCCGCAGTTCTCCGCCGTGCTGGAGTGCGCCGCCGAGGCGCGCCGGCTGGGCAAGCACGTCTGGGCGGACGGCGGCGTGCGCCACCCGCGCGACGTCGCGATGGCGCTGGCCGCCGGCGCCTCCAACGTGATGATCGGCTCCTGGTTCGCCGGTACCTACGAGTCGCCCGGCGACCTGCAGACCACCGCCGACGGCCGCCAGTACAAGGAGAGCTTCGGCATGGCCTCGGCCCGCGCGGTGCTCAACCGCACGGCCGAGGAGTCCGGTTACGACCGGTCCCGCAAGGCGCTCTTCGAGGAGGGCATCTCCACCTCGCGGATGTTCCTCGACCCGGCCCGCCCGGGCGTCGAGGACCTGATCGACTCGGTGATCGCGGGCGTCCGCAGCTCCTGCACCTACGCCGGTGCCGCCAGCCTGGAGGAGTTCCACGAGAAGGCGATCGTCGGCGTGCAGAGCGCGGCCGGCTACGCCGAGGGCAAGCCGCTGCACTCCAGCTGGGCCTGATCGCTCCTGATCGCCTGACCCGCATGACCGAGCCCCCGACCCTGTGAAGGCGGGCTCGGTCATGCCCGCGCAGTCCGGGGCGGTCAGCCCTGGTAGGTGGCCCAGAGCTTGGAGAACTGGTACGGCGTCTGCTGGATGTTGGTGCACTTGAACAGGCTGCCCGTGCAGGCGTTGCCGTCCCGGGTGACCTCCCAGAAGGACAGCTCCCCCAGGTGGTTCTGCTGCGCGAAGGTGAGCAGCTGCTGGGCGTCGTTCAGGCCGAACACCTCGTCCGCGTTGTCGTTCTGGCCCAGCATCGGGGTGACCCCGACCATGGCCCAGGTCTGCGCGGTGGTCAGGTTCGGCCAGACCTGGGCGATCTGGGCCCGGGTGGACTGCGCCGCCTGGATCGCGTAGGCGCCCATCTGGCCGGACGGGTTGGGCGCCTCGGTGTCGCCGAAGTCCATCGCCATCACGTTGACCGCGTCCACATTGACGCCCGCGGCCTTGGCGGACTGCAGGATGTAGACGCCGTCGGCGGTCAGCCCGCTGGGCAGCACCGGCAGGGTCAGGGTGACCTTGAGGTCGCGGCCCTTGGCCCGCTGGGCGGCCTGCACGGCGGCGATCGCGGCCGAGCGCCGGTCCACCGAGGCGTGGTCGGAGACCGCGGAGCCCTCGATGTCGAAGTCGATCCGGTCCAGCCCGTAGGCGTCCACCGTCTTCTGGTACTGGGCGGTCAGGCTCGGCACGTCGGTGCAGGACTGGGCCAGTTCGGTGCCGTTGGCACCGCCGAAGGACGGGCGCACGTCGCCGCCGGCCGCCCGCACCGCGTCGAAGTCGGCCTTGTCCCAGCCGCTGCCCGGGTCGTAGGCGTTGAACCAGCTGGCCGTGCAGGGCGTGGTGCCGTTCACGATGAAGCCCAGCGAGAACTGCTTGAGGCCGGTGGTCTGGGCGATCTGCGCCAGGTTGGGGGTCGGGTAGGCGCCCAGGTCGACGAAGGGGGCGGCCACGCCGGGGGAGGTGCCGCTGCCCGCGACCCCGGTCACCGGGGCGGACTGCGCGGACTCGTTGCCGAGCGCGTCGAAGGCGGTGACGGTGAAGGCGTGGCTGCTGCCCGCCAGCAGGCCGTTGACCGTGACCTTGGTCGCCGTGGTGGTGGAGGCGACCACCGAGGAGCCCTCGTAGACGTTGTAGCCGGCCACGCCGGACGGGTCGGTGGAGGCGTTCCAGGAGAGCGAGATCGCGTCCGGGCCGGTGCCGGAGACCGCCACCGCGGTGGGGACGGTGGGCGGGGTGTTGGTGACCGGGACACCGGCACACGGCTGGTTGTTGATCAGACAGTTGGCCGGCGACACCTGGGTGCCGGTGGTGGCGATGTCCATCCCGACGGCCGGGGCGCTCGCCCCCGGGGCCAGCGGTGCGGCCCAGCTCGGCGAGGTGACCGTGTAGTGGGTGCCGGTGCTGGTCGCGCTGCTGGTCAGGGTGCCGTTCCAGGCGCTGCTGACGGTCTCGCCGGTGGGCAGGTCAAAGGTGAGCGACCAGGAGTTGACGGTTGCTCTGGTGTCATTGGTGACCGTGTAGTCGGCCTCGAAACCGCTCTGCCAGGTCTGTGGCTGGGTCAGGGTGGCGACCAGCCCGGTGATCCCGCTGGCGGCCTGTGCACCCATGGGGAGCGAGAGCGGCAGAACGACGCCGGTCAGCAGCGTGATGGCTACCAGGGTGGGCAGGGTGACGCGCCTCATGGGCGGGTCCTCCTTGGCGTGGGGCGGCGCACGGAGCATGCCGCCAGGACAGTGGGGGAGTGCCGCGGCACCCCCACATTGGTAGAGACCAATGCAGCACGTCAAGAGAGGTGGGGCGAAGCGCTCATGATTTAAGGTCAGCTTGCGCTTCGGCCCCGGCCACGCCCTGTCCCGCCCGCTGTCCCGGCCCTTGTCCGACCCTGAGCAGGCCCTGGACGGCCGGCGGTCGGACCCTGGTCGGCCCGGTGCGAGACCCTTGCCGACCCCTGGTCGTCAGCCCCCGACCGGGGTGAGCAGAGCGCGGCTGACCATGCCCACCGAGTCGTCCAGGGCGGCGACCAGGGCCCGGTAGGCGAGCGGTGCGTGGCGCAGCCCGCGCAGCGCCAGCACGGTGGCCCAGGCCGCCGAGCGGGCCCGGTCGATGCTCCAGACCCCGAGCACGTGCAGCAGCGGTTCGGTGAGCCCGAGCGGATCGGGCTCCGGCAGCAGCTCCGCCCGGACCTGGGCCTCCACCTGGGCCAGCAGGTCGTTGATCCGGTGGTAGTCGGCCTCGAAGGAGACCGGATCGCGGCCGAGCCGCGCGGCGGTGTCCATGACGGCGAGCGGCAGGTCGTGCTCGATATGGGTGTTCATCCCCGACAGTGCGGCCTGCAGCGGATGCACCCCGGGCGACCGGCGCAGCTCGAAGAGCGGGCGCCAGCAGGCCGGCGGGCGCCGCCCGGCCGCATCCGCGTCGACGGCGGCCAGGTACCGCCCGGCGAAGAGCGCGTCCAGCGTCGCCAGCGCGGCGGGGTCGGCGAAGTAACCGTCACCGAGTCTGGCGTCGACCAACTCGGTGACGGTCAGGTACATCCGGTGGAAGACGCCGACCCCATCGCCCGGCGGGAAGCCGGGCGCGAGCCCACGCATCCGTGCGATGACCTGATCAACCGTCAGGATCGATCCCTGGAGCAGCTCTGTCACGACGTCACCTCCGGCCTCCGGGTGGGGAGTCCAGCCTGTCAAATCGAGCGGGTGTGCGGGATCGGCTGGACGGGTGATTCCGCCGCCCGCCCGGCTCACCGCCCGCCCGGGTGGCGAACTCACAGCCCCGGCGTCCGCGTCATCCAGGGATCGGCGGTCCCTGCATCCGGTGGTCGGGACGCTCGAACTGGACTGCGAGGTGCTGGCGGGTTCGGGCGAGCGGCAGCTGCTGGTGGTCTACACGGCCCGCCCCGGCAGCGACACGGCCGGGCGACTGGAGCTGCTGCGGGTGGTCGGCCGGCAGCAGTTGACCGGGCAGCTGAGCTGACTGACCGTCAGGACGAGCCGCGGCTCGGCTCCGTGCGATGGCCACAGCTGATCAGATGATCGCCGCCCCTGCCGACCAGTGCCCGGGCCGACCAGAGCCGACCCGATCAGAGCCGACCCGGTCAGAGCCGGGCCAGCACTCCGGCCGACCCGTCGTCGCCGTCCTCGTCACTCCCACCACGGGGCCCTCGGTCGCCGCGTGCGCGCAGCGTCTCCAAGTCGTCGAGACCGGCGCCCGCGGAGGTGGCCAGCTCGGCCGAGGTCTGCGCGCCTTCGGTGGCGCCGGCGGGGCCGTCGATGCGCAGCGAGCCGTCGCGGTTCTGCGTGACGGTGTAGCCGAGCGTCTGCAGGATCGCCCCGACGGCCTGGTGCAGGTGGGCCCGGGCGGTGCGGTGCAGTACGAGCGCCCGGCCCACGTGTCGGGAGGTTCGTCCGGACGGGGGAGGGGCAGGCGCGGCAGGGTTGACGGTCGCCAGGTCCCGACCGCGAGGCCCCGCGCGCATTCCCGGCGGCTGAGTGAAAGAGAGCACAGTGCGGCCCTCTCCCGGAGCACTTGCGGATCATGGCACAATGACGAGCAGAACCAAGCAGCAGTACAGAGCAGTGCAATCAGTGACGTTCAGCGCACTCCGGGGTCGGTGAAAATCCGAACCGGCGGTTACAGTCCGCGACCCGTCCGCAGCCAGCGGCCGGTTGACCAGGTGAAACTCCTGGACCGACGGTTAAAGTCCGGATGGGAGGCGTGCGCGACGGATCGAGCGGTGCCGTGGTCCCCTTCCCGGGGTGACCGCGTTTTCTCAGGCAGTGGCGTGGTGCGCCCGCCCCCGTTCAGGGGTGGTGTGTCGACGCGGCGACGCCTGTGCTCCCGTTGGATCCGTGTCCGCTTCCCACGTCTTTGCCGCCCCGGAGTCCGCGCCTCTAGCGCGAGGAGAACCCGGGTGTTCACCGGCATCATCGAAGAGCTCGGCGAGGTCGTCTCCATCGAGGAGTACGGCGACTCCTCGCGGATCCGCCTGCGCGGCCCCCTTGCCTGTACCGGTGCCCGGCACGGCGACTCCATCGCGGTCAACGGCGTCTGCCTGACCGTGGTCGACAGTCCTGAGGAACTCGGCGCCGAGAGCGGCGAGTTCAGCGCAGACGTAATGGCCGAGACACTGCTGCGGTCCAGCCTCGGGGCGCTGCTGCCCGGCTCGCGGGTCAACCTGGAACGCGCGATGGCGCTCGGCGCCCGGCTCGGCGGCCACCTGGTCCAGGGGCACGTCGATGCCACCGGCGCCCTGCTCGGCCGCGAGCCCGGCGAGCTGGACGCGGACGGCAGGCCCCGCTGGGAGGTGCTGCGGTTCTCGCTCCCGGCGGACATCTCGCGCTACCTGGTGGACAAGGGTTCGATCACCGTCGACGGCGTCAGCCTCACCGTGGTGGCGGCCGCCGCGGACAGCTTCACGGTCAGCCTGATCCCGGCCACTCTCGCCCTGACCACCCTGGGTGCCAAGAAGATCGGCGAGCCGGTCAACCTTGAGGTGGACGTCCTGGCCAAGTACGTCGAGCGGCTGCTGGAGTCCCGGGCGATCCCCGGCCTCACCGTCGCCTCCGCGGTCTCCGCGCTCAGCACCGCGCCGGCCTTCACCGCCTCGGACAACGGCTCCGACGAAGCCCCGAAGGACGCCTCGTGAACTGGCTCAACAGCGTCGCCTTCTCGATATTCGGCCAGCGCGTGCTGTGGACCGACATGATCGGCAACCTGCTCGGCCTGGGCGCGCTGGCGCTCGGCTGGCGGCGCTCGATCTGGAGCTGGCCGGTCCAACTCCTCTCCGGCGCCGTACTGTTCGGCGCCTTCGCGACGGGCCACCTGTCCGGCCTGGCCGGCAAGCAGGTGATCGTGATCGTCACCGCGTTCTGGGGCTGGCTCCAGTGGCAGCGCGGCAAGCGGGACACCGGTGAGATCCAGGTCCGGTTCGCCAGTTGGACCGAGCGCCTGCTGCTGGTCGGTGCCACCGCGCTGGCCACCGTGGGCCTGGCGCTGCTCTTCACCCACTACTCCTGGATGTCCTGGAGCCCGTGGTCCGACGCCTACATCTTCACCGGCACGCTGGCCGCGATGGTCGCCCAGGCCCGTGGCTGGGTGGAGTTCTGGATCGCCTGGATCGCCGTCGACGTGGTCGGCGTCCCGCTGGCCTTCAACAGCGGTTACGCCTTCTCCGGCCTGACCTACAGCATCTACTTCGTCCTGGTACTGGCCGGCCTGCGCGCCTGGTGGCTGCGCAGTCGCACTCCCCGTACCGCTTCCGCCCCGACCCTCCAGGGAGTACCGGCATGAGCACCAGCTCCAATGACCTGACCCTCGACCCGGTCGAGCGCGCCATCGCCGACATCGCGGCCGGCCGTGCGGTGATCGTGGTCGACGACGAGAACCGCGAGAACGAGGGCGACCTGATCTTCGCGGCCACCGCCGCGACGCCCGAGCTGCTGGCCTTCACCATCCGCTACACCTCCGGCGTGATCTGCGTGCCGGTCACCCAGGCGGACGCCGACCGGCTGAACCTGCCGCCGATGACCCGGGTGAACGAGGACCGCAAGGGCACCGCGTACACCGTCTCGGTGGACGCCCGCGAGGTGGAGTCCACCGGGATCTCCGCCGCCGACCGCGCCCTGACGGTCCGCCTGCTGGGTGAACCGGCCAGTACCGCTGCGGACTTCACCCGTCCGGGGCATGTCTTCCCGCTGCGCGCGATGGACGGCGGTGTCCTGGTCCGCCCGGGCCACACCGAGGCCGGCGTCGACCTGGCCCGGCTGGCCGGCCTGCCCCCGGCCGCCGCGATCTGCGAGGTGGTCAACGACGACGGCACCATGGCCCGGCTACCCGAACTGGTCGCCTTCGCCCGCGAGCACGGTCTGGCGATCATCTCGATCGAGGACCTGATCGCCTACCGCCGCCGCACCGAGCAGCACGTGGACCGGATCGCGGCCACCAAGCTGCCGACCCTGCACGGCGAGTTCACCGCGGTCGGCTACCGCAACACGCTCGACGGGGTCGAGCACATCGCGCTGGTCGCCGGCGGGCTGGCTGCCGATGGCCGGCTGCCGGACGGCGAGGACGTACTGGTCCGGGTCCACTCCGAGTGCCTGACCGGCGACGTCTTCGGCTCGCTGCGCTGCGACTGCGGCCCGCAGCTGCAGGCCTCCCTCGCGAAGGTGGCCGAGGCCGGCCGCGGCGTGGTGCTCTACCTGCGCGGGCACGAGGGGCGCGGCATCGGCCTGGGCCACAAGCTGCGCGCCTACGAGCTCCAGGAGCGGGGCCACGACACGGTGGACGCCAATCTGGAGCTGGGCC
This sequence comes from Kitasatospora sp. NPDC008050, assembly GCF_042957465.1. Taxonomy (NCBI): domain Bacteria; kingdom Bacillati; phylum Actinomycetota; class Actinomycetes; order Kitasatosporales; family Streptomycetaceae; genus Kitasatospora; species Kitasatospora sp. NPDC008050. Next base: position 26,646 of record NZ_JBIBIJ010000016.1, read on the forward strand.
TGCCCGCCGACGCGCGGGACTACAGCATCGGCGCCCAGATGCTCACCGACCTCGGCGTGCGCTCGCTGACCCTGCTCACCAACAACCCGGAGAAGCTCAACGCGCTGACCGAGCACGGACTCAAGGTCAAGGGCCGCGAGCCGATCCCGGTGCAGGCGAGCGAGCACAACCTGGCCTACCTGCTGACCAAGCGCGACCGGATGGGCCACGACCTGCCGTGGCTCGTCGGCTGAACCGGATTCGTCCCACCCGACACCGGATTCGTCCCACCCGACACCAGGTTCGGCCCGCCCGACACCAGATTCGTCCCACCCGACGTACCCGACCGGAAGGAAGACCATCGTGAGCGGCCACGGAGCCCCCGAGATCACCGTCGACAACGCCCAGGACCTGCGGGTCGCGGTGGTCGCCGCCCAGTGGCACACCCAGGTGATGGACGGGCTGCTGGACGGCGCCCAGCGCGCCCTGAAGGAGCTCGGGATCGCGGAGCCCACCGTCCTGCGGGTGCCCGGCACCTTCGAACTGCCGGTCGCCGCCAAGCGCCTGGCCGCGCTCGGCTACGACGCGGTGGTCGCCCTCGGCGTGGTGATCCGCGGCGGCACCCCGCACTTCGACTACGTCTGCGAGGCGGCCACCCTCGGGCTCACCCAGGTCAGCGTGGACACCGGCGTACCGGTCGGCTTCGGCGTGCTGACCTGCGACAACGAGGAGCAGGCGATCGACCGCGCGGGGCTGCCGGGCTCCGCCGAGGACAAGGGCCACGAGGCCGTCACGGCCGCGGTCGCCACCGCGGCCACCCTGCGCGCGCTGCGCTGACGCGCGACCTCGCTGACGCGCGACCTCACCGGGCAGGGCGCCGGCCGTCGAACCGGCGCCCACCTCGGCGTCCACCTCGGTGTCCAGCGGCGTGTCCACCGTGCGGGACGCTTTCCGCCCGCCCCGGGATACCCCGTATGGTGAGAGCCATCATGGCTTCCAAGACATTCGAGGAGCTCTTCGTCGAGCTCCAGCAGAAGGCCGCCACCGGCGACCCCGCGTCCTCCCGTACCGCCCAGCTGGTCGAGCAGGGCGTCCATGCCATCGGCAAGAAGGTGGTCGAGGAAGCCGCCGAGGTCTGGATGGCCGCGGAGTTCCAGACCAAGGAGCAGACCGCCGAGGAGATCTCGCAGCTGCTCTACCACCTTCAGGTGATGATGGTCGCCCGCGGCCTGACCCTCGACGACGTCTACGCCTACCTCTGACCCGCCCCGCGCAGGTCCGACCGGTTCGCCCCGTAGTGCCTTCCGTTACTCCCCGCACCGTTACTCCCCGCACCGCTCCCACAGCGAAGGATTCTCCTCTCATGCTGCGCATCGCCCTCCCCAACAAGGGTTCGCTCTCGGGTCCCGCGGCGGAGATGCTCCATGAGGCCGGCTACCGCCAGCGCAAGGACCCCAAGGAACTGGTCCTGGTCGACCCGGAGAACCAGGTCGAGTTCTTCTTCCTGCGTCCGCGCGACATCGCGGTCTACGTCGGCTCGGGCCGCCTGGACGTCGGGATCACCGGGCGTGACCTGCTGCTGGACTCCGCGGCCGGTGCCGAGGAGGTGCTGGCGCTCGGCTTCGGCGGCTCGACCTTCCGGTTCGCCGGCCCCGTCGGCTCGCCCAAGGACGTCACCGGGCTGGAGGGCCGGCGGATCGCCACCTCCTACACCGGCCTGGTCGAGCAGCACCTGGCCGAGCACGGCGTCACCGCCACGGTGACCAAGCTGGACGGCGCGGTGGAGACCGCGGTGCAGCTGGGCGTGGCCGATGTGATCGCCGACGTGGTGGAGACCGGCACCAGCCTGCGCAACGCGGGGCTGGAGGTCTTCGGTGAGCCGATCCTGGTCTCCGACGCCGTGGTGATCCGGCCCAAGGGCGCCGGTGAGGACCCGCGGATCGAGCAGTTCATGCGCCGGCTGCAGGGTGTGCTGGTGGCCCGCCGCTATGTGCTGATGGACTACGACATCCGGGCCGAGAAGGTTGGCGAGGCGGTCGCCCTGACGCCGGGCCTGGAGTCGCCGACCGTCTCCCCGCTGCACACCGAGGGCTGGGTCGCGGTCCGCTCGATGGTGCTCCGCAAGGAGGCCCAGCGGATCATGGACGACCTGTGGGGGATCGGCGCCCGCGGCGTCCTGGTCACCAACATCCACGCCTGCCGCCTCTGACGTCGCGCTCGACGTTCCGCACGTGACCGGGAGTTCCGCCGCCATGCCTGCCACCACCACCGGCACCGACCGCCCCGACCTGCCCGCGCTGCCGACGGTCTGGGCCCCGCGCCGCAACCGCCTGGTGCTGCTGCCGGCCAGCGCGGTGCTGATCCTGGTCTTCGGCGGCATGGCGGTGATCCTCCCGGCCAGCTGGCAGCTGAACGACCGGATCATGCTCACCATGCTGGGTCTGATCTTCGCCGGGGTGGGCCTGATGCTGGCCCGCCCCAAGGTGCTGGCCGACGCGGACGGCATCACGGTGGTCAACTTCCTGCGCACCCGGCGCCTGCAGTGGGCGGAGATCGTGCGGGTGAACCTGCGCCAGGGCGACCCGTGGGTCACCCTGGACCTGACCGACGGGACCTCGCTGGCCGCCGTCGGGATCCAGCCGGGCGGTGGACGCGAGCAGGCGGTGCGGGCCGCCCGCGGCCTGCGCGACCTCGCCGAGGCGCACGGCGCGGCTAGCGAGCCCACCACGGTCTGAGGCCCGCCCTGGGGCCGGGAGCGTCGCTCGGGGCACCCGCGGACCTGCCAAGGTTTCGAACAGGTATCGTTTAACCTGGTAAAGGCAGGGCAAAACCGCCCTTGCCCTGTGGGCCCGCGACCTGAGGAGTGACTTTCCCCCTCGATGGACGATCCGTCCGGTAGTAGTACCGCCGCCTCTCTCCTGAAACCCTGGACCGATCGAGAGCGGGCGGCGCTGTGATCACCGCCTGGCTGCTCCTGGGGGCGGCCCTTGTGCTGATTCTCGCCAATGGCCTCTTCGTGGCGGCCGAGTTCTCCCTGGTCACCGTGGACCGCAGCGCGGTCGAGCGGGCCGCCCAAGGCGGCGACCGCCGAGCGGTGGGCCTGCGCAAGGCCTTGCGCCACCTCTCCTTCGAACTGTCCGGCGCCCAGCTCGGCATCACCGTCACCTCCCTGGTGGTCGGCATGCTCGCCGAGCCGGCGCTGTCGGTGCTGCTCGGCCCGGTGCTCAGCGGGGTCGGCGTGCCCGCCGGGGCCGCCACCGGCCTGGCCGTGGTGCTCGGCATGCTGGCCGCCACCGTGGTGCAGATGGTGATCGGCGAGCTGGTCCCGAAGAACTGGGCGATCTCCCGTCCGCTCCAGGTGGCCCGGGCGCTGGCCGGTCCCCAGCGTGCCTTCTCCGCGCTGTGCCGACCGCTCATCGCCGGCCTCAACGGCAGTGCCAACCGCCTGGTGCGCTCGCTCGGCATGGAGCCCGCCGAGGAGTTGGAGCACGCCCGCACTCCTGGTGAACTGGCCTTCCTCGCCCAGCACTCGGCCAAGGCCGGGGCGATAGAGGAGGACGCCGCACTGCTCTTCGTGCGCACCCTGAGCCTGGCCGAGCTGACCGCGCAGAGCGTGATGACGCCCCGGGTGGACGTCGCGGCGCTGCAGCGCGACGCGACCGCCGCCGACGTGGTCAACCTGACCCGGGCCACCGGCTTCTCCCGCTTCCCGGTCTACCAGGACAGCCTGGACGAGGTCACCGGGACGGTCACCCTCAAGGACGCGCTCGGCGTCCCGCCGGAGCGCCGCGCCGAGGTCAGGATCGGCGAACTGGCGGGCGCGCCGCTGCTGGTGCCCGAGACCCTGCCCGCCGAGCAGCTGCTCGACCAGCTGCGCCGCCGCCAGCCGATGGCGATCGTGATCGACGAGTACGGCGGCACGGCGGGCGTGGTGACCCTGGAGGACATCGTCGAGGAGATCGTCGGCGAGGTGCGCGACGAGCACGACCCGGGCACCACCCCCGAACTGCTCGCGGTGCCGCCGGTGGGCGGCCGTCCGACCTGGCTGGCCGACGGGCGGGCCCGGATCGACCAGTTGGAGACCATCGGCCTGAACGCCCCGCACGGGCCGTACGAGACGCTGGCCGGCCTGCTCGCCGACCTCCTCGGCCGGCTGCCCGCGCCCGGTGACCAGGCCGATCTGCCCGGCTGGGAGCTGACCGTGCAGGCCGTGGACCGGCACCGCACCAGCCGGGTGCGCCTGGTGCGCCTGCCCGAGGAGGGGGAGCAGAAGTGATCTTCCTGCAACTCTTCGCCTCGGTCCTGCTGCTGCTCGGCAACGCCTACTTCGTCGGTGCCGAGTTCGCGGTGATCTCGGTGCGCCGCAGCCAGCTCGAACCGCTGGCCGACGCCGGTGACAAGCGGGCCAGGACCATGCTGGGCGCGCTCTCGCAGGTCTCGGCGCTGCTGGCCGCCGCCCAACTGGGCATCACGGTCTGTTCGCTGCTGCTCGGCGCGCTCGCCGAGCCGACCATCGCCCACCTGCTGGAGGGCCCGTTCCAGGCGGTCGGGATTCCGGCGCTGCTGGTGCACGGGGTCTCCTACGCGCTGGCGCTGGCCCTGGTGGTCTTCCTGCACATGGTGATCGGCGAGATGGTGCCGAAGAACGTCGCGCTGGCCGCTCCGGCGCGCGCCGCGCTGCTGCTGGGCCCGCCGCTGGCCCGGCTGGCGCTGCTGCTGGCGCCGCTGATCCGGTTCCTGAACGCCTTCGCCAACCTGGTGCTGCGGGCCTTCAAGGTCGAGCCCAAGGACGAGGTGGAGTCGGTCTTCACCGCCGAGCAACTGCTCTGGATCCTGGCCGAGTCGCGTGCGGCCGGCCTGCTGGCCGAGGCCGAGCAGGAGCGCCTGGAGGACGCGCTGGAGCTGGGTCACCGCCCGGTCCGCGAGGTGCTGCTGCCCTTCGACCAGCTGGTCACGGTCGACCCGACGGTCACCGTCCGCCAGCTGGAGCAGCTGGCGGTGGCCACCGGCTTCTCCCGGTTCCCGGTGCTCGACGCGGAGCAGCAGATCGTCGGCTACCTGCACATCAAGGACGTGCTGGAGCTGGAGGACCGGCAGGCGCCGGTGCCGGTGCGGCTGTGGCGGCCGGTCACCGTGGTGGGGGAGCGGATGCCGCTGGACGACGCGCTCACCGCGATGCGCCGCGCGGCCGCCCACCTGGCGGCGGTCACGGCGGCGGACGGGCGCACGCTGGGCCTGGTGACGCTGGAGGACGTGCTGGAGGAGCTGGTCGGCGAGATGCACGACCCGGACCACCGGCACGCCATCGCCTGACCGTTGCGGGCCGGACCGGCCACTGACGACGGGGCTGATCCGGGCCGAGCCCGCCCGGGTCAGCCCCGTCCGTCGATCAGCTCGCCGTAGGCCTGCACCAGGTCGGGCAGCCGCAGCGTCGCCAGGTCCTCCCGGCTCGGCCGCTCGCGGGAGAGGGTCAGCCGCAGGTCGCGGTAGGCGCAGGACTTCTCATAGAGGGTCCGGATGAACCGCCCGTTGCCGAGCTCGTCGATCCAGCCCTCGCCGACCACATGGGCGCAGATGCTGGCCAGCTCGTCCGCCGCGTCCTCGTCCCAGCCGTCGCCGACCCGGGCGGCCAGCGCGCTGCCGATCGCGGTCAGCTCGGCGGGGCGGTAACTGGGGAAGTCGACGCGGGTGGTGAAGCGGGAGTTGAGCCCGGGGTTGGCGGCCAGCAGGCGGTTCATCCCCTCGGGGTAGCCGGCCAGGATCACCACCAGCCGGTCCCGGTTGTCCTCGGCCCGCTTGAGCAGCACCTGCAGCGCCTCGTCGCCGTACGCGTCGCCCTTGCTGTAGCCGGAGTTGGCCAGGCTGTACGCCTCGTCGATGAAGAGCACGCCGTCCAGCGCCGAGTCGATCAGCTCGTTCGCCTTGACCGCGGTCTGGCCGAGGAACTCGCCCACCAGGTCGGCCCGCTGGGCCTCCACCAGGTGGTCGCCGGAGAGCAGGCCCAGGGCGTGGAAGACCTGGCCGAGGATCCGCGCCACCGTGGTCTTGCCGGTGCCGGAGGGTCCGGAGAAGACGAAGTGGCGCTTGGGCGGCTGCACCGGCAGGCCCTGCTCGGCCCGCAGCCCGGCCATCCGCAGCTGCGCGGAGAGCGCCCGGACCTGACGCTTCACCGGGTCCAGGCCGACCATCTGCTCCAGCGCCGACAGTGCGGCGTCCAGCCGCCGCTGTCCGGCCGCCGGGCCCTGGGCAGCACCGGCGGCACCGGGGGCCCGGCCCTCGCGGGGCGCGAGCGGCTCGCCCCGGCCGCCCTCCGTGCCGGCGCCACTGCTGGTGCTCGCACCCTCGCCACCGCCGCCATCGGTCCCACCGCCGTCGCCGCCGCCCGTCCCGCCGGACCGCTCGGCCACCGGCCGCTCGGTCACCTGGAGCGGCCCGGCGTCGGGCTCGTCCGAGTAGCCGCCGTCCTCCGGGGCGCCGCCGGCCGGCCCGGCGCCCTCCAACTCCCCGCCGCCCGGAAAGCCGGCCTCCGGGCAGCCGCTCTCCGGCCAGGGCACCTCGCCGTAGCCACCCTCGCCGAACGCCGTCTCCAGCACCCCGCCGGTCCCGGCGATCAGGTCCAGCGCGGTGGTGTCCACGCCCGTCGACTCCTCCGCCAGGCCCTCCCCGGCGCCGAACGCGGGCAGCTCCTCCAGCAGCCCGAGGCCGTCCTCGGCGGCGATCGCCGCCAGCCGGGCGGCGGTGTCCATGAAGGCCGGGTCGGCCCGGTGCACCGAGCGGTAGAGCGGCAGCGCGGCCGCGCTGCGCCCGGCGCCCTCGTAGGCCCGGGCCAGCCAGTAGCGCAGCTCCTTGCGCTGCGGCTGCTCGGAGCGGCAGCGGGCCAGCGAGGCGGCCAGCGGGGTCTGCGCCTGGGCGCACATGTCCAGGCGCACCCGGGCCATCCCGCCGAACAGTCCGGCCTCGATGCCGAGCAGCGGGTCGTCGAGCAACTGGTCGGTGTCCCTGATGAGTTGCTCCCAGTCCTTGAGCAGGTAGGAGCGGCAGGCGTGCAGGAAGCGCACCGAGGGGTCCTGGTCGGCGGGCGGGCACTGGGTCATCGCGCGGTCGAGTTCGGCCAGGTGCCGCCCGTCCAGCCAGTGCGAGGCGTGCGCCAGCGCGAGGTCCCGCTGGTCCTCCAGGACCGGTTGCACCCACCAGCCCAGCCAGTACCAGGAGCTGAGCGGACGCTGGTGGCGGCGGCGTTGCTCGCCGAAACGTTTCTTGTGGCGGTACATGGCGAGCAGTGCGCCCGAGGTGTCGCAGCGCAGCGCGTGCAGGCCGAGCCAGGCGTCGGCCATGCTCGGGTCGAGCCGGACGGCGGTGCGGAACTCCTCCTCGGCGCGTGCGTAGGCGCCGGCCGTGTAGGCGTCCATCGCCCGCAGCCAGGCCCGGTCGGCGGGCCCGTAGGGCCCGGTGCCGCCGGAACGGTCAAGACTGGTCACTCACGCCCCCCGTGGTGTGCACCGAGGCCCGGTCGTTGGCGGGTCAGCGCCGTGCACCCCGGACGTAGCTGCGCCTGCCCGGAATCGTACCCGCGTGGCGCTGATCCGGAAGAGTGCCGTGCAAGTCCAAAACACTGGTACGCGTTGACCGTTGGCGTACTGACGGTTTGCTGCGGTGTCTGTTCGGGACCATGCCCAGAGCGGGGCGCCGGAAAACAGCGCGGCGCCTCCGGCTCACGGGGGAACGAGTCGGAGACGCCACGTCTAGTTGCGAGATCAACAATCTCGCTCCGTAGGAAAACCTAGTTCCTTCGGCTGTCCCCGGTCAAGCGACCGCTTAGCAGGTCGCCCAAGCGATCACCGGGCGCGGTCACGGCTGGTGGGAGCGGTTCACCGGTGTGCCCGTCCACCAGCAGGTCCGCGTACGGACGGCTCGGGTCGGCGGCGAAGTGCGTGTTCTCGGCGCTCGACCAGTGCTCCCAGAAGTCGGCCAGCTCCGGCCCGTCCCGGCGCAGTCCGCGCGCCCTGGCGTCGGCGGCGGGCAGCTCCATCCAGATCAGCGCGGCCAGCGCCGGCCGTACCGCCCGCCGCCCGGCGCCCACGCCCTCCAGCAGCACCACCGGAGCGGGAGCGATCTCGCGCGCTCCCCGGAAGCGCCGGGCACCCCAGTCATAGGCCTCGAACCGGGCGGTCGCCCCCTGGGCCAGCGGCGTCAGTACCCACTCCCGCAGCCGCCCGGTCCAGGCGAAGAACTCCTGATGGGTGGCCAGGTCGTCCAGATGCACCACCGGTGCGCCGCCCAGCGCCCCGGACAGCCGGCCGGCGAAGGTGGTCTTGCCGCTGCCCGCATGGCCGTCCACGGCGACCAGCCGCACCCCGCCGCAGGACGGTGGCAGCGCCCGCAGGCGGTCGGCGAGGGCGGCGAGTTCGGGGCCGTGGCCGTGCGGGTGATCCATGTCGCTACTGTACGGGCGCTGACCTGTGCCTTTGGGCCTGATGGCCGATTGTCGGCGGGAACCGGCGAGGGCGAAACGGGAGGGTCGTGACGGATTGCCCTTGATCGGGCATACTCGCTTGGCCAGACATGTGAACGCCCGTTCACCGCGACCCGGTCGCGGGGGTTCACCGAGCTCCCCCACCACGCGCCCGACGGACACCCCGGGGCCCGACCGAGGAGGCGACCACCTCATGAACGCCGCACCCCCCAAGCCCGTGGAGCGCCGGCTGCCCAGCGACGAGGCCAGGGAACTGCTCGCGCTGACCCGCGACCTGGTCGACCGCGAGCTGCGGCCCCGGGCAGCCGAGGACGAGGCGGCCGGCCGCTTCCCGCGCGAGGTGTTCCGGACCCTGGGCGATGCGGGCCTGCTCTCGCTGCCCTACGCGCAGGAGCACGGCGGGGGCGAGCAGCCGTACGAGGTCTACCTCCAGGTGCTGGAGGAGCTGGCCGCCGGCTGGCTCGCGGTCGGGCTCGGGGTCAGCGTGCACACCCTCTCCTGCCACGCGCTGGCCGGCTTCGGCACCGAGGAGCAGCGCAAGCGCTGGCTGCCCGGGATGCTCGGCGGCGCCCAGCTCGGCGCGTACTGCCTCTCCGAGCCGCAGTCCGGCTCCGACGCCGCCGCGCTGCGCACCCGCGCCGACCGCTCGGCCGAGGGCGGCGACTACCTGGTGCGCGGCACCAAGGCCTGGATCACCCACGGCGGCCGGGCCGACTTCTACAGCGCGCTGGTGCGCACCGGTGAGGACGGCCCGCGCGGCATCAGCTGCCTGCTGATCCCGGGCGACGCGCCGAACCTCTCGGCCGCGCCGCCGGAGCACAAGATGGGCATGAACAGCTCGCCCACCGCCCAACTGCACTTCGACGGCGTGCCGGTAGCCGCCGACCGGCTCATTGGCGAGGAGGGGCAGGGCTTCCAGATCGCGCTCGCCGCGCTGGACTCGGGCCGCCTGGGCATCGCGGCCTGCGCCATCGGCGTGGCCCAGGCGGCGCTGGACCTGGCGGTCGAGTACGCGGGCAACCGCAAGCAGTTCGGCCGCCCGATCGCCGACTTCCAGGGCCTGTCGTTCATGCTCGCCGACATGGCCACCCAGATCGAGGCCGGGCGCGCGCTCTACCTGGCCGCCGCCCGCCGCCGCGACGAGGGCCTCGCCTTCTCCAAGGAGGCGGCGATGGCCAAGCTCTTCTGCACCGACGCCGCGATGCGGGTGACCACCGACGCCGTCCAGGTGCTCGGCGGCTACGGGTACACCCAGGACTTCCCGGCCGAGCGGTACATGCGCGAGGCCAAGGTGCTGCAGATAGTGGAGGGCACCAACCAGATCCAGCGCCTGGTGATCGGCCGTCACCTCACCCGCGGCTGACGCCGGTTCGGCCCGGGGCCGAACCAGCACGGGCCGGAGCCGTATCGCAGGCCCTGTCCGACCATTCCCGCCGGGCGCGAATTGTCGGACAGGACCTTGATCCGACCCCGGCCCGACGCGCTGCTCCGCTGCGGCCCAACTCGCCTGTGCGGGCCGCCCGATCAGCGTCGTACCAGGCCGCCCAGCGGCGCCTGGCGCATCGGCGGGACCTGCGCCGGGGCCGACGCGATGCGCTGCAGCGGCAGCGAACCGGGCCCGCCCACGTGCGAGAACGGCTGGGTGCGCCAGTCGAGTTCGGCCGGCAGGGTGAGCAACGCGTCCAGCGTGTCCAGCGCGTCGGCCGGCGCGGCGCCGGGCTCGGGCGCGCACTCGGCCAGGTCCTCGGCGGGCAGCCCCGAACCCGCGCACAGCGCGGGGGAGAACGGGTGCCAGGCGGTCCGCAGCACCGCGTGCTGCGGCAACTGCTCCTCGTCGCCCAGCAGGGCGATCGGGCGGTCGCACTCGGGACAGTGCACCCGGATGATCTCCCACGTCTCGGCCTCGCCCGGGTCGGTGCCGGGGATGTGGCCGAAGCCCGGGGCGAGATCGTCGCCCTCCGGTTCTTCGTGCGAGATCGGAATGCTGTCGGCGCCGACGGCGCGCTGCTCAGCTGCAGGCATGTGATCCCCCTTGGATCTGGCCGGGCCAACTCGGCCGGGCCACCAGCAGCCTTTCCCTGTCACGCCGACTCATAACCCTGCAGGTCGGCGCAGGGTGATGCACCCCGGTGTGGCCTTCGCCACATTCCGCTGGCATGTGCCACCCACCGCGACCCGGAGCGCCCGCGCCGCACCGCCGCCGGCCGCGCACCCCGCCGCGGGCCGTCGTCCGCCGGCGCCGTCCTTGTCCGGCGCGCGCCGGGCTTTCGGGTAGGTTTGCGCCTTGTGGAGGATCTCGATCAGCGCATTGTCCAGCTGCTCGTCCAGGACGGGCGGATGAGCTACACCGACCTGGGCAAGGCCACCGGCCTGTCCACCTCGGCCGTCCACCAGCGGGTCCGGCGCCTGGAACAGCGCGGGGTGATCCGCGGCTACTCCGCGATCATCGACCCGGATGCCGTCAACCTGGCGCTGACCGCGTTCATTTCGGTCAAGCCGTTCGATCCCAGCGCCCCGGACGACGTGCCCGAGCGGCTCGCCCCACTGCCGGAGATCGAGGCCTGCCACAGCGTCGCGGGGGACGAGAACTACATCCTCAAGGTGCGGGTCGGCGCCCCCGGCGACCTGGAGGACCTGCTGGCCCGCGTCCGCAGCGCGGCCGGCGTCTCCACCCGCACCACCGTGGTGCTCTCCACCCCGTACGAGGCACGGCCGCCCAAGCTCTGAGCCCGTCGGCGCGGCGGGCCGCATCGAAGGGGGCGCTGTCCAGAACCCGGACAACTCGGGTGCAGACTGTCCCCCATGACCGAACGCACCTCCCGCACCGTGCTGCTGCGCGGCGGCACCGTCTACAGCCCGGCCGACCCCTTCGCCACCGCGATGCTGATCGAGGGCGAGCAGATCGCCTGGGTCGGCAGCGAGGGCGCCGCCGACGCCTACGCGAGCGTCGCGGACGAGGTGGTCGACCTGGCGGGTGCACTGGTCACCCCGGCCTTCGTGGACGCGCATGTGCACGCCACCGCCACCGGGCTCGCGCTCACCGGCCTGGACCTCACCGACTGCCCCTCGCTGGCCGAGGCGCTGGCGCGGATCGCCGACTTCGCCCGCGGCGCCGAGGGCGTGCTGATCGGCCATGGCTGGGACGAGACCCGCTGGCCGGAGGGCCGCCCGCCGACCCTGGCGGAGCTCGACCAGGCGGCCGGCGGCGCCCCCCTCTACCTCTCGCGCACCGACGTGCACTCCGCGCTGGCCACCAGCGCGCTGCGGGCCCGCACCCCGGGCCTGGCCGAGCTGTCCGGCCACCACCCCGCCGCCCCGCTGCGCGCCGACGCCCACCACGCCGTGCGCCGCGCCGCGCTCGACCAGCTGACGGACGATCAGCGCCGCCAGGCCCAGCTGGCCACCCTGCGGCGGGCCGCCTCGCTCGGCATCGCCGCCCTGCACGAGTGCGCGGGACCGGAGATCTCCTCCGAGGGCGACCTGGCGGCCCTGCTGGCGCTGGCCGCCGAGGAGCAGGGCCCCGAGGTCTACGGCTACTGGGGCGAGCTGAGCGAGCGCGGCGGCGTGGAGCGGGCCCGTCGGCTCGGCGCGGTCGGCGCCGGCGGCGACCTCTTCGTGGACGGCGCCTTCGGCTCCCGCACCGCCTGCCTGCACGCCCCCTACGCCGACGCCGCGCCCGCCGACGGGCCGGCGGCTGCCGGCGGTGAGGTCCCGCGGACCGGCACCGCCTACCTGACGGCCGAGCAGGTGGCCGACCACGTCACCGCCTGCACCGAGGCGGGCCTGCAGGCGGGCTTCCACGCGATCGGCGACGCCGCGATCGACGCGGTGCTGGCCGGCGTGCGAACGGCCGCCGACCGGCTGGGCCCGGCCCGGGTCAAGGCGCTGCGCCACCGGGTCGAGCACGCCGAGGCGCTGGACGACAAGACGATCGCGGCCTTCGCCGAGCTCGGCCTCACCGCCTCGATGCAGCCGGCCTTCGACGCCGCCTGGGGCGGCGGGACGGGCATGTACGCCCAGCGGCTGGGCAGCGAGCGGGCCCGCGCGCTCAACCCGTTCGCCGCGCTGCTGCGGGCCGGAGTGCCGCTGGCCTTCGGCTCGGACGCTCCGGTCACCGCGCTGGACCCGTGGGGCACGGTGCGGGCCGCTGCCTTCCATCAGACCCCCGAGCACCGGATCTCGGTGCGGGCGGCCTTCGCCGCGCACACCCGGGGCGGCTGGCGGGCGCTGGGCCGCGACCAGGAGGGCGTGCTGGTCCCCGGCGTACCCGCCACCTACGCGCTGTGGCGCACCGGCGAGCTGGTGGTCCAGGCCCCTGACGACCGGGTGGCCGGCTGGTCCACCGACCCGCGCTCCGGCATCCCCGGCCTGCCCGACCTCACCCCGGGCACCGAGCTGCCGGCCTGCCTGCGCACCGTGGTTCGCGGCCGGACCGTGTACGAGCGTGCACTCTTGGGCTGACCTGCGGATTTTCAGACAACGGTGACTACCGGTCGGCGCCGCCCGGCGGGTACCGTCGTGCCGAACCCGCAGCGTCCGCCCGGCCGGAGCCGTCGGTTCCGGCCGGGCCCCGCACGGCTCTGATCCCGTAGCAGTCCGATCCAGCACAAGTCCGATCCAGCCAGAGAGATGGTGCGCAGGTGGCATTGCCCCTCGACGAGGCTCCGCACGCCCTTGACCCGGAGCCCGGGAAGAGCACGCCGCAGGAGCCGCGGCCCGCGCCGGCGGGCCGACTGCAGCGCCTGCGCACCAAGGTGCGCGGCGGCTGGCGCCGCAGCGCTGTGGCCGCGGCGGCCGGGCTCGCGCTGGCCGCCGCGTTCCCGCCCTACGATGTCTGGCCGCTGTCGGTACTGGCGGTCGCCGCGCTGTCGCTGCTCACCCGCGGCCGCACCTTCCGGCAGGGCGCCTGGACGGGCTTCGCCTTCGGCCTGCCGTTCTTCCTCTGGCTGCTGGACTGGATCCGGGTGATCGGCCCGGACGCCTGGGTGGCGCTCTCCGCCATCGAGGCGCTCTTCCTCTGGGCGCTGGGCGGCGGCCTCGCGCTCACCTCGCGGTTGCGCTGCTGGCCGCTGTGGGCGGCCTGCCTGTGGGTGACCGAGGAGTGGGCGCGCGACCGGCTGCCGTTCGGCGGCTTCCCGTGGGGCCGCTTGGCCTTCGCCAACACCTCCAGCCCGTTCACGCCGCTGGCCGCGCTCGGCGGCGCGCCGCTGGTCACCTTCGCCGTGGCGCTGACCGGCACGCTGCTCGGCTACCTCGCGCTGCCCTGGCTGCGCCGCCTGGCCGCCCGCCGCGCCGCCCCGGCCGTCGAGCCGGCTGCCCGCCAGGCCGCCGAGCCGGCCGTCGACCAGCCGGCCGACCAGCCCTCCAGCCAGAGCGGCCAGAGGGGCCGGAGCGGCGAGCCGGTGGCCCCCGCCGCCGCGCCCCGACCCCGCCGCCGGGTGCTGCTGCCGGTCGGCGCGGGCGCCTGCGCCGCGCTCATCGTGGTCAGCGGCTACGCCGTCCCGGTGCCCACCACCTCCAAGGACACCGCCAAGGTCGCCGTCATCCAGGGCAACGTCCCGCACCCCGGGATGGACTTCCTGGGCCGCCCGATGCAGGTCCTGGACAACCACGCCGCCGAGACCGAGGCACTGGCCGCGAAGATCAAGGCCGGCCAGGCGGCCCAGCCCGACCTGGTGATCTGGCCGGAGAACTCCTCCGACCTCGACCCCTACAGTGACCCGCTGGCCTACGAGCGGATCACCCAGGCGGTGCGCACGATCGGCGTCCCCACCCTGGTCGGCGCCCTGGTGGACGGCCCCGACGCCCAGCACGTGCAGAACGAGGGCATCGTCTGGGACCCGATCAGCGGCCCCGGCGCGCACTACACCAAGCAGCACCCGGTCCCGTTCGGCGAGTACGTGCCGTACCGCTCGGTGCTGGCGAAGGTGATCACCCGGTTCCAGCGGGTCGCGCACGACTTCTACCCCGGCAAGGGCACCGGCGTCATGCAGCTGGGACCGGCCCGGATCGGCGACGTGATCTGCTTCGAGGTCGCCTACGACGAGATCGTCCGGGACACCGTCAACGACGGCGGCCGGGTGCTGGTCGTGCAGACCAACAACGCCACCTACGCCCGCAGTGGGCAGCCCGACCAGCAGCTGGCGATGTCCCGGCTGCGGGCGGTCGAGCACGGCCGCGCCGTGCTGATCGCCGCGACCAGCGGCATCAGCGCGATCATTCGCCCGGACGGCAGCATCGAGAGCCGCACCAGCGAGCTGACCGCGGCCTCGCTCAGCGCCGACGTGCCGCTGCGCGACGGCAAGACGCTGGCGGACCGGCTGGGCGCGGCGCCGGAGTGGGCGCTGGCCATCATCGGGCTGCTGGCCTGCGGCGCCGCCGTACTGATCGAGCGCCGCCGCCGACCGGGCACCGGTTCGGCGGCCGGAACACAGCCGACCGCCGAACCGTTGTCCACGGTGGCGCCCTGAGCGCTCGGGAGCGGCCCGAGTGGCGGGCGGGGGCGCCGCGATGGAGTGGACTCGTACCGTGACCCAGCACGTTGACCCGACCCGCGTTCCCGGCCGGCCCGGGGCCCCGAGCCGCCGCCGCGGCCGCCTGCGCCGAGTACTGCCGCTGCTGGTGGCCGCCTGGCTGGTGCTGGAGATCTGGCTGGTCATCCAGGTGGCGTCGGTGACGGGGTGGCTGGTGGTGCTGCTCCTGCTGCTGCTCGGCGTCATGGTCGGCGGCCGGCTGATCAAGCGCGCCGGGCTGAAGGCGCTGCGGGCGGCCTCCGCCTCTTTCGAGCAGGGCGCGGTGCCGCCCTCGGGCGCGGCCGAGACGGGCACCAGCCTGACCGTGCTGGCCGGGCTGCTGCTGATCCTGCCCGGCTTCCTCTCCGACCTGATCGGGCTCACCCTGCTCCTCCCGCCGACCCGGGCGCTGTGGCGGCTGGCCGGGCGCCGGGCCGCGGTCCGGGTGCTGCGCACCCAGGGCGGCGGCGACCCGCTGGCCGAGGCGCTGCGCCTGCAGGAGCAGATGCGGATCCACCGGCCCGACGGCAAGATCGTCCAGGGCGAGGTGGTCGACCCGGCCGATCAGCCGGGTGCCCCCGGGCCGACCTGGCGCCCGGGCGACGGCGACCAGCGCCCGCCGCTGGGCCACTGAGCTCAACCTGACGGCCGGCCGGCACTGTTGACGGCCGGCCGTCCTCGACGGGCCGGCACCGTTGACGGAGAGCTGGACGGGCGGCCGGGGAACCGGACGGGAAACGCTTGGGCCCCGATCCGGATGGATCGGGGCCCAAGCGTTCGTGCACTCGTGTCAGGCGCTCTTACGGGTGTCCCGCGGGTGGACCGCAAGGTTCATCCCGCCGGAGCGGAGCACGGCCAGCCGCTCGGCCAGCACCTCCTCCAGCTCCTCGCGTGTCCGGCGCTCCATCAGCATGTCCCAATGGGTCCGGGTCGGCTTGGTCTTCTTCTCCTCCGGCTCGTCACCGTCGAGCAGGACGGCCTCGGTGCCGCAGAAGCGGCACTCCCACACCGAGGGGATCTCCGCCTCGACGGAGAAGGGCACCTCGAACCGGTGTCCGTTCTGACATGCGTACTCGACGGTCTGGCGCGGAGCCAGGTCAATGCCACGGTCGGTCTCGTAGCTAGTGGCGCCGAGTCGCGTGCCTCGGAGAGCTCGCTCGCTCATGAATCGTGCCTCCAGGGCTTATGGCCCACAGGACTAGTTGGGGTCGCTGTCTTCGTCGTTCGGTCAACGCTCGACTTGCGACGAAGATTCCCGTCCCGGGACATGCGTCGTCTGTCGTGCCGCCCCTGTTTGTACCCATCTCCGTCCGATTTGTCACATCTGGACTGGGTTATCACCCTGAGTGTCACGAAATTCGCGCCCAGTGACCGAATCGGCTTTCTTACCGTGTGAAGGACGGCTTGCCGGAGCGTATCGGTGCGCTTGCCGAATTGGCCATTCGGCCAGCTCATCCGGCTGCCGGTTCAGCGCGGGTTGCCCAGCCCCGCCTTGCGCAGCTCCACCCGGGGCGCGGTGGCCCCGGCGGCCGGCTCGGCGGCGGGTGCCGCCTGGGGCTGGTGCTGCGGCAGTGGTGGAGCGGCCGCCTCGATCCGGGTGTCGCGGTGCGGCAGCAGGGCGATCACCGCGTCCCGCAGCCGGGCCGGCGCCTCCTCGTCCAGCGGGTCGACGGTGGCCGGCACCTGCAGGCGGACCGGCGGCTGGCTGCCGATCCGGGCGTAGCCGCGCCCGGGCGGGGTGTGCGTGGCGGGAACCAGGTCCAGCGGCACGCCGAGCGCGAGCCGAAGGTCCTGCGCGCCGTGGCCGCCGAGCACCACCCGGGCCCGGGCGGCGGCCCGCACGGTGGGCGAGATCCGGTCCACCGCCTCGATCGCGTCCACCACCACCACGGTGACGCGGGCCGCCCGGCCCTGCCGCAGCGGCAGTTCCAGCAGCCCCTGCGGATCGGGGTGGCCCTCGGCCTGGGCCAGCTCGGACAGCTCGGTGGGGTGGTCGAGCAGCAGCCACAGCGGGCGGGTGGCGTCGGCCGGTGCGGGCTCGCCGTGGTAGCGGGCGGCGTTCAGTGCGGCCAGCCGGCGCTCGGTCTCCCGGGCCGCCCAGTCGAGCGCGGCCAGCGCGCCGCGCAGGCTGGTCTCCACCGTGTGCACGCCCGGCCGGTTGACCAGGCAGGCGTGCTCGCCGGTGCCCGCACCGTCGATCACCAGCACGTCGCCGTGGCTCAGCGCCTGCAGGGCGATGGTGCGCAGCAGGGTGGAGGTGCCCGAGCCGGTGGAGCCCAGGGCCAGCAGGTGCGGTTCACCCGAGCGGGCCCCGGTGCGCCAGATCACCGGCGGCTGGTGGCCCGAGCCGCCGTCGTGGCTGACCGGGATCATCCGCTGGGTGGCCTGCGGGTCGGTGAAGCCGAGCACGATCTCGCCCGGCGTGGTCACCCAGGTCTGCGCGGGGACGTTGCCGGGCAGCGGGGCCAGCGCGGTGATCTGCAGGCGGCTGCACTCCAGGTCCCAGTCGAAGCGGTACTCCCGGGCCCGGCCCGCCTTGGCCTGCACCACCTGCTCGATGCGCGCCCGGGCGGCGGGCTCGGTGTCGGTGAAGTAGGCCGGATAGCCCATCTCCAGCGCGGCGAGCCGGCCCTCGGCGTCGAAGGACCAGCCCGCGAAGGCGTCCTGGTACCGGCCGTCGGGGCGGTAGAGCGGGCAGACGTCGTCCGGCGCGGCCAGGTAGGGGGTCAGTGCGGCGTAGAGCGCGGGCAGCTTGACGTCGGCCGGGTCGGGCTCGGGGGCCGGGGCGGGCTTGCGCTCGCGGCCGCTCCAGGCGGCGCTGGCCACCAGCGCGACCACCGCGAAGAGCGGGCCGTGCGGCAGCAGCACCACGCCGATCAGTCCGGCGACGGTGAGCAGCAACGTCGGGCCGCGCCGCTCCTTGGGGGTGGCCTGCCAGCGGGACCTGGCCCAGTCGGTGTGCCGGCGCAGGCCGCGCGCGATCAGCGTGAGCGGCGCGAACATGTCGGCGGCGTGGTCGCCCGCGGTGCGGGCGAGGTCGCGGCCGCGGGTCAGGTGGCGATTGAGGGACATGGTCCTTTGACTCCCCGGGCGATCGGACGGACTGGGCGGCGGGACGGCCGCGACTGGCCGCGGGCGGGCGGCGCGCTGGCGGCGGTCCGGGGCGGTGGGACCCGCGCCCGGACCGCCGCCGGATGGCTCAGAACTTGAGGCCGCTGACCAGGCTGGCCAGGCTCGCGCCGCCGGCCTGGATGCTCGGCGCGATCGCGCTGCCCGCGAGGTAGAAGCCGAAGAGGGAGCAGACCAAGGCGTGCGAGACCTTGAGCCCGTCCCGGCGGAAGAAGAGGAAGGCGATGGTGCCGAACAGGACGATGCCGGAGATGGAGAGGATCACGGGGGACTGCTCCTCGGTGAGGCGGGACAGGGGACCACTGTCGAGTGCATGGCAGTGCCGGGGTGCTCCGCGCTGCCATACAGGGGGACAGTGTCACGGAAAGTGCCACAATCGTGACAAAAAGTAATAGATGATGGAACGGGGCAAATGGGTGGTCTTCGAGCGAAGTCGCAGGCCGGGGGTGGGAACGCGGGTTCGGGTCGGCTTCCGGTGTGGGCCGGGCGGGCGGTTTTCCCGCCTTTGCGCGCTCGCGGGTGTGACCGGCGCGAACATCGCGCGGCGCGCCGAATTCGCTCGAACGGCGGGTGGCGCGGGGCCCATGCGGGTCGGCGTTCCCTGCTGTTCGGGCCAAGGCGGCTCTGGTCACGAAGATCGCGGGCGACTACCGTTCCGAGGGTTGGAGCGCTGGTTTCCGCCACCGATCGAAAGGGCCTTCGATGACCGACTCAGCTGAATCCCTGCCGCCCGTCGCTGCCACCGAGGAGTCCGAGGAGGCCGCGCTGATCGAGCTGGCGGGGCGGATCTTCGAGGCCGCCCGCGGCGGTGACGCCGAGGCGCTGGGCGCGTTTCTGACCGCCGGAGCCCCGGTGAACCTGGCCAACGATCGCGGTGACACGCTGCTGATGCTGGCCGCGTACCACGGCCACGCCGCCGCCGTGCGCCTGCTGGTCGACCGTGGCGCCGACCCGAACCAGGCCAACGACCGCGGCCAGACCCCGCTGGCCGGCACCGTCTTCAAGGGGGCCGACGAGGCGCTCGACGCGCTGCTCGCCGGCGGTGCCGATCCGCACGCCGGGCAGCCCTCGGCTTTCGAGACCGCGCAGATGTTCGGCAAGCAGGAGCTGGTGGAGCGGTTCGCCGGCCGCTGAGCGGCTGCGGGCGGCGATGTTTGGCGGCAGAAAAGGTCCAATCATCGGATAATCCTGTGGCCTTATGATTGCCGTCATGGAACTGCGCATCACCGGATATGACCACCCTGACGCCGAACTGCTGACCGCCGAGGTGCAGCAGGAGTACATCCGCCGTTACGGCGACATGGACATCACCGAGATGCGGCCCGAGCACTTCGCCGACCCGCACGGGATCTTCGTGGTGGGCTACCTGGACGGCGCGCCGGTCGCCTGCGGCGGCTGGCGCGTCAAGGACGGCAGCTACCCGTACCTGCGCGACGGCGACGTCGAGCTCAAGCGGATGTTCGTGGTCCCGACCGCCCGGGGCCGGGGCCTGGCCCGGACCGTGCTGCGCCACCTGGAGGCGGTGGCCGGCGCGGCCGGGCGCAGCCGCGTGGTGCTGGAGACCGGCACCGAGCAGCCGGAGGCGGTGGCGCTGTACGAGTCCGAGGGATACCGGCCGATCACCAAGTTCGGCGTCTACCGGGATGCGCCCGAGTGCATCTGCCTGGGCAAGGAGCTCGACCCCCGCTGAATTCCGCGCACGGTGCCGCCGATTGGCTGGTTACTTGACTGATGACGGTGAATTATCCGTACTCCGGTCGTGGGGAACTGCCATCAGGTGGCGGAAGATTCGCGAATTGGGTGGTTGGACTGGGTTAGCGTCGTCCTCGCTGCGTCCTTGGGCACCTCCGGAAACCCGGGGGTGCCCGTCCCTGTCCAACCCCTATTTCCCGGGAGACACCGTGCACGACAATTGCCAGCCGGAAAACAGTGCGGCCGCCGCCGACGGGGTCCAGCTCGCGGTGAACGCGCTCGCCGAATTCCCCGTCAAGGGTGGGGCCGGAAACATGGCCGGGCGCATCGCCGCGGCAGCGGACCTGTGCCGGGCGGTGGACAAGGCGCTGGACACCCTGGTGGTCCGGATCGCGGCCGAAGCCGCCGAGGAGGGCTGGACCGCGGGCCGGATGCGGGCCGCGAACGCCGGCTACCACGCCCGCCTGGAGCAGGCCCTGGCCGGGCCGCGGCGCAGCTCCTCCCCCTCGGTCGGGGCCGGTGCCCGTCCCCAGGCCAACGGGTGAGGGGACAGCAGATGACGACGCACCGCAACGCCCACGTCCTGCACTGCCCCACTCGCTGGAGCGATGTCGACCAGAACGGGCACATCAACAATGCCCGGCTGGTCGGCTACATCCAGGAGGGAATCTACGACCTCTTTCACCACCACGCGAAGGCCGTCCAGGATTCGCTCTTTTCCGCGGGTTTCCTGATCGCCCGGCACGAGATCGATTATCTGGAACAGCTGCACCACCGGCCGGAACCGCTGATGGTGCGGCTGATGGTCGAGCGGCTCGGCCGCAGTTCGGCACACGTTCGAGTGGACGTCTGCCGTGACCCGTTCACCTACATGACGGCCAGGACCGTGGTGGTGGCCAGGGACCGGGCCTCGGGGCGGTCGCGCAAGCTCAGCCAGTCCGAGCGGCGGTTTCTGTCCGACTATCTGACGGTCACCCCGTCGGTGCCGGCCGCCGGCAAGCCGCGGGTGCCGACCCCGTCGGTGCTGGCCGGCTCCAAGCCGCGGATGGCGGCGCCGTCCGTGCCGGCCGCCGCCAGGCCGGTGACGGCCCGCTCGGTGCTCACCTACCAGAGCACCTCCGCGGCCCGCCCCGGCACCGTGCCGCGCGGCCAGGGCCAGCAGGCGCGCAAGGTGCCGCTGCCGAGCCGGCTGCCGGCCCGAGTGCTCTGCCGGGCCTGACCCCGTGCCCGCCGCGGCCGGACCCCGACCGGGGTCCGGCCGCGGCGGCGGTTCAGTCCAGCACGGCCTGCGCGTCGATCTCCACCAGCATCACCTCGTGGGGCAGTTCGACGAAGACCGTGGTGCGGCAGGGCTTGACCCCGCCGGGCGGCAGGTTCTCCTCGATGAAGGCGGCGTAGGCCTCGTTCATCGGCGCGAAATGGGCGCGCTCGGTCAGGTAGACGCGGAACATCACCACATCCGCCACGCTCGCGCCGCCGGCGGTCAGGATCGCCTTGACGTTCTCCAGGGTGCGCCGGGTCTGCGCCCGGACGTCACCCTCGTGGAGGTAGGCGCCGGTGGCCGGGTCCTGCGGGCCTTGCCCGGAGACCTGCAGGATCGGGCCCTTGCGCACGCCCTGGGAGAACACCCAGGCCGGGGCCGGGGCGCCGTCGGTGCGGATCTCGGTCTTCTCGGTCATGCTGCTCATTTCGGTCGTTCGGATGGCGGTCGTTCGGACGGCGGTCGTGCGGGCGGCGGCCGGTGGGACGGTGGCGGGCCGGACGATTCGGACCGGCAGGCCGACGGCTGCTCAGGGGGAGCCGCAGGCCGCCGAAACGGCGCCGGTGGTGGCGAGCAGCTGAGGCAGCAGCTCCAGCACCCGCTCGTAGGGCAGCACCAGGTCCGGCACCGAGAGCGAGGCGGCCGCGACCACCCGCCCGGTGGCATCCCGGATCGGGGCGGCCACGCAGTTCATGAACGGCTCGTGCTCGGCCCGGTCCTGGGCCCAGCCCTGACCGGTCACCTGGGCCAGCTCGGCCAGCAGCGCCTTCGGCGTGGTCAGGGTGCGCTCGGTGAAGGGCGTGAACGTCAGGGCGGCCACCAGCTTCTGGCGCTCGGGCAGCGGCAGGTCGGCGAGCAGCACCTTGGCCACCGCCGCGCAGTGCATCGCCACCGGCAGCCCGATCCGGGAGTACATCCGTACCGGCTGGCGGGACTCGAACTTGTCGATGTAGACCACCTCGCCGCCTTCCAGCGCCGCCAGATGGACGGTCTGGCCGGTGGCCGCGCTCAGCTCGGCCAGGTACGGGGAGGCGGTGCGGCGCACCGAGCGCTGCTCCAGGGCCCGGCTGGAGAGGGCGAACAGGCCGGCGCCCAGGTGGTAGCGGAAGCCGCCGTCGCGGTAGACCAGCCGGGCCTCCTCCAGGCTCTGCAGCAGCCGCAGCGCGGTGGTCTTGTGCACCCCGAGCAGCCCGGCCAGCTGATCCAAGGAGCGTTCCCCCTCGGCCAGTTCGGTCAGCAGGGTGAGCGCGCGGGTGACCGTCTGGCTCATCTGCCACCGCCCACGGGGGTCTCGACGCCCGCCGGTTTGACCCGGGTGGCCGCCCACTGGGCCTCGGTGGCGTCCAGCAGCGCCGCCACCAGCTCCGGCGGCGGCAGGGTGCCCTGGTCGCCGGGGGAGGTGAGGGCGGCCGCGGCCGCCAGATGGCCCAACCGCAGCCGGCGGCGCTGGTCGAATCCGCGCAGGGTGCCGGCCAGGTAGCCGGCGGCGAACGCGTCGCCGGCGCCGGTGGGCTCCACCACCTCGACCCGCAGCGCCGGTTCGCTCACCCGCTGCCCGTCCCGGCCGATCGCGGTGACCAGCCGGCCGGCGTCCTTGATCAGCACGGTGGCGGGGGAGGGCAGCAGGGCGCGCAGTTCGTCCGGATCGCCGGTGCCGAGCGCGGCGGCGGCCTCGTCGGCGCCGAGCAGGACCAGGTCGGCGGCGTTCAGCAGCGCGGGCAGCACGGCCGGGTCGCGGTGCCGCCAGAGCGCGGGGCGCCAGTTGAGGTCGAAGCTGACCAGGCGCCCGCCCCGGGGCGCCGCCAGCAGGGCGCGGACCAGTGCCAGGCAGCTGTCCGAGAGCGCGGCGGTGATGCCCGACAGGTGCAGCAGCCGGGCGCCGGTCAGCAGCGCGGCGACGGCGGGCTCGGCGAGCAGCTCCGGGCCGAGCGCGGCGGCGGCCGAACCGGTGCGGTAGTAGTGCAGCCGGCTCTGTCCGGGGCCCAGGTCGTGCGGGTGCGGCCCGGTGCTGCCGACCTCCTTGACGTACAGGCCGGTGGGGCGGTGCGGGTCGAGGACCACCGCCGAGGTGTCCACCCCGTGGGCCGCCAGTTCGGCGAGCAGGCGCCGGCCGAAGCCGTCGGCGCCGACCCGGCTGAGCCAGGCGGTGGGCACGCCCAGCCCGGCCAGCGCGCAGGCGACGTTCGACTCCGCACCGCCGACCCGGCTGTGGAAGCTCTCCACGGCCTCCAGCGGCCCGGGTCGGTCGGGGAGCAGCACGGCCATCGATTCGCCGAGGCAGACCGCCTCCACTGCTGTCACCAGGCACTCCCCTTCGTTGACCGGTGTCGCCCCGCATGTTAGAACGGCATAGCAGCATATGCAAAGGATGTTGCAACATATGCAACGACCCACGTCAAGGGTGGTATCAGACGCAGTGATGGAGCAGCGGACAACAGGGATCGACCGGGCCGCGGTGGCCGCACTCGCCGAGGAGCGGCTGGACTGGCGGTTCAAAGCCGTCCCGGCCGAGGCCTGGGGACTGACGGTGCGCGAATACCTCGCCACCGGCCCGACCCTGGACCAACTCGCCACCCCGCTGGTCACCCTGGACGCCGGCGCGCTCGACCACAACCTGCACACCATGGCCGACTGGTGCGCCCGGGCCGGCGTGCAGCTCGCCCCGCACGGCAAGACCACCATGGCCCCGGCGCTCTGGCAGGCCCAGCTGGACGCCGGTGCCTTCGGCATCACGCTGGCCAACCTGCCGCAGCTGCGGGTGGCCAGGGCATTTCGGGTGAGCCGGGTGCTGATCGCCAACGCGCTGCTCGATCCGGGTGGACTGGCCTGGCTGGCAGGAGAGTTGGCCGCCGACCCGGACTTCCGGGTCAGCACCTGGGTGGACTCGGTCGCCGCCGTCCAGCAGATGGACCAGGCACTGCGCGCCGCCGGGGCCGAGCGCCCGCTGGACGTCCTGCTCGAACTCGGCGGCCCCGGCGGGCGCACCGGTGCCCGCGACCAGGCCACCGCGCTCGCCGTGGCGCGGGCCGTCGACCAGGCGCCCACCCTGCGGCTGACCGGCGTCGGCGGCTACGAGGCCGCACTCGCGCACGACAGCACGCCCGCCGGCCTGGCCGCCGTGGAGGCGTACCTGGCCGCCCTGGTCGAGCTGCACGACGCGCTGCGCGCCGCGGACCTCTTCGCCGCGGCGGACCAGGTGCTGGTCAGCGCGGGCGGCAGCGCCTACTTCGACCAGGTCGCCCGGGTGCTGGCCCCGCTCGCCGCCGCCCACCGCGACACCACGGTGGTGCTGCGCTCGGGCTCCTACCTGGCGCACGACGACGGCTTCTACCGGGCGATCTCGCCGCTGGCCCGTGGGGCCGGCGGCCGGCCGCTGCGCCCCGCGCTGCACGGCTGGGCCCGAGTGGTCTCGCAGCCCGAGCCGGCCCTTGCGCTGCTGGACGGCGGCAAGCGCGACTTCCCCGCCGACCTGGGCCTGCCCGAGCCGCAACTGGCCCGCCCCGGCCGTCCGTTGACCGGCACCGTGACCGCCCTCAACGACCAGCACGCGTTCCTGCGCGACAGCGACGCCGAGATCGGCGAGGTGGTCAGGCTCGGCCTCTCCCACCCCTGTACGGCCTTCGACAAGTGGACCCTGATCCCGGTGCTGGACGACGCGGCGGCCGAAAACCCCCGGGTGGTCGATCTGGTGCGGACCTTCTTCTGATGTCCGGCCTGCTCTTCCGCGGTGCCACCGTGGTCGACGGCACCGGCGCGGACCGCTATCAGGCCGATGTGCTGGTGCGCGACGGCCTGATAGCCGAGATCGCCGCAGTCGGCAGTGGGCTGACACAACGTCAGAACATCGACGCACACGGGCTGGTGCTCGCACCGGGCTTCATCGACATGCACAGCCACTCGGACCTGCGCCTGCTGGTCGAACGCGACCACCTGTCCCGGGTCACCCAGGGCGTCACCTGCGAGGTACTCGGCCAGGACGGTCTGTCCTACGCCCCGGTGGACGACCGCACACTGCCCGAGCTGCGCCGCCAACTGGCGGGCTGGAACGGCGATCCGGCCGGCTTCGCGTGGGACTGGCGGACCGTCGGGCAGTACCTGGACCGGCTGGACGCGGGCATCGCCGTCAACGCCTGCTACCTGGTCCCGCACGGCACGCTGCGCACCCTGGTGCTGGGCTGGGAACGCCGTCCGCCGAGCCCGGCCGAACTCGACGCCATGCGCGAACTGCTCGCCCAGGGCCTGCGCGAGGGCGCGGTGGGCCTGTCCAGCGGCCTGAGCTACACCCCGGGCATGTACGCCGACACCGACGAACTCGCCGCGCTCTGCGCGGTGGTGGCCGCCCACGGCGGCTACCACTCGCCGCACCAGCGCTCCTACGGAGCCGGCGCGCTGGCCGGGTATGCGGAGATGGTGGAGATCTCCCGCCGCACCGGCTGCCCGCTCCACCTCGCCCACGCCACCATGAACTTCGCCGTCAACCGGGGCCGGGCCGGCGAGCTGCTGGCCCTGCTCGACCGGGCCCTCGCGGACGGCCTGGACCTCACCCTGGACAGCTATCCCTACCTGCCGGGCTCCACCACCCTGGCTGCCATGCTGCCCAGTTGGGCCGCCGAGGGCGGCCCGGACGCCACCTTGGCCCGGCTCGCCGACCCCGCCGCGCGCGAGCGGATCCGGCTGGCGCTGGAGGAGCAGGGCAGCGATGGCTGCCACGGCGTGGTCGCCGACTGGTCCGCGGTGCAGATCTCCGGCGTGCGCACCCCGCACCTGGCCGACGCGGTCGGACGCACGGTGGCCGAGTTGGCCGCCGCGCGCGGCAGCACCGGCACCGAGGCCTTCTTCGAGCTGCTGCGCGCCGACGAGCTGGGCACCACCGTCCTGCAGCACGTCGGACACGAGGAGAACGTGCGGGCGATCATGCGCCACCCGGCGCACACCGCCGGCAGCGACGGTCTGCTGGTCGGCGCCCGCCCGCACCCTCGGGCCTGGGGCACCTTCGCCCGCTACCTCGGCCACTACGGGCGGGAGTTGGGCGTGCTGACGCTGGAGCAGGCGGTGGCCCGGATGACCGGGCGCCCGGCCCGGCGACTGCGCCTGCTGCGCCGCGGCACCATAGCGGTCGGCCACCATGCCGACCTCGTGCTCTTCGACCCCGCCACGGTCGCCGACACCGCCACCTTCGAGCAGCCGCGCCGCGCCGCCGCCGGCATCCAGCACGTCTACGTCAACGGCACCGCCGTGCTGCGCGACGCCCGCCCCACCGGCGCGCTGCCAGGCCGCGCGCTGCGCCGCACCGATCGAGGGACCCGATGACCTTCCGCAAGCAGCTCGCCGCCGCCCAAGTGATCGCGGTGGTCCGCGCCGCCGTGATACCCGACGCCGCCGCGCTCTGCGCCGCGCTCGCCGAGGGCGGCATCCACTGGGTCGAACTCACCTGCACCACACCACGGGTGACGGAGCAGCTGGCCCGGGCGGCGGCCGCCGGCACCGGCTGCCGGCTGGGCCTTGGCACGGTGCTGACGGCCGAGCAGGCCCGGGCGGGGATCGAGGCCGGCGCCGAGTTCCTGGTCACACCCGGCTGCCGCCCGCCGGTGGCCGAGGTGGCGCGCGCGGCCGGCGTCCCCGTGGTGCTGGGCGCACTGACCCCCACCGAGGTCGCGCACGCCGTGGAGCTGGGCGCCGACGCCGTCAAGATCTTCCCGGCCCGGGCATTCGGCCCGGGCTACTTCAGGGACCTGCGCGGCCCCTACCCCGAGGTCCCACTGGTCGCCTCCGGCGGAGTGGACGCCGCGAGTGCGCCCGACTACCTGGCGCAGGGCGCGCTCGCGGTCTGCGCGGGCGGCGAGGTGGTGCCCGCGGCGGCGGTCGAGGCCGGCGACTGGGCCGAACTCACCCGCCGGGCCCGGGCGTTCACCACCGCCATCGGTGCCGGCCCGGCCTGACGGCGGGCCGGCACCCCTGGGGCCGCTCCGGTCAGAGTCTGGTCAGGAACGCGCCCGCGATCACCTGGTAGCCCGTGTCGTTGGCGTGGATGTCCTCGCGTGCCATGTTGGTCCAGCCCATGATCCTGGCCACGTTCAGCGGGACCTGCTGTCCGTCCAGCGGTACCAGCGGCAGGAAGGAGTTGGTGCCGAACGCCTTGGCCACGTCGGCGGTCGGCACCCCGTGCAGCGCGTCCACCAGGTCCAGTGTGCCGTTCAGTGCGTCGGCCACCGGCACCGACAACGAGGCCAGTACCTTGCCCTGGGTGCCGGTCAACCAGGCCGCCAGGAACGGGTCGTAGAGGTTCATCCCGATGATCCGGGTGTGCGGCCCGGCGGCGGCCCTAAGGCGGGTCAGGATCGTGCCCAGGTCCCGGCCCGCGGTGACGACGCCCTGGGCGGCGCAGGCCGCGTCCAGGCTCTCGGCGGTGGCGCAGCCGTCCACGTCGTTGGCGCCGATGTCCAGCGTGACCGTCACGTCGTCGTGCCGGTGCTCCGCCAGGAACGCGGTGGCCGTGGCCAGTTGGGGATCGGTGTACGGGTGCGGGTAGTCGCAGCCGCCGTTGATCATCGAGCCGCTGGTCTCGCCCGGGCAGCCCAGGTCGGTGAAGGAGAACGGGTGGCCGTCCCGGGCGGCCCGCCGGCCCAGGGTGGCCGCTATGTCCTGGGCGTAGCCGTGGCCCACCTCCGAGCCGCCGCCCGGCAGGCTCTGGTACCCGGCCGCCAGCGAGTCGCCCAGGGCCAGGTAGTAGCGGGTGCCCGGGCCGGTGGCGGCGGAGGCGGGCGAGGCGGTGAGACCGAGCGCGGTGGCGCCGAGCAGTGCGGTGCAGGCGGCCGCGCACAGGCGGCGGCCACGGAGAAGCGATCGCATGAACCCTCCCGGGCGGCCCGGCGCGGCCCCGATGGCGGCGCGCGGGCCGAACCCGGCGAGGCTACTGCGAGGTATCGGCAGCGGTAAGGGGTCGGAACCGCCGGATTTCAGGTGGCCTCGGGGCCGGCTGCGACGACCGTCAGGGCAGTGCGACCAGGTGCAGGGCGAGCAGGTCGGCCAGCGGCTCGGCGATGCTGCAGGTGCCGAAGGCGGTGAAGGCGCCGCGCGCCGCGCGCGCCTGCCCCTCGTCGAGGTCGGCCAGCTTCGCCGCCAGCACCGCGCCGTCCCGCTCGCCCAGCAGCCCGGCCAACTCCGGGTGCTCGGCGCCGCTCAGGGCCGCGTGGGTGGCCAACAGCACGTTCAGGAAGCCGTGGTGCGCGAACCCGGTGGCCTCGTCGTCGTGGCGCACCGCGTGGTGCAGGCCCGCCGTGCACTTGAAGGCCAGCTTCCGGTAGACCGCCGCGTAGAGGAAGGAGGCCAGCTCCAGCTCGCCGGGGAAGGCCGCCGAGGTGACGCCGCCGGTGCGGAACTTGGCCCGGTAGGCGGATCCCTCCAGCTCGTCCAGGCCGAGCAGCAGCTCGGGCCCGCGGGGCAGTTCGATCGCGGCGTCCACGCCCGGCGCGTACTCGGGCAGCAGCCGGTCCAGCTCGGCGCGCACGGCCCGCACGCCCTCGGCGACCGGCTTGTCCCGGTCCGCCAGCACCTCCAGCCCGGCCAGCCGCAGCCGGGGGTCGGCCGTCACCGCGCGCAGCGCGTCCGCCAGGCCCGCGCTGCCCTCCGGCACGATCAGGCCCACCGGCAGCTGTCCCTCCAGCGGCGCCTCGCCGGCGGCGAGCTGCTCGGACAGTGCGCCGATCCGCCCGGCCGCGCAGAGGAAGGGGCCGACCAGCTCCGCGTACCAGGCCGAGCGGTGGGCCAGATGGGCGGGGACGGCCTGCGGCAGCGCCAGGTCACCGGGCGGGAAGATCGCCGCGTCATCGCAGAGCCCGGCGAAGAGCGGCGGGATCACGCTCGGGGGCGTCTGAGGGGTCGTCATCGCTGCTCGTCCTTCTGGTCGCGGCGGGGCACGCCGATGTGCCCCCTGGACCCGAGCCTGCCGCAGCCGGGCGGGCCGGGGCAAGAGGGCCCGCGCTCGCCCGCGCTCAGGGGCCCTGCCGCGGCGGCTCCCGCGGCCGGTCCGCCCACCGGCCCAGGACACGCGCCGAACGGGTGAGAATGCGCGGCCCCGCTTCGGGGAGGCGGTACCTCTAGCCCCGAACGCGCTGTCACCGGATGCGCGAAATCGTCACTGGAGGTAGTCGTGCGAGTCCGTTCCACTTCCGTCAGAGCTGTCCCGCGGGCGGCCGGCCTGCTCGGTGCGGCCCTGCTCGCCCTGCTGGGCGCGGCCGCCCCCGCCGGTGCGGCCGCGGGTGACACGCTGACCGTGGACCCCGTGGGCACGGTCGCCCCGGACGGCACGGTCACCCTCTCGGGGACCTACCAGTGCTCGGCCAGCGGGTCGGTCTTCGTCACCAGCAACCTGCGGATCGGGCAGCAGGAGAGCAACGTCGGCGACGGGGTGCGGGCCCTGTGCGACGGCCGCGAGCACGCCTGGGCCAGCCAGGGCAAGCCCGCCCAGCTGCACGCCGCACCCGGCGCCGCCCGGGTGGAGGCGACGCTGACGCACCTGACCCAGGGCCCGGCCTGGTGGCTGCCGGTGCTGCCGGAGTTCCTCGCCCGGCAGGGGCAGGACATCTCCCTGGTGGCCAGCGGGGCCTGAGCGCGACCGGCGGGGCCTGAGCGCGACCGGCGGGGCCTGAGCGCGACCGGCGGGGCCTGAGCGCGACCGGCGGGGCGGGCGCCCGGAGCGGGCGCCCGAAGCCGCAGGTGGGTGGGGGCCGCAGGACCAGACGTGCCCGAAGCACCGGTCGGGCAGGGGCGTCCGCGCCCGTCCTGACTCCTGGCCGATAGCGACCAGGGCCCGCGGGGCCGGTTCGGCAATTCCTCGGACACGGAAAGCAACGGCCGCCGAAACCTCCACAGACCGTTGCGCAATACACCGGAAATGAAGGTGTCGATCGGGCGGGCCGACGATAATGCAGGAGCGTGGCAGAAAGCTCAAATGAAGCTCAAATGTTGGTACGGACTCTCCCAGGTGTAAGCGGTCAACTGCCCCTACGGCGCTGACCTGCAGCGATCCTCATGCCCCGGCGGGGGCGGCCGGAAGCCGAATATCGGCGCTAATCCGGCGCTAAGAGGGGAGCGCGAGGTCGAGTGAACGTAACTATTCGGCTCAGGGGTCTTTGCAGATCCTTAATGGCCAGCTAGCGTTCACCGCACTCTCGCCCGCCATCTTTGAAGAGGGTCCCTACGCATGGCTGTTGTAGACAGAATTAAGACGTCCGGCACCGGTACCGATGCCAAGCTCCGACGCGAGGTGGGCCTGGTAGGCCTGCTCTGGGCCTCCGTCGGCTCGATCATCGGCTCCGGCTGGCTCTTCGGGGCCAAGAACGCCGTCATGGTCGCCGGACCAGCGGCGGTCATCTCGTGGGGGATCGGGGCCGTCGCGATCGTGCTGCTCGCGCTGGTCCACGCGGAGCTGGGCGGCCTCTTCCCGGTCGCGGGCGGTACCGCCCGGTACCCGCACTACACCTTCGGCGGCCTGGCCGGCATGTCCTTCGGCTGGTTCTCCTGGCTGCAGGCGGCCACCGTGGCACCGATCGAGGTCGAGGCCATGATCGGCTACGCCAAGGAGTGGTCCTGGGCCGACGGCTTCCAGCACGCGAACGGCACCCTGACGACCTCCGGGATCGCCGTGTCGATCCTGCTGATGGGGATCTTCGTGGCCGTGAACTTCCTCGGCGTGCGCCTGCTCTCGCACACCAACAGCGCCGCCACCTGGTGGAAGGTCTTCATCCCGCTGGCGACGATCTTCATCCTCGCCCTGACCCACTTCCACCCGAGCAACTTCACCTCGCACGGCTTCATGCCGATGGGCGTCAAGGGCGTCCTGGGCGCGATCAGCACCAGCGGCATCATCTTCGCGCTGCTCGGCTTCGAGCAGGCGATCCAGCTCTCCGGTGAGAGCAAGAACCCCAAGCGGGACATCCCGCGCGCGGTCATCGGCTCCGTGGTGATCGGCACCCTGATCTACACCCTGCTGCAGGTCGTCTACATCGGTGCGCTGCCCGGCGCCAGCTTCGTGCACGGCTGGGCGAACCTCGCCTACAAGGGCATCGACGGCCCGTTCGCCGGTCTGGCCACCGTGATCGGCCTGGGCTGGCTGGCCTTCGTGCTGCGGCTGGACGCGGTGATCTCCCCGGCCGGCACCGGCCTGATCTACACCACCTCCACCTCGCGCATCTCCTACGGCCTGAGCAAGAACGGCTACGCCCCGCGCCTGTTCGAGAAGACCGACAAGCGCGGCGTGCCGTGGTTCGGCCTGATCATGTCCTTCGTCACCGGCATCGTCTGCTTCCTGCCCTTCCCGAGCTGGCAGCAGCTGGTCAGCTTCATCACCTCGGCCAGCGTGCTGATGTACGCCGGCGCCCCGCTGGCGCTGGGCGTGCTGCGTGACCGGATGCCCGAGCGCGAGCGTCCGTACCGGCTGCCGGCCGGCCAGGTGATCGCCCCGCTCTCCTTCGTGATCGCCAGCCTGATCATCTACTGGTCCGGCTGGGACACCCTGTGGCGTCTGGGCGTCGCGATCATCCTCGGCTACGTGCTGCTCGGCTCCTACGCGGCCTACGCGATCCGCAAGGGCCTGCCGAACGCGCCGAAGCTGAACTGGAAGGCGGCCCAGTGGCTGCCGGTCTACCTGATCGGCCTGGGCATCATCTCCTACCTGGGCGGCTTCGGGCCCAGCGCCCGCGGCGTGCTCCCGCTGTGGTGGGACATGGCGGTCATCGGCGTCTTCTCGCTGGGGATCTACTACTGGGCCCGCGCCGTGGCGCTCCCGGTCGAGGAGATCCAGCGCAACATCGACGACGTCGAGGTCGTCGACGAGGGCGGTCACTGACGATCCGTCGGATCCCGACCCCGAGGGCCCGCCCCCGCGAATTTCGCGGGGGCGGGCCCTCGGGCCTTTCGTCATACCATGCCGGGTATGACAAGTGACCGGATACCCGAGGGCGTTGGCCGCACCGCGATCGGCGTGGCCCGGGCCCGCGCGCGGGAGAGCGCCAGGCCCGACCGCCTCTTCGAAGACCCCTACGCCGCCGCCTTCGTGGCCGCCGCCCCGGACGGGCCGCCGACGGTGCCCCGCACCGAGGTCTCTCCGGCGAGGGTCGCGCTCGCCCGCCACCTGGTGATCCGCACCCGCTTCTTCGACGACTACCTGACGGCCGCCACCCGGGCCGGCTGCACGCAGGTGGTGGTACCGGCCGCCGGCCTGGACACCCGGGCGTTCCGGCTCGACTGGCCCGCCGGCACCCGGGTCTTCGAACTCGACACGCCCGCCGTGCTCGGCTTCAAGGAGCGGGTGCTGGCCGAACAGGGCGCCCAGGCACCGGTACCGCGCACCACGCTCGCCGTCGACCTGCGCGAGGACTGGGCCGGGTCGCTGGTCGAGGCCGGCTTCGACCCGGCGGCGCGCACCGTGTGGCTGGTCGAGGGCCTGCTGGTGTACCTCGGCCCGGACGAGGCCGCGGCGGTGCTCGGCACCATCGACTCGCTCAGCGCCCCGGGCAGCCGCCTCGCCCTCACCCACGGCTTCAACAGCAAGGAGCAGCGCCGGGCCGGTACTTCGCAGGTGGTGGAGGGTATTGAGTGGGGCCCCGACCTGGCCCCGGTGGTCGCGCTGTGGCGCGGCGGCCTGGACGAGGACCCGGTGGGCTGGCTGAACCGGCGCGGCTGGCGCGCCGAGTGGCACGACCGGGCTGAGCTGGCCGTCGGCTACGGCCGCCCCGCCGACTACGTGACCTCGCAGCGCATCCTGGTCACGGCCGAGCGCTGAGCTCTCCCGCACGGCTCACTTCGGGACGCTCGTTCAGCTGCCGCGCAGTGGCCGCTCCTCCTCCACCAGGCGCTTGAACTGGGCGAGATCGCCCCGCACGGTCTCCTCGATCGCGTGCGACTGGGCGAAGCCGTGCGGCCCGCCGTAGACCTCGTGCACGGCCTCCGGGTCGTACTCGACCCGCACCTGCACCCGGGTGGAGCCGTTGTCCAGCGAGCGCAGCGCGAAGGTGCCGCGCAGGTGGGCGGCGTCCAGGGTCTGCCAGTTCATCACCTGGTTCTCGCCGTGGTCGCTGATCGCGGTCTCGAAGACCCGCTCGGTGCCACCGACCTCGATGTCGCAGTGGGCACGGTTGCTGCCGTGCGGGTGCGCGTGCCGCAGCCCGGCCACG
Source organism: Kitasatospora sp. NPDC008050 (assembly GCF_042957465.1). Lineage (NCBI taxonomy): Bacteria > Bacillati > Actinomycetota > Actinomycetes > Kitasatosporales > Streptomycetaceae > Kitasatospora > Kitasatospora sp. NPDC008050. Next base: position 59,865 of record NZ_JBIBIJ010000016.1, read on the forward strand.
AACGCGGGGTACTGGTGCACGCGGTGCAACTGCTCCCAGGCCACCTGGACCGGTACTTCGACGTCGATCTGTTCTTCCAGTGTGCTCATCCGACTACTCCGCGTCCTCGTAGGGGTCGCCCTCGGCGCGGGACTCGTCCTGGGCGTGCTGGACCTGTTCGGAGGTGACGCCCTCCAGCCGTTCCTGCGCCTCGATCTGGGCAGCGCGCTGCTCCGCGTCCTCGTTGGACTGCGGACTGGCCATGGACATCGGTGCCTCCCTGCTGAAGCGGGGCCGGGCCGGCGCGGCCCGCCGACATGTCCAGCGTGCGCCCCGGGCCGGAACCGGGCAACCGGCTCAGGCCAGCCCGAGGCCCGGGTCGTCCTCCGGCGCGGCGGCGGGGCTCAGGTCGGCCAGGGTGTTCCAGAACATCAGCTCATACGCCTGCAGGAGCCGCCCGTAACGGTGGCCCTCGGCCAGCCGCCGCTGGTCCAGGCCGCCGGCTTCGACCACCGCGACCGCCTCGTCCTCCAGTTCCGGGGCCGGGGTGGCGAAGAAGTCGAAGAAGGCGCAGGCGGCGTCGGAGAAGCCGTAGTGCCGGCGCAGCGCCCGCGCCGTGATGGCACAGTAGTTGCCCCAGGCAGCGAAGTTCGCGGCCAGCGCGAGCACGATGGCGGTGGGCTCGCCGTTCAGGGCCAGCCAGGCCAGCTGGCCGGGGTAGGCCTGGCAGCCGGCCAGCGGTTCGCGCTCGCCCAGCGCCCGCTCCGACAGGCCGCAGCCGGCCGCGAACGCGTTCAGCGCGCCCAGCGCCTGCGACTCGCCCTCGGCCAGGCGTCCGAAGTAGCCGCCCGCCGGGGTGTCGGCGCAGCGCGCGGCCAGCACCAGGAAGCTGCGCCGGTCGCTGCGGATGATCCGGTGTTGCTGGGCGGCCAGTTCGGCGAGCACCGCGACCGGGGTCAGGCCCGCTTCGATCCGTGGGATCAGCCGGTTCTCCCGTTCGGCCGGGGCGAGCTCCCGGCGGATGGTCAGCAGGGCCTCGCGGGGCGTGGGGGTCATCGGCGGCCGTCTCCCTGGGGCACGGAACAGCTGGACTGTTCGGCGGACCGGGTCGGGCCGGATCGAGCCACCACGCCGCGCCGCCTTTCGTCAGGTTAGCCGGGGCCGTTCCCCGGGCGGCTCGGCGCGCTGAGGGATCGTCAGAAGACCGACCAGCCAGTGGCGGTGGTGAAGGCGTCCAGTGCGGCGACCGCGCCGACCGAGTTGCCGGCCCGGTCCAGCGCCGGGCCCCAGGCGCAGAGCGTGCCGCGCCCCGGGACTATCGCCAGGATCCCGCCACCCACCCCGCTCTTGCCCGGCAGTCCGACCCGGAACGCGAAGTCGCCGGCCGCGTCGTAGGTGCCGCAGGTGAGCAGGACGGCGTTGATCCGCTTGGCGTCGCTGCGCGAGAACAGCCGGCTGCCGTCCATCCGCAGGCCGTGCCGGGCCAGGAAGAGGCCGGCCAGCGCCAGGTCCCGGCAGCTGGCGGCGATCGCGCAGTGCGCGTAGTAGTGCGTGAGCACCGCCTCGACCGGGTTCTCCAGGTTGCCGTAGCTGGCGATGAAGTGGGCCAGGGCGGCGTTGCGGTGGCCGTGGGCGGCCTCCGAGGCGGCCACCACCGGATCGGTGTCCAGCCGCGGATTGCCCGACTCGGCGCGCAGGAACTCGCGGACGGCGCCGCCGGCGTCCCCGGTCAGGGTCAGCAGGTGGTCGGTGACCACCACCGCACCGGCGTTGATGAACGGGTTGCGCGGAATGCCCTGCTCGGACTCCAGCTGGATCAGCGAGTTGAACGGGGTGCCGGAGGGCTCGCGGCCCACCCGGTGCCAGATCCCCTCGCTGCCGGCCGCCAGGGTGAGGGCGAGGGTGAAGAGCTTGGAGATGGACTGCACCGAGAACGGCACCTCCCAGTCCCCGGCGCCGTACACCTCGCCGTCGATGGTGGCCAGCGCCAGCCCGAAGGACTGGCGGTCCGCCTCGGCGAGCGCGGGAATGTAGTCGGCCACCCGGCCGGTGGTCAGCAGCGGGCGGGCAGCGTCGACCGCGCGCTGAAGTTCGAGCTGGTAGTCCATGGATTCACCCTGCATATGATCACTTTTTCATAGCGCAAGGCCATCAACCAATGCCCCGGCCGAAGTCCGGTGGACGAGCAGACCGCCAGGCGGGCGAGCAGACTGGGGGATGTGCCCGAGCTGCCCGAAGTCGAAGCGCTCAGCGCCTTCCTGACCGAACACCTGGTCGGCCAGGTGATCGGCCGGGTGTACCCGGTGGCCGTGAACGCGCTCAAGACCTACCAGCCGCCGGTCACCGCCCTGGAGGGCCGCACGGTGACCGCCGTCGGCCGGCGCGGCAAGTTCCTGGTGATCACCGCCGGCGGCCCGCAGGCGGCGGACCTGCATCTGGTGATCCACCTGGCCAGGGCCGGCTGGCTGCGCTGGCAGCCGAACATGTCGGACGCGGCGCCGCACCCCGGCAAGGGGCCGCTGGCGCTGCGGGTGCGGCTGGCGGACTCCACCGGCGGCTTCGACCTGACCGAGGCCGGCACCAAGAAGGGCCTGGCCGTCTCCTGCGTGGCGGACCCGGACGAGGTGCCGGGCGTCGCGCGGCTGGGCCCCGACCCGCTCGACCCGGCCTTCACCGCCGAGGCGCTGCGCGCCATGCTGGCCGGCGAGCGACGGCAGCTCAAGGGGATGCTGCGGGACCAGAGCGTGCTGGCCGGGATCGGCAACGCCTACTCGGACGAGATCCTGCACGTGGCGCGGATGTCGCCGTTCAAGCAGGCCGCACGGCTGACCGAGGCGGAGAGCGAGACGCTCTACCGGGCGATCGGCGACACCCTGCGGGACGCCGTGGCGCGCTCGCACGGGCTGGCCGCGGGCGAGCTGAAGGCGGAGAAGAAGACCGGCCTGCGGGTGCACGGACGGGCCGGCCAGCCCTGCCCGGTCTGCGGCGACACGATCCGCGAGGTCTCCTTCGCCGACTCGGCGCTGCAGTACTGCCCTACCTGCCAGACCGGCGGCAAGCCGCTGGCCGACCGGCGGCTCTCCCGCCTGCTCAAGTAGGGCAGGCGAGCGGTGCAGGGCCGGTTCGGCCCTGGCACGCGTCAAGAGGTGCATGGTCGGGGCCGCGGTGGGGTAGGGCAGCCTCGTTTCCTGCATTCCACCCTCAGCTGGAGCTGCCCATGCCCGCCGACGCCCACCTCAGCCATGCCCGTGGTGAGACCGAACCGCCCCTGCTGGCCGAGACCATCGGCGCCAACCTGGCCCGCACGGTGGCCGCCTTCGGCGAGCGCGAGGCGCTGGTCGACGTCCCGGCCGGGCGCCGCTGGACCTACCGCGAGCTGGCCGACGACGTGGCCGTGGTGGCGCTCGGCCTGCTCGCCCAGGGCGTGCGGCCCGGTGACCGGGTCGGCATCTGGTCGCCCAACCGCGCGGAGTGGGTGCTGCTGCAGTACGCGACGGCACGGATCGGCGCGATCATGGTGAGCATCAACCCGGGCTACCGCACCCACGAACTGGAGTACGTGCTGCGCCAGTCCGGGGCCCGCATGGTGGCGGCGACGGCGCGCTACAAGACCTCGCACTACGCGGCGATGCTGGCCGAGGCCCGGCCGAACTGCCCGCGGCTGCGCGAGGTGCTGCTGTTCGGCGAGGACTCCTGGGAGCAACTGCTCGCCGCGGGTCGGCAGGGCGACCCGGCGGTGCTCGCGGCCGTGGAGGCCGGGCTGCGGCCGGATGACCCGATCAACATCCAGTACACCTCGGGCACCACCGGGTTCCCCAAGGGCGCCACCCTCTCGCACCGCAACATCCTCAACAACGGGTACTTCGTGGCCGAGTTGTGCGAGTACACCGAGCGGGACCGGATCTGCGTGCCGGTGCCGTTCTACCACTGCTTCGGTATGGTGATGGGCAATCTGGCGGCTACCTCGCACGGCGCCTGCGTGGTCATCCCGGCGCCCACCTTCGACCCCGCCGCCACGCTGGCCGCCGTCGCCGCCGAGCGGTGCACCTCGCTCTACGGCGTGCCGACCATGTTCATCGCCGAGCTCAACGACCCCGGTTTCGCCGACCACGAGCTCGGCTCGCTGCGCACCGGCATCATGGCCGGCTCACCCTGCCCGGCCGAGGTGATGAAGCAGGTGATCGAGAAGATGCACATGGGCGCGGTGTCCATCTGCTACGGCATGACCGAGACCTCGCCGGTCTCCACCCAGACCCGGTCGCAGGACGGTTTCGAGCAGCGGATCGCAACCGTCGGGCGGGTCGGCCCGCACCTGGAGGTGAAGGTGGTCGACCCCGGCACCGGCGCCACCGTGCCGCGCGGCACGGTGGGGGAGCTGTGCACCCGCGGCTACTCGGTGATGCTCGGCTACTGGGAGGAGCCCGAGCGCACCGCCGAGGTCCTCGACCCGCAGGGCTGGATGCACACCGGCGACCTCGCGGTGATGGACCAGGACGGCTACCTCGCCGTCACCGGGCGGATCAAGGACATGGTGATCCGCGGCGGCGAGAACATCTACCCGCGCGAGATCGAGGAGTTCCTGCTCACCCACCCCGATGTGCTGGACGCCCAGGTGGTCGGAGTGCCCGACGAGAAGTACGGCGAGGAGCTGATGGCGTGGATCCGGCTGCGGGCCGACGCGCCCGAGCTGACGGCCGAGGCGCTGCGGGAGTACTGCACGGGCCGGCTCGCGCACTACAAGATCCCCCGGTACGTGCACCTGGCGGCGGCGTTCCCGATGACCGTGACCGGCAAGGTGCGCAAGGTCGAGATGCGCGAGGAGGCGGTTCGGCTGCTCGCGGGGCACGGGTGACGGCAGAGCGGGGGTGACGGCAGAACGGGGGTGACGGCAGAGCGTGGGTGACGGCAGAACAGGGGTGACGGAAGGCCGGGGTGAGGTGGTCAGTCCGAGGGCTTGGCGACCTTGTCGGCCAGGGCGCTCGGCATCGGCTCGTAGCGCAGCGGTGTGCGGGTGAACGAGCCGGTCCCGTGCGTGAGCGAGCGGAGGTCCACGGCGTAGCGGGTGAGTTCGAGCTCGGGCACCTCGGCACGCAGCAGGCTCCGCCCGGCCCCGGCCGCCTCGGTGCCGAGCACCCGCGCGCGGCGCACCGACAGGTCGCTGAAGACCCCGCCCAGGTACTCGTCCGGGACCAGCACGCTCACCTCGGCCACCGGCTCCAGCAGGCGCACGGTGGTCCGGGCGGCGGCGTCGCGCAGGGCCAGCGCGGCCGCCGACTGGAACGCGGAGTCCGAGGAGTCGACCGAGTGGGCCTTGCCGTCCACCAGGGTGACCCGCACGTCCACCAGCGGGTAGCCGTCACCCACGCCGTGCTCCAGCTGCGCCCGCACGCCCTTCTCCACCGAGGGGATGAAGTGCCGGGGCACCGCGCCACCGACCACCCGGTCGACGAACTCGAAGCCCGTGCCGCCGGGCAGCGGCTCCACCAGCAACTCGCAGATCGCGTACTGGCCGTGGCCGCCGGACTGCTTGACCAGCCGGCCGTGCCCGGTGGCCGCCGCGCCGAAGGTCTCGCGCAGCGCGACCTGGTAGGGCACCCGCTCGACCTGGACGCCGAACTGTTCGCCCAACTGGTGCAGCAGCACACCGATGTGCGCCTCGCCGGTGGACCAGAGCACCAGTTGTCCGGTGGCGGGGTTCTGCTCGACCCGGACCGTTGGGTCCTGGGCGGCCAGCCGGGCCAGGCCCTGGGAGAGCTTGTCCTCGTCGCTGCGGCTGTGCGCCTCGACGGCGATCGGCAGCAGCGGCTCCGGCAGCTCCCACGGGGCGAGGACCACCGGGGCGGCCGGGTCCGAGAGGGTGTCACCGACCCGGGCCGTGGTGAGCTTGCTGACGCAGACCAGATCGCCGGCCACCGCGTGCGGGACCGGGCGCTGCTGCTTGCCGAACGGGCTGGTCAGGCCGGCGATCCGCTCGTCGGCGGCGCCCTCGCCACCCGCTGCCTCGGCGGCGGGCCCCGCGGAGCGGCCGGCCAGGTGGACCAGCAGGTCGGGGTGGAGCGTGCCGGAGAAGACCCGGACCAGGCTGAGCCGCCCGACGTACGGGTCGCCGGTGTTCTGGATCACCTGGGCCACCAGCGGGCCGCCAGGGTCGACCTGCACGGCTTCGGTGCCCAGCGGCTCGGGCAACGGGCGGTCACTCGGGGCGGGGAAGGCGGAGACGATCAGGTCGAGCAGGTCGACCGCCCCGGTGCCGTCCTCGCCGAGCGGCAGCAGCGGGTGGATGGCGTCGTGCAGCACCGCACCGCGCAGCCCGCGGGCGAGTGCGCCCGGAGCCAGCGGCTCGCCGCCGACGTAGCGCTCCAGCAGCTCGTCGTCCTCGCCCGCGATGGCCTCCACCAGCTGCTCGCGGGCCGGTCCGGTCGGGGGCGCGGGCTGCGCCTGGCCGTGCGTCTCGCCGGAGAGCAGCTCCACGGTGCCGCGCAGCCGGCCCTCGCTGCGCACGGGGAGGTCCACCGGCTGCACGGACTCCGGGCGGCCGTCACCGAGCGCCTCCCGGCAGGCCGCCAGCACCGCGTCGAAGTCGGCCCTGGCTGCATCCATATGGGTGACGGCGATGGCGCGCGGCAGGCCGAGCAGCGCGCACTCCTGCCAGAGCGCGCGCACCGGACCGGTCACCGGATCGGTCGCCGAGACGACGAAGACGGCGGCGTCGGCGGCGCGCAGCGCGGCCCGCAGCTCACCCGCGAAGTCGGCGTGGCCGGGCGGGTCGAGCAGGTTGATCTTGACCCCCTGCCACTCGACGGGGACCAGGGACAGGCGCACCGAACGCTGCTGCTGGTGCTCGATCTCCTCGTGGTCGGAGACCGTGCTGCCCTCGTCGACCCGGCCCGCCCGGGTCAGCGCCCCGGCGGCCAGCGCCAGGGACTCGGTGAGTGTCGTCTTGCCGGAGCCGCTGACGCCGACCAGGACGACATTGCGCAGTTGCTCGGGGCGATCGGCGACGGGCGCCCGCCCGGCCGCCCCCGCCCGCGATGGTGCTCGCTCGGACATGCCGGTGCTCCTCGATTGCGCGCAGGAGAGGTGGGGTTCGGTGGAGAGACTCGGTGGAGATCTGGCCCTTCGAGCTTTCCACCGAGGTCGGCCGGGGTCCACCGGGACACCGGGGTTTCCCGTTGCCCATCGGGCGGGAAACGGGAAACCCTTCGGCTGCTTCAGCGGGAGCCGGCCGGCGCCGGGGCACCGGACGCGTCGGCGGCCGCTCCGGTGCCCGCGCCTGCGCCCGAGCCCGCCCGGCGCTGCACGGCGGCCAGCACGAGGGCGGTGACCACCGCCAGGACGGTCGCGACGATCACCGCGATCCAGGCGTGCCGGAAGGCGTCCAGCGCCTGCCGCGCGCTGTGCGGGGTGCCCAGCACGCTCACCACCACCGCGACCCCGACCACCGCGCCGATCTGCCGGCCCATCGTGGTCACCGCCGAGCCGGTGGCGAACCGGGTGGGCGGCAGCGCGGCGGCGGCCGCGCCGATCAGCGTGGGCAGCGTGAGGGCGACCCCGACGCCGGTGAGCAGCATGCCGGGCAGCAGGTCGGCCGCGTACCCGGGCGTGGTGCGCACCGTCGCGACCCACCAGGCGATCCCGGCCGTGAAGCAGAGCAGGCCGAGCGTCGCGAGGCGGCCGTGCCCCAGGCGGCGCAGCAGCGGCCCGGTGGCCAGCGTGATCGGCGGCACCAGCAGCGGCCCGGGCGCCACCGCGAGCCCGGTGCGCAGCGCGGAGTAGCCCCAGACCTGCTGGCACCAGAGCACCGAGGTCAGCAGCATGCCGGAGAACGCGACGGTGAAGAGCAGCGCCGTCGCGTTGGCGGCGGCGAAGACCGGCACCCGCAGCAGCGGCAGCTCGACCACCGGGGCCGGGTGCCGGGCGGAGCGCAGCAGGAAGCCGCCGGCCAGCACGAGGGCCGCGGCCAGGCTGCCGGTCACCCGGGCCGATCCCCAGCCCCAGCTGTCCGACTTCACCAGGCCGATCGCGAGCAGCGCGATGGCGGCGGTCAACAGCAGCACGCCGACCAGGTCGGGCCACGGGCCCTGGCCACGGCCGCGCGGTCGGGGCAGCACCCGCAGGCCGGCCACCAGCGCGGCCGCCCCGATCGGCAGGTTGACCAGGAAGACCCAGCGCCAGTCGGCCTCCACCAGTACCCCGCCGAGCACCGGGCCCAGCCCCGCCGCGATCCCGCCGATCGACGCCCAGGCCCGGACCGCGCCGGGCCGCCGCTGCGGCTCGGTGGCGTCCAGCAGCAGCGCGAGCGAGGTGGGCATCAGCAGCGCACCGCCCAGCGCCTGCAGCAGGCGGGCGCCGACCAGCCAGTCGACGCCGGGCGCCAGCGCGCAGAGCGCGGAGGAGAGGGTGAACAGCGCCAGCCCGGCCAGGAAGGCCCCGCGGTGGCCGACCCGGTCGGCCAGCCGCCCGGCGGGCACCAGCAGGGCGGCGAAGACGATGGCGTAGCCGTTGAGCACCCAGGAGAGCGAGGTCAGCGTGCTGCCGTGGAAGTGCTGGTTCATCGCGGGCAGCGCGACGTTGACGATGAAGAGGTCGAGGTTGGAGACGAAGACGGCGGCGGTGACGACGAGGAAGACGGCACGGGAGCCACTCGGTCGCGAGTTTGGATTTCCAACTATACGCATGCCGCGGCACGCTACTGTGTGTAGGTTTGGAAACGCAACTCACTCTCGGCCGCCGGGCCGATGCCGGGTCAGTCCGTGGCGGGTCCGGCCATCAGCGCGTTGGCCTCCCCGAACGGCAACGCCTCGGCGAGCGCGGCGAAGCTGCCGGTGCGCAGGACGGCGTCGGCCGCGCGCCTGGCCGCGCCGAGCGCGACCCGGGAGAACCCGGAGCCGACGCTGATCCGCCGGGCGCCCAACTCGCCGAGCTGCTGCACCGTCAACTCGGCGAGCGGGCCCGCCGCCAGCACGTTGACGGGCCGCGAGACCGCCGCGCAGACGGTGCGCACGGCTTCGGCGTCCGGCAGTCCGGGGGCGAAGAGCACATCGGCGCCCGCGGCTTCGAACGCCTGCAGCCGCCGCACCGTGTCGGCCAGGTCGGGGCGCCCGTGCAGGAAGTTCTCCGCGCGGGCGGTGACGGTGAACGGGAGGTCCAGCCGTCGGGCCGCCGCCACGGCCGCGCCCACCCGCTCGACGGCCACCTCGAACGAGTGGATCGGCGCCTGCGGGTCCCCGGTGGCGTCCTCGATCGACCCGCCCACCAGGCCCGCCTCGGCGGCCAGTTCGATCGTGGCGGCGATCGCCTCGGCGTCGGCGCCGAAGCCGCTCTCCAGGTCGGCGGCGACCGGCAGGTGGGTGGCGCTGACGATGGCCCGGGCGTTGGCCAGCGCCTCGGCGCGGTCGACCAGGTCCGCGCCGTCGGCCCGGCCGAGCGAGAAGGCCAGGCCCGCGCTGGTGGTGGCGAGCGCGGCGAAACCGAGGTCGGTGAGCAGGCGCGCGGTGCCCGCGTCCCAGGCGTTGGCGACGACGAACGCGCCGGGGCCGGTGTGGAGTTCACGGAAGGCGAGCGCGCGGCGGTGCTGGTCCTCAAGGGAGAGCTGCACGGGAAGTCCTCTGGTGAAGGTGACGACGGGGGGGTGAATGCGCGGGTGGCGCGGGCAGAGCGGGCGGGTCGGGTGCGGACGCGGACGGTGGGTCAGGGCCGCCGGGAGAGCGCGACGCCGCCCAGGCAGAGGCAGCCGCCGAGCAGGGTCAGCACCGCCGGCACCTCGCCCAGCACCGCCCAGGACATCAGTACCACCAACGCGGGCACCGCATAGGTGGTCGCGCCCATCCGGCCCGCCGTGGTGCGGGAGAGCGCGTAGGCCCAGGTGCTGAACGCCAGGGCGGTGGGGAACAGGCCCAGGTAGACCAGGTCGAGCGTGGCCCAGGCCGGGGCGTGGGCGAGTTGGCCGGTCAACTGGCCGCCGAACGGCAGGCAGACCACCGTGCCGATCAGGCAGCTGAAGGCGGTGACCTGCAGCGGAGTCGCATGCCGCAGCGCCGGCTTCTGGGCCACCACGCCGGCCGCGTAGAGCAGCGCGGCGAGCAGGCAGAGCAGCACGCCGAGATACGAGGCACCGCTGCCACCGGACTTGGACAGGCCCACCACCACGGCGCCGGCGAACGAGACCGCCATCCCGATCATCAGCCGGCGCGGGAACCCCTCGCGCAGCAGCCAGCCGCCGAGCAGCGCGATCACCAGCGGGCCGATGTTCACCAGCATGGCGGCGGTGCCCGCATCGACCTTCTGCTCACCCCAGTTGAGCGCCAGCATGTAGAGCCCGAACCAGAGCAGGCCGCAGAGGGCGATGCCGGGCCAGGAGGCGCGCGGCGGCAGGCCCTCGCCCCGCACCGCCCAGATCGCGAGCAGCGCCACCGAGCCGACCGCGAGGCGGCCCAGGGCCAGTGAGCCGGGGCCGTAGTGCTCGGTGGCGGAGCGGATCGCCACGAAGGAGGAGGCCCAGAGCAGGACGGAGACGGTGGCCGCGGCCACCGCCTTGGTGTTGAGTCGGGTGGTGCCGGCGCTGGCGGTGAGGTCCATACGCGCAAACTAGTCGGCAGCCGAAGCTTTCAGCACGCAATTTATCGGTGGCCGAGGCTCTCGCGGTGGCGACGGCTCGGGCGACGGCGGTGGCGACGGCGGCGAAGGCGGTCGCGGCGGTCGGCTCAGGCCTGCGTCGGCGTGATCACACCGTCCAGGTAGACCCAGGCCCCCTCGTGGCGCACGAAGCGGCTCTTCTCGTGCAGCCGGCCGTCGAGGTTCTGCTCGACGTAGTGGGCGACGAACTCGACGGTGCCCTCCTGGTGGAACGCGCCGCCCTCGGTGCTGCCCAGGATCTCCAGCCGCCGCCAGTGCAGCCCCGCGTCGAAGTCGACGACCGCAGGGCGGGTCCGCGGGTGCCAGCTGCGCAGCAGATAGGCGCCGTCGTTGACCACGAAGGCGCTGAACCTCGATCGCATCAGCTGCTCGGCGGTGGCCGCCTGGGCCTCGCCCCGGTGCAGCCGGCGGCAGCAGTCGGCGTAGGCGGCGGGCAGGCCGCAGGGGCAGGGGACTGATCCGTCGCTCGCGGCGGGCGCGGTGACGGGGGCGGGCTCGGCCGCGCGGGTGCGGTTGCTGCGTCGGGACATGGCTCCATTCTGACGGTGCCCGGCGGTGCCCGGTGACCGCCCACCGGGCACCGCCGGACAGGCCTTAGGAAGGAAGCTGCAGGTGCTGTCCGGGGAAGATCAGGTTGGGGTTGCCACCGACGGTGCCGAGGTTCTGCTGGTAGAGCTGTTGCCAGTTGTCGACGTGGTGGTCCGTCGCGATGGCCCAGAGCGAGTCGCCGCTCTGCACGGTGTAGCCCTGACCGGCGTCGCTCTGGCCGGTCGGGGCCACCTGGCCGGTGGGGCCGACCGGGGCCGCGGGCGCGGTCGGTGCGGGTGCCACGGGGGCGATCGGGGTGGTGCCGCCGGTCGGCGTCTGCGCGCTGCCGGGGGCCGGGGCCAGCGGGGACGGGGTGCTCGGTGCGCTGCTCGACTGCGGGCCGGGGGCGGTCGGAGCGGCCGGGGGCGTGGTCGCCGTCGGGTTCGGGCTGGTGCTGGGCGCCGGGGTGCCCGGCGCGGGCGCGTTCGGGGTCGGCGCAGCGGTCGCAGTGGTCGGGCCGCTGGTCGGAGCAGTGGACGGTGCGGTGGTCGGCGCCGTCGGCGCTCCGCTGGGCATGCCCGTGCCGGGGGCGCCGGCGCTCGGCGTACCGGGAGCCGGGGTGGTGGGCGGCGCCGGGGTGGTGGGCGTCGTCGTGGGCGTGGAGCCGGGCGTGGGCGCCGTGGTGGGCGCGGTCACCGGCGCGGGCGAGCCGACGGGCGTGGGCGTGCCGACCGGGGCCGGCGTGCTGGTCGCCGGGGGCGCGGGCGTCGGCGTGCTCACCGGCGTGCTGGTGGTCGGCGCGGTCAGCCCGGCCACCGCCGCGCAGCTGCCCCAGACGCTCGGACCCTGGCCGGCGAGCAACTGCTCGGCCACGGCGATCTGCTGCGCCTGGGTGGCGTGCGAGGCCTGCGCCGCGTACTGGTCGCCGCCGTTCGCGACCCACTGGCGCTGGGTGAGATGCAGTCCGCCGTAGTAGCCGTCGCCGGTGTCCGCGGTCCAGTTGCCGCCGGTGACGCACTGGGCGAGCGAGTCCCAGGTGCTGACCGGGGCGGCGTGCGCGCCGGTCGCGGTGAGCAGCGGCAGGGCGACGCCGACGCCGGCCACCGTCGCGGCGGTCACGGCGCGCTCGGTCTGGGTCGGGCGGCGGTGCCGGCCCGGGCCTGAGAACACCCCGGATATGCCCATGGAACATCCCTCTCCGCACGCCTGCGAGGTGAGCTGTCGGGTTCGGGCCGGGAGGCTGGCCCGGCCGTCCGCCCGGACGGATCCGGTGGACGGCTTCACCCCTAGCCGTGTTGGGGACGGCATTGAAACCTGGGTCCCCCGCCCCTGCCCAGAGGTCGGTGATCGAGGACCCGGAGCGCGGTGGGCAGGACTCGGCGTACCTCGTCCGGGCACCCGCGTAGGCGGGTTGCAGGGAGACTAGACGGATCATCACTCCGATAACAACCCCGCATCGCACACGTCACACAAGAATCACGGAAGCTGCGCGATGCTCTGTACCGACACCTCTTGCGCGTACTGCGTCAGGTCCGCCCGCCCGGTCGGCACCCAAGCCGCCCGGCGGCCCACTGTCCGCAGCTAGGTTGGGCGCTGGAACCGTCATCGACCGAAGAACCGTCAACTCGACGCAGAGGAGAGGCCCATGGCCGACGATGCCAAGATCCGTGAGCTTTTCGCCTCCCGGACCAACGGGGTGCTGGTGACCCTGAAGCGGGACGGGCGGCCGCAGCTGTCCAACATCCGCTACGCCTTCGACCCGGCCGAGGAGCTGATCCGGGTCTCCGTCACGGCGGACCGGGTGAAGGCGAAGAACCTGGCCCGGGACCCGCGGGCGAGCCTGTACGCGACCAGCGAGGACTTCTGGACCTGGGCGGTGGCCGAGGGCACCGCCGAGCTGACGCCGGTGGCCGCGGCGCCCGACGACGACACGGTGGAGGAACTGATCGACCTCTACCGCACGCTCGACGGCGAGCACCCCGACTGGGACGACTACCGGGCCGCGATGGTCCGCGATCGCCGGCTCGTGGTCAAGCTGCACGTGGAGCACTTCTACGGCCAGACCCCCTGAGCCCAGGGCGGAACAGGGGTGTGAAACCGGGCCGGGCGGGCCGGTGCGGCGGCCCGGCCGGCCCGGTGCGCGGGTTTGCCCGATCGACGGACACCGCGGCGCGTGCGCAGCACGATAGAAGGGCGCGCCCGGGCCCGGGTGTGGGCGGGCGCACCGGGAGGTGGGCTGTGCACGAGCTGGAGCCGGCCGTCGAAGCGGCCGAGGGCGATCCGCACTGGTGGTGGGAGGTGGACTCCGCGCTGATGGGCAAGGCCTCGGCGCTGGAGGTGTCGATGTACTGGGCCCTCGGTCTGACCCGCTGGGCCGCCGGCCATGACCCCAGAGTCGCCGGCGGCGACCTGGAGGCCGTGCGCACGCTGCTGGGCCTGGCCATCTATCGCGCGGCCCAGGGGGAGGGGGTCACCGATCCGGGCCGGATCCCCACCCTGCTGCCCTTGCTGATACTCGCTCGGGGCGTGGCCAGAACGACCGCCGAGGCCCGGCCGCTCGGCTACGGCGACCGGGGCCGGCTGCGGCTGGCCGACCGGGCCCGGCTGCGCGCCGTGCTGACCGATCCGGACCGCGCGGTCTTCGAGCACCTGCGCAAGGAGACGGTGCTCGTGCTGGTCGCCAACACCGACCACGCTCGCACCGAGCTGTGCCTGCGCTCCAACGACGCGAGCATCTGGAAGGACCGCCCGCTGATCACCATCAGCACCCGCGAGGCGCACCTGCCGAACCACGGGCTGCTGCCCTGGGACTGGTACAGCACGGGGTGACCACCGCGCCCGTACCGGCTGCCGAGAGCGCGTCGGCGCTGGTGGCGGCCGGTACACCGGCCCGGCAACCCCGGGGCTGTGCGCAGTGGGCGGCTCCCGTACGCTCTGGTGCTTCACGGGCGGAGCACCACGGGGGAGAGCAGAGCGATGAGCGCCGACGATGTGTGGCGGGCACCGGATCCGGACGCGGAGCCGGTGCGCCGGCCGGATCCCGCGCGGTACCCGGGCCCGGGACCGTACCCCGGCCCCGCGCCGTACCAGGGTGGCTGGCCGCCGCCCGGCCTCGCCTGGGGCTACCGGCCGCCGCCGCCCAGGCCCGGCGTCATACCGCTGACCCCGCTGGGCATCGGTGAGGTGATCAGCGGTGTCTTCCGCACCCTGCGCCAGTACGCCAAGCCGCTGCTGATCCCGCTGTCGGTCGCGGCGCTGGTCGTGCTCGGGCTCTGCGGGGTCTGTCTGGCGGTCGGCTACAGCGCGGTCAGCGGCATCATCGACGACGCCCGCAACCAGGTGGACTACCAGCTGACCGACGATCAGGCGGCCACCGTGGGTGTCACGGCGGTCGTCGGGGTGCTTGTCCTGCTCTGCTGCTTCTGGGGGTTCTCGCTGGTGGCGAGCACCGTGAGCACGGCAGTGCTGCGGCACGCAGCGATCGGCCGGCGGGTGACGGCCGGCCGGCTCTGGTCGGAGAGCCGTCCCTACCTGGGGCGGGTGGCCCGCGCCCAACTGCTGCTGGGCCTGGCCGCGCTGGGCGGCCTGCTGGCGGCGGTGGTGCCCGCGGCGCTGATCGGGCTGGCCACCGGCAGTGCGGCCGTCTTCGGCGTGCTGCTCGCCTGTCTGCTGGTGCCCGCCGCGGTGTTCGGCGGCTATGCCGCGGTGCGGCTGGCGCTGCTGGTGCCGGTGGTGGTGCTGGAGAACCAGCGGCCGGTGGCGGCGATCCGCCGGGCCTGGCGGCTCAACAAGGGCTCCTGGTGGCGCAGTCTGGGCATCCCGTACGTGGTCCGGATGATCGGTTCGTTCGCCGCCCAGGTGCTCACCGTGCCCGCGATGATCATCGGCGTGGTGGTCATGTCGGCCACCACCAGCACGACCGATCGGATCGACCAGTACGGCGGGAGCGTCACCCAGAGCGTGCCCACGCCCTTCGGTGTGCTCTTCCTGATCGGCTGTGTGCTGCTCGCCTACGGGCTGGCGACGGCGCTGGCCGCGCCGCTGCTGCCGCTCACCGACGGGCTGCTCTACCTCGACCGGCGGATCCGCGACGAGGGCCTGGCGACGGTGCTGGCCGCGGAGGCGCAGCGCGCGGCCTCGGCGGAGCGCGATCCGAGCTGACGCCGAGTCGGTTCGCTGATGCCGCATGCTGAGGGCTGAGGGCTGAGGGCTGAGGGCCTGGGCCGGGCAGGGGAATGGTTCCCGGCCCAGGCCGGACTGGGGGCGCGCACGGCGGCGAGCAGTGGCGCGCGGTGGTGTGAGGTGGCGTGAGGTGCGTGGCGGGGCTACGTCGGAGGGTGTGTGACGGGCGCCTGGCGGGGCTGGGACGAGCCTGGCATGCCGCGGCGCTCAAATCAACGCTTGCTGATGTGATATTCCGTCACATCCATCTCAGTAGACGTCGGCTGGTCGACCGCTAGGCCGGACGGCTGGCGATGGCACCCCCCGTTCGGCGTGCGGCACGCGGGCCGGGGCCGTTCTGCGGCAGCGTCGGGCTGACCCTGCCGTCGTCCGAGAGGCCCATGCCATGGCAACGCCCGCTCCGGCGCCCCCGAACAACTCCCCCCGGCACGCCCTGCGCCGCGAGGTCGGCATGCTCGGCCTGCTGTGGGCGTCGGTCGGGGCGATCATCGGATCCGGCTGGCTCTTCGGGGCCGAGAAGGCCGTCACGGCCGCCGGGCCGGCCGCGCTGCTGTCCTGGGGCGTGGGCGCGGTGGCCATCGTGCTGCTGGCCCTGGTGCACGCCGAACTCGGCGGCCTCTTCCCGGTGGCCGGCGGCACCGCGCGCTACCCGCACTACGCCTTCGGTGGCTTCGCCGGCATGTCGTTCGGCTGGTTCACCTGGCTGCAGGCCGCCACCATCGCCCCGATCGAGGTGCAGGCGATGATCGGCTACGCCCGGCACTGGAGCTGGGCGGACGGCTTCCAGAACAAGGACCAGACGCTGACCGGCTCGGGCTTCGCGATCGCCGCGGTGCTGCTCGCGATCTTCGTCGCGATCAACTTCCTCGGCGTCAAGTGGCTGGCCCGCACCAACAGCGCGGCCACCTGGTGGAAGGTCGCCGTGCCGGTGGTGACGATCCTGATCTTCGGGGCGAAGGAGTTCCACGGCTCCAACTTCACCTCGCAGGGCTTCGCGCCCTTCGGCGCCCGCGGCGTGCTCTCGGCGATCAGCACCAGTGGCGTGATCTTCGCGCTGCTCGGCTTCGAGCAGGCCATCCAGTGGGCCGGTGAGAGCACCCACCCGCGCCGCGACATCCCCCGCGCGGTGCTCGGGTCGGTGATGATCGGCAGCCTGGTCTACATCCTGCTCCAGGTGGTCTTCATCGGTGCGCTGCCCCCGGACACCTTCGCAAGCGGCTGGGGCAACCTGACCTACCACGGCATCAGCGGCCCGTTCGCCGGGCTCGCCACCCTGATCGGGCTGAGCGGGCTGGCCACCGTGCTGTACATCGACGCGATCATCTCGCCGGCCGGCACCGGTCTGGTCTACATCACCTCCAGCTCCCGGATCACCTACGGCCTCAGCCGCAACGGCTACGCGCCGCAGGCCATGCAGGCCACCGACCGCCGCGCGGTGCCCTGGGCCGGCCTGCTGGTCGCCTTCGTGGCGGGCGTGCTCTGCTTCCTGCCCTTTCCCAGCTGGCAGCGGCTGGTCAGCTTCATCACCTCGGCGGTGGTGCTGATGTACGCGGGGGCGCCGCTGGCCTTCGGTGTGCTGCGCAAGCGCTTCCCCGACCTGGAGCGGCCCTACCGGCTGCCCGCCGGCGAGTTCGTCTCGCCGCTCGCCTTCGTCATCGCCAGTCTGGTCATCTACTGGTCCGGCTGGGACACGCTGTGGCGCCTGGGCGCCTCGATCCTGCTCGGCTACCTGCTGCTGGGTTCCTACGCCGCCTACGCCCAGGCCAAGGGGCTGCCGGGCGCGCCCCGGATGGACTTCCGGGCCGGCCAGTGGCTGCCGGTCTACCTGGTGGGCATGGGCGTGGTCTCCTGGCAGGGCCAGTTCGGCGTGGGCGCCGCCCACCACCTGCCGCTGTGGTGGGACATCCTGGTGATCGCGGTCTTCTCGCTGGTCGTCTACTACTGGGCGCTGGCCGTGGCGCTGCCGGCGGCCGAGATCGAGCGGAACATCTCCGACGTCGAGGTGCTCGACGCGGGCGGCCACTGAGCGTCGCCGTCCGGCCGCCGAGCGTCGCCCCGCAGGTGGTGTCCGGTCACCGCCCGGAGCGCCGCAGCGCCGAAAAGGGAAGTCCGATGGAGGATGAGGAGAGAGCGCGACCGGGCGAGGTGGACGGCATGGACGACTCCCGCTTCCCGTTCCTCGACGGCGTGGCAGGGGTACTGGTCGACGGCGGCGGCAGGATCATGGACTGCACGGCGGCCGCCGAGACGCTGCTGTCCATCCCGGCGGGCGTGCTGCGCGGGCGCCGGGTCCGCGACCTGCTGGCCGCACCGGTCGAGCCGGCCGGACCGTCGAGTTCGGCCGGGCCGCAGGGGTACGCGCGGCGCGGCAGCATCTGGGCGGGGCGGGTCAGTGTCCACAGCGGCGACGGCCGGCTGCTCGCGCTGGAGGTCCGGCTGCTGGTGCTGCGCGGCGCGCCGTTCGGCGACCGGGTCCGCGACCGTTCCGCCGCGCAGTACATCGTCCTCGGCGCCCGGGCCAGCACCGCGGACCGCTGGCGCCAGGACCAGGCGTTCACCCGCGAGCTCTTCCTGCAGGACCGGCTCGGGCTGGTGGTCTTCGACCAGGACCTGCGGATCGTGCGGACCAACACCCATCTGCTGCCCTACTCCGGCATGCCGGTCACCCTCAACGGACGCAGGCTGGCCGACTTCCTGCAGCCGCAGGACGCCGCCGCCGTCGAGCAGCACCTGCGCGAGGTGATGGAGACCGGGCAGCCGCTGGTGCTGGCCGAGGAGCTGGCCAGGACGGTGGTGGATCCGCGCGGCGGCCGGATGATGGCGATCTCCGCGTTCCGGCTGCAAGCCTCCGACGGTGCGGTGATCGGCCTCACCGCGCTCTTCAACGACGTGACCGAGCAGTACCGGACCCGGCGGCGCCTGGAGCTGCTGCACCAGGCCACGGTGGCCACCGGGCGCTCGCTGTCGGTCACCGAGAGCGCCCAGCAGCTGGCCGAGGTACTGGTCGGCGACTTCGCGGACGTCGTGGTGGTGGAGGTGGCGCCCGCGGTCTTCACCGGTGAGGAGCCGGCCCCGGACCGCGACGGGCTGTTGCTGCTGCGCCGCACGGCCGTCGCCGGGCCGCCCGAGGCGGTGCCGGCCACCGGGGACAGCGTGCAGGTCGGCCCGGACGGGACCGAGGCGGCCGGGTCGGCCGCCGGCCTCGGCGAGCCCTGGCTGATCACCGCCCCGCTGATCGCCCGCGGCCTGCTGCTCGGCCGGATCGGGGTGCGCCGCGACCACTGGAAGGAGGCCTTCGAGGAGGAGGACCACACGCTGCTGCGCGAGATCGCCGCCCGCGCCGCGCTCGCGCTGGACAACGCCCGGCGCTACACCCGCGAGCACCGCGCCGCGATCGGCCTGCAGCGCAGCCTGCTGCCACCGGCCGTCCGCTCGGTCGCCGCGGTCAGCACCGCCAGCGTCTACCTGCCGACCGACACCGTGGGCGGCGTGGGCGGCGACTGGTTCGACGTCATCCCGCTCTCCTCGGCCCGGGTGGCACTGGTGGTCGGCGACGTCACCGGGCACGGCCTGCACGCCTCCGCCACCATGGGCCGGCTGCGCACCGCCGTGCGCACCCTGGCCGACCTGGACCTGGAGCCGGACGAACTGCTGGTCCACCTGGACGACCTGGTGGCCCAGCTGCTGGTGGAAGCGGCGCTGGCGGCCGACGGGGAGGTGGACCTGGAGGCCGAGGGGCTGGACCCGGGCCGCTACGGCGCCGGGGTCCAGGGCCACCACTGGGCGGACGGCGAGGAGGAACGGGCCGCCGCCCGGGCCGCCAGGCCGGAGCCCGGCTCGTTCGGCGGGACCTGCCTGTACGCGGTCTACGACCCCGTCGCCCGGACCTGCACGGTGGCCAGCGCCGGCCACCCGCCGCCCGCCGTCGCCTACCCGGACGGCAGCACCGAGTTCCTGCCGGTGGCGCCGGGACCGCCGCTGGGCGTGGGCGGCCTGCCCTTCGAGTCCACCAGGGTGGTGCTGGAACCGGGCAGTGTGCTCGCGCTCTACACCGACGGGCTGATCGAGCGCGGCGAGGGTGACATCGACAGCGGGATGGCCGAGCTGACCCGGCGGCTGGCCGCGGTCCGGGCCCAGGAGCTGCCGCTGCCGGAGGCCGGGCAGCGGATCATCGGCGGACTGGCGCCGACCCGGCTGCACGACGACGTGACGCTGCTGCTGGCCCGCACCAAGGTGGTGCCTTCGGCCGACACCGCCGTCTGGTCGGTCGAGCCCGACCCGGCGTCGGTCGGCCGGGTGCGCGAGGACGCCACCGAGAAGCTGGTCGCCTGGGGGCTGGAGGAGCTGGCCTTCACCACCGAGCTGGTGCTCAGCGAGCTGGTCACCAACGCGATCCGCTACGCCGGCGGCCCGGTGGTGGTGCGGCTGATCCGGGCGGACATGCTGACCTGCGAGGTCTCCGACGGCAGCAGCACCCAGCCGCGGATGCGCCGGGCCCGGCTGACCGACGAAGGCGGGCGCGGGCTCTACCTGGTGGCGCAGCTGACCAGCCGCTGGGGGAGCCGCTACACCGCCTCGGGCAAGACGATCTGGACCGAGCAGGAGCTGCCCGGTCGGTAGCCCCGGTCGGTGGCCCCGGTCGGTGGCCCCGGTCGGGCAGGGCGTGCGGCCGGGTCCTGGGGGGCTTGGCGTGGTGGGTGTGGGGCGGGCTTTCGCCGGGCGGCGGATCGGAGGAGAGTAGCGAGCTGACTCATCGTCAGATCCATTCGCATGCAGGATGATTGCTGCGGTGGACGGGGCAGGGATGGTGGACTGTGACGCAGATGCCGACGACAGGGCGGGTGCCGGCGCAGGGGAGCGAGCACGCACGGGAGCAGACGCTGGCGCGGCTGCTGACCGTGGCGGAGTACGAGGAGCCGGCGCGGGCCCGACTGCCCGCACCGGTCTGGGACTTCCTGGCCGGTGCCAGCGGTTCCGAGGCGCTGCCGCGGGCGGTGCGGCAGGCGCTGGACCGGGTCCGGCTGCGGCCCTCGGTGCTGGTCGACGTCGACCAGGTGGATCCGGGCGCCGAACTGCTCGGCGCCGAGCTGGCCATGCCGGTGGGCATCGCGCCGATGGCCTACCACCGGCTCTGCGACCCGCAGGGCGAGGTCGCCACCGCCCGGGCCGCCGGCGCGCGGGGCGCGCTCTTCATCGCCTCGATGTTCGCCAGCCGGACCCTGGAGGAGATCGCCGCGGCCGGCAGTGGCCCCTGCTGGCTCCAGCTCTACTGGCTGCGCCGCCGCGAGGCGCTGATCCAGCTGATCGCCAGGGCCGAGGCGGCCGGCTTCGGCGCGCTGGTGCTGACCGTCGACGCGCCCCGGGTGGCCCGGCGGCTGCGGGACGACCGCAATGCCTTCGCGCTGCCCGAGCACGTCCACGCGGTCAATCTGGACCCGGAGTTGATGACCGCCAGCCACGTCCGCCAGGACGGCCGGTCGGCCATCGTCCGGCACGCCCGGGAGCAGTTCGACGCCTCGGTCACCTGGTCCGACCTCGGCTGGCTGCGCCGGCAGACCTCGCTGCCGCTGGTCCTCAAGGGCATCCTGACCAGCGAGGACGCCCGGCGGGCGGTGGACGCCGGGGTGGCCGGCATCGTGGTCTCCAACCACGGCAGCCGCCAACTCGACGGCGCGATACCGGCGGTGACCGCACTGCCGGAGATCACGGCTGCCGTGCGCGGGCGCTGTGCGGTGCTGGTGGACGGCGAACTGCGCACCGGGGTCGATGTGTTGAAGATGCTGGCGCTGGGCGCGGACGCGGCACTGCTGGGCCGCCCCGCGCTGTGGGGGCTGGCGGTGGCGGGCGAGGCCGGGGTGAGCGCCCTGCTCGCGCTGCTGCGCGAGGAGTTGACGGAGGCGATGGCGCTGGCGGGGCGCCCGCGGCTGCGGGACGTGGACCGGGGCCTTGTCCGGGTGCTGACCTGACGGTGCGTCGGATCAGGCGCGGTCGGTGCGCGCGGTGCGGTGCACGCGCAGCGCCCAGCGCACCAGGGGGACCTGGAGCGGCAGGCGGGCGAGCGCCGCGGTGCGCAGCGGGAGCGGGCGCCCGCGCCAGTCGGCGGCCATCTTGACGTTGGCCGGGAAGACGGCGACGAAGAGTCCGGCGGCGGCCGGCGTCCCCAGCCGGCGGGTGCGCGGGGCGGCGACGGCCGCCCCGATCGCGAGCTCGGCCACCCCGCTCGCGTAGGTCCAGGCGCGCGGGTTGCCGGGCAGTGCGCGGGGCACCATGGCGTCGAGGGGGCGGGGCGCGACGAGGTGGGTGACGCCCGCGCCGATCAGCAGGCCGCCGAGCAGCCGCGGGGAGCGCTCGGACCGGGGGGAGGCCGAGGGCCGCGCGCCGGGTCGGGGCGGGGATGCGGGCACGGGTCACTCCACGATTCGGCGACCCGCCGCCGGGGCGGATCCCGGCGCCGGTTTCGTTACCGGAGAGTAGCTCCTGGTCCCGGTGAGCGGAAGCGCCGGGCGGAAGCGTCAGCCGGCTGTGGTCGCGGTCGGGGTCGGGGCCGTACTCGGGCGCGGGCCGGGCTCCGGCCGGTGGCCGAACTCGCCCAGCGCCTCGTCCACGATCGCGGTCAGCCGGGCGTGGTGCGCGCCGCGCCAGTAGACCTGCCCGCAGTCCGCGCACCGTGCGAAGGCGTCGTAGGAGCGCTCCGTCCCGTCCTCCAGCTGCTCCTGCACGGCGGCCTTCGCCGCCTGCCGCAGCTCCCCGTTGCAGCTCGTGCACCTGGTCCACGGGGCCAGCGGCGGCGCGAACCGGGACAGCACGTCGCGCAACTGCTCGTCCGGGCGGTGGCTGTAGACGTACCCGCCGACCCACAGCTCGCGCCGCCGCAGCAGGCCCCGGTCGCGGGAGAGCAGCACCCGCTGCTCGGCGGCGGAGCGGGCGGCGAGCGCGGCATCGCCGATGTCGGGATTCTCGTAGGCCGCGTCGATCCCCAGCAGCCGCAGCCGGCGGGCCAGGGTGCCGAGGTGGACGTCGAGCAGGAAGCGGGGCGGGCCGGGCAGCGGTTGCGGCCGGGGCACGCCGTGCACCGTGATCTGCTCGCCGTGCCGGGGCAGGTGCCCGGCGGGCACCGGGTGTCCGTCGGCCAGCAGCTCGCCGACCTCGGTCAGCGGCACGCCGAGCGACTCCACCAGGTGTCCGAGGGTGGCGGCGCCGTCGGTGCGCACCACCGAGCGGCCGGTCCGGCGTGCCGCGGGGAGGAACACGCGCAACTCGTCGGCCACCTCGACCCGGACCTCGGGTTGCTCGACGGCAGTGGTGGTCGCCACGGGCTCGATCTTCTCGCTGTGCTCCACACCGCCCAGCATGCCAGCGCCGGGGCGGGCGGGGCCAACGGGTTTCCGGCGTGCCGCCGGCGCGGTCGGCCGCCGCGCCGCGCGGGGGCCGGTCGATGCCCCTGACCGGGGGAGCCGGCCGGGCGCCACCCGGTGCTGACACGGCATCAGATCCCGGCTGTGGCGCGCTCGCCCGCTAACGTGGCCGCCATGCGTATCGTCATCGCCGGAGGCCATGGTCAGATCGCGCTCCACCTGGAGCGGCTGCTCGCCGAGCGCGGGGATCGGCCGGTGGGCCTGATCCGCCGTCCCGAGCAGGCCGCCGACCTGCGGGAGCGCGGCGCCGAGCCGGTCCTGCTCGACCTGGAGACCGCGGACCGCGGGCAGGTCGCCCAGGTCCTCGCCGGCGCCGACGCGGTGGTCTTCGCCGCCGGTGCGGGGGCGGGCAGCGGTGCCGAGCGCAAGGACACGGTCGACCGGGGGGCCGCCGTCCTGCTGGCCGACGGTGCCGAGCAGGCGGGGGTGCGGCGCTATGTGATGCTCTCCTCGATGGGTGCCGACGCCCGGGCCGGGGACGGCGCGGACCCCGTCTTCGGCGCCTACCTGCGGGCCAAGGGCGCGGCCGACGACGACCTGCGCGCTCGCCCGGGCCTGGACTGGACGGTGCTGCGCCCCGGCCGGCTGACCGACGATGCACCCACCGGGCTGGTCCGGTTGGCTGATTCGACCGGCCGTGGCGCGGTCCCGCGCGCCGACGTGGCCGCCGTCATCGCCGCGCTGCTGGCCGACCCGGCACCACTGGTGGGACGCACGGTGGAGCTGGTGTCGGGTCAGTCGGCCGTGGCACAGGCCGTCGCCACCGCCTGACGCCGGGCGCGGCCGCTGGGCCCACCGGCTGGGCTCACAGCACGATCGGCGCGTGCGCCCAGCGCCGGACCCGGTAGGGGAGCCACCAGACCAGCTCACCCACCTGACCGACCAACTGCTCGCCCCGCAGATCGGCCAGGACGGCAGCGGGCAGCTCGCTCTGCGGGGCGCCGTCCACCAGGCGCTCGATGACCTCCTGGTACTGCGGCTCGTCGACGGTGAAGCGGCGCAGTTCGCCCCAGCGGCGGTCGCGGATCTGGATGAACCCCGGGCCCTTGCGCCACAGGCACTTGCCGATGTGGTGGGTGTCGGTCCACAGCCGCAGTGCTGGGTCGGTGTCGGCCAGGCCGAGCAGCGTGGTCGGCGGCTGGAGGTGGCTGAGCTCCTCCCAGGCGTCGGCCCATGGACCCGGCCGGAGCGCCCAGTCCACCTGGACGGCGTGCGCGGTCAGGTCCCGGATCAGGCACAGTTGGTGGACGGTCCGGGCGGCCGCGGCCGGGTCGGTCCCGTCGAGGTCCACTGTGCCGGGGATCGCCACCCGGCGGGCGCCGAGGTCCCAGAGCCGCTGGGCGGCGGGCCCGCTCGGGCCCTCGGCCCCGACGGTGCCGAGGGACATCGACGGCAGGTCCAGCGTGACCGGCTCGACGTCACGCCAGGCCCGTACCGTCACGGTGGCCGGTCGCGGCGGCGCGGTGGGTGCCACGGTGTTCATCAAGTCTCCTGCTGGTGTTGGGGTCTGTCCGAGCGGGGTACGGTCAGGCCGGTACCTGTTCGCGCGGGGCCGCCGGCCGGTCCTCGGCCTCCTGGCGGGCCCGCCGGTAACCGAGCCTGAGCAGTTCCTGGTTGACGGCCGGCGGTGCGACCTGGACGTACTGGCCGTTGTCGGTGAAGACCAGGCCCTGGGCCGACCAGCGGTCGAGCAGCGCCTGGACGGTCGCCAGGTCCACCTCCGCGCAGCCCGGCCGGGCTGCGATCTTGCGGGCCAGGGCGGCGGGCGCGTGCGGCTGGTCGAGCAGCCGGAAGGCGGCCAGCTCCAGCGGGTCGGACAGCTCCAGGACGGTCCAGTCGAAGGCCCGGCGCCTGCTCACCAGGACGATCTGTTCGCCGAGGTCGGTATGGGTCAGCCGGCTGGCCGCGTGGTTCTGCTGCCAGCCGGCCAGCGCCTCGTTCAGCCGGGCCACCGTCTCCTCGCCGATGCCGCGCGGCGGAACGTCGAAGATGTAGGCGAGATCGAGCAGTTCGTCCTCCGGCAGGTCGTAGACCACCCGGTAGGGGAGGGCCGGGCGCAGCTCGGAGAAGCCGAGCTCGGGCCGGTTGAAGTACGGGCTGAACCGCTCGATGGCGATCCGGGCGGACAGGTCGCCGGGCGGGTCGAGGTGCTCCAGCGCCGGGAGTTGGCCGATCACCGCGTCGTAGTCCCGGTCCTGCTCGCCAGGGAAGCCGTGCAGGTAGTTCCAGGCCACCGAGAGGCCGGCGGCCGAACCGTCGCGCAGCATCCGGACGTTCTGGCAACCGCTGACGCCCTTGTCCATCAGGTCCAGCACCCGGTTGTTGAGGCTCTCGATGCCGGGCTGCACGTAGATGAGCCCCGCGTCGGCCAGCGTCCGCAGCTGGGCCTGCCGCATGTTGGCCTTGATCTCGATGTGCAGCCGCAGGTCGTAGCCGGTCTCGATCAGGCGGGGCAGCACGGTGGTCAGGTAACCCATGTCGAGGATGTTGTCGACCACGAACATGTCCAGCACCTGGTGCTCGCGGGCGAGTTCGACGATCTCCGTGAAGAAGTCGTCCGGGTGCTTGCTGCGGAACCGCATCGAGGAGCCGTTGAGGCCGCAGAAGGTGCAGTGGTGCTTCTCGCCCCACCAGCAGCCGCGGGCCCCCTCCACCACCAGCTTCGGCTCGGTCCAGGTCCGCGCGTGCGAGGCGGCGAGCCGTTCGAAGTAGCCGCGGTAGTCGGGGCGGAGGATCGCCGCCGGCGGCAGCGGGGTGGCGCTGATCGGGTTGGCCCGCGGGCCGGACCCGTCGCGCCAGCACAGGCTGGGCACCTTGGCGAGGTCCTGGCCGGAGGTCAGCGCGTTGAGCAGCTGTGGGAAGGCCACCTCCCCCTCACCGCGGATCACGTGGTCGACGAAGGGGAAGTTGCGGTGCATCGCCTCGCCCTGCGCGCCGTCGCAGTTCGCGCCGCCCAGCACGGTCACGATCCGCGGCGCCAGCCGCTTGACGTACTTGGCGGCGGCGAGCGCCGCGATGTTCTGCTGGAAGGTGGAGGTGAAGCCGACCACGTCGGGTGCCGCGGCGACGATGGCCTCGGCGATCTCCTGGACGAACCGCGGTGCCTGCCGGTGCAGTTCGATGGCCTGGCGCAGCCGGTCCTCGTCCAGGTGGGTGCCGAGCAGCTCGGTGAACTCGGCCTCGCGCCACCGCGGGTCGTCGTAGAGCGCGGAGGAGAAGACCCAGTCCCCGCAGCCGAGGAAGTAGGAGTCGAGCGAGTAGTACTCGTAGTCGCCGAGGGCGAACTCCCCCTGCCGGGCCAGCCAGTCGACGTATTCCAGGTTGGCGTGCAGCACCTCCGCCTGCCCGTCGGTCTTCTCGTCGACGGCCCGTTTGAGAATGCCCAGTGCCAGCGACGGCACATCGATCGGTGACCAGGGCATGTTGACCAGGAGCACGCGCACGGTGGTCCTCTCCTCTCCTTCTTCTTCGCGGGCGGCCGGCCGCCCCGGCAGCGGTGCCCGGGACGACCGGCGGTGGATGCCCAGGTCAGCTCATCAGGCCGGCGTGAGGGCGCGGAGCGTGATCGGGATCCGAACGGTGACTCCGATCGGCGGCATCTTGATGTGCGGCTCGGCAGCGGACAGCTTGTCGCCCTTGATGACGTCCTTCTTCATGGGTGCTACCTCCTTCAGGATCTTCGTGACGGCCACCGGTCCCTCCGGCGCGCCGCCTTCAGGAGACCAAGGGGCCGGTGGCCGGGGACAGAGCAGGAATCTGGCAGCAGTCCCTGGCAGGACCTGTTCCCTGCCAGGCGGATTCCTGTCATGGCGGGCGGGCCGGCGGGCTCCCTAGCGTGGCGCTCCCGCCTACCGAAGGAGTCCGATGTCCGCTGCTGCTGTCGGCGGCCCGCCGGGGGTGAGCCCGCTGCGCGCCGTGCTGCGCCGTCACGGTGTGCAGGTCGGCCTCGCGTTGGTCCTGCTGCTGGTCTCGGTGGCCGCCTCGCTGACGGTTCCGCTGACCGTGCGCGACCTGGTCGAGGACCTCGGCCGGCACCGTTCGGCCATGACCGACGCGCTGGCGCTGGTGGTACTCGCGCTCCTCGCCGCGCTGGCCGCCGCCTGGGGCTCCTTCGTGCTGGGCCGGATCGGCGAGCTGACCGTGCTGGAGACCCGGGGGCGGCTGATGCGGCACGTGCTGCGGATGCCGGTGCTCCAGGTGCGCCGGATCGGGGCCGGGGACCTCACCAACCGGGTCACCGCCGACGCCGCGCAGCTGCGCACCATGCTCGACGTGGGCGTCACCGCGCTGCCCGCCTCGGCCGTCACGGCCGTGTTGACGCTGGTCATCATGGGGCTGATCGATCCGGTGCTGCTGCTCATCGTGGTCGCCACCTTCGCGGTGGCCGGCGGCGTGATCGCGGTCTTCGTGCGCAGCGCGCGCAGCGGCTCGCTGGCCCAGCAGGAGGCGCTGGGCACGCTGGCACAGGGCTTCAACTCGGCGCTCGGGGCGCTGGCCGCGGTGAAGGCCAACCGCGCCGAGGGGCCGATCGGCGACCTGGTGACGGGCACGGCCACCACCGCGACCGACGCCGCCGTGGCGGCCGACCGGCGGCTGGCGTTCATCACCCCGGTGATGGGCCTGGGCCAGCAGATCGCGATCGTCGGGGTACTGGCCGGCAGCGGCGCCCGGCTGGCCTCGGGCAGCCTCAGCGCGGCGGACTTCGTGGCCTTCATGATGTACCTGTTCCAACTGGTCACCCCGCTCACCGTGCTGGCCACCGGATTCGGCCGGCTGCAGACGGGCATGGCGGCCGGGGTGCGGGTCCGGGAGGTGCTGGACCTGCCGGCGGAGGATCCCGGCCCGGCCCAGGAACCGGACCCGGACCGTCACGCCCCCGCCCTGCGGCTGCGCAACCTGGCCGGCGGCTACGGCGGTGACCGGGTGCTGCACGGCGTCAGCTTCGAGGTCGCCCAGCGCGGCCTGACCGCCCTGGTGGGCCCCTCGGGAGCCGGCAAGTCGACCGTTCTCGGCATGCTGGAACGGCTGTTGCTGCCCGAGCGGGGCAGCGCCGAGCTGCACGGGGTGGACCTGGCCGAGTGGCCGCTGCGCGTGCTGCGCCGCCGGATCGCCTACGTGGACCAGGAGTTCACGCTGCTGGAGGCCACCGTCCGGGAGAATCTGCTGCTGGGCCGCCAGGGCGGCCACACCGAGGACGAGTTGCTCGGTGCACTCGCCCAGGTCGGGTTGGAGCAGCAGATCGCCGCACTGCCGCAGGGCCTGGACACCCGGCTCGCCGGTGCCGTCGACCTCTCCGGCGGCCAGCGCCAGCGGCTGGCCCTGGCCCGGGCGCTGCTCTCGGAGGCCGATGTGCTGCTGCTGGACGAGCCGAGCTCCCAGCTCGACGGTGTGAACGAGGAGTTGCTGCGGCAGGCGGTCGACCGACTGGCCGTCGACCGGGCCGTGGTGGTGGTCGCCCACCGCCTGTCCACCGTGCGGCACGCCGACCAGATCGTCTTCCTCCAGGACGGGCGGGTCCACGGTGCCGGTACGCACGACCAGTTGGTGGCCGACTGCCTCGGCTACCGGGCACTGGTGGCGGGCCAGAGCGGCGGGTCGGCCCGGGCGGCGGGGCCGCTGGGCTCACCGGTGTGAACCCAGCGCGCCACCTGGGCGCGGGAGCCACAGCCGAGTCGCTTCATGATCTCCCGCATGTGGTTCACCACCGTCCACTCCGAGATCAGCAGGTGGCGGGCGATCTGCCGGTTGCCCAGCCCGTCCGCCACCAGCAGCGCGACCTGGTGCTGACGCAGCGTCAGGACATCACTGCCGTCCGGCCGTCGGGCTGCGGTGACGGCGGCGGGGTGCGCGCTCCGGGCACGGTGGCCCGCCGAGCGGCAGCACTGGAGCGCCGGTTCCTCCAGCAGGAGCGCCAACGGGACTGCGGCCCCCGCACGTTGCGCCTCGTCGAACTCCCGCTCGCTGAGCGCCGACCGGTAGCGCCGCTCGATCCGGCTGACCGCCAGGTCGGGCTCGGCGGGCGCGCCCAGGCAGGCCTGGCGGGCGGCGTGGAAGCCGGCCAGCACCCGCACGGCGCTGCGCGCCCGTACCTCGCCCGCCGGCAGCAGCGGACTTGCCGCGATCGCGAGGAAGGCACCGAGGACGGCGGGCGCGCCGAGGGTGCGCAGCGTGGCCATCGCCCGCTGCCGGCAGTCCTGCGCGGCGGCCGAGTCGCCCGCCGCCGCGAGGAAGAGGCTCAGGTGCAGCAGGGCGCCGCCCGCGCCCACGAGGTCCTGCCGGCGCAGGGCGTCCGGCAGGACCTGGCGGACCGCCTCGATGGCCCCGGTGCTGTCACCGCTCAGGAACCGGGCCAGGGCCGCCTCCAGTCGGATCCGGGCGGCGCCGCGCGCCGCCCCCTCGGCGGCCCCGTCCCGCGCCGCGCACCGGAGTGCGTGCTCCGCCGCGTGCTCCAGCAGCGCCAGACCCGCGGTGGCGTCGCGCCAGAACTCGCGGAGCCCGCACAGGCGCAGCCATCGTGCGCCGAACGGACCGGCCGGCGCTCCGGCCGCCGCCCCGGTCGCCACCGCCTGGTCGAGCAGCTCCTGCAGGCCGTCGGCCTCGCCCTCGTGCAGACAGGCCTCGGCCAGCAGCAGGGCCAGCCGGTCCCGCTCGCCCGGTGGGCAGGCGGTGGCGAGCATGCGCAGCTGCCCGGCCGTCGCGAGCTCGCTCCCGGTGGCGTCGGCGTAGCCCCGGGTGTCCTCGATCAGGTCGAGTGCCTCGCTGGTCAGCCCCGCGGCGAGCAGGGTGTCGAGCGCGGTGCGCAGGTTGCGCTCCTCGCAGTGCAGCGCGGCCAGCGCGCTCTGCTGGGCCCCCTCCTCGATCCGCCGCGCGGCCGCCCGGGCCAGCCGCGCGTAGTAGCGGGAGTGGGCCAGGCGCGCCACCGGCCAGTCGACGCCGGCCTCGCGCGGATCTCCGGCCTCGCGCGGATCGGGGTACGGCTGCGCGGGGACGTCGAGCGGCAGGTGCAGGCGCACCTGGGTCAGTCCGCTCAGGCGCCCGGACGGCAGGCCGGAGAGCGCGAGCAGCTGCGCGTCGACCAGGGTCTGCAGCGCCACGGTGAACTCCTCCACGGGCACACCGGCCACCTGGCGCAGCGCCTCCGCGCCGAACCCGCCGGTGAACAGCACCGTGTGGGCGAGCAGCCGATGCTCGGTCCCCGCGAGCTGCGGGGCCGGTCCGCGGGCCTCGCGCCGCCGGTAGGCGTTGAGCAGCCGGACGAGCTCGGGACCCTCGGGCCCGGCGCGCCGCTCCAGCATCGCGGTGAGGACCTCGGGCCCCTCCAGCCCCGCCACCCGGGCCGCCAGCACCAGGGCGCCGGGGATCCCGCGCAGGTCCACACAGATCTGGGCGATCTGGTGCTGGTTGTGCCGCTCGATCCGGAAGTCCGGGTTCAACTCCCGTACGCGGGAGGCATACAGATGCACCGAGGGGACCTGGCGGAACTCCTCCAGCGCTGCCCCCGAGCAGTCGGCGGGCACCGGGAGCGGGGCGACCGGGTGGCCGGTCAGGTCACCCGCCGCGGGACGACGCCGCCCGGTGGCAAGGACCTTGACGCCGCCGGCCCGCGCCGCGGCCAGGACCGCGTGGCACCCCTCGGGATCCAGCTCGTCGATCCCGTCCATCAGTGCCAGCCGCTCGGCACCGGGCGGGTGCAACGGCTGGGCCGGGCGAGGTAACAGGGCGCCCAGCTCCGGCGCCGGGCCCGGGAAGGCCGCGCCGACCACCACTCCGCCGGTGCGCCGCCAGTCGTCGGCGACCGCCTGTGCCAGCCGGCTCTTGCCCACGCCCGGCGGGCCGTAGAGCACGACGCCGCCCCCGGAGTCGGCCAGCAGCGAGCGGACGGCGGCCACCGCGTCGCAGACGGTGCTGACCGGGCGTACCGGCAGAACTTTCCGAGTACTCGTCACGACTTCCCCCCAGGCACCTGAGCAAGGCTGCGGCGGGACGGAGCGGCGCGGGAAGTCGAGCCTTCGCCATTCATTCCAGCTGCTTGGCTCAGCTTTGCCGCACACATCAGCTCTGTCAATGAGTCGGCGACAGCGCTCTCACGGGATGCTCACGGGATGCCGGGAGCAGGGGGTGCTCCGGGTGGGATCGTGCCTGCGGTCACCTGCGTGCAACGGCGCGGCGCGGCGGCTCCTCCGATGGGAGACCCTCGCAGCCGAGTCGGGCGCGGACCGTTTCGAGTTGGGAGGTCGCGTTCAGTTCGGTGTACAGGGCGGCGCTCTGCTCCCATTGCTCCTGGGCCAGGCCGGGATCGCCCATCGCCTGGTAGTCGTCGCCGATCCGCAGGTGGCAGCCGGCCAGTTCGAACCGGTCGCCGATCGCGGCGCAGATCTCGCGGGCCTGGTGGTGGCGGGCGAGCGCCCGGGCGGGGTCCGTCGCGCGTTCGATGTCGCCGAGGCCGTTGAGTGCGAACAGCTGGCGGGTGCGGTCGCCGGCGTTGGTGGCTATCGCCAGGGCCTGGTGCAGCACCTGTGCGGCCTCGGCGGGCCGGTCGAGGTGGTGCAGCGTCATGCCGAGGTTGGCCAGGGCCCTTCCTTCGGTGAGGTGATCGCCGACCTCCCGGGCCAGGGCGAGGGCCTGACGGTGGTACCGCGCCGCCTGCTCGAAGTCCTTCGTCCGCTCGCAGACGGCGCCGATGTTGTTCAGCACGATCACCTGGCCCGCGCGGTCGCCCGCCGCTTCGTAGGCGGCCATCGCCCAGGTGAAGTGGTCGATCGCCTCCTGGTGGCGGCTGAGTTGGGCGTAGGTCGCGCCGAGGTTGGTCAGCACCCGGCGCTCTCCGGCCTGGTCCTCGATGTTCCGGAAGACGAGGAGCGCGGCCTGGAAGCAGTCGATGGCATCCGGGTAGCGGCCCAGCAGCCAGTACGACCCCGCCAGGTTCGTCTGGGCGGTGGCGTGCCCGGCCAAGTCGCCGGTGGCCGTGGTGGCTTCGGCGGCAGCGGTGTGGAGAGTCAGGGACGTGCTGTAGTGGCCGTAGTGGTCCAGGTACCGGGCGAGGATGCCGGAGAGGTCGCTGCTGTGCCGGTTGGTGGCCGCGACGGGGTGCGTGCCTGCGGTGATCAGGTTGGTCAGCTCGGTGTCGAGCCAGATCCGGGCGCTCTCCTCGCCGCGCAGCGGGTCGGTGGGCGTGGCGGGCTTGGGGGGATGCGGGCGCCGGTGCGACTCGTGGGGGTAGAGGATGTCCGCCGCTGCCGCGGCGGTGTGGCTGTAGTAGTCGAAGAGCCGTTCCAGCGCGGCCTGCCCGGTGGCGTCGGATTCCTCGCAGCGGGCGAGACCGTGGGCGTGCTGGCGCAGCAGGTCGTGGAACGTGTAGCGGCCGGGGGACCGCTCGATGAGCAGGTGGTGGTCGTGGAGTTCCTCGACGAGGTCCTCGGTCTCGGTCAGCGGCAGATCGGCGAGGGCCGCCAGGGCGTACGCGGAGAAGTCGTCGCCGGGGTGCAGTCCCGCGAGGCGGAAGAGCCGCTGCTGGTCGGGGGCCAGGGCGTCGTAGGACACGGCGAAGGCGGCGGCGACGCTCTGGTCCTGCGTCCTGAGTTCGGTGGGCAGGCTGATCCGGTCCCGGAGCCGGGCGAGGAGGTGGGAGGGGGTCCAGGCGCCACGGTGCGCCAGGCGCGCGGCGGTGATGCGGATGGCGAGGGGCAGGTATCCGCAGAGCCTGACGATGTCGGCGACGGCGTCCTGCTGACCGACGATCCGGTCCGGGCCGCAGACCTGGCCGAACAGGGCGGCAGCCGTGTCCGGCTCCAGAACGTCCAGCGAGAGCGCACCGGCCCCGGCGAGAGCGGGCATGCGGCGCCGCGAGGTGACGAGGACCAGGCTGCCGGGGGAGCCGGGGAGCAGGGGCCGGACCTGTGCGGCGTCGACGGCGTTGTCCAGGACGATCAGGAGGCGATGCTCGGCGGCCACGCTGCGCCACAGCAGTGCGCGCTCCTCGGGGTCCGCGGGAAGCGCGTCCTCGCTCACCCCGACGGCGCGCAGCAGCCGGGCCAACGCGGTGCCGGGCTCCAGCGGGGTCTGGCCCGGGGTGAAGCCGTGCAGGTCGATGAAGACCTGGCCGTCGGCGTACTGATCGGCCAGGGTGTGGGCGACGTGGACGGCCAGCGCGGTCTTGCCGACCCCGGCCATCCCGTCGATCGCGGAAATCACGACGGCGCTCGTCGCCGGGGCGGCCGCGGCCGCCAGCAGGCGATCCGTTTCCGGGCCACGGCCGGTGAAGTCGGCCACGTCTCGCGGGAGGCTGTTGCGGGGCGGGTACCTGACCGGGGCATCCTTGGCCGTCTCGGTCCTCGATGCCCCGGAGCCCGGCCGGTTGCCGCCGTGTCCACTGCCCGCCGTCCGGCCCGGTGCCCTCTCGCGGCTCTCGGACTGCTCCACCGACGCGAGCAGCGAGGGGTCCGCGGCGAGGATCCGCAGGTGGAGATCGGCGACCTGCGCCGAGGGCTCGACCCCGAGTTCCGCGACCAGACGCTTGCGCAGCTCCTGGTAGACCGCGAGAGCCTCGGCCTGGCGATCGGCACCGTACAGCGCCAGCATCAGCTGCCCGTGCAGCGCCTCCCGCAGCGGGTGGGCCCGCGTGAGCCCGCGAAGTTCGGCGACCAGCTCGCGATGCCGTCCCAGCCTCAGGTCCGCGTCGACACGGTCCTGCCAGGCCGTCATGCGGGTCTCGTCGAGCTGGTGAGCCCTCGCGGCGCCCTCCACACAAGGTGCCAGGTCGGCGAAGGGCTCGCCGCGCCACAGGTCCAGTGCGGTGCTCAGAGTCCGCCGCGCCGTCGCGATCTCACCCACACGCAACTGCTCCGCGCCGAGCCGGCACTCCTCCAGGAACACCTCCACGTCCAGCTCACCAGGGTTCGTGGTGATGAGATAGCCCGGCGCGACGGTACGCAGCCTCAGCCCCGTGTCGTCACCGAGCATCCGTCGCAGGCGCAGGATGTGATTGCGCAGCGACGCGATGGCGGTGGACGGACGGTCCTCGCCCCACACCGCCGACGCCAGTTGCTCCGCCGACACCACGCGGTTCGCGTTCACCAGCAGCATCACCAGCACGGCGCGCGGAGCGCCCGAGGGCAATACCGCCTTGCCGTCCGGGAGGATGACATTCACTGGCCCCAGCAGGTTGAAGCGCACGGGGGCAGGACGCTCGCTCATCGCTCCCGCTCCAAGATCACGAAATGTTGCGGTGATCTTACAGTCGACCGAAGCACCGCGGACAACGTCCTGGGCGCCGGCCGACCCGCCACGGTGTGCGGGCGATCAACTGACGCCGAACGCGCCAGGACGCCGTCCGGGTCCCTCCATGAGTGAGTCGAGCAGCGCCCGGGCCTCGTCCGCCTCGGGGATGTTCAGCGAGGTGTGGATCTCGACGGCCTGTTCGGCGTGCTCCCGAGCGGTGTCGAGGTCCCCCAGACGCTGGTGCGTGCGCGCCAGCCCGAGGTGGATGCGCCCGAGGTTGTACCGCTCGCCGGTGTGCGGGAGGAAGTCGATCGCGGCCCGGTAGTGCCGCAGGGCGCTCGCCGGAGCGTCCATGGCCAGCAGGGCGTCGCCGAGCAGGGTGTGCGACTCGGCCTGACCGAAGGTGTCGCCGAGGTCCCGGTGCAGGTCCAGCGCCTCCTGGTAGAGGTCGAGCGCCTCCGGATGGTGGCGCAGCCTCTGCTGGTACTCGCCGAACTGGTTGAGCACGATGGCCTGGCCGAGACGGTTGCCGCTGCGCCGGTAGAACTTCAGCGCCGCACGGTGGTACTCCAAGGCCTCCGGCAGCCGTCCGAGCCTGGTCAGCGTGGGCCCCAGGTTGATCAGGGCGATCGACTCGACGGCCGGCTCGGGGATGTCCAGGCTGAGCCGCAGCGCCCGCCGCAGGTGGTCCAGCGCCTCCTCCAGGTGCCCCATCCGGGTCAGGGTGAGGCCCAGGTTGGCCAGCACGTGGGCCTCACCGGCACGGTTGCCGGTCCCGCGCTGGATCGCCAGGGCCTGACGGAGCAGGTCGAGCGCCTGGGGGAAGTCGCCGAGCTGGTACTGGACCAGCCCGAGGTGCCGCAGCGCGGCCGCCTCGCCGGCCGGATCGCCGAGCTGCCGGGTGGCTCGCAGGGCACGAGCACCCAGCACCTGTGCGTCCTGGGCGGGCATGTGGCGTTTGAGGTGGCGCCAGAGGATGGCCGGCAGGTCCGCCGCGTACCGGGGCAGACCGGCGTCGGTGGCGTGGTGGGCGAGGACCAGCAGGTTGGCCTGCTCCCGGGCCAGCCAGTTGGCCGCGTCCACCTGGCCGTCGAACACCACCGGTGTACCGCCGGGCGCGGGAGGCTGCGGCCGGTGGTGCCGTTCCAGCGGGGCCAGCTGGTCCATCGCCGAGGCGGCGGTGTGCCGGTAGTGGTCGAAGAGCCGGATGAGCGCGGCGCGCCGGACGTGTTCGGGTTCTTCGCGTGTGAGCAACTCGTCGGCGAAGGTGCGCAGCAGGTCGTGGAAGGTGTACCGGAAGGCCGTGTGCTCGATCAGCAGGTGGTGGTCGTGCAGCGACTCCAGGAGTTCCTCGGTCTCGGCCGGCGGTGCGTCGACCAGGGCGGCGAGGGCGGGCGGCGCGAAGTCCTCGCCGGGGTGCAGCGCGGCCAGCCGGAACGCGCGCCGCTGGGCGGGGGCGAGGGCGTGGTAGGAGTCCACGAAGGCCGCCGCGACGCTCTGGTCACGGTCGGAGAGCTCGGTCAATAACTTCTGCGGGCGCCGGATCCGCTCCAGCAGCTGGACGGGCGTCCAAGTGGGATGGTGGGCCAGCCTGGCGCCGGCGATCCGCAGCGCCAGCGGCAGCCTGCCGCACAGCGCGACGATCTCGTCCACGGTGGAGGCATGGCCGGCGATCCGGTCCGGGCCGACGATCCGGGCGAACAGTTCCACGGCCTCGTCATGGCTCAGCACGTCCAGGGGCACGCTGACCGCCCCGTCCAGGGTGAGCATCCGCCGCCGGGACGTCACCAGCGTGAGGCAGCGCGGGCTGCCGGGGATCAACGGGCGGACCTGCTCGGCGTCGACGGCGTTGTCCAGCACGATCAGGTACCGCCTGCCCGCCGCCTGGCTGCGCCACAGCTGGGCGCGTTCCTCGGTGCGCGAGGGCAGAGCGGTCCTGCTGACACCGACCGCGCAGAGCAGGCTCTCCAGCGCCGCACCCGGTTCGAGCGGCCGCCGGCCCGGCGTGAAGCCGTGCAGGTCCACGAAGAGCTGCCCGTCGGGGTAACGGCCGGTGAGGCTGTGCCCGGTGTGAACGGCCAAGGCGGTCTTGCCGACGCCGGCCATGCCGTCGATGGCCGAGATCACCAGTGGGCGGGCCTGGCTGCCGCCCGGTCCGCCGGCCAGCGCCAGCAGCCGTTCCACCTCGCCGCGCCGTCCGGTGAAGTCCGGCACGGCGTACGGCAGCAGACAGGGCACCACGTGTTCGACCGGCGCCAGGCCCGTCCGCGGCTCCGGCTCCCCGCGTGCCGCGGCGAGCAACTGGTCGCGGCCGGCGGAGTCCAGGCCCAGGGCCGTGGCCAGCCGGGCCACCGACGACAGCCGAGGCCGCCGCCGCCCGGACTCCAGCACGCTGATCGCATGCGTCGAGACACCTGACTGTTCCGCGAGCTCCTCCTGCGTCCACCCGGCCGATAACCGGTACTGTCGCAGGAGCGTTCCAAAATCCCCCAGCATGATCGATCGCCTCCGAAGGGTGATCGCCCCACGGGAACGACGACGGCGCCAGCGGCCTGATGCTCCGAGCCCGTACCACCGTCAGCGGCCCCCCGACTCTGCTGCCCTGATGGGCGCTTGACAACAGAGCATCATGCTAACGCCAGGGAAACGCCATGGAGTGGTGAGTCGGTAGCGATGACACTGGTCCCCGGCACCCGCGCCGCGCTCGGCCGAGCGAGCCGGTTGCCCAAGGGGGGTAGATGACCGGGTATTTGACCGGGCAAGACGTGAACGGGCAGGACGTGAACGGGAAGGACAGGAACGGGGATCCGAGCCGGTTACCGCAACAGGCTCTGGCGGCGATGCCCGATCCGGGCGATGCCACCACCGCGCAGGAGCTCGTTGGCCGGCTCCGGGCGTTCAAGGCATGGTCGGGCAACCCGTCGCTGCGCGAACTCGAGCGCCGCACCGGACTTCCGCGCAGCACCATCTCGGGAGACCTGAGCCCTCAGCGGAGCCGCCTGCCGCCCCTGCAACGGGTGTTGACGCTGGCCACCGCTTTCGGCGCATCCGCCGAGGAGCTCGCCCGCTGGCGGTCCGCCTGGCAGCGCCTCCAGATGCGGCAGCAGTCGGCCGAACCACCCGTGCCGGCTCCGCATGTGGTCGTCGCACCGCCCGCGTCCGACCCCGTGCCGACCACGCCCGAGGCGGCACCGCAGGTGCGGCGGGAGCCGGAGCGGGAGCGGGAGCCGGAGCCGGAGCCGGAGCGGACGGGACACCACCGACTCACCCATCGGCGCCTGGCGTTGCCGGCGCGGTCGATCACCGGCCTGCTCGCCGCCGTCCTCGCGCTGCCCCCGATCATCATGCCGGTCACCTCCAGCAATCCCGCCGCAGCCGGGAACCGGGCGGCCCCGCCGGCCGGGGCCCGGAGGCCGGACCGGTGCGGCTCGCTCGGCCGGACCGGCGATCCCGCGGCCGCGCCCCCGCGCGCCGGGGCTGTCCCCGCCACCGGCGAGTCCGTGCTGATCAGCCGCCCGGTCGTCAAGGGGCCGGCCTGGTTCTGCTGAGATCACGCGGTGGAAGCGCCCGGACCGGGGGCCGTGGCTGACCGAGCGGCTGGGTGAGTGGGACGCGATGGTGTGGGCCGAGGTGAACCGGGCGTTCCGGTCGGCGAAGGACGGTGCGGACGTGGCGCACCGGGGGAGGGGAAGTACAAGGATCTTCGCGGAGATGGAGCTCAAGCGGATCAAGGCCCGCGTCGTGGAAGGGGTTGACTCGCTCGATCTCTGTCTTGAGGGTCGATCCCCGTCTCGCACGTGATTGCCGCTCGACCACCCACCGCTTGCCGGCCTGGATCGGCGCGGACACGCCCTCACTGTTTTTCAGTGAACCCGCACTGCCAGGGTATCCGTCATATTGGCAGTGACGTGACCGGAGGGGCGTGCGCGTGGTGGCTGGGGAGCTTCGTTTTGCTGTGCTCGGGGCAGTGCGTGTACATCAGGACGATGCTGAACTGCGAGTCGGGCCACCACAGTTACGGGCCGTGCTGACAGTGCTGCTACTGCGGCCGGGGCACACCGCCTCGATGGCGCAGTTGATCGACGCGCTCTGGGGCGCCTCGTCGCCCAGCAAGGCGATCACCACGATCCGCACCTATGCCTGGCAGTTGCGCAGGCTGCTGGAACCGGACCGCTCAACACCCAGCGTCGTGGTGTCGGTTGGGGACGGCTACCGGTTGGTCGTCCCGCCGGCCGCGCTGGACGTCGCACGGGCCGAGTCGCTCGCCCTCGAAGCGGCGCGGGAACGTACCCTGGGGCGGGCGGAGGAGGCGAGCGAGCTGCTGGCGCAGGCACTCGGCCTGTGGCAGGGGGAGCCCCTGGCGGGTGTGCCCGGCCCGTTCGCCACGCGGCACCGTGACCGGCTGGAGGAGTTACGGATCACCCTCCTGGAGGAGCGTCTCGATCTCGACCTGACCCTGGGACGCCATCGCCTGGTGATTCCCGAACTCGTGGAACTCACCGCGATGCACCCCCTGAGCGAGCGTCCCTACGGTCTGTTGATGCGCGCGCTGTACGGGGGAGGCCGGCAGGCCGACGCGCTCGCGGTGTTCAGCGACGTCAGGAAACTGCTGCTGGAGGAGCAGGGCATCGATCCCGGGCCCGAACTGACCGCCGTCTACCGGCAGATCCTGGAGAACGACCCGGCCCTGTCCGTCGCGGCTGCCAAGGAGGCCGCGCCGTCCGACGAACCGGTGCGGGCCGCGGTGGAGGGCGAGTCGGGGACCGCCCGGGATCGGGAGTCCGCGCCACTCCTGCCGGTTCCGGCTCAACTCCCCTCCGACATACCGGACTTCATCGGGCGTACGGCCGCCATTGACGAGTTGCGCAGCCTGCTGATGACGCCCGGACGCCGTTCGGTGACCGTCGTGAGTGTGGCCGGTATGGGCGGGATCGGCAAGACCGCTCTGGCCCTGCACATCGCCCACTCGGTACGCCACCTCTACCCCGACGGACAGCTCTACGTCGATCTGCGGGGCAACGACGACAGCCCGGCGGACACGGGCATCGTCCTGACCGGATTCCTCCTGGCGCTGGGTACCGCGGCCCAGGCCGTGCCCGACGCGCTGGACGACCGCTGCAAGCTCCTGCGTTCCCTGCTGGACGGCCGCAGGGTACTGATCGTCCTGGACAACGCCCAGGACGCGTCCCAGGTCCAGGACCTGATTCCCGGAACGGTGGCCTGCGGGGTCATCATCACCAGCAGGTCGCGCCTGTTCGGGCTGCCCGTCGCGGACCAGCGTAGTCTCGACACGTTCCGGCCCGACGAGGCCCTCGCGCTGCTGGGCACGGTCATCGGGCACGACCGTCTCGCGGCGGAGCGGGCGCAGGCGCTCGAACTGGTCCGGCTCTGCGGCTTCCTGCCGCTGGCCGTCCGGATCGCGGCCACCAAGCTGGCGTCCCGGCCAGGATGGACCGTCACGACGCTGACCGCCCGGCTCGGCGAGGCCCAGCGCCGTATCGAAGAGCTTCGGGTGGGCGACGTGTCGATCCACGCCGCCTTCGAGCTCGGCTACCGGCAGCTCACCTCCCCACAGGCCCGGGCCTTCCGGCTGATCGCCGTGGCGGGTCCGCCCGACGTCGCACTGCCCGCCGCCGCGGCCGTCCTCGGGGAGGACGAGGCGGCGGCGGAGCACCTGCTCGAGTCCCTCGTGGACGCGGCCATGCTGGAGTCGCCCGAACCGGGCCGCTACCGCTACCACGACCTGCTCCGCGCCTTCGCCCAGCGGACGGCCGACAAGGACCCCGGCGAGACGGAGCGTGCCTTCGGCAGGCTGCTCGACTTCCTGTTGGCCACGGCGTGCAACGCCTTCTCGCATGCCGTGCCGGGAGACCTGGTGGCCGACTCCCTCGGTCCGCTGAGGTCGCCCGGGCTGCGGTTCCGCGACGTCCACGAGGCGCGCTCCTGGACGATCGACGAGATCGGACGGATCATGGCGGTCGCGCTCGACACGGTCGGCAGGCCCTCGGATCCGGAAGGGCGGCGGCTGCGGACGGCCGTTGACCTCCTCATCGCGGTCAGCCCCTTCTGTACCGACGTCCGGTTCGAGGGGCTGGCGCAGGTGGCCCTCGCACTGGCCCGGGAGGCCGAACTCCGAGGGGACCAACGCGCCTACGGCCGGGCTCAGTTGCTGTGCAGCATCATCGCGCTGCAGGCCGACAGGGCGGCCGACACCGAGGAGCACGCGCGCCTGGCCATCCGGGCGTCGCAGAGCACGGACGACAAGGTCATCCTCCGCCAGGCGCTGAACAACCTCGGGGTGGCCGTGATGTTCCTGCGCCGGTTCGACGAGGCGGTGGTCTGTTTCGACGAGGCGATCGTGCTCGCCCGCGCCCTGGGCCACAGGTCCGGTCAGGCGGCGACCATGATCAACGCGGCGCTCGCCCGGGTGCGCAGTGGCCATGCCGCCGAGGCGATACCGACCTGCGAGACCGTACTGGTCCTGCTGCGCTCGCTGGGCGACCTTCCGGGGATCGCGTACTCCCTGTACGTGCTGGCCCTGGCACTGCACGAACAGGGGCGGTACGAGGACGCTGTCGCCCGCTACACCGAATGCCTCGCCGTGTGCCGGTCGGCCGGTATCCGGGGGCGCGAGGTCCACGCCCTGTACCGGCTCGCCGAGACGCTCCGCAGGACGGGGCAGTACGAGGACGCGGTGCGGTACGCCACCGAGGCCGTCACCCGGTGCGAGGAGATCGGGGCCGTACGGGATCAGGCGTACGCCCTCGTGGCGCTCGGTCAGGCCCAGGCCGATCTCGGCTCGACCGACACCGCGCGCGTCCAACTGACCAGGGCGCAGCAGCTCTTCGCCCGGCTGGGGCTCCCCGACGCCCAGGACGTCGGTCAGCTCCTGGACCGCCTGGGCCCCGACCGTCTGGGCCCCGCCCGCCTGGGCACGTGACGGTCCCGGCCGCCGGAACGTCGCCGACCGGTGCGGGGAGCCGGATGCTCATCCGTGCTCGGTGTAGGCGGCGGCCAGGTCACTGAGCGAGATCGGCGCGCGCGGCGCGGGCAGGGCGGCGAGTGCGGTCCGCCGGGCGTGGTCCACCAGGTCCTGGGGGGTCAGGCCGGCCAACGCCTTTGCGACGTGGTCGAGCATGGTGGTGGCGGCGGCGAGAACGGCTTCGTCGTCCAGCGGGCGGGCGGCGATGTTCATGTCCTTGGCCGACAGCTTCTGCAGGCTGCGGAAGAGGTCGCCCATGTGGATCTCGCGGATCGTCAGCGACAGGTGCGCGGACAGGCCGCCGCTGCCGACGGCCTGGTGGGGGAAGCCGCGCGGAATGTAGAGGACGTCGCCGGCGTGCACGGTCGTGCGCAGCACCTCGGCCGGCGGCTCTCCCTCCACCCTGCCGAGCCGCCAGTCGCCGTTCGCCGGCCCCTCGTGGACGCGCCAGTCCTTGCTGCCGTTCAGTTGCAGGACGAGCACGTCGGCGTCGTCGCGGTGCAGGGGAACGCCCTGGGTGCCCGGCGGTGTGACGAAGCAGAACGCCTCCACGGGCCGCTGGAGTTCGGCCGACAGACGGGCAAGCATGTCGCGGGTGGGGCCGTGCCACTGGTCGATGCGGCGCATGAGCAGGGTCGCGCCCTGCTCGATCAGCGCCCGTATCTTCTTCTCGTCGGCGAACCCGGCGGACGTGGAGTTGTGGACCGAGCGCGCCGACAGGTAGGCGTCGGCGGGGAGGGGGCCGTCGGCGCGGGTCATTTCCACGTAGGGCTCGTGCAGGAAGCCGGTGGCGAGGGCGTTGTCCACGTCCTTCAGGGTGAAGGGGCTGCCCAGGGGGCCGTCGGGGGTGAAGACGCCGGGGCGGCGACGCCAGTGGGCGGCGGCGAAGGCCGCGGGGTCGCCGACCCACTGGGACAGCGTCGGAGCTTGCGCGATGTCCACTTCGTACGTTCCTTTCCGTGTTCAGGTGTTGTCCGCCGCGGATGCGCGGGGCCACAGGACGGGCAGGGTGCCCTCCTCGAAACGCCGTTTCGTCTCGGCGACCCGTACTTTGCCGCTGGTCGTCACGGGAAGCCCGCCCCTCGGTAGCAGGGCGACCTGTGAGAGGTACAGGTCGAGTGCCTGGGCGAGACGGCGCCGGACCTGCGTGGCCACTTGCGCGGGGGGCGGCGCGTCGGCTCCGTCCGAGGCTTCCGCCACCAGGCACAGGTGCTCACCCGCGTCCGCGTGGGCGACGATGAAGGCGGCGCATCGTCCCGGTCTCAGGCCCGGGACGTCGGCACAGACCGTGAGGATGTCCGCCGGATAGAAGTTGCGGCCGTGGTGGACGAGTACGTCGTCGGTGCGTCCGAGGACGAACAGGTGGCCCCCGTGAAGGAATCCCAGGTCCTTGGTCGCGTGCCAGCGGGACCGCCGGGCCGGCCGGCGCCAGTAGCCGCTGAACAGTTGAGGGCCTCGGACGTGGATCTCGCCCACGTGCTGCTCGCCCCGCCGGCCGTCGCCGATGCGTACGCGTGTTCCCGGCAGCGGGGTGCCCGAGGAGAGCAGGGGGGTGGCGGGGTCCTCCGGTCCGGCCGGCACCGCGCGACCGCCGCGCAGGGCGTCGGTGCCGACGGCGAGGTGGAGCGGGGGCGCGGCGGGAGTGGTGGCGGTGAGGGTGAGGGTCGCCTCCGCCATTCCGTACGAGGGGCACAGTCCCTGCGCCCTGAACCCGACGGGGGCGAAGCGCGCGGTGAACCGCTCGGCGGTGGCGGCGCGGACCACTTCTCCCGCGCTGCGGGCGACACGCCACGTGCGCAGGTCCAGGGCGGCCGTCTCGTCGTCGGTGGTCCTGCGCGCGCACAGGTCGTACGCGAAGTCGGGAGCGCTGGAGAGCGTGCCGCCGCACGCGGTGATGGCGGCGAGCCAGTCCCCCGGGCGACGGGCGAAGCACTCGGGGGGCACGAGCACGGACTCGTATCCGCTGAACAGCGGCCTGAGGACGCCGGTGATCAGACCCATGTCGTGGTGGAGCGGTACCCAGGTCACCGCGATGTCCGTCACACTCTCGCCGTAGAAGCGGGCCGCCTGCCGACAACTGGACAGCAGCGCGCGGTGGTTGATGACGACGCCCTTGGGAGATCCGGTGGAGCCGGAGGTGTACTGGAGGAAGGCGGGGGCCTGCCGGGAGCCCGTTCGTACGTCGGGGGCTGCGGTGTCGGGGGACGCGTCGCGACCGTCGGCCAGCAACTCCTCCCAGGTACGGGTACGGGTACGGGTGCCGGGCCGTGCGGTCGGGTCGTCGAGCACGGGGCGCACCCTGTCCCGCCACGCGTCCGAGGTGACCACCAGGGTCGGACGGCAGTCCGCGACAATGCCGCGCAGCCGTTGCTCGAACGCCTCCGCGCGCACGGTGTGCGGAGCGGGGGCGGGAACGGGGACGAGCCCACTGGCGATGGTGGCCAGCAGGGCGGTCGTGAATCTCTCGTCGTTCGGCAGCACCAGCACCACCCGTCCCGCGGGCCCGGCGTCCAGGCGGCGCAGCGCGCGGGCGACGGTGTGCACGAGGCGGCTCAGTTCGCCGAAGGTCAGCCGACGGCGGATCTCCCCTTCGCTCCAGCAGGTCAGTGCGACGGCGTCCGGCCGGTGCCGGGCGTAGTGACGGAGCCAGCCGGGGGCGGTGGTGACGGGCTCTGGCACGATGCCCCCGTCATTCGGTGGCACGGGGTGTGCTCCGGGCCAGGGCGGCGAGAGAGGCCCGCTTCAGCTTGCCGCTCGGCGTACGGGGCAGGGAGCCCGAGGCCGCCAGGACGATCCGGGGCAAGGGGAGGTCGAGTTCACTCGCCGTGGCCTCGATGGCGGGCACCGGG
The DNA here is from genome assembly GCF_042957465.1 of Kitasatospora sp. NPDC008050. Classification (NCBI taxonomy): domain Bacteria; kingdom Bacillati; phylum Actinomycetota; class Actinomycetes; order Kitasatosporales; family Streptomycetaceae; genus Kitasatospora; species Kitasatospora sp. NPDC008050. Next base: position 103,652 of record NZ_JBIBIJ010000016.1, read on the forward strand.
TCCTCGAAGGTGTCTCCTCGGCCGTGTTCCACGAAGCACACCGGTTCGTCGTCGGCACCGTCGAGGACCGCCGCGTCCGTGACTCCGGGCAGCAGCCGGATGTCGTGTTCGAGGCGTGCCGTGCGGATCTCCCTGGGGCTTTCGGCCCGGCCGACGACGAACAGATAGCCCTCGCCGTCGAGATGGCCCACGTCGCCGGTCCGCAGGACGTCGTCCGCGTCCGGCACGTCCCGGTCGACGGCCCGCAGCCGGATGTCGATCGCTCCGGTCTCCCCCGCCGGCAACGGCCGGCCGTCCTTCGTGATCTCGATGTGGATGCCCGGCAGGGGCCGTCCGACCGATCCGGGCCTGTCCAGCCACTGCGCCGTGCCGATCTCGGTGATGACGCCCTGCGAGGTGCCGTAGTACTCGTGGAGGACCGGTCCGAACAGGCCGATGGCGGCGCGCTTCACAGCGGGCGGGCAGGCGGCTCCGCCGTGGAAGACGACCCGGAAGCGGTGACGCGGCGCCTGGCCGGCCTCGACGAGGTCGGTCAGGCGGTCCGGACTGAGCATGGCGCTGTCCGCCCGGTGACGGTCCGCGAGTTCCACGAAGGCGCCGGGGGACCAGGAACGCTGGACGACGACCGTGCTGCCCGCCTGGAGCGCGTACAGGGCGGGCCCCAACGTGCCCAGGTGATACGTGGGGTTGGCCATCAGGTGGGGGCCCCGGTCGGCTCCGGCGCCGTAGCGTTCGACGACCGCGACCCCTCGGTAGGGCCTGCGCGGACGCGTACGGGCCACGGCCTGGGGCAGCCCGGTGGTGCCGGAGGTGGCGAAGACGAGACGACCCGCGGCGGGCGGGGTCGCGGGCAGCGTCGCCCCGGCCGCCCGGGCCGTCAGCTCCGCCTCGGTCAGGACGGGGCAGGGCAGGGCGGGGCCGTTGGCCCGCTGCTCCGCGGTGATGTGCAGGGCCGCGGCCACACTCGTCAGAAGGGCCCGGCCCAGCGGGAGTTCCAGCAGCTGACCGTCGATCGGGAAGAGCCCGAAGCCGTGCCGCAGCGCGGTGAGGGCCAGCGCGAAGAAGACCGGCCCGGTGGGGATGTCGGTCGACACGACCGCGCCGTCCGGGATCCCCAGCCCGCGCAGACCGCGGGCCAGGGCGTCCGCGTGGGCGGTGAGTTCGCCGAAGGAGTACCTCTCGCCGTCCGCGATCACGGCCGAGCGGTCCGGGTCGGTACGTGCGGTGGTCCAGGGGTCCCAGATGTAGGGCTTCATGACTCCTCAGTGCTCGGCTGTCGCCGCGTCGGGGGAAGGCTCCGCGAGCGCCTCGGCGAGGGCGGCGAGGCTGGGCCGGTTGACGATCAGTTCGACGTCGACCTCGGTGCCCAGGCGTTCCTCCAGGCGGAGGCTGAGTTCGACCGCGGTGATGGAGTCGCCGCCGAGGGAGAAGAAGTCGTCCTCGGGTACGACCGGGTGGCCGAACACCTCGCTCACGGCGGTCAGTACGTTGTCGATCGGCGTATCGGACATGGCGCCTTCTGTGCTGGGTGACGGGGGGCGGAGTTCGTTGTCAGGCGGCCGAGGGGCAGGCAACCGAGGGTCAGGCGGCCGAGGGGCAGGCGGCCGCGACGCCGGCGAGCACGTCGTCCAGGATCGCCCGTGCCAGCGGGCGGTCGGCGCGGTGCCCGTCGTAGAGGAGGGCGACGAAGAGGCGGTCACGGAACTCGGTGCACCGCAGGTGAAGTGCGTGGGTGTCGTGGAAGGCGATCCTGCGCAGCGGATAGGCGTCGGAGGTGATCCGCAGCCGGCCGCCGTCGTCCGCGAGGGGGCTGTCCCCGTCGTACCGGCGCAGGTTGACGTAGAGGTCCCGGGTGACGGGTGCGCCGCCGGCCGCCTCCGCCTCGCGGGTCAGCACGGCGATCTCCTCGGCGGTCAGCCGTTGGTGCTTGAGGGCGTTGAGCAGCTGGTCGCGTACCTGCTCCCGCACGGCGGACGCGCCGGCCGTGGCATCGGTGACGGTGAGCGGGCAGGAGCCGGCGAACATGCCGACCACGTCCTGGTCCCGTGTCGAGCGCGAGTCCATCGAGGTCCACAGGCCCACCTCGGCCCTGCCGGTACGGGCGGCCAGGGCCGCGACGAAGGCGCCGACCGTCCACTGCAGGACGGTGGAGCGGGACTCGGCGCAGACGCGGCGCAGCGCGGCGACCGCGGCGGCGGACAGTTCGGCCCCCACCGTGCCGCCCTCGGCACGACCGGTCCCGGCGGGGGCGGTCCACGAGGTGCGGGCCTGGAACTCCAGGCGTTCCCGCCAGCTCGCCCGGGCTCGCTCGCGCTGTCGCGGGTCGGTGCGCGCTCGCTGCCGGACCGCCGCCGCGGCGAAGGAGGGGGCGGTGTCCGGCGGGGACCCGCCCCTGCGCAGGGCCTCGTAGTCGCGCCAGATCTCATGCCCGAACAGATGGTGGGCGCGGCCGTCGAAGACGAGGTTCTGGAAGGTGGCGAGCAGCGCGTGGTGGTGCTCGTCGTAGCGCAGCAGCCGGACGACGAAGGGCCGCCGCGTGCCGTACGACCACGGCGTGACGAAGTCGCGGGACAGCAGTGTCGAGGCGTAGCGGGAGAACTGCCCGGGCGAGGTGGCCCTGACCTTCACTCGCCGGACGACCTCCTCCTCGGCGCCGACGGGCCGGGTCCACTGCTGGGGGTGCGGACCGGGGTCCTCGGCCATCTGGAGGTGCAGCGCGTCGTGCCGGACCACGAAGGCGCGCACGGCGGCCGCGAGGGCGTCGGTGTCGAGGTCGCCGAGGATCTCGAAGGCGAGCTGGACGTTCTTGTGGGCCCAGCCGCTGGAGCGGGTCTTGGCGTGGAACCTGTCCTGCTCGTAGGTGAGGGGGAAGGGCACCAGGGCCGCCGGGCCCGTCAGGTCAGGCACAGGTACTCCGTTCCGCTCTCCTTGAGGACGGCGGGGAGGCCCGCTTCGACGATGCGTCCGTCACGCATGACGACGACCTGGTCGGCCTCGTCCAGGACCGTCAGGCGATGGGCAATGACGACGACGGTGATCCCCGCGTCCAGCAGCCCTCGCATGATGGATTCCTCCAGGGCCGGGTCCAGAGCGCTGGTCGCCTCGTCGAGGATGACGAGTTCGGGCTTCTTCGCCAGCGTCCGGGCCAGCACGATCCGCTGACGCTGTCCCCCGGACATGCCGTGACCGCCGGGGCCGACGAGGGTGTTGTAGCCCATGGGCATGGCCTCGACCTCCTCGTGGATGTGCGCCAGCCGGACCGCCGTGATCAGGTCCGCCTCGCTGACCTCGTCGGCGCCGAAGCTGATGTTGTCCCGGATGGTGCCGCCGAAGAGGTGGGCGTTCTGGTTGACGTAGCCGATGCGGCGCCGGTAGGTGGGCCGGTCGAGTTCGGTCAGGTCGATACCGTCGACGGTGAGGGTGCCGCTGGTGGGGGTGTGGAGTCCGGCGAGCAGCATGCCGAGGGTGGACTTGCCGGAGCCGGAACGGCCGACGACGGCCACGAACTGGCCCGGCCGGAGTTCGAGACTGATGTCGCTGAGGGCGGGCCGAGGGGCTCCCGGGTAACGGAAGGCGACCGCCTCGGCCGAGATCCGGCCCGGCCTGGCGACGCCGGTACCGGCGAGAACGCCCCGCGGTTCGGGGGCCGCGCGCAGGACGTCGTCGAGCTTGGCGATGGTGGGCCGCACGGCGGCGACCTGGGAGCCGGCGTCGAAGAGGCCCTCCAGGGGGACGAACAGGGCGATCGTGAGCGTCATGAAGCCCATCGCCTCGCCGAGCGAGTAGTGGCGGTTGAGGACCAGCCAGGCCCCGGCGACCAGGACGACGAGGGGCGCGGCGAACTGCAGCGTGCGGCTGAGGGAGGAGAACAGGGCCAGGCTGCGGCGGGCGCTCAGGCGCTTGTTGACCTCGTGCACCAGGGTGTGCGACCACCGTTCGACCGCCCTGCCCTCCATGCCACTGGCTTTGAGGGTGGTGATGCTCTCCAGCATCTCCGTCAGTTCCTCCTGCGCCTTCGTCTGGCGTTCGAGGACTTCCTGGCTCAGCTCCTTCTGACGTCGCCAGGTGAGCGCGAGGATGCCGACCTGGAGCGCGACGAGCACCGTGACGAGGAGGGCCAGCAGCGGGTTGGCCACGGCGATCGCGACCAGGTAGACGACGATCAGCAGGCTGTCGAAAACCGCGGAGACCGCGGTGAGGCTCAACACCTGGCCGAGGACGTTGCTGGTGCGGGCCCGCAGGGCCAGGTCGCCGGAGTTGCGCACGGTGAAGAAGTCGTAGGGCAGGTCCGCCATGTGACCGACGATGCCCAGGGTGAGCCGCTTCTCGATGACGGCCTGTCGCCTGGTCAACTGGAAGGAGCGCGCCAGGTACAGCGCGAAGTAGAGGACGACGAGCCCGGCCAGGATCAGCCCGACCGTCCACACGCCGCCGGTGGACCGGCCGCCGAGGACGTACTCCACCAGGAATCCGGCGCTGAGCGGCAGGGCCAGTTCGAAGGCCATGAGTCCGGCGGAGGCCGCGAGGAGAAGGGCCAACTCCCTTCCCCGGGGCAGGTACGGGCGCAGCCGGTGCCAGGGGCCGCGGGCCGCGCCGCCGCGCCGCAGCCGGCTGGTGGCGTGGAGCGGCGGGTCGAACTCCAGAGCTACACCGGTGAAGGACTCGGCGACCGACGCCATGCTGAGCCTGCGGCGCCCGAACGCGGGGTCGACGATGTCCACGTGGTCCCGGCCGGCGCTCTCCAGGACGACGAAGTGGCTGAAGTTCCAGAACAGGATGGCACCGGGGGACAACCGTGCGAGGGCTTCCGGGGTGGCGCGCACGCCTCGGCCCTTCACGCCGTACTCGCGGCCGATCTCAAGAAGGGTGCGGGCCGACGCGCCGTTGCGGCCGGAGTCAGCTCGCGCCCTGATCTCGTCGAGGGAGACGTCGACGCCGTGGTGCCGCAGTACGGTCACGAGAGCGGCCGGACCGCAGTCGCTGACCTGGGTCTGGAAGCAGACCTGCAGCCGCCCCGCGCGCGGGCGGCCGAGCCGTTCACGGAGCGCCGCGAGCCGCTCGGCTGGTCCCTTGGGCCGGGCCGGAGCGGGGGAGTGGCCGAGCACCGGGCCGAGGCCGTCACGCCTGCGATGGTGTTCGAGCGCATCGGCGTTGAAGCGTGATTCGCCGGGCATGAGTCCCTTCCCGTTCGTGAGTCACTGGCCGGCCCTTGGCGAGGAGACGTCGGGGCGCGGGCCGCCGTCCCGTCTGCCGGAGGGGTGGTCCCCCTCCGGCAGACCTGACGCTGGGTCAGTTCCTGGCGCTACCGGGGCAGGCCGGGCGGTGGTACCGCCCGGCGGCGCGAGGCAGTCGTCAGATGACGCAGGCCTCGGCGATCGAGAAGGTACCGCCGACGATGTCGTCCAGGTCCTCGTCCGACAGCTCGGAGATGTCGATGTCGTCGAAGTTGTTCATTTAATTTCCTTTCCGAAGAGGCTTCTCCGCGCCCACCGATCGGATTCTGCAAATGAAGAACGGCGATCAATCACACAGAGCAGTCACCGGAACGATGACCGGACGAAAGCCGCTACAGGCACCGAAACAGGTGACCGGTGAGAAGCGCAGATGATGTTGCGTGGAGCGGGGTGCCAGACTGTCACGGGGGAATCGACTCCCAGAAGGACGTCGCGGCAGGATTAGTGAAAGCACTAATGTCGCGTGCTCGAAGTAGCTTGACGGTCTGTGGTTTTGGGTGAATACGGTCGTGCGTACGGCCGCTGCGGTGCAGGTCCGCGACGACGACCGTGCCCGCCTGGAGGCGCTGACGCGCATGTCGACGGCGCCGGCGGGGCCTGTGCGGCAGGGCGCGGATCCTGCTCCTGGCTGAACATGGCCGCCCCCGCGGACGTCCCGCTCCCGGCGGCCACCGGGGGCGAGGCGCGCGGCGATGAGGACGAAGTGCCGGTCTCGGCCCGCGGTTTCCGCAGTGGACTGACGTACGATGCGCGCCGTCGGGGCGGCGGTGGAAGCACCGATCTCGGGCAACTGCTCCGTGCACACGGCATATTGACTGGCCGGCAGGTCAGGCGAAAACTCCCTGGTCGGTAGACTCCTGCATGCCGAGGTCTCCCGGGCGTCAGCCGGGAGAGACTCCGAACCTGCCCCGTGCCCCCTTGGAGGAACGATCTCAGTGTTGACGATGCAAGAAGCCCTGCTGGTGCTGAACAAGTACTGGACCGAACACGGGTGTTTGGTCGTTCAGCCCATGAACACTGAGGTGGGTGCGGGCACGCTCAACCCTTCCACGTTCCTGCGGGTCCAGGGACCGGAGCCGTGGCGCGTCGCGTACGTGGAACCGAGCGTCCGGCCCGACGACTCGCGCTACGGCGAGAACCCGAACCGCCTGCAGACGCACACGCAGTACCAGGTGATCCTCAAGCCCGAGCCCGGACGCGCTCAGGAACTGTTCCTGGGCAGTCTCCAGGCCCTGGGCATCGACACGGCGGCACACGACATTCGCTTCGTCGAGGACAACTGGGCGTCCCCCGCGCTCGGGGCCTGGGGGCTCGGCTGGGAAGTGTGGCTGGACGGGCTGGAGATCACCCAGTTCACCTACTTCCAGCAGGCGGGTGGCATCACCCTGGACCCCGTGTCCGTCGAGATCACCTACGGCATGGAACGCATCCTGATGGCCCTTCAGGACGTCAGCCACTTCAAGGATCTCCAGTACGCGCCGGGCGTCACCTACGGTGAGGCGTTCGGTCAGGCCGAGTACGAGATGAGCCGCTACTACCTCGACGAGGCCGACCTGGACACCCAGCGGACCCTTTTCGAGGCCTACGCCGGTGAGGCGCGCCGCATGCTCGACGCGCGCCTCCCGGTGCCCGCGTACTCCTACGTCCTCAAGTGCTCGCACACGTTCAACGTGCTCGACGCCCGGGGTGCCATCTCCACCACGGAGAGGGCGCGTTCCTTCGCCCGGATGCGAGGGCTGGCCCACGAGGTCGCCGCGTTGTGGGTCGCCCGGCGCGAGGAACTCGGCTTCCCGCTCGGAGGGGGGCCGGACACCGCTGCCGACGCCACCGTGGCCGGGGAGTCCGCCGGGGCGGAGCAGGACGCCGCGGCCACGGCACCGGAGCTGCCGGCCGAGTCGGGGCGCGCCACGCTGGCGCTGGAGATCGGCGTGGAGGAGATGCCGCCGGCCGAGGTCACCAGGGCCTCGCAGGCGGTGCACGACGCGCTGGCGGAGAAGCTGGCCGCCACCCGGCTGGGGCACGGTGCCATCAGTGTCGCCGCCGGACCCCGGCGTGTGGTCGCCACCGTCGCCGACGTGGAACCCCGGGAGTCCGACTACGAACAGACGCTGAAGGGCCCCCGGCTCTCGGCGGCCTACGACGCCGACGGGAATCCGACGAAGGCGGCCGTCGGCTTCGCCCGCAGCCAGGGGGCTGATCCGGCGGACCTCGGCCGCGTCGTGGTGGGGGCCAACGAGCACGTCGCGCTCACCCGGCAGGTCGTCGGGCGTTCGGCCGAGGAGGTCCTCTCCGCCCTCCTCGCGGAGGTCGTCAGCGGTCTGCGGGCCGAGAAGAACATGCGGTGGAACGCTCCGCGGCTCTCCTTCACCCGCCCGATCCGCTGGATCACCGCTCTGCTGGGAGAACGGGTCGTCCCCTTCACGGTGTCCAGCCTGACCTCGGGACGTACGACGCAGGTGCACCGCAATGCGGTGCCTGCCGTGGTGGAGGTGCCGACGGCGGACGGGTACCTGTCCTTCCTGAAGGAGCACGGCATCCTCGCGGACGCGGCGGAGCGGCGGCGCCTGGTGGTGGACGGCGCGACACGACTCGCCTCCAGCGTGGGCGGACGCATCCAGGTCGAGCAGTACGGCGCACTGATCGACGAGATCACGAACCTGGTCGAGTTCCCCACCCCGATCCTCGGGAGCTTCGACGCGAAGTACCTCCTGCTGCCCGCGGACATCCTCGTCACCGTGATGCGCAAGCACCAGCGCTACCTTCCCGTCGTGGACGCGGAGGGCACGATGCTGCCGTACTTCGTCGCGGTGGCCAACGGATCGTGCGACCACGACGTCGTCCGCCGGGGCAACGAGGCCGTGCTGCGCGCCCGGTACGAGGACGCGTCCTTCTTCTGGAAGGCGGATCTCGAAACACCGCTGACCGAGATGAAGGAGAAGATCCGGCTCCTCACGTTCGAGGAGCGGCTCGGCTCGATGGCGGACCGCGCGGACCGCATCTCGGCGGTCACCCGCCGGCTCGCGGACGTCGTCGGGGTCCGCGGTACCGACCGTGAGGTCCTGGACCGGGCCGCGGCACTGACCAAGTTCGACCTCGGCTCCCAGATGGTCACGGAGCTTTCGAGCCTCGCTGGCGTGATGGCGCGCGAGTACGCGGTGCGCGCCGGGGAGAGCGAGGCGGTGGCACAGGCCCTCTTCGAGAACGAACTGCCGCGGTTCGGCGGCGATCAGCTGCCCGGCACCCTGCCGGGGGCCCTGCTGGCCCTGGCGGACCGTCTCGACCTGCTGGTGGGTCTCCTCGCGATCGGAGCGGAGCCCACCGGCAGCTCCGACCCCTTCGGACTGCGGCGCTCGGCACTCGGCGTGGTCAACATCCTGCTCAGCAGGAGCGAACTCGCCGGGCTCGGGCTGAGCCGGGCGCTGGCGATCGCGGCGGAACAGCAGGCCGTCACGGTCGAACCGAAGAGTCTGGACACCGCCGCCCAGTTCGTGCTGCGCCGCCTCGAACAGCAGCTCATCGAAGGGGGGCATGCCACCACGGACGTGCGGGCGGTCCTGGTGCGGGCCGACTCGCCGCTGCTGGCCGTGCACACCCTGGAGGAACTGGAGAGCCTGCAGGGCGACGACCGGTTCGCCCGGGTCCTGGCGGCGTTCCAGCGGGTACGACGCATCGTGCCCGCCGGCGTCGAAGCGGCCTACGACCCGGACCAGTTGAAGGAACCGGCCGAGCAGGCCCTGCACTCCGCGCTGACCAAGTGCCGGCAGGTCCTCGACGGGGAAACCTCGCTTGTCCGTCTCACCGCGGAGACGGGCGAGCTCGTCGACGCGGTGAACGTCTTCTTCGACGACGTCCTGGTCATGGCCGAGGACCCCGCGGTCCGCGCCAACAGGCTGGGCCTGCTCGCCGCCGTGCGCGACCTCGCGGAGGGCGTCGTCGACTGGGAGAAGCTGGGCTGAGGCGTCCCCTCGGGGAACGAGGCGGACATGCCCTGCCGGTCGTGGAGCGGAGCATGTCCGCCGCGTGGTGCGGTCACCGGTGGCCGCACCACGCAGGGACTCCTGCGGAAAAGGATGGTTTCGGGCGGTAACCGACGCGTATCGACTTCCCGTTGATCGGGCATTGATCACCGTGAGCCAGTATGAGTGAGTACCGGCACATGGCACGGCTGATCGACCGGATGCGCGACCGTCATCCCCCTCCACAGGAGCACGAATGAATCGTTCTGCGCTGACCGCGGACAGAGAGGTATTGGTCTTCCTCAACCGGAAACAACAGGTGCAGTACGCAAGTCCGGAATTCTTCCGGCAGTTCGGCGGATCGGCCGAGGAGTTGTGCGGGCAGCCATTTCGCAATCTCGTGGCACCCGACCTCCGCGAGGGCCTTGAGGGCCACTTGAAGCAGCTGCTCCTCGGTGTCCGGGACAAGTACAGCCATCGGACGGCGCTGCTGCGGCGGTCGGCGGCGCCGTTGATCGCGACACTCACCGCCACGGCGCTGAAGGGCAGTTCGCCGAACCGGGCGCTGGCCATACAGCTCGCCCGCCCGGCGGACGGATCCGCCCCGCATGCCGCGAGCCTCGGCCCGAGCCTCAGTGAGATGTCGGCGAAAGTCCTGGAAGGGACCGCGGCCGGCCTGACCTCCGAGTTCCTGGCGGCGCGTCTGTTCGTCAGCCGCCAGACCGTCGACTACCACATCGCCCGCATGTTGCGGCAGTTCGGCATGCCGAACCGGGCGGCGCTGATCGCACTCGCCTATTCGACGGGAATGCTGAAGACCGGCACCTGGCCGCCCCGGGTGGCCGACGGTTTCGTCAAGTAGAACCCGTACGCCCCTGCGAGAAGAGCGTTTCGAGCCACTTGAAGAACCAGGTTCGCACGACGCGGTAATTTCCGGTAGACCTCGACGGAGAACTAGTGCATTCACTAGGGCCGAGCGCCGGGCCGGTCGGGACAGAAGGCCGGTGAGCTGGACGTACAGGCCGGCGATTCACTCGTGCGCGAAGGCGACAACGGTGCGTCCGCCCGCGGGATCGTCGAATATACCGGGGATGAACCGCGTTTATGGTCCTGCGTGTGAGACTGAACATCAGCGGTCAGAACGTGCACGCAGAAAGCGGCCGCGGAGTTTTCGGTCATTCGGCTCCGCGGCAGCACGGACCGGACTCTGCTCTGAGGAGGGGTTTGGATGCCCAAGCCACGCGAACAGAAGGACAACCACCTGATCTACGCCGATGCGGTGGGATCACGCGGAAAGTCGGGCGTCTGGTTCGGCGAGCGCGAGGACTTCAAGACCAAGCAGGTCAGCGTCATGGACGCGGTCAAGGAGAAGATCGAGTGGGTGCCCGTCGAGGACGCGGTCATGGCGATCAGCCTGGACCCGCCCGGCATCGTGCTGATGGCGCCCAACCCGTCGCTGCCCGGCATCATCGTCCTCGCTGACGGTGCCACGGCCGAGAACAGTGAGCACCTCAAGAAGCACTACACGGAGATCGTTCAGGGCGTCCTGAAGGACGCGAACATCTCAGAAGAAGAGTAAGAGTAAGAGTCCCGTCCTGTTGCGGTGTTGTCGGCGATCGGCGATGACACCGCAACAGGCCCCTCACCGTGCGGTTCTTTCCGACGCACGGCTGGTTCCGCGCGTTTAGGAGGTCACCATGACCAATGATGCCGATCGGCTCTGGAACAAATACCTGCTTGTGGCCCAGGGCGCAGAGGGTATCGTTTTCGACCCTGTCTCCCTGGTGAGCGCAAGTCTTACCGCCGACGAAATGAAGCGGCTCGACGACTTCGACCCCGAGCTCATGGCGGAGATGAAGCAGCTGGGCTTCTCTCCGGACCCGCCGACCGCGCCGCAGCGTGATCGTGTCCTCGACCGGGTCCGCGGACTGGGCATGACGGGAGCGCCGCCACGGATCAGTGGTTACCGCATCGTGGTGACCGACCGTTGCAACATGACCTGCACGTACTGCTTCGTCGACACCAACACGGGCGCCGACGACATCACCATCCCCGAGCTGCGCGAGGGGCTCGAGTACCTCTTCGAGCAGAACGCCGGCCAGGACGAGGTCACCATCCAGTGGTTCGGCGGAGAGCCGACCACCCGGTTCGACCTGATGAAGTACGGCGACGAGTACGCCCTCGAACTCGCCGAGAAGCACGGTGTCGGACGGGTGCAGTTCACCGTCGTCACCAATGGTGTCCTGATCAAGGAACCCATGATCGAGCACTTCAAGAAGTTCAAGTACGGGGTCGGTGTCTCCTTCGACGGCGCTCCGGACGCCAACAAGATCGAGCGATTCCTGCTGTCGGGGAAGCCGGCCGACGAGCGGATCCACCGGAACATCCAGCGGTTGCGCGAGGCCGGCGTGCACGTGGGGTGCAACCTCACCCCCACGCCGATCAATGTGAGCGATCTTCCGAACACCGTCGAGTACGTGCTGTCGCTCGGCATCAACTTCATCTACGTCAACACACCGATACCGATCTCCGGCCGCTGGCACGTCGACGGCGAGGCCCTGTCCCGCGCGGTCTTCCGTTCGCGGCTGCTGGCCCTGTCCCGCGGCGCCATGCTGTTCTCCTCGCTCGACCGCATCTACCAGGCACTGGATACGCGCCTGCCGAAGCTGTACGAACACATCCAGCAGGACGGCGGCCTCAACGCCGCGCTGCTGTCGCGCGGGCGGATCTCCATCCTCGACCTCAACTGGCGCGACGAGTCGTTCATCTTCCCGATCAGCCAACTCCGCGATCACCCGGAGTTGTTGGCGGGGGCGGGGAAGGACCTGCTGCCGGTCAAGCAGTGCGGGGAGTGCCCTGCCGCTGCCGTCTGCGGTGGTCCGTCCCGCAACGACGTCGCCCTTCGCAAGAACCCCGAGCCCGACCCGCAGATGTGCGACTTCTTCCAGGTGGGCCTCCAACTCGCACTCACCGACCAGACGGGGTTGCAGTGACCGACCGGTATGGGGCATTCCGCGGGGTGCTGATCTCGACGGCCGACAACTGCGCGGTGAACTGCCGGTTCTGCTTCCGGGCCGACGTCGGACGCGACGTGCTGAGCCTCGACACCTACGCCCGGGCCCTGTCCCGTCTGCGCGAGGTCGGCGTCGAGGAGCTGTGCCTGTCGGGTGGTGAACCGACGGACCACCCCGAGTTCGGCCAACTCGTCCGCGTGGCCGTCCAGTTCGGTTTTCGGGCCTCGGCGGTCACCGCCGCCAGGACCGGGCCGCGGCTCGATGCGCTCGCCGAAGTGGCGGGCATGCTCAGTCACATCACCGTTTCCGCCGACAGCCGCAAGGCGGAGGAACTGGGCCGCACCGGCCGGACGATCTCCTCGACTCCTGCGGTCTTCGAGGCGCTGGGGCATCGTCGGGCGAGCCTGCACGTCACCGCCTGCGGCCTGGACGAGGACGATCTGAAGGCGATCGCCGCCGTGGCCGAGGCCGCGGAGGTGCCGGTCGAGGTCAGCCCGCTTCTGCCGTCGCCGACGTTCCGGTTCGAGAATCCCGAACTCGAGCGCGACCTGGAGCTGATTTCCACGTTCTTCGGCATGTCGGAGCAGCTGACCGCGGTGGTGTCGGACTATCACGCGTGGTTGCACGGCGAGGTGGCGCGCTCCTGCGAGTCCGAGCGGCTGTATCTGTCCGCCGACGGGTTCCTGCGCCGTTGCCCCTACGACAGCTCTCGGCAGGTGTCGGTCTTCGCGACGCGACAGGAGATCGGCGCAGCACTCGAGCGGTCGTTCTGCGAACCGCCCACCACCGGGCTCGCCTGCATGGCGATCTGCCGTCCGGAAACTCGCGAGGGATGAGGCGACCATGAACACGACGCAGGACGGGCCGGCAGTCGTCGTCGGCACCATGCGCTGCTCCGGATCGTTCAACGGCCTGATGGTTCTGGGCCGCGACACCGACGAGAGCCGGGACTTCATCGAAGGCGCGATCGCACAGGGGTTCCGTACCTTCGACACCGCTCCCGCGTATGCCCGCGGGAGGGCGGAGGAAGACCTCGGCGTCCACCTTCCCGGTGACGCCTCGGTGTGGACCAAGGTCGGCGTCGACATCACCACGCCCCTGCCCACGCTCGACTACAGCCGTGAGGGGCTGGTCAAGTCCCTGCAGGGAAGCCTGAAGCGGCTGGGGCGCGACCACGTCGAGGTCGCCTTCGTGCACAACCCCGAACCGACCCGGGTCTCGGACATCGACTTCGCCGCGTTCGCCAGGCACTGCTCCGAAACGGGACAGGCGGACCACATCGGCGTCAGTGTGCTCCTGCCGGAGGTGAGTCTGCCTCAGATCGCCGGCCGGCTGCCGGCCGGAAGCCTGATCATGTGCGAGGCGGACCAGCTGGATCCGCAGGACACGAGCACGCTCGCGCTGCTCGCCGACTACCGCCTCGTGATCCGCAGCCTCTTCTCGGGCGGTTCGCGGCTGCACGCCGCACCAGCGGGCAGCGAAGCGGAGTCGATCGCCGCCAGGATCTCCGAGATACACGAGATCTTCGCCCCCGAGGCCGTGGTCATCGGTCCCCGGGACAGGGAGCAGATGCACGACTACGAGCCGGGGCCGCTCTGGACGTCGTTCCCCGGTCAGCGTCCTTCGCCCGGGGGAGCCCATGTCGCCGCGTGAGGTTGAAGTGGCCCGCCAGCTGGCGGTGTTCGGCTTCGCCCACCTCCGCGGCGCCGCCTCGGAAACCGTCGCCGAGCTGCGAACCGCGTTCGACCGGACGATGAGCCTGCCGGCGGACGGCGTACCGGACGAGCGGGTGACGAAGTTCGACGTCCTCGCCGAGATGCCCGAACTCGGGCTGGTCTGCGGGTCGGACCTGGTACGCGGAATCTGCGGGGCGTTCTTCGAGCGCGACCATCAGATCATCACCAGCGACGCCAACATCCTTGTGGGTGACTCGTACTGGCACTCGGACGGGTTCTACGAGACGCCGTTCCTGCGCTTCGTTCTCTACCTCGACGCCACCACGCACGACACGGGAGCGCTGCGCTTCGTCCCGGGATCGCACCGGGCGGACAACGGCTGGCTCGGCGAGCCGACCCGGCACGTCATCCGGCACGAGGAGGATCTCGGCCTCGCCGGCGGTGAGGTTCCCGCGGTGGTGGTCGAGTCCCGGCCCGGTGACGTCATCGTCTTCGACACGAACGTCCTGCACGCGGCCTGGCACGGCAGTGTGCGTCGACAGCTGGCGTTCAACTGTGTCGGTGAGCCGGTGACCGCGGCCGAACAACGCGACACCCGCCGTTACTTCCTCAACCGCTACGTCTCGGGATCGGTGCCCATCGGATGAGCCTCACCACTCTGTCAGTGACGGACGCCGAGGTCGCACGCTTCAGGACGTTCGGGTTCCTGCACCTGCGCGGTGTGCAGAACGACGTCGTGCCGGCGATCTCCGATGCCTTCGAGGACGTCTTCGCGAACTTTCCGGTGGTCGGCCGACAAGGACGCGCGGGCGTCGCCCGGATCGCCGAGCGCAGCGAGGTGCTCCAGGAGCTTCTGCTCGCGGACGGCCGTTGCCCCCGGCTGGCACGCCGGCTGCTGGGCGGCGACGTGGCCTACGTCGGCGGGGACGGGGTCCGGTACGACGGTGCCAGCTACTGGCATCGGGACGGCAACCACCGTGCGCTGCGGCTGCTCAAGATCGTTCAGTACCTGGAACCGCTCGGCAGCGGCACCGGAGCGCTGCGGATCATCCCGGGCACGCACCGGCGGGGCGGGAGCTGGGACACGGTCGCCGCGGAGCTGGCGAATCCGCTCCATTTCCTCGGCTTGGAGAACACCGAGGTGCCTGCTTTCGCCGTCGAGTCCGCCCCGGGTGACCTCATCGCCTTCGACCCGCAC
Organism: Kitasatospora sp. NPDC008050; assembly: GCF_042957465.1. Taxonomy (NCBI): domain Bacteria; kingdom Bacillati; phylum Actinomycetota; class Actinomycetes; order Kitasatosporales; family Streptomycetaceae; genus Kitasatospora; species Kitasatospora sp. NPDC008050. Next base: position 118,730 of record NZ_JBIBIJ010000016.1, read on the forward strand.
TCCTACCACGCGTCGTTCGGTGGTCGCGACCGACGGCGGCAGATCACCACCACCTATGCCGCCGCGCCGGAATCGACCGAGGCGCGCCGGGAGTTGGGCAACTACCTGCTCGCCGACCGGTCGGTGCTCTAGGAGCCCGGCAGTGGGCCGGCTGCCGAAAAACCCATGGACGGGAAAGGATGGACGGAGATGACCGACCCCACGACAGGGGCTGGGGTGATGCCGGCTCGCACGGACCGGGAAGTGTCGCCGATCAAGTGGTTCGACGAACTGCGCGAGTCACACGGTGTGGCCTGGGACGAGAGCACGAGCACCTGGTACGTGACGCGCTATGACGACGTGTACGAGCTGCTTCGCGATCCCCGGCTCGGTGCGCAGGTCGAGACCTACTGCCCACCCGGCCTGACGGAGGAGCAGGAGGACACGTACTGGCGAGTGACGGAGTTCATCGACCGCTGGCCCGTGTTCTCCGACCCGCCGCGGCACACGGGCATGAGGCGTCTGCTCCTGCCCCTGTTCACGTCCGACGCCGTGCAGCAGGTGGTCGCCGCGGTGGCGGAATCCGTCGCGGCGACCGGTTCCGCGGTGGCGCCCGACAGGCTGTTCTCCGCCGTGGTCAGGCCGGCGCTGGAGGCGGGTCTGTGCCGCTTGCTCGACGAGCGGCCGGACGCCTTGGCGGAGCTGGCCGACTGCGCCGGCCGCATTCTGGAGGTCGGGCCGATCGAGACGTACGACACTGCCATCGGACTCCGCGCGGAGAAGGCTCTCGACGAGCTGACCGGGCTCGTCGCGCAACGCTGTCGGGAACCGCGGGGAGTCCTCGCCACGGCACTGAGCCGTGCCCTGTCCGACGGATCCCTGGACCTCCTGGACGCCACCGCGGTGTACGCCCAGCTCGTCAGCGGGGCGCTGGAACCCACCGCCTCGGCTGTCGCCCGCCTGCTGGAGGCGGTGACCGGGCCGGAGGGCGTCGAGATCGACTTCGAGGCGGACTGCGACGGCGCCGTGGACGAGGCGCTGAGGCTGGTCACGCCCTTCCACCTGGCCACGCGACGCGCACTGAACGACATGACCCTCCACGGCCACACCGTACGGGCCGAGTCGCGGGTGGTCCTCGTACTCGTGGCGGCCAACCGCGACCCGAGGAGGTTCGCGGAGCCGGACACGTTCCGCACCGACCGGACCGGGGCTCGCCATGTCGCGTTCGGGCGCGGTCGGCACGCGTGTCTGGGCGCCGCGCTGACCCGCCAGGTGATGACAGAGCTGCTCCTCGCCCTCGCCGCGGCCGGGGTGCTGGAGGGGCTGCCGCCGCTGAGCGCGGTGTGGAAGGGAGACTTCGGGGGCCGCTTCGTCGACGACGTCGTGGTCGCGGGGAGCAGCTGAGACGATCTGAGAGAAGGCGCCGGGCCGGTGCGCGTACGGGACGGGCGGTACGGAACGCGGTTTGTGACCCGCGTCGGAGCAGCCCTGCGGACAGCACCCGGCCCCCGGCTCGCCGGCGTCATGGGCAGATGTTCCGGTCCGCCGTCAGATCACTGACCAGTTCGGCGTCGTCGGCCAGGATCGCCTGGTGCAGCGCCTCCAGCCGGCGTCCCGGAGTGATTCCCAGCTCGTCGGCCAGGAGCTGATACGCCTCGCGGTAGGTGGCGAGCGCGGCGTGGCGCTGCCCGGACCGCCACAGGGCCAGCATGAGATCGGCACGCAGTCGCTCCTGGTAGGGATAGGCGGTGACCGCGGCAAGGAGTTCGGGAATCACTTCGACGTGCTGGTCGTCCGCGAGCTGTGCCTGGAAGTACTTCATCAGCAGGCCGAGCCGGAACTGTTCCAGCCTCGCGGCCTCGGCCTGCATGACCAGGGTCCCGGTGAGGCCGCTGAGGGGCCTGCCCCGCCACAGCTGGATCGCTTCGCGCAAGTGCCCGCGCGCCTGCGTGAGCGCGCCGTTGTCGAAACTCTCCTTGCCGAGCCGCCACAACCGCTGGCACCGCTCCAGGTCCACCTGGCCGGCTTCGGCCGAAAGCTGGTAGCCGTCGCCCGTCGTGACCAGGTGCACGTCGGCCGCGTCCTCGACCTGCCTGCGCAACCGACTGACGTACAGCTGCACGTTCTTCCTCGCGCTCGTCGGCGGCTCCTCCCCCCAGGTGGCCTCGATGATGTTGCTGATCGAGACGTGCCGGTTGGCATGGAGGCACAGGTAGGCGAAAAGGATCTGCGACTTCGCTCCTCCCGGTGACATGGCGACGCCCGACACGTGGATCTCGAGCGGCCCCAGGAGGTTCAGCTGCGTGAGACCGGCCTCGGGGACCGTGCACCGGTCAGCACCCGGACGAGGCGTTCCGCTGTGCGGTCGTGTCCTGTACGCCGACTTCACCCCAACTCCCTCCCTTGAACCGGCGGCATGCCGGGGAAACGGCAACGCGCCGTCGTCATGGACGGTTGGGGGATCTGGCCGGACGAAAAGCTGCGCGGGAGTGTCCATACAGCCACCCAATTCTTAGTGCAATCCATGAATGACATCGGCGGGAAAGCTCACGAGAGAGATCGGCGGCCGAGCGCCCGATGCAGTGAGTCGTGCCACCAACCGGTGGCTCCGCCATAGTGGCTCACGGCGATCAACTGCTGATCAACGGGACATCGATACGCGCCGGACACCGTCCGGTTCCGTCCGGTTCCGTCCGGTGTCACCGGTACCGGACGGAACCGCTCACCGGTCCACCGGTACCGCGATAGGCACGATCGACCCGCGCCCGCCGTCCCGGTGTGGTCCACCGCGCCCGCGCTCCGGTCACACGTCCTGACGAGACATCAAATGCACCGCCCGACCTGCGTATTGATCGCGTATTGACCGCGATCTGCCAGGATGACGCATCGCGGCGGCCTTCCGGCGGCGCGCAGCTCGGAAACGGACAAGAATGGATATTCCCCGTGATCCTTCGCAACTCAGCCATGTCCTTGCGCCTGTGCTTTGTTTTCGCCACGCTGACACTGACGTTCATCCTGAGCGGGCCCCCCGGAAATGCCCTCCCGAACGGAGCGCCGGTCCGTTCGTCCGGCAGCTCCGCACAGCGCCACGCACTGGCCGACGACGCAACGAACTGGAACGGCACGGGGTCGAGCGCGACCCCCGGGTAAGGAAAGCCGTCAGGCCCGCCACCGCACCAGGCCGGTGGCGGGCCCCTGCTCCAGGCGCACGGTGCAGCCGACCGATACTCCGGCCGGGTCAGCCGCCCGGCCTGGCCCCGACCGAGGTAGCCGAAACCGGTCGCTCGATCTGCCGTCAGCGCTGGGGGAGTTGACCGAGGTCGAACTCGGCGGTCACCGGTGCGTGGTCGGACCACCGCTCGGCGTGGGAGGCGGCGCGCTCGACGCGGGCGGAGACGCAGGTGTCCGCAAGTCCCTGACTGGCCATCAGATAGTCGATCCGCCACCCCGAGTCGTTGTCGAAGGCGCGGCCGCGGTAGGACCACCAGCTGTAGGGGCCCTCCTGGTCGGGGTGGAGACGGCGGACCACGTCGACGTAGCCGGCCTCGTCGAGGACGCGGCCGAGCCAGGCGCGTTCCTCGGGCAGGAAGCCGGCGGACTTCTGGTTGGCCTTCCAGTTCTTGAGGTCGGCCTCCCGGTGCGCGATGTTCCAGTCGCCGCAGACCACCACCTCGCGGCCGTCGGCGGCGGCGCGGGCCCGCAGGTCGGTGAGGTGGACGAGGAACTCCGCCATGAAGCGTTCCTTCTCGTCCTGGCGCTCGGTGCCGACCTCGCCGGAGGGCAGGTAGAGGCTGGCGACGGTGAGTCCGGGCAGGTCGATCTCGGCGTACCGGCCGGAGCTGTCGAACTCGGTCGAGCCGAACCCGATCCGGGTGCGCTGCGGCTCGGTGCGCGACAGGACCGCCACGCCGGCCCGGCCCTTGGCCGCGGCCGAGGCCCAGACGGCGTGCCAGCCCGGCAGTTCGCGCAGCTCGGGCGGCAGTTGGCCGCTCTCGGCGCGCACCTCCTGCAGGCAGAGCACGTCCGCCTCGGTGGCGGCGAGCCACTCCAGGAAGCCCTTCTTGGCGGCGGCTCGAATCCCGTTCACATTCACAGTCGTTACCACAGTCACCTGGGCAGCCTACCGGGCGTCGGCAGGGGATCACGGCAGCTTGGGGGAGGGGCGCGGGAGGTGGGGTGGGTGGGGGTCGTGAGGCCTGAGAGTTTGCTGGGTGTTTCGGGCTCGTCAAGGCTTGTCATTGGTCTTGACCATCTCCCGGCGGGCAGCCTAGGGTCGCTTACTGCAAAGACCTTTAATAAAGAAGGACGGATAAAGTCCGCGCCCCCACCTGGTGATACGCGCCGGTGTGGCCGGGGCGCACCCTGTCCTTCAGGATGCCGGCGGTCCCGTCCACAGCGGCCGATCGCGGGCCAGGGTGGAGGACACGGTGGGGACAGCTCAGCTCACGGCGGTACCGGAGCCGAAGTACTGGCACCTGCGCACGGTGCTGCTGCGCGCCATCGACTCGGAGTTCTCCATCGGTGAGGTGATCCCCAACGAGCGCGAGCTGTCCGCCCGTTTCGGCGTGGCCCGGGCCACCCTGCGCCAGGCCCTGGACCAGCTGGAGCTGGAGGGCCGGCTGGTCCGCCGCCGCGGCATCGGCACCCTGGTCGCCGCCCCGCGGGTGGGCGTGCCGGTGAGCCGGCGCGAGGAGGGCTGGCCCGGTGGCAGCCGCGAGCAGTCCTGGCACACGGTCGACTGCGTCAGCGGCCCCGCGGCCGAGCGGCTGGCCAAGGCGCTGGGCGTCCCGGTGGGCGAGACGGTGCACACGGTGCGCCGGGTGCGGGTCGAGCAGGGGCAGACGGTGGCCACCGAGTCCCTGCACGTGCCGGAGTCGGTGCTGGCCCAGCTGCCCGAGATCCGGCTGTCGGGTGCGCCGGCGGAGTCCGAGGACCAGGCCCGTTCGGTGCTGCGCCGGCTGGAGCGGCTCACCATGGACGGCGATTCGCGGGCCGTGGAGCTCGGTGTGGCCGAGGCCGAGGAGGCCGTGCTGCTGCAGCGCCCGCCGGGCACGCCGGTCCTGGTGGTCACCACCCAGTACGCCTCGGGCGGCCGGCTGGCCGCGCTCGCGGTCTCGACCTACCGTGCCGACACCTGCCGGCTGACCTTCGGTGAGACCGGCCTGGTCGAGGTCACCCCGGTGGCGCCGGTGCGCACCGCCTCCTGAACCTCGAAGCTCCATGAGCCTCGAAGCTCCATGAGCGAGGCCCGAGGGCCGGACCCCCCAGGAAGGGGCCCGGCCCTCGGCCGTTCGCGTTCAGCCGCGGGAGGTCGGCTGGTCCACCGCGAAGAGCTGCTCCTCGACCTGGTCCAGCGCCACCCGCAGCGCTCCCAGGGCCACCACGTCCTCGCCCAGCGTGGAGAGCGCCACCTCCGGCGCCCGCAGGCAGTACAGCGCCAGCTGCTCGCGCAGTGGCGAGAGGACGTCGTCCAGCCCGGCCGCCCAGCCGCCGATCACCACCAACTGCGGGTCGATGGCCAGGACCAGGGCCGCGACGTCGTGCACCAGGCGCTGCAGGAAGCGGTCCATCGCCACCTGGGCCACCGCGTCGCCCTCCCGGGCCAGGGCCAGCACCCGGGCCACGGCCGCCTCGTCCAGCGGGTCCAGCGGCTTGGCGCCGGTGGAGAGCAGGCGCTCGGGGGTGGCCTCCTGGCCGAGCAGGTGCAGCGCGCCGATCTCGCCGGCCGCGCCGCCGAAGCCGCGGTGCAGCCGCCCGTTGATCAGCGACCCGGCGCCGGGGCTCAGGCCGGCCAGCACGAAGACCACATCGCCCATGCCGACCGCCGCGCCCTGCCAGTGCTCGGCGATGGCGGCCAGGTTGGCGTCGTTCTCGATCAGCACGGGGCAGCGGAACGAGCGGCGCAGCCGGGCGCCGAGGTCGAGGCCGGTCCAGCCGGGCATCGCGGTGCCCAGGCGCACCGAGCCGTCGCGGTCCACGATGCCGGGGGTGCCCACCCCGACCGCCCACAGGTTGTCGCGCGAGACGCCGGCCTTGCGCAGCACCTCGGCGACGGCGGCGCGGGCGGCGCCCAGGCGCTCCTCGGCGTCGAGCGTCTCGTCGACCAGGCGCGCGAAGGTGCCGATCTGGCGTCCGGTCAGATCGGCCAGCACCACGCGGATGACGTGGACCCCGATCTCGATGCCCAGGATGTGCCCGGCCTCGGCGCGGAACCGGAACCAGCGGGCCGGACGGCCGCGCTGGCGGCCGCTCTCCTGGGCCTGGTCCACCTCGGCGACCAGGCCGGACTCCATCAGGCCCTCGATCACGCCCTCGACGGTCGGCCGGGACAGGCCGGTGTCGCCGACCAGCTGGGTCAGCGTGACGGCCTGCCCGTCGCGCAGCGCGCGCAGGGTGACCGCGGCGTTGATCCGACGCAGCAGCGAGGAGTCCCCTCCGGTGAGCCGATCCGCCAAGTCGCTGCCTTTCCGCGTTCGCGCGACTGCAGGTGGCGCGCGGTGACAAGTGCGCGGTGAGCTCCGTTGCTCCGCGGCACGGGCCGTCCGGCGGCGCCGCTGGGAGCACCGCACGCCGGAGGGCGTCAGCCGGATCGTACCCGCGAGGCATCGTGGTCGCGAGTAAATGCGCAGCTCATGAATGGTTCGGTATCGAAAGTTGACCTAGCGGCCGCCACCGCCCGGGCCGGGCCGGGGCCGTGCGGGAACGGACCGGTGCGGAGCGGGGCTCGACCGGTGCGGAGCGGGGCCGGAGCGGGGCCGGAGCGAGGCCGGAGCGGGGCCGAGTGAGCTGACGGAGCGTCAGGCGATGCGAGGCGAACCCCGGGGTGTGCACTAGGGTCGGCTCAACCGCCGGGCGCCGCCGGGTGAGCGGCACTGCGCAAGCATGTCAGTAGCACGTCACGAGCAGAGGAACGCACCATGTCCGATCTCGTCAGCCCGCCGGCCCAGTGCCCGGAGCAGCCCGCCCTGTGCGCGAACGAGGAGTTCGTGCGCGCACAGACCCGGCTCGGAGTCGTCCCCTTCGTCCCGGAGATCAGCCTGCACATGGCGCAGGAGGCGATCGAGCTGTGGGAGCGGACCGAGTCGGCGCGCGGCCGGATCGGGCTGCCGCCGCCGTTCTGGGCCTTCGCCTGGGCGGGCGGGCTCGGGGTCGCCCGGTACGTGCTCGACCACCCGCAGGCGGTGGCCGGACGGGCGGTGCTCGACCTGGCGGCCGGCTCGGGGCTGGTGGGGGTGGCCGCGGCACGCAGCGGCGCGCGCACCGTGCGGGCCGCGGAGATCGACGCCTACGCGGTGGCGGCGATCGGGCTCAACGCCGCGGCCAACGGTGTGCGGATCGCGGCCGAGTGCGCGGACCTGCTGGACGGGGACGGTGCGCCGGCGGAGGTGGTACTGGCCGGGGACGTCTTCTACGAGCGCGCGATGGCGGCCCGCTTCCTGCCCTTCCTGGAGCGCGCGCACGCCCGGGGCGCGCTGGTGCTGGTCGGCGACCCGGGGCGGGCCTACCTGCCGCGCGAGCGCTTCACGGCCGTCGCCGAGTACGAGGTGCCGGTGCTGGCCGATCTGGAGGACAGCGCGGTCAAGCGCACCACGGTGTGGCGGCTCTCGGAGCCCTCGGGCTGAGTGGCCGGCCCGGACCGGCGCCGTCAGGGCGTCGGCGCCGTGCGGCCCAGGGGCGCGAGGGCGGGTCTACGCCTGGGCTGCCGTGAACGCCGCCGCGTTCCACCGTCCGCCGAGGGCCGGCGCCAGGCAGGCGGCCGCCAGCTCGGTGAAGTCCGCCGCCTGCGGCGCGCCCGTCGGCAGCGCGCCGAGCAGCGGGGCGCCGGCGGCGATCGGCAGGTCGGTGACGTTGCAGCGGGTGGCCAGGTCCGGCTCGCTGGGCCAACTGCCCACCACCACACCGGCGATGGCCAGCTTGCGGGCCCGCACCGCCTCGGCGGTCAGGGTGGTGGTGTTGAGCGTGCCCAGGCCCGGCGAGGCCACCAGGAGCAGCTCGGCGCCGTCCACGGCCTGCGCCAGGTCGGCCAGGGTCAGGCCGTCGGTGTCGTAGCGGACCAGCAGGCCGCCGGCTCCCTCGACCAGCACCAGGTCGTGGGAGGCGGTCAACTCCTCTACTGCCGCGATGAACTGAGGCACCATCAGAAACGGCAGCCCGGACCGCAGCGCGGCCCGTTCCGGGGAGAGCGGCTCGGGGTAGCGGACCAGCTCGCGGATGGTCAGCGGGGCGCCGGTCCCGACCAGGCGTGCCACCTCCTGCGCGTCCCCGGGCTCCTGCGGCGCCACGCCGGTCTGGCCCGGCTTGAGCACCGCGGTGCGCAGCCCGGCGCGCACCGCGAGCGCGGCCACCGCCGCCGTCACCGCGGTCTTGCCGACCTCGGTGCCGGTCCCGGTCACGAACAGCACCCGACTCACTGACCCACCTCGTTCATCCGTCGTGCATTCGGTCGCCGGCCGCTCCGGGCGGTCCGGCCGCTCTGGGCTGTCCGGCTCATCCCGCCACCGCCGCCGCGCGTACCGCCGCGCCGATCCGGGCGAGGTCCTCCTCGCCCGTGATGTAGGGCGGCATGGTGTAGATCAGGTCGCGGAACGGCCGCAGCCACACGCCCTCGCGGGCCGCCGCCTCGGTGGCCGCCCGGACGTCGACCGGGTGGTCGAGCTGGACCACGCCGATCGCCCCGAGCACCCGCACGTCCGCGACGCCGGGCGTCTCGCGGGCCGCTGCCAGGCCCTCCTGGAGGCCGGTCTCGATCCGCTTGACCTCCCGCTGCCAGTCCTGGCCGAGCAGCAGGCCGATCGAGGCGTTCGCCACGGCCGCCGCCAGCGGGTTGCCCATGAAGGTCGGCCCGTGCGCGAGCACCGGCACCTCACCCCGGCTGATCCCGTCGGCCACCCTGCTGGTGCACAGGGTGGCGGCCATGGTCAGGTAGCCGCCGGTCAGCGCCTTGCCCAGGCACATCACGTCGGGGCTGACGCCCGCGTGGTCGGCGGCGAACAGCGCGCCGCTGCGGCCGAAGCCGGTGGCGATCTCGTCGAAGATCAGCAACACGTCGTGCCGGTCGCACAGTTCGCGCAGCAGCCGCAGGTAGCCGGGGGAGTGGAAGCGCATCCCGCCGGCGCCCTGCACGACCGGCTCCACGATCACGGCGGCCAGTTCCCCGGCGTTGCGTTCGATCAGCTCGGCCAGGGCGGCCGCGTAGTGGGGGTCGACCTCGGTGTCGAAGCCGGCCGGCGGCTCGGCGGCGAAGAGCTGACGGGGCAGCACGCCGCCCCACAACTGGTGCATCCCGCCCTCGGGGTCGCAGACCGACATCGGGTGGAAGGTGTCGCCGTGGTAGCCGCCGCGCCAGGTGAGCAGGCGCTGCTTGGCGGGCCGCCCGATCGACTGCCAGTACTGCAGGCACATCTTCATCGCGACCTCGACCGCGACCGAGCCGGAGTCGGCCAGGAAGACGTGCCGCAGCGGCTCGGGGGTGATCTCCACCAGCGTGCCGGCCAGCCGGACGGCGGGCTCATGGGTGAGCCCGCCGAACATCACATGGCTCATCCGGCCCAGCTGCTCGCGGATCGCCTCGTTGAGAACCGGGTGGTTGTAGCCGTGCACCGCCGCCCACCAGGAGGACATCCCGTCCACCAACTCGCGGTGTCCGCCCGCCGGTTCGGCCAGTCGCAGGCGTACGCCCGCGGCCGACTCCACCACGTGGGGCGACTGCGTGCCGGGCATCGGTCCGTAGGGGTGCCAGACGTGCGCCCGGTCGAGGGCGAGCAGGGCAGAGGTGTCCATCACGGCAGGCCTCAGGCGTTCGGGGCGAGCTCGGTGCCCGCGCCACGCAGTCGGACCCGCACCAGGTCGGAGCGGAGCTCGTTCCCGGGTTCGGTCAGTTCGGTCTGCTCGGTCTGCTCGGTCCGCTCGGCCTCCCGGGCGTCCGGCGCGCTCTGCCCGCACGGCCCGCAGCCGCCGCCGGCCGCTTGGCCGTGGCTGCCGCAGCCGCCGCCCGTGGCCGTTGCGTCGTGGCCGCCGCAGCCGCCCGCCGCCGCACCGTGACCGCCGCAGCCGCCGGCCTGCGCGGCCTGTTCGGCCAGCTCGGACCGGTGGCGGGGCAGCGTCCGCTCGCCCTGGCCCTCGACCTCGAAGCCCGCGTCCTTGATCATGTCGAGGTCGGCCTGGCCGGCCTGGCCCTCACTGGTCAGGTAGTCGCCCAGGAAGATCGAGTTGGCGATGTGCAGGCCCAGCGGCTGCAGGGTGCGCAGGTGCAGCTCGCGCCCACCGGCGATCCGCACCTCGGAGTCCGGGTGGACGAAGCGGACCATCGCCAGGATCCGCAGGCAGTGCTGCGGCGTGAGGTGCCACTCCTTGGCCAGCGGGGTGCCCTCGAACGGGATCAGGAAGTTGACCGGCACCGAGTCCGAGCCCAGCTCGCGCAGCGCGAAGACCACGTCGACCAGGTCCTCGGGACTCTCGCCCATGCCCGCGATCAGGCCGGAGCAGGCCGACAGGCCCGCGCCGTGCGCCTTCTGCACGGTGTCCACCCGGTCCGCGTAGGTGTGGGTGGTGGTGATGTCGCCGTAGGTGCCCTCGGAGGTGTTCAGGTTGTGGTTGTAGGCGTCCACACCGGCCGCCCGCAGCCGCTCGGCCTGGTTGTCGGAGAGCAGGCCCAGGCAGGCGCAGATCTCGACGGCCGGCTCCTGCTCCTTGATCGCCGCGATGGTGTTGGTGACCCGGTCGATGTCGCGGTCCGTCGGCCCCCGCCCGCTGGCCACCAGGCAGACCCGCTTGGCGCCGCCCTGGACCCCGGCGGTGGCGGCCTCGGCGGCCTGATCCGGCTTCAGCCAGGTGTACTTGAGGATGCCCGTGTCGGCGCCGAGGCGCTGCGAACAGTACGAGCAGTCCTCGGGGCACAGGCCGCTCTTCAGGTTGACCAGGTAGTTGAGCTTGACCCGGCGGCCGAACCACTGCCGGCGCACCCGACCGGCGGCCGCGACCACGTCGAGCAGTTGGTCGTCGGTGGTGGCCAGGACGGCCAGAGCCTCCTCCCGGGTGGGGAGCTCGCGGTTCAGGCCTTTGGCGATGAGGGTGTCGAGCAGATCCATGGACCTGATCCTGCCCGGACGACCTTGAGCGGCGCCATAGCGAATCGGCCAGAAGATCGCCGTGCGGGTGTGCGAGTTGTCACAGTGGCGCCAAAAGGGATCGTTCGCCCCCGATCACTCGCCCGTGGGCTGCGGGTTTCCTGGCCGGAGGCTGGGAGCGGGCCCGGCGCGGAAGGCCGTGACCCGCCGCCTCCTGAGTGTCCTCCCGGGGACGCCGCCCCGCGCACCGTCAGCTCCGGCGCTCCGCCCTGCTTCTGACGGATCCCCGCTGACCTGCGCGGCCGAGCGGCTGCTTAGAATCTCGCCATGACCACGCAGGGGGACTCCCACCCGATACCCGCCGGCTCCGATGACGCGCCGAGCCGAGTCAGAAGCGGTGTGCGTGGCGGTCCCAGGCGGCTGCTGGTCGGGTCCGTCACGGTGGTCGCGCTCGGCGCCGGCGGTTGGATCGTCTCCACGCCGCACCCCGGCGACTGGCTGCCCGGGCTCGGCCCCTCCAGCAAGGACCTCCCGTCGCCCTCGGTGGTCGGCGGCCCGCTGCCGGCCTCCTCGGAGAACCCCAACCCGTTCGACGTGAACCGCCTCTTCCCGGCGGCCCGGCCGATCGACCTGGAGGCCTACAAGGGCCGGCTCGCCGGGGCCCGGCAGGGTCCGGACTGCGCGCAGGCCCTGCAGGACGCGGCCCAGAACGTCCTGCAGGACCAGAGCTGCCAGGGTTATCTGGCGGTCGAGTTCAGCCGTCAGGACGGCAAGGTGCTGACCAGCTCGACGGTGCTGCGGTTCGCCAGCGACCAGGCCAGCGCCAAGGTGGCCCAGCTGATGCGCGGGCAGGGCAGCGTGGTCAGGTGGGTGCAGGCGGACGGCACCTTCGCCGCGGCCTCGCCCGCTGCCGCCGCACCCGGCTCCGGAACCGCCCCGGCGCCCGGCGGGCCCACGCCCGTCGCCCCGCCGGGGGGCACGGCCAAGGCCGACCAGCCGCCCAAGGTGGAGGCGGTGCGGCACTACGTCACGGTGACCAGCTCCCGCTTCGTGGACGGGCACAGCCCGGTCACCACGCAGGATCAGCAGGACCTCGACCAGGCCACCCACGCGGCCTCCTACACGGTGGACGCCGCCTTCATCTGGAGCTGACCGGCCGGTGCGGCAACGCCGGAGCGGGGGCTGACGGATCGTCAGCCCCCGCTCGGCGTCAGGGCCTCAGCCCAGCCGGTCGACCGCGGTGACCCGCAGCACGGCCCGGCCCTCGGCGTCCGAGCCGAACAGGTCGACCACCGCGCTGATCCCCCAGTCGTGGTCGCCCGCCGGGTCGTCGAAGATCTGCCGCACCCGCCAGCTGCCGTCCGCCTCGTCCTCCTCGATCAGCAGCATCCGGGGACCGCGGGCGTCGGGCCCGGTGCCCAGGTTGTCGTGCTCCTCGTAGTAGGCGTCCATCGCGTCCGCCCAGCGGTCCGCGTCCCAGCCGTCCTCGCCGTCCAACTCGCCCAGTTCCCGGTAGCGTTCGAGCGCGCACAGCTCCACCCGGCGGAACATCTCGTTGCGCACCAGCACCCGGAAGGCGCGCGCGTTGGCGGTGACCGGCAGCGGCCGGCTCTCCACCTCGCGCTCGTCCTCGTCCTCCTCGGTGGGGTTGGCGAGCTGCTCCCACTCGTCCAGCAGGCTGGAGTCGACCTGGCGGACCAGCTCGCCCAGCCAGGCGATCACGTCCTTGAGCGCCTCGGTCTTGCTGTCCTCGGGGACGGTCTGCTCCAACGCCTTGTAGGCGCCGGCCAGGTAGCGCAGCACGATGCCCTCGGTGCGGGCCAGGTCGTAGTGGCCGACGTAGTCGGTGAAGTTCATGGCGCGCTCGAACAGGTCGCGCACCACCGACTTGGGCTGCAGCTGGTAGTCGCCGATCCACGGGTGGGCCCGCCGGTACACCTCGTAGGCGTGGTTGAGCAGCTCCTCCAGCGGCTTGGGATAGGTCACCTCCTGCAGGCGCTCCATCCGCTCCTCGTACTCGATCCCGTCGCGCTTCATCTCCCCGATCGCCTCGCCGCGCGCCTTGTTCTGCTGCGCGGCCAGGATCTGGCGCGGGTCGTCCAGGGTCGCCTCGACCACCGAGACCACGTCCATCGCGTAGCTGGGCGACTCGGTGTCGAGCAGCTCGAAGGAGGCCAGCGCGAAGGTGGACAGCGGCTGGTTGAGCGCGAAGTTCTCCTGCAGGTCGACGGTCAGGCGCACGATCCGCCCGTCGGCGTCCGGCTCGGCCAGCCGCTCCACCACGCCGCCGGCCAGCAGCGAACGGTAGATGGCGATCGTCGAACGGATGTGACGGCGCTGGGCGGAGCGGTCCTCGTGGTTGTCGGTGAGCAGTTTGCGCATCGCCTCGAAGGCGTTGCCGGGGCGGCCGATCACCGCGAGCAGCATCGCGTGGCTGACCCGGAACCGGGAGACCAGCGGTTCGGGCTCGGCGGCGATCAGGCGCTCGAAGGTCTCCTCGGTCCAGCCGACGAAACCTTCCGGCGCCTTCTTGCGCACCACCTTGCGCTTCTTCTTCGGGTCGTCGCCGGCCTTGGCGAGCGCCTTGTCGTTCTCCACCACGTGCTCGGGCGCCTGCGCGACCACCTGGCCCACCGTGTCGAAGCCGGCCCGCCCGGCCCGCCCGGCGATCTGGTGGAACTCCCGGGCCCGCAGCACCCGCACCTTGACCCCGTCGTACTTGGACAGCGCGGTGAACAGCACCGTGCGGATCGGCACGTTGACGCCCACGCCCAGCGTGTCGGTGCCGCAGATCACCTTCAACAGGCCTGCCTGGGCCAGGCGTTCGACCAGCCGGCGATACTTGGGCAGCATCCCCGCGTGGTGCACGCCGATGCCGTGCCGGACGAAGCGCGACAGGTTGCGGCCGAACTTGGTGGTGAAGCGGAAGTTGCCGATCAGCGCGGCGATCGCGTCCTTCTCCGCCTTCGAGCACATGTTGATGCTCATCAGCGACTGGGCCCGCTCCACCGCCTCCTTCTGGGTGAAGTGCACGACGTAGACCGGTGCCTGACCGGTCGTCAGCAACTCCTCCAGGGTGTCGTGCAGGGTGGTGCGCTTGTACTCGTAGAAGAGCGGCACCGGGCGGGTCACCGAGCGCACCACGGTGGTCGGGCGCCCGGTGCGCCGGGTCAGGTCCTCCTCGAACCGGCGCATGTCGCCCAGCGTCGCCGACATCAGCAGGAACTGCACCTGCGGCAGCTCCAGGATCGGGATCTGCCAGGCCCAGCCGCGGTCCGGCTCGGCGTAGAAGTGGAACTCGTCCATCACCACCTGGCCGATGTCGGCCCGGTCGCCGTCGCGCAGCGCGATGTTCGCCAGCACCTCGGCGGTGCAGCAGATGATCGGCGCGGTCGGGTTCACGCTCGCGTCGCCGGTCATCATGCCGACCTGCTCGGTGCCGAAGATCTTGCACAGGTCGAAGAACTTCTCCGAGACCAGTGCCTTGATCGGGGCGGTGTAGAAGGTCCGCTTGCCCTCCGCCAGTGCCGCGAAGTGCGCGCCCGCCGCCACCAGGGACTTGCCGGACCCAGTGGGGGTCGCCAGGATCACGTTCGCGCCGGTGAAGAGCTCGATCAGCGCCTCCTCCTGAGCGGGGTAGAGCGTGATGCCCCGCTCCTCGGCCCACGCGGCGAAGGTGGTGTACAACGCGTCGGGGTCGGCGGGCCTGGGCATCAGATCAAGGAGGGTCACCGCCCTATCTTGCCTGTTGCCTGTCGGGCTGGGCAAAGATCGGGTCCGCGGGCCGGCTGTCGCCACTCCACAGCCACCCGCGCCGTGCTTGTGCGCGGGCGCACATTGCCTGCCTCCCGCACACCGTGCCAGGCTGCCGCACATGATCCAGCACCCCGCCACGGCGAGAAGGACCAGCGCGCCCGCCGCCGTCTTCGACTGGCTCGACGAGGCCGCCGAGCTGCGCGCCCGGGCCGGCCTGACCCGCACACTGCGCGGCCGCCCCGCCCAGGACCCGGTGCTCGACCTGGCCGGCAACGACTACCTCGGCCTGACCCACCACCCCGTGGTGACCCGGGCCGCCGCCGAGGCCGCGCTGCGCTGGGGCGCCGGGGCCACCGGGTCCCGCCTGGTCACCGGCACCACCGAGCTGCACACCGAGCTGGAGGTCGAGCTGGCCGACTTCTACGGCGTGGAGGCCGCCCTGGTCTTCTCCTCCGGCTATGCGGCCAACCTGGCCGCCCTCACCGCGCTCACCGACCCCGACACGCTGATCGTCTCCGACGCCTACAACCACGCCTCGCTGATCGACGGCTGCCGGCTGTCGCGCGCGGACGTGCACCGGGCCCCGCACGCCGACCCCGGCGCGGCGGCCGCGGTGCTCGCCGAGCGCCACCAGCCGCGCGCACTGCTGGTCAGCGACACCGTCTTCTCGGTGGACGGCAACGCCGCCCCGCTGACCGGGCTGGCCGCCGCCGCCCGGGCCCACGGCGCCGCACTGCTGGTGGACGACGCGCACGGCCTCGGGGTGCTGGGCACCGGTGGGCGCGGCGCGCTGACCGCCGCCGGGCTCGCGGGGGAGCCGGACGTGGTGGCCACCGCCACGCTCTCCAAGTCGCTCGGCTCCCAGGGCGGCGTGGTGCTCGGGCCCCGCCGGGTGATCCGGCACCTGGTCGAGACCGCGCGCACCTTCATCTTCGACACCGGGCTCGCCCCCGCCGCCGTCGGCGCGGCGCTGGCCGCGCTGCGCCTGCTGCGCGCCGAGCCGGCCCGCGCCGAGCGCGCCCGCGAGGTCGCGCGGACCCTGGCCGCCCGCCTGACCGACGCGGGCCTGCGGGCGAGCGAGCCGGACGCGGCCGTGGTCTCGGTCCGCGCGCCCGGCCCCGAGCAGGCGGTGGCCTGGGCCGCGGCCTGCCGCGCGGCCGGGCTGGCGGTGGGCTGCTTCCGCCCGCCGTCCGTGCCGGACGGCTACTCCCGGCTGCGCCTGACGGCGCGGGCGGACCTGACGGACGACCAGATCGACCTCGCCGTCCGCACGCTGAGCGTGACCGCGCCCCTGGGCTGACCCGAGGCCCCGGGGTGTCTCACACCCCGGGACCTCAGACCCGCGCCGGCGCCGGCTGCTCGACGGCCGGTGCCGACTGCTCGACGGCCCGCCACCCGCGCCACGCCGGGGCGAGCGCGACCAGCACCAGTGGCGCCGCCGCGCAGGCGAAGCAGAGCGGCAGCGGCAGGCGCCCGGCCAGCGGCCCGGCCGCCGCCGTGCCCAGCGCCGACCCGGCGTTGAAGGCGGTGTTCACCCAGCTCCCCGCCCGGGTCCGCTGCTCGGCCGCCGCCCGCTGGTCCGCCAGCACGTACGCGGTGGCCAGCGTCGGGCTCACCAGCAGACCGACCGCCGCCACCGCCACGGCCACCGCGACCAGTCCGCCGAGGCTCACGGCGCCGCCCGTCAGCACCAGCAGCCCGCCGAGCCCGGCCGCCGTCGCGGTCAGCCGGGCCGCCACAGGGCGCCGCCAGCGCACCGCGCCGTGCGCCAGACCGCCCACCGCGCTGCCCGCCGCCAGCGCCGCCTCCAGCCAGGCGAGCGCGCCCGCCTGCCCGCGCGCGCCGACCGTGACCACCAGCAGCAGGCTGAGCCCGCCCAGCGCGAGCCCGAGCGCCCAGGCCAGCGCCACCGGTCGCCCGATCCCGCGCACCCGCCCGGCCCGGGCTCCGGTGCCCGTGCGCTGTCCCGCGCTCGCCCCGTCCCGCGGCCCGGCCGTGGCCGCCCGCGCCGGGGTGAGCCGGGCCAGCCCCAGCGCACCGCCGACCACCAGCGCGGCGCTCAGCACCAGCCCCGCGCCGCCGCCGACCACCCCGACCAGCAGCGGTCCGCCGACGTACAGCAGCTCCTCGGCCACCGCGTCCAGACTGAAGGCGCGTTCCAACAGCCCGTGCGGGCCCAGCAGTTCACTCCAGCGGGCCCGCAGCACCGGCCCCAGCGGGGGAGCGCACGCCCCGGCCGCCGCCGCCAGCACGACCAGCGCCCGCTCGCCGCTGACCAGCGTCAGCGCGAGCAGCAGCCCGCCGTACGGCAGGCTTAGCGCCGGCAGCATCCGGCGCGCCCCGTGACGGTCGATCAGCGCGGCCCGCACCGGCGCCAGCGCGGCGCAGGTCAGGCCGAAGACGGCCAGCACCACGCCCACGGCGGCGTACGAGCCGGTGCGGTGGCGCACCGTCAGCACCAGGGCGAGCGAGACGGTGCCGTAGGAGAGTCGCCCGACGAGGGCGGTGGCGAAGACGGGCGCGGCGCCGGGTATGCGCAGCAACGCCCGGTAGGAGGACGAAGACATGGGAGTTCCTCAACTCAAGTCGATCTGGGTCAGCGAAGCCTGCGGGAAGGACGAACAGCGAACGCCGAACAGCCACGGCCCGGGGTGACGTCACGGGTGTGGTCGGCGAGGGAGGCTACGCACAGAAGAGGAACATGGCCGCAGACTAGCAGCGCCCGGGCCGCTATCGTCAAGGGTTCACCGCCGTTAACTCATCTGGAGGCCCCGCCATGACACGGTTCGTCACCCTGGAGGTCGCGGACGCCGTCGGCACCATCCGACTGGCCCGCCCGCCGATGAACGCGCTGGACATCGCCATGCAGGACCAGCTGCGCGAGGTCGCGCAGGAGGCCACCGAGCGCCCCGAGGTGCGCGCGGTGGTGATCTGGGGCGGCGAGAAGGTGTTCGCGGCGGGCGCGGACATCAAGGAGATGCAGCGCATGTCGTACACCGACATGGTCGCGCGCGGCGCCGCGCTGCAGCAGGCCTTCACCGCCGTGGCCCGCATCCCCAAGCCGGTGGTGGCCGCGGTCACCGGCTACGCGCTCGGCGGCGGCTGCGAGCTCGCGCTCTGCGCCGACGTCCGGATCGTCGCCGAGAACGTCAAGCTCGGGCAGCCGGAGATCCTGCTCGGCCTGATCCCGGGGGCCGGCGGCACCCAGCGGCTGGCCCGGCTGGTCGGCCCGGCCAAGGCCAAGGACCTGATCTTCACCGGCCGTCAGGTCCGCGCCGAGGAGGCCCTGCGGATCGGGCTGGTCGACCGGGTGGTCCCGGCCGACGAGGTCTATCAGGCCGCCCTGGAGTGGGCCGGCAAGCTCGCCGCCGGCCCCGCCTGGGCGCTGCGCGCGGCCAAGGAGGCGGTGGACCGCGGCCTGGAGAGCGACCTGGACACCGGCCTGGCCCTGGAACGCTCCCTCTTCGCCGGCCTGTTCGCCACCGAGGACCGCGAGACCGGCATGCGCAGCTTCGTCGAGGACGGCCCGGGCAAGGCGAAGTTCCATTAGAGGGTCCCCCCTGCTGGCGGACCCTCTTGGGCGGGCTGACCGGAAAGGGGCCGGCTGAGCAGCACCTCCGCCCCCACAGGCCGGTAGCCCGCCGCCTGGAAGGCTCGCACGCTGGCCGCGTTGCCCGGCGCCTGCTGGGCCCAGATCACCTCGCCCTCGGGCAGCAGGTGGCGGGCGCCGATCGCCAGCGCCCGCCCCAGCCCGCGTCCGGCCGCCTGCGGCTCCACCTCGATCGCCGCCTCCCAGCGCCCGGCCACGCCGACCCCGAGCACCAGCACCCCGCCCGGTACCGTCCACACCCGCACCCCGTCGCGGAACCGCAGGGCCCGCACGACCCTGGGGTGTCCGAGGTCCGTGATCTCCACCAGCGGCAGCGGCGGCGGACCGGGCAGCCGCCCGGCCACCGTCAGCAGGTCGACGTTGCCGATGGTGCGCCCGGTGCGCTCGGCGAGGGCGGTCAGGAAGCCGGGGCTGAGCGGGGCGGCCAGCGGCTCGGCCACCGCCTCGGCGAGGGCCGTGTGCACCCAGGCCGGGTCCTCGGCGGTGAAGACCACCGCGTGCGCGCTGAACGACAGCACCCCCGCCGTCCGCGGCCCGGGCTGCGGCACGATGGTGACCTCGCCGTTCGAGGGCGGGAACCGGCCGCGCGCCGCGTCGGCCAGGAAGTTCGCCAGGGTGCGTCGCTGAGGGTTCGTCATGGAGTGGAGCCTAACGATCTCCCACCATCCGTGATCCCCCGAACGAGTGAGGACCGGCATGGTGCCGGGCCGCCCCGACCCAGCTCGGGCACGATCGTGAAGCCCTGCTGTCGCCGCCGTTAAGAATTCCTCGATGGACCACACCCCCTCCCACCAGGCAGATTGCTCCGTGCCCGGCACGGAATGGCGCCGTCGCCGGGCCTCCACCCTTTTGTCCCACACTGCCCCCTGTTCGTCCTGCACCGCCCCCGATCTCCCCGTCACCCGCGCGCCACCCCATCACCCGCGCGTCCCGCCCGTGCATCAGGAGCCCCGCCGTGAAGGCACTCGTCAAGAAGCAGGCCGAGCCCGGACTGTGGCTGACCGACGTCCCGGAGCCCGAGATCGGCCCCGCCGACGTGCTCATCAAGGTGCTGCGCACCGGCATCTGCGGCACCGACCTGCACATCCGCAAGTGGGACGGCTGGGCGCAGCAGACCATCCGCACCCCGATGACCATCGGCCACGAGTTCGTCGGCGAGGTCGTGGCGCTTGGCCCGGCGGTCGCCGACATCAGCGTCGGTGACCTGGTCAGCGGCGAGGGCCACCTGGTCTGCGGCAAGTGCCGCAACTGCCTGGCCGGCCGCCGTCACCTGTGCCGCAACACGGTGGGCCTGGGCGTCAACCGCGACGGCGCGTTCGCCGAGTACGTCGCGCTGCCCGCCTCCAACGTCTGGGTGCACCGGGTGCCGGTCGACCTGGACGTGGCGGCGATCTTCGACCCGTTCGGCAACGCCGTGCACACCGCGCTCTCCTTCCCGATGGTCGGCGAGGACGTGCTGGTCACCGGCGCGGGCCCGATCGGCATCATGGCCGCGGCCGTCGCCAAGCACGCCGGCGCCCGGCACGTGATGATCACCGACGTCAGCCCGTACCGCCTGGACCTGGCCCGCAAGGTCGGCGTCTCGCTGGCGCTGGACGTCTCGCAGCACACCATCGAGGAGGGCCAGCAGAAGCTCGGCCTGCGCGAGGGCTTCGACGTGGGCCTGGAGATGTCCGGCCGTCCCGAGGCACTGCGCTCGATGATCGACAACATGACGCACGGCGGCAAGATCGCCATGCTCGGCCTGCCCGCCGAGGATTTCGCGATCGACTGGGCGAAGGTGGTCACCTCGATGATCACCATCAAGGGCATCTACGGGCGCGAGATGTTCGAGACCTGGTACGCGATGTCGGTGCTGCTGGAGGGCGGGCTCGACCTGACCCCGGTGATCACCGGGCGGTACGCCGCGCAGGACTTCGAGGCCGCGTTCGACGAGGCGGCCGGCGGCCGCTGCGGCAAGATCATTCTCGACTGGACCTCTTTCTAGGAGCCCCCGTGTTCGACTCCGTACGCGAAGACATCGCCGCCACCCTGGACGAGATCCGCGACGCCGGCCTCTTCAAGCCGGAGCGGGTGATCGGCACCCCGCAGAACGCCGCCGTCACCGTCACCGGCGGCGGCCGCCCGGGGGAGGTGCTCAACTTCTGCGCCAACAACTACCTGGGCCTGGCCGACCACCCCGCCGTGCTCGCCGCCGCCAAGGACGCGCTGGACCGCTGGGGCTACGGCATGGCCTCGGTGCGCTTCATCTGCGGCACCCAGGACGTGCACAAGGAGCTGGAGGCGCGGCTGTCGTCGTTCCTCGGCCAGGAGGACACGATCCTCTACTCGTCCTGCTTCGACGCCAACGGCGGTGTCTTCGAGACCCTGCTGGACGAGCGCGACGCCGTCATCTCGGACGCGCTCAACCACGCGAGCATCATCGACGGCATCCGCCTGTGCAAGGCCACCCGCAAGCGCTACGCCAACCGCGACCTGGCGGAGCTGGAGCAGTGCCTGAAGGAGACCCAGGACGCCCGGCGCCGGCTGATCGTCACCGACGGCGTCTTCTCGATGGACGGCTACCTCGCCCCGCTGCGCGAGATCTGCGACCTGGCGGACCGCTACGACGCCATGGTGATGGTGGACGACTCGCACGCGGTCGGCTTCACCGGCCCGGGCGGTCGCGGCACCCCCGAGCTGCACGGCGTGATGGACCGGGTCGACATCATCACCGGCACCCTGGGCAAGGCGCTCGGCGGCGCCTCCGGCGGCTACGTCGCCGCCCGCCGCGAGATCGTCGCCCTGCTGCGCCAGCGCTCGCGCCCGTACCTGTTCTCCAACTCGCTCGCCCCGGTGATCGCGGCCGCCTCGCTGACCGTGCTCGACCTGATCGAGAACTCGCACGACCTGCGCGAGAAGCTCGCCGCGAACACCGCGCTGTTCCGGTCGAAGATGACCGAGGCCGGCTTCGAGATCCTGCCCGGCGAGCACCCGATCGCGCCGGTGATGATCGGCGACGCGGCCAAGGCCGGCCGGCTCGCCGAACTGCTGCTGGAACGCGGCGTGTACGTGATCGGCTTCTCCTTCCCGGTCGTGCCGCACGGCCAGGCCCGGATCCGGGTCCAGCTGTCGGCGGCGCACTCCACCGAGGACGTCGAGCGGGTGGTCGCCGCCTTCATCGACGCCCGGGCCGCGCTGGAGGCGTGAGCCGGGCCGGGTGAACCGGCCGGGTGACCGAGAGGTGCGTTCGCGCTGGCAGAATGGCTGAGTGATCGATGCCAGACGCCTGCGGACGCTGCGCGCCGTGGCGGACCACCGGACGGTGACCGCCGCGGCCGCGGCGCTCTACCTCACCCCCTCCGCCGTCTCCCAGCAGCTCGCCGCGCTGGAGCAGGAGACCGGGCACGCGCTGCTCGCCCGGGACGGCCGCGGGGTGCGGCTGACGGCGGCCGGCGAGATCCTGCTCAGCCACGCGGACGCCGTGCTCGCCCAGTTGGAACGGGCCGAGGCCGACCTCGCCGCCTACGCGAGCGGCGCGGGCGGCCAGGTCACGGTGGCCTCCTTCGCCACCGGCATCGCCCTGGTGCTGGCGCCGGCCATCAGCACCCTGGCCACGGCCGCGCCGGGGGTGCGGCTCAAGGTGCTGGACGCCGAGGGCGACGCGAGCCTGCCGATGCTGCTCGACGGCCAGGCCGACCTCGCGGTGGCCGTCGAGTACCGCGGCGCGCCCCGCGGTGACGACCAGCGGCTGGCCCGGTTCCCGCTCTACGCCGAGCCCTTCGAGGCGGTCCTGCCGTTGGACCACCGGCTGGCCGGGCTGCCGGGCCCGGTGGCGATGGCCGAGCTGGCCGCCGAGCCGTGGATCGGCCCCTACCCGGGCAACCCCTGCCACGACGTGGTGCTGCTCGCCTGCGAGCACGCCGGCTTCGCGCCGCACCTGGTGCACTCCTCCGACGACTTCAGCGCGGTGGTCGCGCTCGCCTCGGCCGGCGCCGGGGTGGCGCTGGTGCCGCGCTCGGCGCTGCGCGGGGTCGACCTGACGCGGGTGGCGGTGCGCGCGGTGGACAGCGAGCTGGCCACCCGCAAGGTCTTCGCGGCGGTGCGGGGCGGGGCCGAGCACCACCCGCTGATCAGGCCGGTGCTGGAGGCGCTGGCCACGGCCGCCGCCGAGCTGGCCTGAACCGTTGCCCCAGGGGCCCTGCCAGGTGCCGTTGGTGGTCCAGTCGTTGGCGACGTTGCCGTTGCAGCCGCTTCGAAGCCGGCCTCAAGGCAGCTCAGCGGGGGTGGTTGTGGGGCGATGGCCGCCGCGTAGGGTGGATCCGCCTGATGACCGTCCGTCCCGTGGCAGGAGATCCCATGAGTGCGACCGCCGTTCCCGATGCCGTGCTGCCCGTCGGGGTGATCGGGCTCGGTGACATCGCGCAGAAGGCGTACCTGCCGGTTCTCACCGCACTGCCGGGTCTGGACCTGCGGTTGATGACCCGTGACCGGGCCAAGCTCGACCGGATCGGCGACACCCACCGGATCGACCCGGTGCACCGGTTCACCGATCTCGGTGCGCTGATCGGCAGCGGGATCCGGGCGGCGTTCGTGCATGCCGCCACCGACCAGCACGTCCCGATCGTCGAGCAGCTGCTCACCGCCGGCGTCGACGTGTACGTGGACAAGCCGCTGGACTACACCCTGGACGGGTCCCGTCGGCTGGTGGAGCTCGCCGACCGCACGGGGCGCTCACTGATGGTGGGTTTCAATCGCCGCTACGCGCCGGGCTACGTGCAGGCGAAGGAGCGGCCACGTGACCTGATCCTGCTGCAGAAGAACCGCGAGGGCCTGGCGGAGGCACCGCGGCCGATGATCTTCGACGACTTCATCCACGTGGTGGACCTGCTGCGGTTCCTGGTCCCCGGCGAGATCGAGCACGTGGACGTCCGCTCGCGCAGCCGGGCCGGCCTGCTCGAACACCTGGTGCTGACCCTGGCCGGTGACGGCTTCACCGCGCTGGGCGTGATGAACCGGGTGAGCGGCTCGACCGAGGAGGTGCTGGAGGTCTCCGGCGCCGACAGCAAGCGCAGCGTGGTCAACCTCGCCGAGGTGATCGACCACCGCGGCCAGCCGACCGTGCGCCGCCGCGGCGACTGGGTGCCGGTGGCCCGGCAGCGCGGCATCGAACAGATCGTGCTGGCCTTCCTGGACGCGGTGCGGGCCGGGAAGACCATCGACGCCCACGACGCCCTGCGCACCCACGAGTTGTGCGAGCAGATCGTCCAGCGGGTGGCCGAGCAGGCCTGACCCGGCAGGCCGGGGGACGACCCCGCAGACCGGGAAACGACCCGCGGCTCGGGAAACCACCTCGCCCGCCGCACGGCCAGGACGGCCGGGCGGCGGGCGAGTCGCTACTGCCTCGGGTCGTACTGCCGCGGGTGCCTCAGGAGGCGGACGGCGAGGCCGAGGCGGCGTCCGAGGGGGCGCCGGAAGGCTTCGCGGGCAGCAGCGGCGCGCAGGTCTTGTAGGCGGTGGCCGTCGACGGGTCGGCGGTGTTCAGTCCGCGCAGGCCGCCGTTGGCCGGCAGGGTGACGCCGTGGTCCTTCAGGCAGCCGGTGAAGGCCTGCATCGCGGTGCTGTTGTAGCCGCCGGCGCCGCCACCGCGCCCCTGGCCGCCCTGCGGCCGCAGCGAGGCGCAGGCCTGCATCGCGGCCTGGCGGGCCGGGTCGGGCGAGCCGCCGCCGAAGAAGCCGCCACCGCCGCCACCGCCGCCCGGGGCGCCGCTGGGACGCCCGCTCGGGTGACCGCTGGGCCGCCCGGTCGGCATGGTGACACCGTGCTGCTGCAGGCAGGAGGCGTACGCGGCCATCGCCTGCGAGCCCTTGCCGCCGGCGGAGGCGGACGGCGCGGCGGAGGTCGCCGAGGCGGTCGAGGCCGTGGTCGACGACGAGGAGCAGCCGGTCAGCAGCAGTCCGGCGGCGAGCAGAGCGGCGGCGCCGACGGTGCGGATGGTGGTCCGGGACAAGGCCGGTGCCTCCTGATTCGGTGCGGGAAAAGCGAGGGGTGCCGTTGGCGCAGCGGGGGCTTGACGCCAACGGCAGTACTGACTGAACAGCACCGTCGTTTAGGAACCCTGGGCCTTGCTGGGAGCTTCCTCTCACCCACTGCGGTCACAGGGTGGCCGACCGCGCAGACGGGTGGGTGTTCTGTCCGGATTCATCCGCGCTTGTCGCCTGACCGTTGCGCCGTCGCGCACATGGATCTCCCAGCTTCCTCGAAGCCCGCGTAAGGCGAACTCGGTACCGGGGATGGGGTTATTGCGGGACATAACCCCAGTGGGGGTACAAGGGGGTACCCCATCGGCATCCGCCCATGGAGGCGTACGCGATGCCCAAGATCAACGTCTGTCTCTTGCTGAACGGCGGCAGCCCCAACTCCCGCGCCGGCGCCCGGGCCAGGGTGGTCTTCCCGGCTCCCGGAAGTCCGTTCACCAGTACCGTCACCGGCGTGCTCGGAACGGGGGACCTAGAAGCAGTTCGAGTAGCTGGTCCAGTCGCCCGAGCCGTTCGGGGTGCCGCGCCAACGCCAGCAGCCGCTGGACAGGGGGCTCCAGCCGGTGGACGCGTACTGGTAGTAGGGAGCGTCGTCGCCGCCGTCCGGGAAGCCGGTCGGGTCGTAGAGCTCCGCCACGGTCCGGGCCTGGTGGCCGGTCTGGTTCCACGTGTTGACGCAGAGGCTTTTGCCGTCGTACGAGCGGATCAGCCGCGTGCTGAAGCCGTTGGCGTCGTGTCGCGCGACGACGTTCCCGTCGCAGTAGCCGTTCGCCGCCTGGGCGGCGGTCGGCAGGCTGACCGTCAGTGCGGCGGTCACCGCCACCGCAGCGCCGAGCCCGGCCAGCCGTCGTCGTATCGCCTTCAAGGTGGTGCCCCCGTGTCCCCGTGTCCGTGTGGCAGACCCCTGGCGGGGCCCACCCGTGCCGACCACGAAGGCTAGGGGCTCGGGGAGCCGGGCAGCAAGGTGGAATCGGCCGAAGACCCATACGTTTCCGGCCGGCCGGAGCACGGCAGGTGGGAACCGATGTGCCAGAAACCTCCGCGAGGTGACCGTGGGGCTCCCGTCGCCTGCCCGGGAAAAACAAGCACGCACGATTGCTTTTTTCTCCGGGCTGACCCACCATCAATTCCGAGCCACCCGCCACCGCCCGCCCGCGCGACTGAGAAGGCGCCCGCATGCCGCACCCCGGACCGGACTCCACCGCCCCCGCCACCCCGGCGTCGCCGTTGCGCGTGGGCAACGCCTCCGGCTTCTACGGCGACCGCTTCTGCGCCGTGCGCGAGATGCTCACCGGTGGGCCGCTGGACGTGCTCACCGGCGACTATCTGGCCGAGCTGACCATGCTGATCCTGGCCCGCGACCGCCTGAAGGACCCGAAGCTCGGCTACGCCAAGGTGTTCCTGCGCCAGTTGGAGGAGTGCCTGGGCCTGGCGGTGGATCGCGGGGTGCGGATCGTGGTCAACGCCGGCGGGCTGAACCCGGCCCAACTGGCGCAGAACATCGCCGAACTGGCCGCCCGGCAGGGGATCGCGCTGCGCGTCGGGCAGGTTGTCGGGGACGATCTGCTGGCGCGGGCGGGCGAGTTCACCGTGCCTGACGGTCTGCTCGCGGCCAATGCCTACCTGGGGGCCTGGGGGATCGCCGAGTGCCTGCGCGAGGGCGCCGACCTGGTCGTCACCGGGCGGGTGACGGATGCCGCCCTGGTGGCCGGCCCGGCGGCCGCGCACTTCGGCTGGGGGCCGGCCGACCTGGACGCGCTGGCCGGCGCGGTGGTGGCGGGCCACGTGCTGGAGTGCGGCGCGCAGGCGACCGGCGGGAACTACTCCTTCTTCGCCGAACACGACGTCACCCGCCCGGGCTTCCCGCTCGCCGAACTGCACGCCGACGGCAGCAGCGTGATCACCAAGCACCCGGGTACCGGCGGCGCGGTCACCGTCGGCACGGTCACCGCGCAGCTGCTCTACGAGACCGCCGGAGCCCGCTACCTCGGCCCGGACGTGACGGCCCGGCTGGACACCGTGCGCCTGGACCAGCAGGGCCCGGACCGGGTCCGGATCAGCGGGGTGCGCGGCGAGGCGCCGCCGCCCACCCTCAAGGTGGGCCTGAACCGGCTCGGCGGCTGGCGCAACGAGGTGGTCTTCGTCCTCACCGGGCTCGACATCGAGGCCAAGGCGGCCCTGGTCCGCACCCAGCTGGAGCAGGCGCTCGACGAGCCGGGGCGCCGCCCGGCCGGGCTGCGCTGGACCCTGGCCCGCACCGACCGGCCCGACGCCCCGACCGAGCAGCAGGCCAGTGCGCTGCTCCAGCTCACCGTGCGGGACCAGGACCCGGCCAAGGTCGGGCGCGCGGTCAGCGCGGCGGCGGTCGAACTCGGCCTGGCCGGCTACCCGGGTTTCCACCTGACGGCGCCGCCGGGGCCGGGCGCACCGTACGGGGTCTTCGAGGCCGTGCACCTGGACGCCGAGCTGGTGGAGCACTGGGCCGTGCTGCCCGATGGCACCCGCCGCGCGATCCCGCCGGCCGCCACCACGTCACCGGCCACTCCCGAGGAGGCGTCGGAGCTGCCCGAGCCGCTCCCCGCCGGCCCCACCCGCCGCGTCCCGCTGGGCCTGATCGCCGGCGCCCGCAGCGGCGACAAGGGCGGCGACGCCAACCTCGGCGTCTGGGTCCGCAGCGAGCAGGCCTGGCGCTGGCTCGCCCATGAACTGACGGTGCATCGGCTCAAGGAGCTGTTGCCCGAGACCGCCGGCCTGACCGTCACCCGCCACCTGCTGCCCAACCTGCGTGCCGTCAACTTCGTCGTCACCGGCCTGCTCGGCCAGGGAGTGGGCGCCCAGGAGCGGTTCGACCCGCAGGCCAAGGCGCTGGGGGAGTGGCTGCGCTCCCGCATCCTCGACATCCCGGAGGACCTGCTGTGACCCTGCTCGCCACCCGGCTCGACCCGGGGTCGGCGGACCACCTCGCCCACCGCGAGGCGATGCTCGCCAAACTCGCCGAGCTTGCCGCCGAACACGCCAAGGCGCTGGCCGGCGGCGGTCCCAAGTACGTCGAACGCCACCGTGCACGCGGCAAGTTGCTCGCTCGCGAGCGGATCGAGCTGCTGCTCGACCCGGACTCGCCGTTCCTGGAGCTCTCCCCGCTGGCCGCCTGGGGCAGCGACTATCCGGTCGGTGCCGCACTGGTCACCGGGATCGGCACGGTCGAGGGCACCGAGTGCGTGATCACCGCCAACGACCCGACGGTGCGCGGCGGGGCGAGCAATCCGTGGACCCTGCGCAAGGCGCTGCGGGCCAACGAGATCGCGCTGCGCAACCGGCTGCCGCTGATCAATCTGGTCGAGTCGGGCGGCGCCGACCTGCCCAGCCAGAAGGAGATCTTCATCCCGGGTGGCGCGCTCTTCCGCGACCTCACCCGGCTCTCCGCCGCCGGGATCCCCACCATCGCGGTGGTCTTCGGCAACTCCACCGCCGGCGGCGCCTACGTGCCGGGCATGTCCGACCACACCGTGCTGGTCAAGGAGCGGGCCAAGGTCTTCCTCGGCGGCCCGCCGCTGGTCAAGATGGCCACCGGTGAGGAGGCCGACGACGAGTCGCTCGGCGGCGCCGAGATGCACGCCCGGGTCTCCGGCCTGGCCGACCAGTTCGCCGTGGACGAGCCCGACGCGCTGCGGCTGGCCCGCCGGATCGTGCACCGGCTGCACTGGCGCAAGGCCGGGCCCGCGCTCGACCCGGCGGCCCGGCCGCCGGTCTACGACGAGGAGGAACTGCTCGGCATCGTGCCGAGCGACCTCAAGGTGCCCTTCGACCCGCGCGAGGTGATCGCCCGGATCGTCGACGGCTCCGACTTCGACGAGTTCAAGCCGCTCTACGGGTCGAGCCTGGCCACCGGCTGGGCCACGCTGTTCGGCCACCCGGTGGGCATCCTGGCGAACGCGCAGGGCGTGCTGTTCAGTGCGGAGTCCCAGAAGGCCGCCCAGTTCATCCAGTTGGCCAACCAGCGGGACATCCCGCTGCTCTTCCTGCACAACACCACCGGCTACATGGTCGGCAAGGAGTACGAGCAGGGCGGCATCATCAAGCACGGCGCGATGATGATCAACGCGGTGGCCAACAGCACCGTCCCGCACCTGTCCGTCCTGCTCGGCGCCTCCTACGGGGCCGGCCACTACGGCATGTGCGGGCGGGCCTACGACCCGCGCTTCCTGTTCGCCTGGCCCAGCGCCAAGTCCGCCGTGATGGGACCGGCCCAACTGGCCGGGGTGCTCTCGATCGTGGCCCGCCAGTCGGCCGCCGCCAAGGGGCAGCCCTACGACGAGGACGCGGACGCCGCGATCCGTGCCATGGTCGAGCAGCAGATCGAGGCGGAGTCGCTGCCGGCCTTCCTCTCCGGACGGCTCTACGACGACGGGGTGATCGATCCGCGCGACACCCGCACCGTGCTCGGCCTGTGCCTGTCCGCCATCCACAGCGCACCGGTCGAGGGGGCGCGCGGCTATGGCGTCTTCCGGATGTGAGGGCGTGACGGGTGTGCAGGACGTGAGCGAAGAAGTGAAGGACCGTCAGATGATCACCAGCCTGCTCGTCGCCAACCGAGGTGAGATCGCCCGCCGGATCTTCCGCAGCTGCCGCGAACTCGGCATCGCCACCGTGGCGGTGTATGCCGACCCGGACGAGGGAGCGCCGCACGTCCTGGAGGCGGACAGTGCCGTCCGGCTGCCCGGCGCCGCCCCCGCCGACACCTATCTGCGCGCCGATCTGCTGGTGCGGGCCGCCCTCGCGGCCGGTGCGGATGCCGTGCACCCGGGGTACGGCTTCCTCTCCGAGGACCCGGCCTTCGCCCGTGCGGTGCTGGCGGCGGGGCTGACCTGGGTCGGGCCGAGTCCCGAGGCGATGGCCGCGATGGGCTCCAAGAGCGCGGCCAAGCGCCTGATGGCCGCGGCCGGGGTGCCGGTCCTCGAACCCGTACGGCCCGAGTCGGCTACCGAGGCCCAACTGCCGCTGCTGGTCAAGGCGGCCGCCGGTGGTGGCGGCCGCGGCATGCGGGTGGTGCGCCACCTGTCCGAGCTGGCGGGCGAGCTGGCCGCGGCCTCGGTGGAGGCGGCGGCGGCCTTCGGCGACGGCGAGGTCTTCCTGGAGCCGTACCTGCCCAGCGGCCGGCACATCGAGGTGCAACTGCTGGCCGACGCGCACGGCACCGTCTGGGCGCTGGGCGAGCGCGACTGCTCGGTGCAGCGACGGCACCAGAAGGTCCTGGAGGAGACCCCGGCGCCGGGCCTGCCGCCCCAGCTGCGCGCCGAGTTGGCCACCGCGGCCACCGCGGCCGCGCGCGCGATCGACTACACCGGCGCCGGCACGGTGGAGTTCCTGCTCGCCCCGGACGGCCGGTTCTTCTTCCTGGAGATGAACACCCGTCTCCAGGTGGAGCATCCGGTCACCGAGTGCGTCACCGGCCTGGACCTGGTGGCCCTGCAACTGGCCGTGGCCGAGGGCCGGGAGCTGCCGGACGAGCCGCCCACCGCGCGCGGCCACGCGATCGAGGCCCGGCTCTACGCCGAGGATCCGGCGGCCGGCTGGCAGCCGCAGAGCGGCACCCTGCACCGGATCGAGTTCCCCGCCGAGCACCCGGTGGCCGGTACCGAGCGGCACAGCGGCCTGCGGATCGACTCCGGCGTGGTGAACGGCAGCACGGTCGGGGTGCGCTACGACGCGATGCTCGCCAAGGTGATCGCCTGGGCGCCCACCAGGGCCGCCGCCGCGCGCCGCCTGGCCGACGCGCTCAGCCGGGCCACCATCCACGGCCTGACCACCAACCGCGCGCTGCTGGTCCAGGTGCTGCGCCATCCCGCATTCCTGGCCGGGGAGTTGAGCACTGCCTTCCTCACCGAGCACGCGGCGGAGCTGCTGCCCACCGGCGTGGACAAGCGCGAGCTGCTGTCGGCCGCGCTGGCCGCCGCCCTTTCCCAGGCCGCCGCCCACCCGGGCCCGCTGCCCGGCGGCTGGCGCAATCTGCCCTCCCAGCCCCAGGTCAAGCGCTACCGCACCGCCGACGGCCAGGAGTTGACGGTCAGGTATCGCCGCACCAGGGACGGCCTGCTGGCCGAGGAGTACCCCGGGGTGCGGCTGCTCGGCGCCACCATGGAGCAGGTGGTGCTGGAACTCGACGGTGTGCGCCGCACCTTCCGGATCGCCCGCTACGGCGACCTGATCGAGATCGACACGCCGTCGGCATCCGTCACCCTCACCGCCTTGCCGCGTTTCGCCGAACCCGTGGTGGCACCGACCCCGGGCGCGCTGCTCGCCCCGATGCCCGGCACGGTGATCCGGCTGGGCGCCGCCGTCGGCGAGCGGGTGGCGGCCGGCCGGCCGCTGCTCTGGCTGGAGGCGATGAAGATGGAGCACCAGGTGACCGCGCCGGTGGACGGCACGGTGACCGAACTACGCGCCCTGGCCGGGCAGCAGGTCGAGCTGGGGGCCGTGCTGGCCGTCGTCGAGCCCACCCGGCCTGCCGAGCCCACCGAGCCCGCCAGTTCCGTGACCCCGTAGACCGGAGGACCCCGCATGTCCGCACCGAGCACGTCCGAGAGCCCGCTGATCGAGACCCCCGAGCGGATAGCGCTGCGCCGCGCGGTCGGTGACCTCGGCCGCCGCTACGGCTCCGGCTACTTCCTCGCCAAGGCACGGGCCGGTGAGCACACCGACGAACTCTGGTCCGAGGCCGGGAAGTTGGGGTTCCTCGGCGTCAACCTGCCCGAGGAGTACGGCGGTGGCGGCGCCGGTGTCTACGAACTGTCGATCGTCCTGGAGGAGTTGGGCACCGTCGGCTGCCCGCTGCTGATGCTGGTGGTCTCCCCGGCGATCTGCGGCACCATCCTGGCCCGGTTCGGCACCGAGGAGCAGAAGCGCGCCTGGCTGCCGGGCCTGGCCGACGGCAGCCGCCGGATGGCCTTCGCCATCACCGAGCCGGACGCCGGCTCCAACTCGCACAAGCTCTCCACCGTGGCCAAGCGCGATGGCGCGGACTGGGTGCTGAACGGCCGCAAGGTCTTCATCTCCGGCATCGACGGCTCGGACGCCGTGCTGGTGGTCGGCCGCACCGAGGACGCGCGCACCGGCAAGCTCAAGCCCGCGCTGTTCATCGTGCCGCGTCAGGCTCCGGGCTTCGAGTACCGGCCGATCCCGATGGAACTCGTGTCGCCCGAGCGCCAGTTCCAGGTCTTCCTGGACGACGTCCGGCTGCCCGCCGACGCCCTGGTGGGCGACGAGAACGCCGGCCTCCAGCAGTTGTTCGCCGGGCTGAACCCCGAGCGGATCATGACCGCCGCCTTCTCGCTCGGGGTGGCCCGCCAGGCACTGAACACGGCCGTGGAGTACGCCAGGAGCCGCACCGTCTGGGACACCCCGATCGGCGCCCACCAGGGCCTGGCCCACCCGCTGGCGCAGTGCGCCATCGAGGTCGAGCTGGCCCGCCTGATGATGCGCAAGGCCGCCCACCTGTACGACGCGGGCGACGACGTGGCGGCGGGGGAGGCCGCCAACATGGCCAAGTACGCTTCCGGCGAGGCGGCCACCCGCACCGTCGACCAGGCCGTGCAGACGCTGGGCGGCAACGGCCTGACCCAGGAGTACGGCCTGGCGGCGCTGCTCGCCGCCACCCGGGTCGGCCGGGTGGCCCCGGTCAGCCGCGAGATGATCCTCAACTACGTGGCCCAGCACACCCTCGGCCTGCCACGCTCCTACTGAGTACGCACGCGCGCCGGGGCGTGCGCGCCCCGGCACCCGGGTAGCACCTCCGGCACGGCCCCCACCCGGCCGTGAGTCGCCGATCCGCAGGAGTTCCTATGGTGTTCCGCAGCGAGTACCCCGACGTCCCCGCCGTCGACCAGCCGCTCCACGATGTGGTGCTGGCCGGCGCCGCCCGCTACGGCGACCGGCCCGCTCTGGTGGACGGCGTGACCGGTGAGACCCTGAGCTACACCGAACTCGCCACCGCCGTCGGCCGGGTGGCCGCCGGCCTGGCCGAGGCGGGGGTGGCCAAGGGCGACGTGGTCGCGCTGCACAGCCCCAACTCCATCGCCTACCCCGTCGCCGTGTACGCGGCCGGCAAGGCGGGCGCCGTCGTCACCACCGTCTCCTCCCTCGCCACCCCCGAGGAGCTGGCCGGCCAGCTGCGCGACAGCGGCGCCACCTGGATCATCACCTGCTCGCCGCTGCTGCCCGTGTCGCTGGCCGCCGTCGAGGCGGCAGGAGCGGGCGGAAAGGCCGTACGCGAGATTTTCCTGCTCGACCAGGGCGGCCCGGCCGACTACCGCACCCTGGCCGACCTGCGGGCCTCGACCGCCCCCGAACCGCGGGTCGCCATCGACCCGGGCACCGACCTCGCCGCGCTGCCCTACTCCAGCGGCACCACCGGCCTGCCCAAGGGCGTGATGCTCACCCACCGCTCGATCGCCACCAACCTCGCCCAGCTCGACGCGGTCGAGCCCGGTGTGCTGGGCGAGCGGCTGGTCGCGGTTCTCCCATTTTTTCATATCTACGGATTGGTGATCCTTCTTCATCGCCCGCTCCAGGTCGGCGCCACCGTGGTGGTGCTGCCCCGCTTCGACCTGACGCAGTTCCTGCGCACCATCCA
Organism: Kitasatospora sp. NPDC008050; assembly: GCF_042957465.1. NCBI lineage: Bacteria > Bacillati > Actinomycetota > Actinomycetes > Kitasatosporales > Streptomycetaceae > Kitasatospora > Kitasatospora sp. NPDC008050. Next base: position 151,787 of record NZ_JBIBIJ010000016.1, read on the forward strand.
GGACCACCGCATCGAGGGCCTGATAGTGGCCCCGCCGATCGTGCTGGCGCTGGCCAAGCACCCGCTGGTCGACGAGTTCGACCTCTCCTCGATCCGCTACGTGCGCAGCGCCGCGGCCCCGCTCGACGCCGACCTCGCGGCGGCCTGCGCCGCCCGGCTCGGCCTCGCCACGGTCCAGCAGGGCTACGGGATGACCGAGCTCTCGCCCGCCACCCATCTCGTCCCGCTGGCCGACCCCGATCCGGCGCCGGGCTCGGTCGGCAAGATGGTGGCCGCCACCGAGCTGCGGGTGCGCTCGCTGGACGGCGGCGGGGACGACCTCGGGGTCGGTGAGCAGGGCGAGATCCTGATCCGCGGCCCGCAGGTGATGAAGGGCTACCTGGGCCGCCCCGCCGAGACCGACACGATGATCGACCCGGACGGCTGGCTGCACACCGGCGACATCGGCTACGTCGACGAGCGCGGCTATCTGTTCATCGTCGACCGGGTGAAGGAGCTGATCAAGTACAAGGGCTACCAGGTGGCGCCCGCCGAGCTGGAGGCGCTGCTGCTGACCCACCCGGGGATCGCGGACGCCGCCGTGATCGGGGTCACCGACGAGGACGGCACCGAGCGGCCGAAGGCCTTCGTGGTGCGGGCCCCGGGCAGCACGCTGACCGAGCCCGAGGTGATGGAGTTCGTCGCCGCCCGGGTGGCGCCGTACAAGAAGGTCCGCGCGGTGGGCTTCCTGGACGCGGTGCCGAAGTCGGCCAGCGGCAAGATCCTGCGCCGGGAGCTGCGCGGCCGCTGACCTGGGATCAGTCCCCGGCCCCGGGTCCCGTCTGGGAGGATGCGGGGGCCGGGGATCCCCCCACCCCGCCACCCGCACCCGGGGACGTTCCCGTCCAGGGCCCCCGCACACCCCGTCCGGAGCCGCACCGCCATGACCACCGCTGCCCGCACCCCGCAGCAGGACCGCAGCCGTGCCACCCGCCGCCGGCTGCTGGAGGCGGCCGTGGACTGCCTGGCCGAGCGCGGCTGGAACGGCAGCACCGTCACCGTGGTGGCCGAACGTGCCGGGGTGACCCGTGGCGCCGCCCAGCACCACTTCCCGACCCGCGAGGACCTCTTCACCGCCGCCGTCGATCACGTCACCGCCGAGCGGCTGGCCGCCGTCCGGGCCGGGACCGGTGAGCTCCCGCCGCCCGGGCCGGCCAGGACCGAGGCCGTGGTGGAGCTGCTGGTCCGCCTCTACACCGGGCCGCTGTTCCGTGCGGCCCTGCACCTGTGGGTGGCCGCCGCGACCGAGCAGCCGCTGCGCGAGCGGATCATCGCCCTGGAGAACCGGGTCGGCCGCGAGTCCCACCGGGCGGCGCTGGACTCGCTCGGGGTGGCCGAGAGCGCGCAGGGCGTGCGCGAGTCGGTCCAGGCCACCCTCGACCTGGCCCGCGGCCTGGGCCTGGCCAACCTGCTCACCGACGACACGGCCCGCCGCACCGGCGTGGTGCGCCAGTGGACCCGGATGCTGCAGACCGCGCTCGACCAGGCGGCCCTCGACCAGGCCGCGCCCGGCCGCGGTCCAGCTGACGACGCGTCGCCCGCCGGGCAGCCGGACGCCTGACGCAACGCCAGGCTCAGGCCCACCAGCGGTCGCCGCCCCGCTGATCAGCGGGCAGTCTGGAACAGTGCACGCACCTCAGACCGGCCCCCCGCCCGAAGGGGGCGCGCAGCCCGGCGGCTCGGGCGGCGTGTCCGGGATCGTCCCGGCGGCCCTGGACGGCCACCGCCTGGTCCCGCTGGCCACCGCCCTGCTGGACGCCGACGGCCTGGTCCTGCACTGGAGCGAGGACGCCGAGCGGCTGCTCGGCTGGCGGGCCGACGAGATCGTCGGGCATTTCGCGGCCCCGCTGCTGGCCACCGCCGAGCACCGGCCCGAGGTGCTGGAGCTGTACGAGCACATCCTGGCCGGGCGCCGCTGGTCCGGGATCTTCCCGGTGCGGCACAAGGACGGCCACGAGGTCGCGCTGGACTTCCGCACCTACGGCATCACCGGGCCGGGCGGCCGCCCGCTGGTCCTGGCCACCGGCTCCGACGTGCGCGCCATCCAGCAGGTGGAGGGCAACCTCGCGGTGCTGGACGGCTTCTTCACCCAGTCGCCGATCGGCATGGCGGTCTACGACACCGAGCTGCGCTACGTGCGGATCAACCCGGCGCTGGCCGCGATGAACGGTCTGCCGGTGGAGGACCACCTGAGCAAGCGGCTCGACGAGGTGCTGCCCGGGATCAACACCACCGAGATCGAGAGCGTGATGCGCGAGGTGCTGGCCACCGGCGAGCCGGTGATCGACGCCCGCTCGCACGGCCGCACACCCGGTGCGCCGGGCCACGACCACGCCTGGTCGGCCTCCTACTTCCGGCTCGCCGACGCCTCGGGGCGGGTGCTCGGCGTCAGCTCCTCGCTCATCGACGTGACCGAGCGCTTCCAGGCCGAGGCCCGCGCCGCCCGAGCCCAGGAGCGGCTGACCCTGCTCGCCGAGGCCAGCGCCCGGATCGGCACCACCCTGGACATGCAGCGCACCGCCGAGGAACTGGTCTCCGCGGTGGTCCCCAAGTTCGCCGACTTCGCCACCGTCGACCTGCTCGACCCGATCCTGCAGGGGGAGGAGCCCGGCCTGCTCGCCCCCGACCAGGGTGTGCTGCTGCGCGCGGTGGCCTCCGGCGAGGCGTACGGGGCAGGGCTGACCAACGTGGCCGACGCGGTGGGCGAGACCACCGCCTACGACTCCAGCCGGATCTACACCAAGAGCCTGCGCAGCGGGCGCCCGATGGTGGTGGCCAAGGTGGACGAGGCGGCGCTGCGCCGGATCGCCCCGCGCGAGGAGCGGGTGGAGCCGGGCCTGGCGGCCGGGATCCACTCCTACCTGCTGGTGCCGCTGCTGGCCCGCGGCATGGTGCTCGGCGGCGCGGAGTTCGTCCGTACCCGTAACCCCGAGTCGTTCAGCGAGTCGGATGTGGCGCTGGCCGAGGAACTGGTGGCCCGCACCGCCGTCTGCATCGACAACGCCCGCCTCTACCGCCGCGAGCGCGACACCGCCCTGACCCTGCAGCGCAGCCTGCTCCCGCAGGAGATCCACCGCACCCTGGGCCTGGAGATCGCCTACCGCTACCTGCCCAGCAGCGTGGTCAGCGAGGTCGGCGGCGACTGGTTCGACGTGGTGCCGCTCTCCTGCGGCCGGGTGGCGCTGGTGGTCGGCGATGTGATGGGCCATGGGATCAGGGCGGCGGCGACGATGGGTCAGCTGCGTACGGTGGCCCGCACCCTGGCCACCCTGGACATGCCGCCGGCCCAGGTGCTCGCCCGCCTGGACGAGACCGCCACCGGTATCGGCGAGGGCCAGTTCGCCACCTGCGTCTGCGCCGTCTACGACCCGGTGGACCGCAGCTGCACGGTGGCCAGCGCCGGTCACCTGCCGCCGGTGGTGATGGGCACGGACGGGGTGGCCCGGGTGCTGGACGTGCCGCCGGGGGTGCCGCTGGGGGTGGGCGGGGTCTCGTTCGAGAACGTCGACTTCACCCTGCCCGAGGGCAGCGTGCTGACCCTCTACACCGACGGCCTGGTGGAGCGCCGCGGCGAGGACATCGACCGCGGCATCAACGAGCTGTGCGCCACCCTCGCCGCCCGCGGCCGCACCCTGGAGGCGCACTGCGACGCGGTGGTCTCCGCCCTGGTGCGCGGTGACAGCGAGGACGACGTGGCGATGATCATGGCCAGGGCGCTGCCGCTGCCCAGCGACCGGATGGCCACCCTGCAGCTCACCGGCCAGGGCCCGATGCCCGCGCGGGCCCGCCGATTCACCCGTGGCACGCTCGCCGCCTGGGGCCTGGGCCCGCTCGCCGACTCCGCCGAACTGCTGGTCAGCGAGCTGGTCACGAACGCCCTGGTGCACGCCCAGGAGCCACAGCGGCTGCGGCTGTTCCGGGACCGGATGCTCACCCTGGAGGTGGCCGACTCCGGGCGCCAGGCCCCCCGGCTGCGCCCCTCCGGCTCGCAGGACGAGGGCGGGCGCGGCATGCACCTGGTCAACGAGCTGGCCCAGCGCTGGGGCAGCCGGCCCACCCGCAGCGGCAAGGTGGTCTGGGCGGAGCTGGAACTGCCGCTGGGCAGCTGACGGCCGCCCGGCGCAGCGCCCGGGCCGTCGGCTGCCCAGCGGTCGTCGGCTTCCCCGGCGGTCGTCAGATCCGGCGCAGCAGACGCCACGCCAGGCCGGCGCCCAGCAGCACCAGCACCGCGGCGAGCACCGCCGCCAGGCTCATGCCCCGCACGAACGCCTCCCGCGCCGCGCTCGCCAGCGCCTGGCCGGCCTCGCCCGGCAGGTGCTGGGCGGCCGCCACCGCGGCACCCAGCGACTCCTTCGCCTCGGTGGCCGTGGCGGCGTCGACCCCGGGCAGGGCGCCGATGCCACCGGGGTAGACGGCGGTGAGCACCGAGCCGAAGAGCGCGATCCCCAGCGCCGTGCCCAGCTCGTAGGCGGTCTCCGAGACGGCGGAGGCCGCGCCGGACTTGGCCGCCGGCGCGGCCGTCAGCACCAGGTCGGCGGAGAGCGTGTACACCAGGCCCTCGGCCGCGCCGACCGCGAGGAAGACCACGGCCAGCAGCAGGAAGGAGGTGTCCTGGCGCAGCAGGCCCAGGGCGCCCAGCGCCAGCCCCAGCACCGCCATGCCGCCGACCAGCGCGGCCCTGGCCCCGGCCGAGCGGGTCAGCCGGGCGGTCAGGATCGAGGCCACGGCGGCGCCGGCGAAGGCGGGCAGCTCGGCCAGCCCGGCCGTCAGCGGCGAGAGCCCGCGCACCAGCTGGAGGTACTGCGACATGAAGAAGACCACGCCGGCCAGCCCGAAGACCGCGATCAGCGCGCCCAGCACGGCGGCGGTGAACCGGCGGTCGGCGAACAGCCGCACGTCCAGCAGCGGGTTGTCGAGCAGCAGCTGCCGGCGCACGAAGAGCCACAGCCCCAGGACGCCCAGCACGGCCGCCACCGGCACCTGCCACTGGGTCACGCCGTGCGCGGCGGCCTCGGTGATCGCGTAGACCAGCGCGATCAGGCCGGTCATCGAGCAGAGCACGCTGAGCAGGTCCAGGCGGCCCGGCCTGGGGTCCTTGGACTCCGGCAGCAGCCAGCCGCCCAGCACCAGCAGGAGCGCCACGATGGGCAGGTTCATCAGGAAGACCGAGCCCCACCAGAAGTGCTCCAGCAGCACCCCGCCGACCAGCGGCCCGGCGGCGGCCCCGGCGGTGGCGGCCGCGCCCCAGATCCCGATGGCCCTGGCCCGCTCGCGGGCCTCGGGGAAGAGCGCGCGGATCAGCGACAGCGTGGAGGGCATGATGGTCGCCCCGGCCACGCCCAGCAGCGCCCGGGCGGCGATCAGCCAGCCGGGGCCGGGCGCGTAGGCGGCCAGCAGCGAGGCCGCGCCGAAGGCGGCGGCGCCGATCAGCAGCAGCCGCTTGCGCCCGATCCGGTCGCTGAGCGCGCCCATGCTGACCAGCAGCCCGGCCAGCACGAAGGAGTAGCTGTCGCCGATCCACAGCAGCGCGGTGGAGCTGGGGGCGAGGGTCTCGGTGATCGAGGGGATCGCCAGCACCAGCACGGTGGCGTCGACGACGACCAGCAGCACGCCCAGGACCAGGACGGCCAGCCCCGACCAGCGCCGGCGGTCGCCGGTCATGGCGGGGCGGCCGGTGGTGGATCCGGTCGCGGTCAGGGCGGTGTCCAGGGTGCGGGTCATGAGGTTCCGGTCCTCCGCAGGGCCCCGCCGAGGAAGAGCTCGGTCAGGGCGAAGGCGCTGTCACGGGGGGCGAGCCGGCCGTCCTGGACGGCCCAGCCCACGCCGGCCAGCAGGTCGAAGAAGGCTTCACTGAGCCAGCCGGCCGCCAGTTCGATCCGGAAGACCCCCTCCTGCTGGCCGCGCAGGAAGAAGGCCCGGACCCGGGCGTCCTGCTCCTCCCAGAGCGCGCACAGCTCGGGGTCGTCGAAGAGCTGGTTCTCGCCGGCCAGGAAGGCGCAGAGCGCGGCGTCGGGCACCAGCAGGTCGACCAGACGGCGCAGCGCCTCGGCGGTGTCGCCGGTCTCGATGGCGGCGTCGTCCAGCGCGCTGTTGTAGCGGCGCAGACCGAGCAGGCCGACCTCGCGGATCAGCGCCTCGCGGCCGGGGAAGATCCGGTGCAGCGAGGCCCGGCTGATCCCGGCGGCGCGGGCGATCTCGTCCAGGTGGGCGGTCGGCTGCCGGGAGAGCACGCCGACGGCTGCCTTGAGGACCGCGTCACGATCGATTGCCATGAGAACAGAATAGCTCAGCTGAGACATCCACGTCTCAGCTGAGACTTCTGATCGCAACTGACGGCTGGCTGCGGGCAGCAAAAAACCGGAGGCGGCCTCTGCCGTCTCCGGTCTGCGCTGATCCGGGTCAGTGCCCGGTGTCCCCGGTCAGCTCTGGTTGTAGAAGCCGCTGTCGTCCAGCGGCCGGTCGATCACCATCACCTCGACCTGCGGTGGCGTGAGCAGGAACACCCGGCGGGCGATCCGCTCGATGCCGCCGCGCGTGCCGAAGATCAGGCCCGAGGCGAAGTCGACCATCCGCTTGGCCTCGCCGTCGTCCATCTCGGTCACGTCCATCACCACCGGGGTGCCCGAGCGGATGTGCTCGCCCACCACCCTGGCGGACTCGAAGCCGGTGGGCTTCACCGAGACGATCTTGGTCGGATTCGGCAGCACCGGGATCGTGTCGGCGGTCGCCCACGACTCCTCCTCGTACACCGCGGCGGGGTAGCTCCCCGAGGGCATCAGCCACCCGTGGTGCTCGTCGCGAAGTGCTCCCATGCCGCGCCTCCCTGTCCTGTCCCCGTCTGGTTCCGGGCGTCACTGCGGCCAACTGACGCGTCATCCACTGCCCGGAACTGTCCGAGTATCGCACTGATCACCGTCCCGGCGCCCGCCCTGGCACGCCGTTCGGGTGGTGGCGCCTGCCGGTGGCACGCGCCGTCCTCATCAGGAGCGGACGCAACCCTCCCCTGCCGCGGTTGCGGGAGGTTCCCGGGATCACCCGAGCGGCCTTGCCGCAGCGGGGAATTGACGTCGGCTCATGCTCCGGTGGTGCCGGCTCATTCCCCGGTGGCACCGTCGATGGCCTCGCGCAGCAGGTCCGCGTGGCCGTTGTGGCGGGCGTACTCCTCGATCAGATGGACCTGGATCCAACGCAGCGTCACCCGCTCGCGGCCCTTCTGCTGGACGGCCGCGACGGTGTCCAGCGACAGTCCGGCCACGGCCTGGTCGGCGAGCTCGACCTCCCGGCGCCAGATGGCGAAGTCGGCGGCCGGGTCGGCCCGGTCCACCCCGTTGAAGTCGAGGTCCCGGTCCTCGTCGGTGCAGTAGAGCGGGGTCGGGTCACCGTCGAGCAGGATCACCTGGTACCAGTAGTGCTCCACCTCGGCCAGGTGCCGGACCAGGCCCAGCAGCGAGAGCGAGGAGGGAGTCACCGAGCGCAGCCGCAGCTGCTCGTCCGTCAGTCCCGAGGTCTTGAGGGCCAGAGTCTTGCGGTGGAAGTCGAGCCAGGCGGCGAGCATGGTCGCCTCGGTCGCGGCGTTCGGCGGTTCGATCCGCTCAATGGTGTCAGTCATGGGCGCCATCTTGGCCCGGGCAGGGGGTCGGTGGCGAGCCGAATTCCAGGCGTTAGGCTCCCATCGATCACGTCGGGCACAAAGGGCCGCCATGCCCTCAGGAGCACTACGGAGGGGCACATGTCACGACCCGTCACCCTGGTGACCGGCGGCAGCCGCGGCATCGGCGCGGCGATCTGCGAGCGGCTGGCGGCCGACGGCCACGACCTGGCGATCGGCTACCGGCGCGACGCCGAGGCCGCCGAGGAGGTCGCCCGGCAGGCCCGCGCGGCGGGAGCCACGGCGCTGGCCATCCAGCTGGACACTGCCGAGGAGGCCCAGGTGGAGCGCTTCTTCGACCTGGCCGCCGAGCGGCTGGGCCCGGCCACCGGGCTGGTCAACAACGCCGGGGTGACCAGCGCGCGCGGACCGCTGGCCGACCTGCGCACCGAGGACCTGCGCAAGGTGGTGGACGTCAACCTGGTCGGCTACTTCCTCTGCGCCCGCCGTGCCGCGCGCGACTTCGGCCGCGGCGCGGTGATCGTCAACATCTCCTCGGGCGCCGCCACCCTGGGCAGCCCCGGCGAGTACATCCACTACGCGGCGACCAAGGCCGCCACCGACACGCTGACCATCGGGCTGGCCAAGGAGCTGGGCCCGGCCGGTATCCGGGTCAACGCGGTCTCGCCCGGCACCATCGAGACCGAGATCCACGAGCTCAGCGGCGAGCCGGGCAGGCCCGCCCGGGTCGCCCCCATGGTCCCGCTGCGCCGGGCCGGGCGGCCCGAGGAGATCGCCGGCGCGGTCGCCTGGCTGCTCTCGCCGGACGCCTCCTACACCTCGGGCGCGATCCTGCGGGTGGCCGGCGGGATGTGACCGTGCCCGGCCTGCGCCGTCGGTGCCATCGGCCCGGTCGGCGCGGCCCGGCGCCTGGCCCGCCAGGCGCCGGCCAGGCTGAGCACGCCGAGGCCCACGATCACCGCCCCCGAGACGAGGAAGGCGGGCGAGGTGGGCGAGCCGGCGCAGGCGCCGGCCACCACGTAGGCCGCCGTGCCGGGCAGCACGCCCAGCACGGTGGCCGCCAGGTAGGGCCGCACCCGCACCCCGGAGAGCGCCGCGCCCAGGTTCACCGCCTGGAACGGCACGCCGGGCACCAGCCGCAGCAGCAGCACGCTGCGGAACCCGTGCTCGGTCAGCCCGCGGTCCAGTGCCAGCAGCGCCCGCCCGCGCAGCAGCGGCCGCAGCGCCCGCTGACCGAGGCCGCGCCCGAGGCCGAAGGCGAGCACCGCGCCCGCCGTGGTGCCCAGCACCGCCAGCGGCACGCCCCAGCGGGCGCCGAAGAGCACCCCGGCCGCCACATTGAGGGCCGGCTTGGGCAGGAAGGCGAGGGTGCCGAAGGCGAAGAGCGCCACGAACGCGGGCGCCCGCCAGGCGCCGGGGACCGCGGTGGCCACCTGCCGCGGGTCCCAGCAGAGCAGCGAGGCGGCGGCCCCGGCGAGGATCAGCACCAGCAGCGCGAGCCGGGCCCAGGGTGCACGCGCGGCACGGCTCAGGTTCATGCGGGGGAGTTTAGTCAGCTCAGGGGTATCCCCGCGGCCTGCTCCCCGGCGGCCGCCGGGGCCGATGCGGGTTCGACGGCCCGTGCCGCCCGCAGCGTGCCCGCGGTGCAGGTCAGGGCCGCGGCCAGCGCCGTCACCAGGGCGAAGGAGACCCGCAGGGAGCTGGCCTGGGCGATGGTGCCCACGATCGCGGGCGCGATCAGCCCCGAGGTGTAGGTGACGGTGGCGACACCCGCGATCGCCTGGCTCGGGTTGGGGCCGGCGTGCCCGGCCGCCGCGAAGGCCAGCGGGATCACCACCGCGATGCCTGTGCCGAGCAGCGCGAACCCCGGGATCGCCACCGCGGGGCTGCCCGCGACCACCACCAGCACCCCGCCGGTCGCCGCCACCGCCCCGCCCAGCCGCACGGTGGGCACCGGGCCGAGCCGGCGCACCACCGCGTCGCCGGCCAGCCGGGCCGCGGTCATGGTGAAGGCGAAGGCGGTGTAGGAGACCGCCGCGGTGCCGGCCGCGGCCCCGGTCAGGTCGCGCAGGTAGACGCCCGACCAGTCGCCGCCCGCCCCCTCGGCGAAGACCGCGCAGAAGCCGACCAGCCCGATCGCCAGCGCCGAGCGCGGCGGCAGCGCGAACCGCGGTGGCGCCTCGGCCCGCGCCGCGGGGCGCACGTCCAGCAGGCCTCCGCTGACCAGCCGGCCGAGGACCAGCAGCACCGCCGCGGCGATCGCCAGGTGGACCCGCGCGTCCAGGTGCGTCCGGGCCGCCAGCGCGCCGAAGGCGGAGGCGACCAGGCCGCCCAGGCTCCACATGCCGTGCAGTCCGGACATGATCGACTTGCCCAGTCGCTGTTCGACCTCCACCCCCTCGGCGTTCATCGCCACGTCGGCCATCCCCGAGGTGGCCCCGTAGACCAGCAGCGCCAGGCAGAGCCAGGGCAGGCCGGGGGCGAGCGCCGGCAGCGCGAGGGCCGCGCACCACAGTGCCAGCAGCAGCCGGATCGCCGCCCGGGTGCCGAGCCGGTGGGCGATCCGCCCGGCCAGCGGCATCGCCAGCGAGGCCCCGATGGCGGGCATCACCAGGGCCAGGCCCAGCTCGCCCGCGCTCAGATGCAGCCGGTCCTGGAACGCGGGGATCCGGGTGGCGAAACTGCCGGTGACCGCGCCGTGCACGGCGAAGACCAGCGCGATGCTGACCCTGGCCCGGCGCAGGGGTCGAGCGGCGGGTGGAGTGGATGACGGCATGGCTGGGTCCTCCCCGTTCGGGCGGCGCGCGACGCGGCACGCGAGCTGGTGTGTGGTGCGGGCGTGCGGTCCGATAAATTATCAGGAAGGATCCCTGATTAATAGATCTGGAAGGATGCGTGCCCATGACCATCGCGCGCACGGCCACTCCCAGCACCGCCCGTGCGATCAACGACCGGCTGGCCCTGGAACTGCTGCTCAGCCACGGACCGCTGACCGCCACCGAGCTGCGGGAACTGACCGGCCTCTCCCGTCCCACCATCGCCGACCTGCTGGAACGCCTGCAGCGAGGCGGCCTGGTGGCCATGGTGGGCGAGCGCGGTGAGCAGCGGCGCGGGCCCAACGCACGGGTCTACGCACTGCGCGCCGACCGCGCCCATGTGGCCGGCATCGACGTGCGCACGGTCGGGGTCACCCTGACCGTCGCCGACCTGACCGGCCGGAGCCTGGCGCAGGCCGCGCTGCCGGTCGACCCCGCCGGGCCGCCACCGGACTTCGCCGACCAGGTGCTGCGCACCCTGCTGGCCTGCGCCGAGCGGGTCGGCGCGCGCGAACTGCACACCGTCGCGGTCGGCGCGCCCGGCCTGGTCGATCCGGCCACCGGCGAGCTCAGCACCACCTCGCGACTGCAGAGCTGGCACGGCGAGCTGGTCACCGCGCTGCGGGCGGGGCTCGGCGGGGAGGTGATCCTGGAGAACGAGGTCAACCTGGCCGGCCTCGCGGAGCACCGGGTCGGCGCCGCCACCGACCGCGACACCTTCGTGCTGCTCTGGCTCGGTCACGGCACCGGCGCCGCCGTGGTGCTGGACGGCCGGCTGCGCCGCGGCTTCTCCGGTGGCGCCGGTGAGATCGGCTTCCTGCCGGTGCCCGGCACCGGGGGCCTGCCCGGTACCAGCAGCTGCGACGGCGGCTTCCACAGCCTCGCCAGTGGCCGGGCCGTCTGCGAGCTGGCCCGGGCGCACGGGCTGGTGGCCGGCCCGGGCGGGCAGGACGCCCCCGCCGCCGAGGCGGCCGTGCTGGCGGCGATCGCGGCCGGTCCGGCGGGCGAGCCGTTCCTGGACGAGCTGGCGGAGCGGGTCGCCCTCGGTGCCTCGGCGGTCACCGTGCTGTTGGACCCGGGCTGCGTGGTGCTGGGCGGCGAGGTCGGCCGGGCCGGTGGCCGTGCGCTGGCCGAGCGGGTCGCCGCCCGCCTGGCCCGGCTCTCGCCGGTGCGCACCGAGGTCCGGGCCGGCACGGCGGGCGGCGGCGCGGTGCTCAGCGGCGCGGTGCTGACCGCCTCGGACGCGGTCCGCCGCGACCTGTTCGGCGGCCGCTGAGCAGCCACTGAGCACGGTCACAGCACCCACACGTTCCCGTGTGACCGGAGCGTAGCCCTTCACCGGGGCGGGTCGCGTTCACAGAAGTGGATCATGTCTTCACCTGGGGCTGGGTGCCTGCTGATCACTCCATGAGGTTTTGGTGAGCAAATGCCCGATTCTTCGTGGTCGCGCTCCGTGAGCACCTACGCTCAGTTGCGGGATAGGACCAAACGGGTGGGAGCGGGGCAATGTGCAACCGCTCGTCGCGGAACCGCGTTTCCAGACGCGCGGCCGGAAGACCCCCATCCGTGCCTGACCCGCAACTGATCCGGCGAGAGCAAGGTACATGGAAGCAGTAGAAGACCGAGGCGCCCACCTGCGCCCATCCTGGGGGGACGTATCCGGCGAGACCGCCGGCGCACTGTGGCCGCTGGCCCCCGCCCCGCCCGTGCGCACGCTGGTGGACATCCTGGAAGCCGCCGCCCGCGCCTGTCCGCAGGTGCCCGCGTTGGAGGCGGACGGCCGGACCTTCGACTACGGAGCGTTGCTGGCCGCGGTCGACGGCCTGGCCGGGAGACTGGCCGCGGCCGGGATCGGCCGCGGTGACCGGGTCGGTGTGCGCGTGCCGTCGGGCACCACCGACCTCTACCTCGCGATCCTCGCCGTGCTGCGGGTCGGTGCCGCCTACGTCCCGGTCGACTTCGACGACCCCGACGAGCGCGCCGAGCTGATCTGGAGCGACGCCGCGGTCTGCGCTGTGATCGGCGCGGGCTGCGAGGTCCGGCCGAACCCGGCGGTGGCCCCCGGCGGGCGCCCGGGACGGCCGGCCCCCGAGGACGACGCCTGGATCATCTTCACCTCCGGCACCACCGGACGCCCCAAGGGCGTGGCGGTCAGCCACCGCTCGGCGGCCGCCTTCGTGGACGCCGAGGCGGGCCTGTTCCTGCGCGAGGACCGCCTGCGCCCCGGTGACCGGGTGCTGGCCGGCCTGTCGGTGGCCTTCGACGCCTCCTGCGAGGAGATGTGGCTGGCCTGGCGGCACGCGGCCTGCCTGGTGCCCGCCCCCCGTTCGCTGGTCAAGGCCGGCACCGATCTGGGCCCCTGGCTGGTGGAGCGCCGGATCACGGTGATCTCCACCGTGCCGACCCTGCTCGCGCTCTGGCCCGCCGAGTGCCTCGACGCGGTCCGGCTGGTCATCGTCGGCGGCGAGGCCTGCCCGGCCGAGCTGGTCGAGCGGATCGCCGTGCCGGGGCGGGAGTTCTGGAACACCTACGGTCCCACCGAGACCACGGTCGTCGCCACGGCCGCCCAGCTGCTGCCCGGTCAGCCGGTGCGGATCGGCGGCCCGCTGGACGGCTGGGAGATCGCCGTCGTCAACAGCGAGGGCCGGCCGGTGGCCTGGCACGAGACCGGTGAGCTGCTGATCGGCGGTGTCGGTACCGCCCGCTACCTGGATCCGGCCAAGGACGCCGAGAAGTTCCGCCCGCACCCCGCGCTGCGCGGCTCGCGGGTCTACCGCAGCGGTGACCTGGTGCGCGCCGAGCCCGAGGGGCTGATCTTCGTCGGCCGGGCCGACGAGCAGGTCAAGCTGGCCGGGCGCCGGGTCGAGCTCGGCGAGATCGACGCCGCGCTGCAGGCGCTGCCCGGCGTGCGGGCCGCGGCCGCGGCCGTGCGCAGGACCGCCGGCGGCGGCGAGGTGCTGGTCGGCTACCTGGTGGCCGAGCGGCCCGAGGTGCCGTTCGGCCTCGATGCCGCCCGCGCGCTGCTGCTGGAGCGGCTGCCGCAGTCGCTGGTCCCGGTGCTGGCCCTGGTGGCCGACCTGCCCACCCGCACCTCCGGCAAGGTGGACCGCAACGCGCTGCCCTGGCCGCTGGCCGGTGCGGCGGACGAGGCCGGCGCCGAGGACCCGAGGCTGACCGGCACGGCGGGCTGGCTGGCCGCGCGCTGGCGCGAGCTGCTGGGCCTGCCGGTGACCGGGGAGAGCGACTTCTTCGCGCTCGGCGGCACCAGCCTGGCCGCCGCCAAGCTGGTCTCCCTGCTGCGCGCGCGCTGCCCCGGCGTCTCGGTCGCCGACCTCTACGGCCACCCGACGCTGCTGGCCATGGCCGCCCGCCTGGACGAGCTGACCGGCGCCGGCGCCGGCCATGCCGCGCCGGAGCAGGCCGCGGCGGCCGCCCCGAGCGGGCCGACCCAGGCCCGTCCGGTGCGCCCCACCCCGCGCCGGGCCGGGCTGATCCAGCTGCTCGTGCTCACCGTCGCCTACACGATCAGCGGCCTGCGCTGGGTGCTGGCGCTGGCCGCGCTCGACAACCTGACCGGGCGGGTGCCGTGGGCGCCGCACGCCCCGTGGTGGCTGATCATCACCGGCTGGCTGGTGCTCTCCAGCGCCGCGGGCCGCCTGGTGCTCGGTTCGGCCGCCGCCCGGCTGCTGACCGCGGGCATCAAGCCCGGCAGCTACCCGCGCGGCGGCTCGGTCCACCTGCGGCTGTGGACGGCCGAACGGGCGGTGGCGGTCTTCAACCTGGCCTCGCTGCTCGGCACCCCCTGGGCCCGGCACTACGCCCGCGCGCTGGGCTGCCGGGTCGGGCGCGGTGCCGACCTGCACACCATGCCGCCGGTCAGCGGCCTGGGCCGGTTCGGCCCCGGCTGTTCGCTGGAGCCCGAGGCGGACGTGGCCGGCTGGTGGCTGGACGGCGACCAGCTGCACCTGGGCACGGTCGAGGTCGGCGCCGGTGCCCGGGTCGGCACCCGCTCCATGCTGATGCCCGGCGCCCGGCTGGGCGACGGCGCGGACCTGGCGCCCGGCGCCTGCCTGTTCGGCGAGCTGCCCGCCGGTGAGCGCTGGCACGGCTCGCCCGCCCGCCCGCTGGACGGCGCCGGGGTGGCCCGGGCCGGCGAGGGCTGGCCCGCTCCGGCACACGGGCGCTCGCGCGGCTGGAACCTGGCCTACGCGCTGGCCCTGCCGCTGCTCAGCCTGCTGCCGGTGCTCGCCGCAGCCCCCGCCCTGCTGGTGGTCTTCCAACTGGTCGACCAGGACCGCTCGCTGGGCGCGGTGCTGGTCCAGCTGCTGACCGTCTCCCCGCTGGCGGCGCTGGCCTCGATGGTCTGCTACGCGGGCCTGCTGGTGCTGGTGGTGCGGCTGCTGAGCATGCCGATCAAGCCGGGGTTCCACCCCGCGCACGGCAAGGCCGCCTGGTGCACCTGGGTGGTCAGCCGTCTGATGGCCACCGCCCGTGGCGCGCTCTTCCCGCTCTACGCGAGCCTGTTCACCCCCGTGTGGCTGCGGCTGCTCGGCGCCCGGATCGGACGCCGGGTGGAGGCCTCCACGGTGCTCACGCTGCCCGGCCTGATGCGGGTGGACGACGGCGCCTTCCTCGCCGACGACACCCTGATCGCGCCCTTCGAGGTGCGCGGCGGCTGGCTGCGCCTGGGCCCCTCCGAGGTCGGCCGCCGGGCCTTCGTCGGCAACTCCGGCATCGTCGGCCCCGACCGCAGGCTGCCCGACGACGCGCTGGTCGGCGTCCTGTCGGACACCCCGCCAGGGGCCGAACCGGGCTCCTCCTGGCTGGGCCGCCCGGGTCTGGCCCTGCCCCGGGTCACCGAGGGCGGCGACCTGAGCCGCACCTACGACCCGCCCCGGCGCCTGATGCTGGCCCGCGCGGCCGTGGAGCTGTGCCGGGTGCTGCCGGTGCTCTGCGCCGTGGTGCTGGGTGACCTGGCGGTGGTGGCGATGCAGGAACTGGTGGACAGCCAGGGCCTGGTCCTGGGCGCCGCACTGGTCGGCCCGGTGCTGATCGGCGCGGGCGTGGCCGCCTGCCTGGTCACCACCGCGGCCAAGTGGCTGCTGGTGGGCCGCTTCCGCAGCGGGGAGCACCCGCTCTGGTCCTCCTTCGTGTGGCGCAACGAGCTCTACGACACCTTCGTGGAGGAGCTGGCGATGCCGTGGCTGGGCCAGACCCTGGTCGGCACCCCGTTCCTCAACATCTGGCTGCGCTCGCTGGGCGCGCGGATCGGGCGCGGTGTCTGGTGCGAGACGCACTGGCTGCCGGAGACCGACCTGGTCCGGGTCGAGGACGGGACGAGCGTCAACCGGGGCTGCGTGCTGCAGACCCACCTCTTCCACGACCGGGTGATGCGGCTGGACACGGTGCACCTGGGCGCCGGGGCGACGCTGGGCCCGCACTCCATCGTGCTGCCCGGCTCCACGGTCGGCGACGGCGCGGCGGTGGGGGCCTCCTCGTTGGTCATGCGCGGTGAGGCGATGCCGGCCGGGACCCGCTGGGCGGGCAACCCGGTGGCGGCCTGGCCCACCGGCCACCGCACCGGCCACCCGGCCCGCCGGCACCCGGTGCCGGGGCGGCACCGTGCCGCTCCCCGCCGCATGGCCTCGCCGGGGCGCCAGCGCTGACGAGGCGGACCCTTTAGAAGAGGCCCGAGGGGCCGGTCCGGGCGGCACCAGCCGCCGGGGCCGGCCCCTCGGTCTTCTGTCGGGGGGCCGCCGGTGTGTGGCGGGGTGCGGTCGATGGGGCAGGATGGGAGACCGCTGTCGATCATCACGAGCCCCGGGGAGTGCCATGGGTCAGCCCGCCCGCCCGGTCCACCAGTACCGCATCGGCGAGGCCGCGGCCATGCTCGCTGTCAGCGCCGACACCATGCGCCGCTGGGTCGACGCCGGGCGGCTGCCCGCCGAGCGGGACGAGCACGGCCACCGGATCATCGCCGGCGAGCAACTCGCCGCCTTCGCGCGTGAGCTGGCCAAGCCCGGCGCGGCCGAGGCCGAGGGCCGGCTGTCCTCGGCGCGCAACCGGTTCCCCGGCATCGTGACCCATGTCGTGCTCGGCGATGTGGCCGCGCAGGTGGAGATCCAGGCCGGGCCGTTCCGGGTGGTGTCGCTGATCAGCCGGGAGTCGGCCGAGGAGCTGGCGCTGGCCCCCGGAGCCCGGGCGACCGCGGTCATCAAGTCGACCAATGTGATGATCGAAGGCAGCTGACCCGCGAGTCGACCCATCCGCACTGGAGGAGAGCCGTGTCCCGAGCCGTTCTGCCCACCACCCAGGCCGCGGTGGCGGCCGCCACCGCGGTGGCCGAACGCCACGGCCGTCAGGTGACGGCCACGCACGACATCGGTGACGACCGGACGTTCGCCGGCCTCTCCCGCCCGGGCGCCTGCGGGGGACCGGTGAGCGGCACCGACTGGACGCACCAGGACCTGGCCCGCGTGCCGCACGAGGCGCTGCTGGAGTTCGGCGGCGTGCCGGAGATCTCGGTCCGCCTCTTCGACCACGACGAGGTCACCGTCACCGTCGAGGGCGTGGCCTTCGAGGACGTCGCGCGTGACAGCCTGCCGCCCTTCCTGGACGCCGTCTGGTCCGGGCTGGCGCACACCAGGATCCACCGCTTCCCGCCCGGGCTGACGCTGAAGGTCGCCGTGCCCGGCGAGCCGACCTACAGCGAGCACGTGCTGCGGACGACGGCCTGGATCAACGGGATCGCCCGATGAGCGCCCGCCAGTCGGGCGCCGCCCCGGCCCGTGCCTCCTCGCCCGGCGATGCCCGGCCCCGTCCGCTGGCCGTGGCACACCGCGGCGACCCGTACCGGTTCCGGGAGAACACCCTGCCCTCGGTCGCCGCCGCGCTCGCCGCCGGGGCCGACGCGGTGGAGGTGGACGTCCAGCTCACCCGCGACGGCGTCCCGGTGCTGCTGCACGACCCGACTCTCAAGCGCCTGTGGGGGCTGGACCGCCCGGTGCGCGCGCTCACCGCCGAGCGGCTGGCGGCGCAGCGCTTCGAGGGCGGCCGGCGGGTCCCCGCGCTGGCCGAGGCACTGGGGCTGCTGGCCGAGCACCCCGCGGCCAGGCTGCTGATCGACCTGGACGAACCGACCCCGGCCGCAGCCGCCTGGCGGGCCGTCACCGAGGCGGGCGCCGAGGAGCGGGCGCTCTTCTGCGGCCCGGCGTCGGCCATGTTCGCGGTGCGCGAGCTGGCCCCCGAGGTGCCGCTCGCGCTCACCTGGAAGCAGCCCGGGCTGCCGGTGGCCGCGCTGCTGGCGGACCTGCGCCCGCGCTACCTCAACCCGCCCTTCGGCCTGGTGGACCGGGCGCTGGTCGAACGGGCCGCCGACGCGGGCCTGGCGGTCAGTACCTGGACGGTGGACCGGCGCAGCACCATGCGCCGGATGAGCGCGCTGGGTGTCGCCTCGCTGACCTCCAACCGGATCGGGCTGCTGCGCTCGGTCCTCGGGCCGGGCGGCGGCCGCTGATGCCCGAGGTGCTGGACCGGCGGGCGCTGAACCGCGCGCTGCTGGCCCGTCAGCACCTGCTGGCACCGGCCGCCATGACACCGGAACAGCTGGTCGGGCACCTGGTCGGGCTCCAGGCGCAGGCCACCGACCCGCCCTACTACGGCCTGTGGTCCCGGCTGGCGGACTTCACCCCCGAGCAGCTCGGCGGGCTGCTGGAGCGGCGCGCGGTGGTCCGGCTCGGCCTGCAGCGCGGCACCATCCACCTGGTCACCGCCGAGGACTGCCTGACCCTGCGGCCACTGCTGCAGAGCGTCCTGGACCAGGGGCTGCGCGGCGCGTACGGCAGCAGGCTGGCGGGCCTGGACCTGGCGGCGCTGACCGAGCGGGGCCGCCGCCTGGTCGAGGAGCGCCCGCGCACCTTCCAGGAGCTGGGCGCCCTGCTCGGCGCCGAGTACCCCGAGCGCGATCCGGCCGCGCTCGCCCAGGTGCTGCGGGCCCGGCTGGCGCTGGTCCAGGTCCCGCCGCGGGGCCTGTGGCGCAGCTCCGGCGCTGCCGCGCACACCACGGCCGAGCAGTGGCTGGGCCGCCCGCTCGCCGAGCCGGCCGACCCCGCCGATCTGGCCGCGCGGCACGAGCGGCTGGTGCTGCGCTACTTGGCCGTCTTCGGCCCGGCGAGCGTGGCGGACCTGCAGAAGTGGTCCGGGCTGACCCGGCTCTCGGCCGTGGTCCGGCGGCTGCGCCCGCGGCTGGCGGAGTTCCGCGACGAGGCGGGCCGCCCGCTCTACGACCTGCCCGAGGCGCCGCGCCCCGACGGCGGCACGCCCGCACCGGTGCGGCTGGTGGCCCCGTTCGACAACCTGCTGCTGGCGCACGCGGACCGCACCCGGGTGCTGTCGGAGGCCTACCGGCCGCTGGTGATGAGCCAGAACGGGATCGTGGCGGGGACGCTGCTGGTGGACGGGTTCGTGGCCGGGGTCTGGCAGCTCGACAGGCCGGCGGCGGGGCGTCCGGCGAGCGGTGCGGCGGGGGAGACCGACCGGGCGACGGTGCTGGTGCGCCCGTTCGCGCCGCTCGACCGGGCCGGACGGGCGGCGGCCGAGGGTGAGGCGCAGCGGCTGCTGGCCTTCGCGGAGCCGGCGGCCGCGGCCGCCGGGACGCGGGTGCGGTTCGACGCGCCCTGATGATCCAATTCGGGTGATTGATCATCATGTGTGCTGGTATGTCAGGAAAGTGAGGGCGGGTCGGCGACGGGCGGAGGCAACAGCATGTCGGGCCGATCACCGGAGGAACGGCCGCCCGCCGCCTACCGGCTGCCGCCCCCCGTGCGGCTGGCGGCGGCCTGGTCGGTGGCGGTGATCCTCTTCATCACCGTCGGCGCTCTGATCGTCTACGCGCTCGTGGCACTGCGCGCCGCCACCGTCCCGCTCTTCCTCGCACTGCTCGGCACGGCGCTGCTCTACCCCGTGATGCCCTGGCTGGTCCGGCGGGGCCTGAGTCGCGGCCTGGCCGCCGGACTGACCTGCGCGGTCCTGGTCGCGGCGGTGTTCGGGGTGCTGGCCGTGCTGACCAACTCGCTGGTGCACAGCGCACCGCAGATCGCCCACGCGCTCCAGCAGGCCGGCGACCAGATCGCCGAGCGCCTCGGCCCGCTCGGCGACCGGATCAAGTACGCCCTCTCCCAGTCCGCCGGCTCCGGCAGCTCGCTCGTCTCCTCGCTGGCCGACGGCGTGCTCTCCGGGCTCGGCCTCGCCACCCAGGTGATCACCGGCAGCGTGCTCGCGCTGGCCCTGGTCTTCTTCTTCCTGCGCGACGGACACCGCGGCGGCGATCTGGTCCGCTCGATCGTGCCCGGCGACCGGGGCGAGACGGTGATTGCCTGCGCCCTCAAGGCCTTCGCCGCGATGGCCGGGTTCATGCGCGGCACCACCTTGATCGCGCTGATCGACGCCACCTTCATCACCATCGGCCTGCTGGTCCTCAGCGTCCCCGGCGCGGCCGGCCTGGGCGCGCTGGTCTTCCTGGGCGCCTTCGTGCCGTTCATCGGAGCCTTCCTCTCCGGCACGGTGGCGGTGCTGGTCGCGCTGGCGGACGGCGGCCCGAGCCGTGCGCTGTGGACGCTGGGGGTGGTGCTCGCGGTGCAGATGGTGGAGGGCAACATCCTGCAGCCGCTGATCCAGAGCCGGACGGTGGAACTGCACCCGGCGACGATCATGATCGCGGTGGTGGCCGGCTCCGGCGTGGCCGGGATCCTCGGTGCGCTGCTCGCGGTGCCGCTGAGCGCCGCCGGCCTCGGCATCGTCAACGTGCTGCGCGGACAGTCGGGCGGTGCCGACGGGAGTCCGCCCGCAGCGGCGACGGCTGACGGGTGATGACGGGCGACGGGCGAACGGCTGACGGGCGATGACGGGTGATCAGCGCCACGGCCCCGCGACCGGTCCGGCGGCGGGCGCACCCAGTACAGTCGGCGCTGTGGAATTCCGAACCGACATCCTGGGCGCCCCCTACGAAGCCGCCGACCTTCCGCTTCGCCCCGATGACGAGGGCCCGGTCGGTGCCACACTGGTCCGCCGGCTGACCCCGCAGCCCGAGGGCGGCCCCCGGCGCGCGGTGCTCTACCTGCACGGCTACGTCGACTACTTCTTCCAGACCCACCTGGCGGACCACTACGCGGCCCTCGGCTACTCCTTCTACGCCCTGGACCTGCGCAAGTACGGCCGCTCGCTGCGACCGCACCAGTCGCCGAACTTCATCCGCGACCTGACCGCCTACGACGAGGAACTCGACGAGGCCGTGCGGATCATCCGCGAGCAGGACGGCCACACCGAGCTGCTGGTCAACGGCCACTCCACCGGTGGGCTGATCGCCGCGCTGTGGGCCTCGCGCCGGGCCGGCCGGGGTGTGGTCGACGGGTTGGTCCTCAACAGCCCCTTCCTCGCCATGCCCACCAACCCCGCGGTCCGCACGCTGGGCGCCCCGGCCGTCGGCGCGCTCGGCCGACTGGCCGCCACCCGCAAGCTGCCCGCCCCGCTCAACCCGCACTACGTGCACAGCCTGCACCGCGACCACCGCGGCAGCTGGGACTTCGACCTGACGCTCAAGCCCGCCGAGGGCTTCCCGATGTACGCCGGCTGGCTGGCGGCCATCCAGCACGGCCACCGCCAGGTCCGGCGCGGCCTGCACATCGACTGCCCCGTGCTGCTGATGGCCTCCACCGGCAGCATCTCCACCAACAAGTGGCACCCCGACCTGCACCGGCGCGACGCCGTGCTGCGCGCCGACGACATCGCCGCCCTCGGCCCGCGCCTGGGCCCGCAGGTCACCATCGTGCGGATCGAGGGCGGCATGCACGACCTGGTGCTCTCCGCGCCCGAGGTCCGCACGCAGGTCTTCGTCGAGCTGGACCGCTGGCTGAAGGCGTATCAGTGACCGCAGCGCCGGGCGGCTCACCGGAAGGGGAGAGCGAGCCGCTGCCGGTCCAGCGCGCAGTCGCCTTCGGCACGGCGAAGCTGATGCCCGACCTCGACAGTGCCGACGCCTGGCTGCTCACCCTGGACGGCACCCCGCAGTCCTACGTCGACCTCGCCGAGCCGACCCACCTCGAATTCGAGTACACCCGCCGCCTGGGCCACCTCGCCGACACCCTCGCCCCCGAGGGCCGGGCCCTTACCGTGCTGCACCTGGGCGGCGGCGCGCTGACCCTGCCGCGCTATCTCGCCGCCACCCGCCCCGGCTCGCGCCAGCGGGTGGCCGAGGCGGACGGACCGCTGGTCGAGCTGGTCCGCGAGGTGCTGCCGTGGACCGATCCGGGCATCGAGGTGGCCGTCGCCGACGCCCGCGAGGTCCTGGCCCGGACCGCGCCGCACTCGCTGGACCTGGTGATCGCCGACGTCTTCCAGGGCTCGCGCACCCCCGCGCACCTCACCAGTACGGAGTTCGTCCAGCTCGCCGCGGTGGCGCTGCGCCCCACCGGCTGCTACGTCGCCAACCTGGCCGACAGCGCTCCGCTCGACTTCGCCCGGGCCCAGGCCGCCACCGTGCGGGCCGTCTTCGAACACACCTGCCTGGTCGCCGAGCCCTCGGTGCTGCGTGGCCGGCGCTACGGCAACCTGCTGCTGATCGGCTCGCCCGCGCCGCTGCCCGTCGAGGCGCTGACCAGGCGGCTGGCCGGCGACCCGTTCCCGGCCCGGCTGACCAGCGGCCCCGAGCTGCGCCGGCTGATCGGCACCGCCACCGCCGTGACGGACGAGCAGGCGCATCCGTCGCCGCCCCCGCCGGCCGGGGCGTTCAGCATCGGCTGAGGCTGAGGCTGAGGCTGAGGCTGAGGCCGGCGGGGGCGGGGGAGGAGCGCTCGCTGACCCGGTGTCAGAATGACCGGGCAGGCCGCCGATTCGCGTGGGCCGCCGATCCGAGGAGTGCAAGGTGTCGACCGCGTCGTCCGCCCCCGAAGGCCGTGCCGAGCCCGCGCTGAGCCCGGTCCCCGAGACGGCCCTGTGGACCCTCTATTACCGTGCCGCCGAGGCCCGCCGGCCGGACACCGTGCTGCGCGACCCGAAGGCCGTCGAGCTGGTCGACCGGCACGACTTCCCGTTCGAGGCCCGGTTCGGGCCGGTCAAACCCGCCCTCGCCCGACTCCAGGCGCTGCGGACGGCCGCCTTCGACCGCGAGGTGGCCGACTTCCTGATACGGGAACCGCGCGGCACGGTGGTCTGCCTCGGCGAGGGACTGGAGACCCAGTACTGGCGGGTCGACAACGGCCGGGCCCGGTGGCTGGGCGTCGACCTGCCCGAGGCCGTCGAGCTGCGCGAGCGCCTGCTGCCGACCGGCCCGCGCCACCGTCTGCTGGCCGCCTCCGCCACCGATCCGGGCTGGCTGGACGAGGTCGACCCGGCCCAGGGCGTGCTGATCACCGCCCAGGGACTGCTGATGTACCTGCGGCCCGAGGAGGTGCACGCGCTGGTCGCGCGCTGCGCTGCCCGGCTGCCCGGTGCGACCTTCGTCTTCGACGCCCTCCCGCACTGGTTCAACCGGCTCTCGCATGCGGCCCGGCCGGGCGAGGGCGGCTACCAGGCTCCGACGATGACCTGGACCATCGGTTCGCGGGCGCTGCTGGCCGACCCGCGCACCGTGCCGCTGACCGCCCGCCACGGCTGGTTCATGCGGGTCCTGGCCCTCGACCTGCCCGACCGGCGGGCCCGCCTGGTCCGCTCGCTGGGGCCGCTCGACCTGCGGCGGCCGCGACGGCGGCCGTCGGGCTGACCGGGCTGACCGGGTCGGGGTCGGGGCCGGGGCCGGGTGTTCGGAGCGGCTGCGGGGCGGGAGGGCGCCCGCTGGCGGGAGCCGAGCGGGTGGGCAGCAGGGCGGCCGGCAGCAGGCCGAGTGCGGCGACGGCGGCCAGTGCCAGCAGCGCGGGTGCCAGGCCCGTGGAGCCCGGGCCCGTGGAGCCCGGGCCCGTGGAGCCCAGTGCCGCGGTGGCCGGTGCCTGGCTCGACACGAGGCTCGCGGCGACGGCGATCCCGAGCGTCGGGCCGATGTTCATGGCCGTCTGCTTGAGCCCACCGATCACCCCCGCGTACCCGGGCGGGGCCTGGCCCACCACCGTCCCGGTGGCGCTGACCATGACGGCGGCGTACCCCGCGCCGAGGACGGCGAAGGCCGTGCCGCCCAGCGCCCACCCGCCGCCCGGGGTGAGCCGGGACAGGCTCGCGATGCCCAGGACCACGAGCGTGATCCCGGTCAGCGCGGTGCGGCGCGGGCCGTGGCGGCGCAGCGCCGCACCGGCGACGGGCGCGCCCAGGACCATCAGCGCGGTCAGCGGCAGGCCGTGCAGGCCGCTGGCGAGCGGGTCGAGCCCGCGGACGTCCTGCAGGAAGAAGGTGACGGTGAAGAGCGCGCCGAACATCCCGGCGGTGGTGGCCAGCAGGAGGGCCATCGAGGCCGTCACCGGGACCGAGCGCGCCACCGCGGTCGGCACCAGCGGGTGCGCGCTGCGGCGTTCCCGCACGGCGAAGGCGGCCGCGACGCCTGCCGTGGCCGCGAGGCCGAGCAGCGTCGCCGGCGCGGCCCAGCCGTGGCCGGGCACCGTGGACAGCGTGCCCACCAGCATGGCGAGCGCGCCCGAGAGCAGCAGCGCGCCGGTCGGGTCCAGGCGCTCGGGCGTCTGCTGCGGGGCGCTGGTCCTGGGTGTCCTGAGCAGCAGGGCGAGGGCGGCGATGGCGAGCGCGACCGGGACGTTGAGGACGAACACCGCCCGCCAGCCCAGCCGCGTGACGATCGCGCCGCCGAGGACCGGACCGGCCGCCGCGAGCAGATAGCCGGTGCTGGTCCACTGGACCTGCGCCACGCCGGCGCCCAGATCGCGTTGCAGGCTGGGCTGCGCCACGGTCAGCACGGTGCCGTCGAGCGCGACGATCATCGCGCCCGCCACGCTGACCGCCAGGGCGAGGTGGTGTTTGGGGCTGGTCATGGGCGCACCGGGCCCAGGTGGGCGTCGAGTGCGGCGCCGATCAGCCGGTCGAGGTGGTCGCTGTCAGGAGTGGGCGCGGGGGTGGTGCCGAGGACGAGTTGCAGGCTGCCGTACGTCCAGAGCTGGGCGATGCCGTGCAGGTTCGCCCAGAGGGCGGCCGCCGCCACGGCGGGCGACGGGGCGTCGGCCGTGGCGGACCCGGCTCGGCACCGGTCGACCAGTGCCACCATGCCCTCGAAGAGCGGGCGGGTGGACTCCCGCAGCCGCGGCCGGTCCGCCTGCTGCTCGCCGTTGCGCTCACTGTCCAGCAGGTCGTGCCGGAACATCAGCTCGAACATGCCGCGGTGCTCCAGGGCGTAGCCCACGTAGGCGCGCCCGACCGCCCGCAGCTGGTCGCGCGGTGAGCCGGTCGCGGCCAGGGCGGTCGCGAACCTGGCGCCGAGGTCCTCGAAGCCCCGGTGGGCGATCGCGGAGAGCAGGGCGTGGTGGGTGGGGAAATGGCGCCGTGGCGCGCCGTGGGACACACCGGCCCGGCGGGCGATCTCACGCAGTCCCAGCGATGCGCCGCCGTCGGTCATCACCAGGTCGACGCCGACGTCGATCAGCCGCTCGCGCAGGGAGTTCTCACGATCCATGGACACTGTCTACCAGCCGGGCGTAGACACTGTCTACGCCCGGCTGGGTGAGGCGGAAGCATCGCGATGCCGAGCCGGAAGGAACCTAAAGCGGCGGTAAAGCGTTCGGGCTGGAGACGGCAGGCTAGGCTGCCCTGTCGACGGACTGATCCGCGTTCTGGAGGAACCGGCCTTGCACATTGAACAGTGGATCGATGGCGCGCCCCCTGGCGCTGTCTACGCGCTGGTCGGGCTGATCATCGGCATCGAGAGCCTCGGCATCCCGCTGCCCGGTGAGATCGCCCTGATCGCCGCCGGCATGCTGGCCTCGAAGGGGACGGTGAATCCGGCCCTGGTCGCGCTCTGTGCGGTGGCCGGCGCGATCATCGGCGACTCGATCGGCTATTCGATCGGACGCAAGGGCGGCAAGCCGCTCTTCGAGAAGCTCGGGCGCAAGTTCCCCCGGCACTTCGGCCCCGAGCACGTCGAGACCGCCGAGCGGGCCTTCCACAAGTGGGGCATGTGGGCCGTCTTCTTCGGCCGGTTCATCGCGCTGCTGCGGATCTTCGCCGGACCGCTGGCCGGTGCGCTGCGGATGCCGTACTGGAAGTTCCTGATCGCCAACGTGCTCGGTGGCGTGGCCTGGGCCGGCGGCACCACGGTGGCCGTGTACTACGTGGGCAAGGCGGTGGAGAAGTACATGCAGGGCTTCTCCTACGTCGCGCTGGGGCTGGTGCTGGTGGGGGGCGGGGTCATCGGGCTGGTGATCAAGCGCCGTGCCGCGCGGGCCTTCGGCGCGCCCGGGGCGGCCGAGGGCGAGGCGTCGGCGGCACCGGACCGGGTGACCGCGGGCGAGTGAGCACTGACGGGCTCATCGGATGGCCGGCCGGTCGGTGGGCCTGACGGGTGGTCACCCCGGACGACGTGCTGCCCATAGGATCGGCGGCGAAAGTCTCGGGCAGGACGTGGAGGTTGCAATGACCCAGCAGCAGTGGACCGCGGTGGACGAGTACCTGGAGCAGGCGCTCGTCGGCGAGGACGCGGCGCTGACCGCCGCCCTGGCGACCAGCGAGCGCGCGGGCCTGCCGCAGATCGCCGTCTCGCCCACCCAGGGCAAGCTGCTGCACCTGCTGGCGCTCACCGCCGGGGCTCGCCGGATCCTGGAGGTCGGGGCGCTCGGCGGTTACAGCGCCATCTGGCTGGCCCGGGCGCTGCCCGCTGACGGCCGGCTGATCTCGCTGGAGATCTCCCCGGCCCACGCCGCCGTCGCGCGGGCGAACCTGCACGAGGCCGGGCTGGAGAAGGTGGCCGAGGTCCGCACCGGACGCGCGGTGGACAGCCTGGCGGAGCTGGTGGACGACGGCGCCGAACCGTTCGACCTGGTCTTCATCGACGCGGACAAGCCCAGCAACCCGGAGTACTTCGGGTGGGCGCTGCGGCTGACCCGTCCCGGTTCGCTGATCATCGTCGACAACGTGGTGCGCCGCGGCGCCGTCGCCGACGCCGAGAGCACGGACTCGGCGGTCATCGGGGTCCGCCGCCTCAACGAACTGGTCGCCGCCGAGCCCCGGGTGGAGGCCACGGCGGTGCAGACGGTCGGCAGCAAGGGGTACGACGGCTTCATGCTGATCCGTGTGATGAGCTGATCGCGGCAGGCCTCGTTCACCCTGAAGCCCCGGTGCGTGAGCGCCGGGGCTTCGGCGTTGGGCTCCGGCGTTGGGGGTTCGGCGGTGGGGTTCGGCGCGGGCTCCGACGTCAGGGCTTGTTCGAGTCGTGCTACGCGCGTTACTAACTATTCACCGCATGAACCTTTCAGCGGGCGCCGAGCCGCTGCTGTCATGGACGCATCCAATCCAGCCGGCCTGACAACAGGTCAATTCCCTGGGAGCGTCCATGCGTTCGTTGAACCTTCGGTACCTGAGAGCCGGTCTGGCCGCGACGCTCGGCTGTGCGACCGGTGCCCTCGCGCTGGTCGGGGCGACCGGCGCCCAGGCCACGGCGGGCTACCAGTGGCCCGGCCACCCCGGTCTCACCGTGGCTGCCGCCGCGGCCAGTTGCTCGCAGTCGTACCTGCCGCTGCCCGACCCCTCGTGCACGCCGGGCGCCGTGAATCCGGACGTCACGCAGGACACCATCGACTCCACCATCTGCGTCTCGGGCTGGACGGCCACCGTGCGGCCGCCGACCTCCTACACCAACCGCCTGAAGGCGCAGCAGATCGTGGCCTACGGCTACGCCGACACCAACATGTCGGACTACGAGGAGGACCACTTCATACCGCTGGAGCTCGGCGGTTCCCCGACCTCCCCGCTGAACCTGTGGCCCGAGCCGCACGCCAGTGTCAACGGTGGCAGCTCGTACGGCAAGGACGGGGTGGAGACCAAGCTGAAGAACGCCGTCTGCGCCGGCAGGGCGCAACTGACCGCTGCGCAGAACGCGATCGCCACGGACTGGACCACGGCCCTCAGCACGCTCGGCCTGGGCTGAGCCGGCCGGATCGGGCCGGCTTGCGCCGATCCGGTGTCAGCGCTCTCCTGCCCCGGCGGGGGAGTCCGGCGGGCCGGGGCCGTCCGTGCCCATAGTGGGCCATGGAGCGTGCCGAACCCGAACCTGTGCTGGTCAGTCGACGTGCCGCGCTGAGGGCGGGGGTGGTGACCGGGGTGCTGGGTGTGGCCGGGTGCGGTGGTGGTGCCGGTCATCCGGGCAGCGGCCCGGGATCGCCGCAAGCCTCCCCGACGCAAGCCTCCCCGACGCCCGCCGCCCCGGGGGCCGCGTCCGGTGGTACGGCCGGTGGTACGGCCAGTGGTTCGGGCAGCGCGGCAGGCAGTGCGGCGGGCCTGCCGGCGACCACCCCCTGGGTACCCGGACCGGGGGAGATCCAGCCGGACGTCAAGCTCCGGGCGGTGCAGCTGATCGAGGCGCTCGGCAGTTGGCCGCCCGGGGGTTCGGGGGTCGCGGCGGCGCAGGGCCGGATCACGGCGCTCGGTGGCGTGGATCCCGCGCTCGCCGGCCAGGCCGGGCCACTGCTCTCCTCGGCCGACCGGGCCGCGCTGCAGGTGATCGACGCCCAGTACGGCGGCATCCTGGCCGACTCGGCGAGTGTGCTGGTCGTGTGCGACCAGTGGACCGGCGCCGCAGGCTCGCCGGGCGCACCGGTGCAGGGCGGCACCACGGTCGATGTCCGGCTCAGCGCCGCGACGCCGCGCTGGACGGTGACCGCGCTCCACCCCGCCGCGCCTGGTCCGGCCGCTGCCACCGTCTCCGCCGCCGCCACCCAGGTGCTCGCGAGCAGCCGGATCGAGCTGCCGCCCGCCGCGCTGGCCGACGTGCGCAGCGGCGCTGTCCACGACAGTGTGCTGGAGGCGATGCTGACGCTGGCCCGGACCTACACGCTGTCGGTCAGCGTGGTGCGTTCGGGGCATCCACTGGACGTGTTCGGCACCGATCGGCCCAGTGACCACCCGCTGGGGCGCGCGTTCGACGTCTGGCGGATCAACGGGCTGGCCGTGGTGGACCCGAACACACCGCACGATCTGGTGGACGGCTTCATGCGCGCGGCGGCCGCCGCCGGCTCCTACAACGTCGGCGGTCCGCGGCAGCTCTCGGGCGGGGCGACGCCGAATCAGTTCTTCACCGACGACACCCACCACGACCACGTCCACGCCGGCTTCACCAGCTGAGCCTGGTGGAGCCGGCGTGATAGCCGGCGTGATAGCCGGCGTGAAAGCCGGGCGTCGTCGGTCGGTGGAGTGTCAGGAGCGCGGGCTGGCCACCTCGACGTTCTCCAGCACGCCGAGCGCGTCGGGCACCAGGACGGCGGCGGAGTAGTAGGCGCTGACCAGGTAGGAGATCACGGCCTTCTCGTTGATCCCCATGAACCGCACGTTCAGGCCGGGCTCGTACTCGTCCGGGATGCCGATCTGGTGCAGCCCGATCACGCCCTGGTTGTCCTCGCCCGCGCGCATCGCGATGATCGACGAGGTGTGCCCGCCCGCCACCGGGATCTTGCCGCACGGGAAGATCGGCACGCCGCGCCAGGCCGGGATGTGGTGGCCGCCGATGTCCACGCTGCCGAAGTAGATGCCGCGCTTGCTGCACTCGCGGCCGAAGGCGGCGATGGCGCGCGGGTGGGCGAAGAGGTGCGAGGTCTCGCGGCGCAGGCTGAGCAGCTCGTCCAGGTCGTCGGGGGTGGGCGGGCCGGAGTGGGTCTGGATCCGCTGGTCGTACTCGGCGTTGGCGAGCAGGCCGAAGTCCGGGTTGTTGACCAGCTCGTACTCCTGGCGCTCGCGCAGCGCCTCGACGGTGAGCTTCAACTGCTGCTCGATCTGGTTCATCGGGTCGTTGTAGAGGTCGGCGACCCGGCTGTGCACCCGCAGTACGGTCTGCGCCACGCTCAGCTCGAACTCGCGCGGGGCGAGTTCGTAGTCCACGAAGGTGCTGGGCAGGTCCGGCTCGCCGTCGTGACCGGCGGCCAGCTCGATCTCGGCCTCGCCGTGCTGGTTCTGGGCCTGCTCGGTCTCGGTCAGGTAGGTCGCGATCTGATCGCGAAGCTCCGGTGAACTCGCCGCCAGCTCCTGGAACGTGGCCCACGGCAAGGTGAGCACGGTACCGGCGGTGGCCGCCTTGACGGTGTACTCCCACAGCGCGTCCGACTGCCGGATCGCCTCGTCGCCCAGGTGGTCGCCGTCGGCCAGGTGGCCGAGCACGGCGGACTCGCCGTACTTGCCGGTGCCGATCTGGTCGATCTTGCCGTGCGCGATCAGGTAGATCTCGTCGATCGGCTCCCCGGCCTGGACGAGCACCTCACCGGGCGCCACCTCGCGCTGGGTGAACCGGTCGGCCAGCCGGGCCAGCACCGCGTCCTCGTCGATGCCGCGCAGCATCGGCACCTCGCGCAGCGAGGGCGGCACGACCCGCACCTGGGCCCCGGTCTTCACGAAGCTCACCCGGCCGCGGCCCACCGCGTAGCTGAGCCGGCGGTTGACCCGGTAGGTGCCACCGGACACCTGCACCCAGGGCAGCGCGCGCAGCAGCCAGCGCGAGCTGATGCCCTGCATCTGTGGTTCGGACTTGGTCGTGGTGGCGAGGTTGCGTGCCGCCACGGTGCTCAGGCTGAGTTGGGCACGCACCTGGATCTGCTGCGGTTCGGTCGGGGCCGGCCCGGTCTCGGTCGTCATCGGCTCTCTCCCAATTCGTCACGGTCGCGGGCGGACGGGTGAGATCCGTCAGTCGCGGTGGAATCCGTTGCGTAGTCAGATTCCATCGCTGCCAAGGCCGTTCGGGTGGGATAACCAGCGAATCGGCGGCTGCCCGGGGAAGCGTGTCCCGGACTTCGCGCCCCCCTGGCGCATCCAGCGCTGGAACCGGTGCTGACCTGGGCGGACAGCCGGGATCGCGCCGAACTGATCAGCGAGATCGGCAGGACTGTTCGAGCCTCCGGAGGCCGGCCGTTCGGGATCCGTTTCGACGGGTGACCCAGCTCACATGTTACACGACATGTGTGTCATGTAATATGTTCTCCATGAACACTATGGCGGAGCACCCCACCCTCGTCTTCATCCCCTGCCTCTCCGGCGCCCCGTGGAGCGCCGAACAGCTCGCCCCCTACGGCGAGGCGCCCAAGCGCACGCTGCGCCTGCCCGAAGGCGTCAATGACATCGAGCGCTACGCCGACCACGTCGAGAGCGCGATCGCGGACCTCGACGACTACGTGCTGGTCGGCGACTCGTTCGGCGCGAACATCGCGCTCGCGCTCGCCACCCGTCGCCCGCAGGGCCTGCGCGCCCTGGTCCTGTCCGGCGGATTCGCGGCCAACCCGATCGACTCGAAGCCGTTGAAGGCGCTGGCGCAGGTGATGGGCAAGGCGCCCGGCCCGTTCTACCGGCAGCTGACGCTGCGCGCCCACGTCCACCGCCTCGCCTCCCCGTTCGACGGCGAGGGCCAGGTGCCCTGGAGCGAGGCGCGCAGCCGCGAACTGTTCCTCGCCAACACCCCGGCCGCCTCCTACGGTGCGCGCGTGTCAGCGATCTTCACGGCCGACTACGTCGACGTGCTCGGCCGGGTCCAGGTCCCGACCCTGATCCTGACCCCCTCGCACGACGTGCTGATCGGCGAGAACGCCTCCACGATCATGCTCGCGGGCATCCCCGACGCCCGGGAGGTCGTGCTGCCGCGCACCGGCCACATGTTCCGCTTCTCCCACCCGGCCACCTACGCCGCCGCGGTCAAGGACTTCATCGCCGCCCTGCCGACCACCCGACAGGGCGCCGATGCGTAAGGCCGAGCACCTGCGGTTCGCGATCCTGGCAGCCCAACGCGAAGGCAACCGGCTGCTGATCCAG
Organism: Kitasatospora sp. NPDC008050; assembly: GCF_042957465.1. Taxonomy (NCBI): domain Bacteria; kingdom Bacillati; phylum Actinomycetota; class Actinomycetes; order Kitasatosporales; family Streptomycetaceae; genus Kitasatospora; species Kitasatospora sp. NPDC008050. The sequence continues at coordinate 183,167 of NZ_JBIBIJ010000016.1, forward strand.
GCCCTCAAGCCCCACGGCATCACCCCGTCGCAGGCCGAGGTGCTGCGCCTGCTCCAGCAGCACGGCACCTTGAGCCTCAACGGGCTCGGACAGCTCCTGGTGTGCGAGAGCGGCACCAACCCCAGCCGGCTGGTCGAACGTGCCGTCGCGGCCGGGCTGGTCGAGCGCCGCACCGACGCCGAGGACCGCCGCTACCTCCAACTCAGCCTCACTCCCGAGGGCGAACGCCTGGCCACCGCGGTCGCCGGGATCGAGGAGGCCATCTACACCTCGATCGACACGGCCTCCGACGGCCTGGAGACCGACGCGTTGCTCGACTTCCTTCACAAGCTCATCGACCCCCTGCCCGCGGGCAAGGCCCTCAACAAACGCCTCGGCCTCGACTGAGGGCTGTCCCGTCCTTGATCTCCCTAGTGCGTCCCGTCCAGCAGGGCGCGCTGATCGGCCGTCAGCTCCAGGTCCACCGCGGCCAGGCTCTCCGACAACTGCGCCACCGAGGAGGCCCCGACCAGCGGGATCACCGGCACCTCGCCGCCGATCAGCCAGGCCAGCACCACCTGGTTGGCGCTCGCCCCGGTCTCCTTCGCCACCGCCCTGAGCGCCGCCCAGCGCGCCGTGGTGCCGGCATGGTCGAACCCGGGGTCGGCCGGCTGCTCGGGCCGGCTGTAACCGCCGCCCAGCAGCGGGGAGTAGGCGACCAGTGCGAGGCCCGGATCGGACCGCAGGTAGCTGAGCACATCGCCGCCGGCCACACCGATGTGGCCGTCCGCCGAGCGCAGCGTCGGCAGGTCGGTGCGGTGCCGCAGGTAGCTGTGGTGGTACTGCAGCACCTCGTAGCCGGGCAGACCGGCCGCCGACGCCAGGGCGCGGGCCCGCTCCACCCGCCACGCCCAGTGGTTGCTCACCCCCAGCAGGCCGACGCTGCCCTCGGCGACCAGTTCGGCGAAGGCCGTCACGGTCTCGGCCAGCGGCACCCGCTCGTCCTCGATGTGCGCGTACAGCAGGTCCAGCTTCTCGACCCCGAGCCGCTCCCGGCTGGCCGCCGCCGAGGCGCGGATCACCTCGGCGGACAGGCCCTCGACGTTCCTGCTGAAGTCCGTGCCCGGGCTGAGCGGACGGCCTCCGAGCTTGGTCGCGATGACGATCTCGCCGCCGATCCCGCGGCTGCGCCGCCAGCGTCCGAGCAGCGCCTCGCTCTCGCCGCCCTGGGTGCCGGCCGCCCAGAAGGCGTAGTTGTTCGAGGTGTCGACGAAGGTACCGCCCGCCTCGACGTACGCGTCGAGGATGGCGAACGAGGTCGGCTCGTCGGTCTTGGTGCCGAAGTTCATCGCGCCCAGGCTCAGCGCGCTCACCTCGCGCCGGGTGGCGGGGTCCTGACCGATCGTGCGGTACTTCATGGGGGTGGCTCCTCTGGCTTCGGACGGCGGGCTTCGGGCAGCGGGCTTCGGGGCTTCGGGGCTTCGGGGGGAGTCTGCACGTTGGAGCGCACTCCATGTCAACGGGCCGCCGCGGCCGAACCGATCTCGACCACGCGAGCCCACGCCGGTGGTGCGTCCGGCACGTAGTCGGGATCGTTCTCGTCCCACGACCTGGGCGTCCGCGGCCGCGGGAACAGGCCCACCACCGTCCGGCACGGCGGCCGGGAATCCGGCCAGCGCGTCTGTCCGTCGGTCAGGACCACGATCACGTCCGGCCGGGGCCCCGTCCGCAGGGCCTTGGCGAAGCCCGCCCGCAGGTTCGTGCCCCCGCCGCCCACCAGGGCTATCCCCTCGGCCCGGCACAGCGGCTGCACGGTCCCGGCCGCCGCGTCGCACGGCACGACCCTGACCAGGTCGCGACGGCCGCCCACGGCCCGGGAGATCGCGGCCACCTCGCGCAGCGCGCTGCCCAGTTCGGCGTCGCTGACCGAGCCGGAGGTGTCGATGACCACGGATACCCGGGGCGGTCGGCGCCGCAGGCTCGGCAGCACGGTGCCGGGCAGCGCGGCCGAGCGCCGTGCCGGACGGCCGTAGGTGTAGTCCTCGCCCGCACCGGCGCCGGAGGTCGCCGAGCGGACCGCCGCCCCCAGCAGCTCCCGCCACGGCTGCGGCGGCTGGAACGCCTCCTCCGCCCAGCGCCGCCACCCCTTCGGGGCGCTGCCAGGGCGGCCGGTGATGCCCTGCGCCACCCGGAACCGGACCGCGTCGCGCTCCTGCTCGCTCAGGCCGTGCGCGCCCTGCGGCCCCAGCTCCCACTCCCGCTCCAGACCGTCGGCGCCACTGCCGCAGTCCAGCCAGGCCAGGTCCAACGTGCCGGGGCCGAGCCCGAACCGGCGCAGGTAGTCCTCCATCAGCTGCCCCTCGGGCAGCCCCAGGGTTCCCGGCCGGACGGCGCCCGCGGGCTCGGCCAGCCCGTCACCGAAGGCGTCGTCGTTGATCTCGCAGTCCGCGGCGATGTTCATCCGCAGCCGTTCCCCGGGGCCGCTCAGCCCGCGCTCGCGGGCGACCCGGTCGCTGCGCCCGTGATGGTCGCGCAGCAGGTGCGACACCTCGTGCACCCAGACGCCGGCCAGCTCGGCGATCGGTGTGCGCGCCACGAAGGCCGGTGAGACGTAGCACCGCCAGTGCCGGTCGACGCCCATCGTCGGCACCCGCCGGGACTCGACGGTGTGCAGGGCGAACAGCGCCGTCGCCAGGTAGGGCCGGACCCGGGCGGCATGCAGCCGGGCGGCGAAGAGCTTCTCGCGGTCCAGTGCGATGGGTGCCCGGGGCAGGCCGTGGGCGGCCTGCGCCTGCGGGGTCATCGGCCCGCCCCCGCGGCCGCGGTGACCCGGGCCCCGCTCAGGGCTGCCGCCTGGTCCGCTCGCCGGGTCAGCGTCACGGCTCCGGCGAGCTGTTCGATCGATGCCGGGACGTCCCAGTCCGGTTGGCGCAGCGCGGCGAGCGTGGTCGCGGGGACGACGACCAGGTCCGGAGCCCCGGTCTCCAGCGCCCGGACCAGCAGCGCCCAGGCCGCGTCCCAGCGCGACTTCTCGGGACGCCTGCGGACCGCCGCCACCACACCGTCCAGCACGGCCTGGCGCAGATCCCCGCGCTCGGGCAGCACGGCACTCGCCGGGTCGGCGAGCAGCGCCTCGGGGTCCGGCAGGTCCATCCGGTCCACAGCGGCCAGCAGCTCCAGCCCCGGACCGTCTCCCACGGTGCCCCTGACCAGCAGCGAGAGCACGTCGCGGGAGGAGCCCGCCGCGGTCGCGAAGGCGATCAGACACAGGGTCATCTCCCAGCTCCGCGGCGACGGCCACGGGCCGCCCCGGCGGCTCTCGCCGCTCGGCAGCCGGTGCACGAGCGCGGGGCGGGCCGCGAGGAGCCCGCACACCGCCCGGCGGGCGAAGTCCACGGCCGCGGACAGCCGCTCGGGGTCGAGCCGGGGCAGGGTGGCCCGGGGCCAGGTGCCGCCGAGGCCGCGCACCACGACCTCGTGGTCGTGGGTCCACTGCAGATGGACGAACCGGTTGGCCAGCGGCGGGCTCAGCTCCCAGCCGTCGGCCGCCGAGGCGCGCGGGTTGGCGGCGGCCACGATCCTTACGCCGGGCGGCAGTTGCAGGGCGCCGATGCGCCGCTCCAGCACCAGACGGAGCAGCGCGGCCTGCACGGCCGGCGGTGCGGTGGACAGCTCGTCCAGGAAGAGCAGCCCGCGGCCGCTGCGGACCAGGCGCACGGCCCAGTCCGGCGGGGCCATCGGGACACCCTGCTCGGCGGGGTCGTCGCCGAGAACGGGCAGCCCGGAGAAGTCGGAGGGCTCGTGCACGCTGGCGATCACCGTGGTCAGCGGCAGGTCCAGGGCGGTGGCGAGTTGGGTCAGCGCCGCGGTCTTGCCGATCCCCGGCTCGCCCCACAGGAGCACCGGGAGATCGGCGGCCACGGCCAGCGTGAGGGCTTCCAGCTGCGTGTCCTGGCGCGGCTCGGTGGTCGCGTCACGCAGCAGGGCCAGCAGGTCGCCGGCCACGTCGAGCTGGGTGGTGGGGATGGGGGCGGGGGTGGTGGGGGCGGGCGGGGTGTGCGTGGGCATGGGTGATCACCTGTTGGTTGTGGTGGTGGGTTGCGTGGGGCGGGCGGGTCAGCGGCTGGGGGCCTGGCTGGGCAGCGCGTGGCGCGGGTGCGAGCGGTGGTCACGGGGGCGGGGCGGGTTCGGTGGGAGGCGGTCGGGACCGGGGCCGACCAGGCCGGTCCGGTACAGCCCGTAGCTGATCCGCCGCAGCGCGGCCGCCTCCAGCTCGTCCCGCAGGGCACCCGGGCGCAGCAGTGCGTCGGGGCCCAACAGGTCCTCGACGACGGCCAGCGCACCGGCGATGTCGCCGTGGTCCAGGCGCTCGCGGACGCCGGTGAGGCTGTCCGGACGGCGGTGCGCCTGGTCGATCGCCTGGAGGCAGGGCAGCGGTGTCCCCGAGAGCGCGGCCAGCAGCTCCTCGCGGCGGATCTCGGCCGGGTCGTGGTCGAGTGGGGCGAGCACCCCGTTGACCAGGCCGATCCGGTGCCGGGCGCCCCGGCACTCCACGAGGCGCGGCCGGCCTGTGTGGCCTGTGTGGCCTGTGCGGCTCGGGAGGGAGGAGGGGCCGGGCGGTGCGTGATCCGGTATCAGGGCCGAGGCCACCAGCGGGTGCAGGCGGCCGGGTTCGATCAGACCCGCGCGGAGCAGCTCCTGGTCGGGCAGCAGCCAGGTCGCCGCGTCGGGCAGGACCGGCAGCGTGCGGTCGTCCGCGGCCGGGGACACGGAGGCGATCCGCAGGGCCGGCCGGCCGGTGCCGTCCTGGTTCGTCTCCTCGTCCGCGACCAGGTTCAGGACCAGCCGGTGCCGGGCGCCGAGCCGCACGCTGACGGCGCCGGTGGGCCGGGCGCAGCAGGCATCGGCGGGGTGCCCCTCGGCGGGATGCCCCTCGGGGTGGAGCCCATCGGCGGGGTGCCCCTCGGCGTGCAGCAGGATGGCCGCCTCGGCCGCCCACCGGTCGACGGCGCAGCGGCGTCCCGGTGGTACCAGGCCCAGCACCTGCGCTGCCGGGGAGTCGGGAGCCGGTGCGGTGGGCATCGGCACGGGCGTCGGCATCGGGCGGTCGTCGGCAAGCTGCTGCTCGGCGCCGCAGCGGGTCCGCAGTTCGTGGGCCCTGCTCGCGTCCCACAGGTGGCGGTGCAGGTCGAGGCGGAACCGCGGGTGCGGACGGGCATGCGGATGACGGCCGGCGGCGGCGTCGGAGCCGGCCCCGTCCCACAGCGCGAGGCTGATCCGCTGACCGGCGTCCGCCCAGGCGGGCGGGGTCCGGACCACCAGGTGCACTGGGGGGCCGCCGTCACGGTCCGCGGTGGCGTAGCGGGCCAGTGAGAGGGTCAGACCCGGGCGCAGCAGCCCGTCAGGGGCGACCCTCGGCAGATGCCAGCGCAACAGGTCGGGTGCCAGCCGGCGGAGGTCGGCCCGGACCCGGTCCGCGAGCTCCCGGCCGTGGCGGTGCGCCAGGGAACGCGGACTGAGGTCGACATCGATGCCTGCGGCGGCGCACGCTCCTGCCCAGTCTCCGGCGCAGCGGCGGGCGGTCGCAGTCTCGATCATGGAGGGCGGCACGGCGAACTCGCGCACGCGCAGCCAGAGGGAAAGGCGGGAATCGCCATCCGCGGTCGAAGTGAGCATCAGCACTCACCTTGCGCGGATGGGACCCCCAATCTGTGAACGGAGTGAGTGGTCATCGGCAGGGACTTTAGCGCTCCTCGCCGCGGCCTGCCAGGGAGTTTCGGTGCCACGTTCTGCGGTCGGGTTCTGGTGGGCACCGGCAGACGATCTGTCAGGCCGTCACCCCCGGGCGGCGGTCGGCGGGGCGGCGGGGCGGGATCGGGGTGGCCGGGAAGTCCCGCGGGCCCGTCCACAGGGCCGGTACGGCGTCGCAGCGGCGGGCGAGCTCGTAGGCGATCGACTCGTAGTTGACCCGCCAGCCCTGGAAGTGCGGCCAGGCCAGTACGGCCGGCCGCTCGGCGGCGAATCCGGAGGCGCTGATCATGGTCACCGCCGCGTCGAACTCGGCGTAGCTGATCCGGATCGGGCTGTTCGGCTCCGGGTCGGGGTCGTAGTCGATCCGCAGCACCCGGGCGATGTCGCGCATCGCCGTGAAGCCGGCGCGCAGCACCAGCCGGGCCTCCGGCGGCGCGCTGCGCGGGCTGACCGCCAGTTGGATCGCGGCGGCGTCCATCACCGCGATCAGCCCGACGATCCAGCTGCGGTGCGCCTGCGGGGAGCGGAAGGAGATCAGCACCGGATAGTTGGAGTGGCTCTCGCCCAGTTCGGCGGCCAGTCGCTCCCAGTCGCGGTAGAGCTGCGGCAGCGCCGTCTCGGTGTCCACCAGGGACTGCCGCGCCAGCAGTTCGGGCCCCCAGGCCGGCTCGCCCGCCCGGGACTGCAGCAGCGTCACCTCGACCTCCCGGCGGTTGTACGAGCCGTACAGCGTGGGCAGGTAGGCGATCTGAAGGGCGATCACCACCGGGCCGCTGGCGGCGGCCAGGAAGTCCAGCGCCGAGAGCCGCAGCCGGTCGCCGCTGGCGAAGCCGAGGGTGAAGAGACTGGAGCCGGCCTCCCTTATCGAGGCGCTCCAGCCGAGGCCGGAGTCGGCGTGCGTCAGCAGGGTGAAGGAGGCCAGCAGCCCGCAGAGCCAGCAGAACAGCATGCCGACCAGGATCAGCGGTGCCAGCCAGGCCTGGGCCCGGTCGTGGGCCCGGTAGCTGCGGAACGGCGCGGCGCAGGCGTGCAGGACGGCGCGCAGCGACAACCACAGCCGCGTGACCAGCGAGGAGTAGAGCCCGCGCGGCACCACCAGGGTGCGCAGAATGCTCGCGATGGTGAGCGCGAGCAGCAGGACACCGGCCAGTGCGGAGATCAGCCTCATGGCGGCCATTGTCGATCATCGGCGGCGCGGGCGCTGGAGCGGCCCGGTGATCGGGCGGCGCGCCGCCCGGGGGAGGGCGGCCGACAGGGTGCTGCCGAAGATCATATGGACGGGTCGGGTGGTCCGATCCGGGGAGAGCGCGGGGAGAGCGCGGGGAGAACGGGGGGACGGTGCGGCGGCGACGGCTCGCGGCGGTCATCGCCGGGCTGGGGCCGGTGGACGTCCTGGTCGACAACGCGGGGGCGGTGATCATCGCCCCGCCGACGGGACGCTGTCCGCCTCACCGGCCGCCGGGTACCTCACCGGTCAGGTGATCGGTCTCAACGGCGGCGCGGTGCTGGGGCGTCAGGGGAGCGGTCGGCGCGGTCGGCGCTGGTACGGACGGAGTGGCCGGCGCTGGTACGGCCCGGGGCGGGTCTGCCTTCGGGTGCTGAAGTGTCAGCTCTGTTGCGACAGTTGGGTGAAGCGCTGCAGGCTCTGCTGGTAGGCCACCGGTGTGACGTGCATCGGGCCGGTGTACGGGTGCGTCATGTGCAGCACCAGGTAGATGCCGAAGCCCACCACCGCGCCGACCAGGCCGAGGGCGATCGCCTCACGGTGGTGGAAGGTCAGTCCGGCGATCGGCGCGTAGAGCAGCACCAGCAGTCCGGTGCCGATCAGCGCGGGGTAGAGCGGGGCGGGCAGGGTCAGCGAGGCGTCCGCCAGGCGGATCTGGCGCTTGGTCGAGACATCGTCCAAGTCGCTGAGCTCGGCGGTGCGTTGCGGCGAGTCGGGCAGGGCCTCGACGTGGCTGCGCACGGTGTCCAGGCTGGTCCAGGTGGCCGGGTCGGAGCCGCCGTGGGTCATCGCCCGGAAGTCCGGGCCGATCACGTCGGTGACGTAGGCGCGCAGCAGCGGGCGGGTGCTCGCATCCGCGTCCGTGTAGGCGGCGTTGAGTGCGCGGGCCTCGTCCCAGGTGTGGCCGCGCGCGGTGTTCAGGTTGGACCAGGAGCCGGCGATCAGGAAGGCGGTGACCAGGATGAAGGAGGAGAGCGACGCCGACCCCAGGAAGCCGAGCGCGCCGCTGGAGAAGGAGCCTTCACGGGAGCGCGCGGTGCGGCCGAAGGCGGCCAGGATGCCCACGGCGAGTGCGGCGCCCAGGACTACGGCGAGGATGATTCCCAGGCTCAACGACGTCTCCCTGCGGTGTGGTTGATGAAGGTGGCGGCCGCGGCGAGGACGGCCGGGATGGTGATGGCGACCAGCGCGAAGGCGCTCTGCGGCTCCTGCGGCACGGCCAGGTTGTCCGGCGGCCGGGTCGGCACCGCGGTGACGGCGTGCGTCTGTGCGGGGATCGGCGGGGGCGGCAGGACCGGGGCCTGCCGGGTGGGCGGCGGCTGTGTCGCCACGGGCCTGACCGGGGCAACCGCCTTGGGTGCGGCTGGCTTTGGCGCGGCCGGCTTGGGCGGGGGAGGGGCCGCGGGGTGGGTGACCGGGGCGGCCGGTGCGTGGCTGGGCGTGGCGTGCGGGGCGGGGATCGTCGGAGGTGGCGGGGCTGCGGGAGGTGGGGGTGTCGGCGGCGGGGGGATCGTCGGGGGTGGTGAGGGCGGCGCCGGTGGCGGCGGCGGAGTGGGCGGTGGCGGCGGCTCGGGCGGGCAGGGAGGCGGTGGCGGGCACGGTGGTGGGGGTGGCGGGCACGGGTGCGGCGGGAGCGGCGGGTAGGGCCAGACCGGGACCACGGGCCAGTGGTGGGGCGGGTGGTGCGCGGGTGGCGGGAGGTGGTCATGCGTAGGGGGTTGGTCGTGCGCTGGGGGTTGGTCGTGCGAGGGTTGGGCGTGGTACTGCTGGTGGCCGTGGTGTTCGGGAGGCTCGGGGTGCTCGTCGCCGTGGGGCGCCTCATCGTCGCCTTGCATGTCCAGGAAGATAATCAGGCGTGATTGGGCCGAAGTACTGAACGGCCTCCTTCGCTGAGGAATTGACCCTTGCGGGGGTCCCGGGATCGACCCGCCGTACGTGTGGCGAACTCATGTTCCTGCGTCCGGGCGGTGCGGCGAGGGCCGGGCGGGATCAGCCGGCCAGGTACCGGCGGAGCAGTGACTTGCACTCGGCGATCAGCGCCGGATCGCCGTCCCGGTCGTACTGGAAGGCGAGTTTGAGCACCGCGTCCGCGCATTCGAGGGCCACTCGCAGGGCCAGCGGGCCGGGCGCCCGTCCGTCGCCGGACAGGTGCTCGGAGGTGAGCCGGTGCAGCAGCTGGGCCACTGTGCTGTTGTTGTCCAGCGCGCCGTCGAGCAGGTGTTCCACGTTGCCCAGGGCCGGCGGGGTGGGCCCGGTCAGGCCGAAGTCGAGCGCGCCGAAGCCCGGCACGGCGCGCTTCATCGCGACGAACTCCTCGACCGCCAGATCGACGAACCCGCCGATGTCCTGCGGGGACTCCGCCGCCAGCCGCCGGGTCAGCCGGTCGAGGTAGCGCCGCAGGTTGCGCCGGGCGAGCGCCGCGAGCAGGCTCTGCTTGCCGGTGAAGAACTGGTAGAGCGTGCCGATCGGGACGTGGGCGCGGGCCGCGATCTCCTTGGTGGTGAGCGCGGCCGTCCCCACCTCGTCGAGGAGTTCCGCGCAGGCGTCCAGGATCCGCTCCAGGCGCTCCTGGCTGCGCTGCTGGACCGGCCGGCGGCGCAGCTCGGGGTCGGTCGCGTCGAACAGCGCGCCGCCGCCGGCCGCGGCCGGTCCGCCCACCGGGTCTACTGCCGTACTGGAAGGGCCGACGGCGGCCTGTGTCCCGTTCACCTGGGTGGTCCGGCTCTTCGGGTTCCGCTCGTTCATGTGCTGTCCAGCTCCCGTCCTCACCGCCTGCACGACTACTGTGCCGCATCCGGTGCTCACCGCGCGAATCACCATCGTGAGCTGTGCTCATTTTCGGCGCAACAGGGCGCGCTGGCGGGTCTGGTCGCCGCTCTGGACGGGTACTTCCGGCCTCGGGGCGCCGCGCCTCGGCCGTGCTGGACCGTCGTCGGCCGCTGTCTCGCCCCGAACCGGTCCCGACGTGAGGAGCACCGCAGCCTGCTGCACGGAATCGTCATCGCCGCGCCCCCCGGAACCCGTGGGCCGCTGAGCCGGGCGGAGTTCGAGCAGCGTGGGAGCTCGCCGGACGGGCAGAACTATGAGTAGTACTCATCTTCTCAACGGCTCCGGGCCGGCCACCAGCCGCCTGGTGCCGGCCCTGCTGGAGCAGCACCAGCAGCCGGACGGCAGCGTCACGGTACCGGCGGCGCTGCAGCGGTGGCTCGGCTGCGAGTCCTTGACCCCGGCACCAGCCCGATAGCCCGATAGCCGGATCGGCTGCCGGCCCCGGCACGCCACATCCCGTTCTACCTACGGCGCGGGAGAGGATCCTGCCCGGGCCACTGCCGCCCCGGTGGCCCGGGCAGTCCTTGCACGCGTGCCGAGGCGGCGGTCTTCAGACGCGGTAGGCGGCCACGTACCGGCCCGGGTCCTGGTGGAGGTCGAACTCCCAGCGGGCCAGGCAGTGTTCGGCGAAGGTCCGGTGGGTGGCGAGCACCTCGTCGAGTGGGTCGAGGTAGTCGAGGACGTGGGCGGGTTCGAGGCCGGCGCGGATGCGGGCGGCCAGGCCGGCGCGCGCGAGACGGAGGAGTTCGGTGGCGAGTTCGTGCACCGGTTCGGTGCCGAGGCGGGTGCGCAGGCCTTGGGCGGGGAGGGCCTCCATCGCCCTGTGGTGGTCGCGCTGGGTGTAGCGGCTGAGCAGGTCCCAGGCGGCGGCACGGGAGGGGGCGTGGTAGCTGAGGCCGGTCCAGAGCGCGGGAACGGCGGCGAAGTGCTGGTAGGGCGGGCCGTCGGCGGCGCGCAGTTCGAGGGTGTGGCGGACCCGGACGTCGGTCCAGAGTTGCGACAGGTGAGAGAGCCAGTGGTCGGGTGTCGGCTGGGAGCCGTCGTCGAAGCCCTGGTCGAGCAGGGTGGCGAACGGCCGGTCGGGAGCGGGGTGGTAGCGCCCGTCGTCGGTGCGGTAGTAGATCATCGGGATCCGCAGGGCCCAGTCGATGACGTCGTCGATGCCCACGTCGGGCCGCAGGGCGGGCGGCAGCAGGCCGGTGCGGCGCGGGTCCATCCGCAGCCAGCTGTGCGAGCGGTGGGACAGCAGGCCGTTCGCACGGCCGTCGGTCAGCGGTGAGTTGACGAACAGCGCGGCGACCACGGGGGAGGCGGCCACCTGCATCCGCAGCTTCTCGGTGAAGTCCTCGGCCGAGAGGTAGTCGAGGGTCACCTGGGTGGAGAGCGACATCGCCATGACATCGGGCGCCCGGCCGGCCGGTTCGCCGAGCCGGGTGAAGAAGTCGCGCATGATGCCGCCACGGGTCATCGGCACCCAGGAGATGGTGTCGAGCCGGTCGAAGGGGAGGCGGGCGCCGGGCAGCAGCGCCAGGCCGAAGCGGTCGGCCAGCTGGGCGAGGTGTTCCAGCGTGGCCCGCGCGTCGGTGACGGCCGCCGCCACGCTCGCGGCCGGGGTGGACGAGTACTCGATCTGGCCGCCGTGTTCGAGGGTGATCTGACGCCCGTCGGGCAGCAGCACGCCGGTGAGTCGGCCGGCGTCCTGCTGCGGTTGGCCGCCCCACTCGGCGAGCACCGTCTCCAGGACGGTCCGCACGCCGTGCTCGCCCAGGTACGGCGCGGCGCGGCCGGTGCGCGGGTCGACCAGGCCGCTCTCGATCTCCAGCCCGACCTGCTCGCGGGCGTCGGGGGGTGGGAGGAACGGCGACCGGAGGTCCGCGTGCTGGAGCCGGGCGCCGCGCGCGGGCGCCGGGGCCCCGGTCACGCTGCCTCCATCTGGGTGGCGAGCGGCGCGGGCCGGGCCCGGTCGAGCAGGCGGCCCACCGCGCCCAGAGCCGACTGGGCGGCGCCCTGGCACCAGGCGTGCGCCCCGGACAGGTGCTCGCCGGCGAAGAAGACCAGCGGGTCGTCGGCCGGGTGCGGGGCGCCGAGGACCGCCAGGTAGCGGCTGTGCTCGCCCGGCGGCAGGTGGGCGAACGCGCCCCCGCCGAGTTGGTCGTCCCAGTTCCAGTGCACGATGTCGTCGACGTCGGCGGCGATGCCCGGGTGCAGCCGGTCCAGGCAGTTCAGGACCAGCCGGTCGCGCTCGGCGTCCGGAAGCGCGGCCGTGCGGCGGGCGTTGGCCCCCCACTGGTAGGCGCCGAGCAGGGCCGCGGGCTCCTCGCACCGCCGCGGGTCCCGGGCGCCCCAGCGCTCCGGCGCCGCGCCGTCGAGCCCGTCCTCGATCCGGCGGGCGTTGTCCGAGGGGTACCAGCACTGCTGGATCGGCAGGTCCGTGAAGCTGCCGCCGCCGAAGATGCGGTCGTCCAGCTCCCAGCGGCGCCGGGTCAGGTGCAGCAGGGTCTTGGTGCTGCTGGCGTAGCTGATCCCGCGGATGGCGTGGCGCTGGGCGTGCGGCAGAGCGGGGGTGAAGGAGATCTGGTCGAGTGCGGGGGCCGGGACGCAGCAGACGACGAAGTCGAAGCGTTCGTCGAGCGGGCCGTCGATGCGACGGCCCAGGACGAGCACGCCGCCCTCGGTGACCACGAGTTCGGTGACGGTGGTGGACAGGCACAGGGTGCGTGGCCGCAGCGCCCGGACAAAGGCGCGCACCAGGGCGTCCATGCCGTCGACCAGTTCCAGCTGGCCGACGTGGAACAGGCCGAAGTAGTCGACCAGGACCTCCAGCAGCGAGGACTGCTCGTAGTGGGCCAGGCCGCTGGCGTGGCCGACCAGGTCCCAGGCGTCCTGCGACAGGCGCTCGTCCACGAACTGCCACAGTGAGACCGACGCCAGCCGGTCGAGCACGGCATCGTCCCAGCGGCCGGCCAGCACGCGCCGCTGCTGGTCGAGGGTCAGTGTCTGCCACACCACCCGCAGCAGGTCGTCCAGCAGTCGCGCCGGGGCCTGGCGTTCACCGGGACGCAGCGCGAAGGCCGGGAAGAGTGCGGGCGCTTCGCGCACCCGGGCCCGCCGGCCGCGCAGGTGGTAGTAGGCGTCCGGGTTGGCGTTGACGAACGGGCGGGTCGCCAGGCCGAATTCGGTGATGTAGTGCAACACGCAGTGGTGGTTGCCGGGGATGCGCATGGCGCCCAGGTCCGCGTGCGTGCCGTCCCAGAAGCGGTGGGTCCGCACCCGGCCGCCCGGCTGGTTGGCCCGCTCGTACAGCACGACGTCCAGGCCGCGCCGCTGGAGCTCGTAGGCGCAGACCAGGCCTGCGACGCCGGAGCCGATCACGGCCACCCGGCCACCGGCGCGGTCCGTCGGGGCCGGCAGGCTGCGGGGAAAGGCGAAGCTCTCGTCGAACATCGGCACTCCTGTCGGCGCGGGCCGGGTCTTCAGTCAGGCTGACCCGGCCTGCCGCCGTGAGCCACCGGGGGAGCCCGCGGAGCGCGCTCCTATGGCAGGGCATTCCGCCATTCGGATGACACCACGGCCATGGCCGGGCGATCGGCAGGCTGGAACGCCGCGCGGGCGCGTTCACCGGCTACCGCGCCCCAGGACACCCCGGCGGCGGGGTCAGATCGCGGGCCGGTAGAAGAAGGTCTTGCGGTGCGCGATCTTGCCGTCCACGAGGACGTAGGTGTCGGCGAACTGCTCGTCCAGCAGATCTCCGGTGTTGGATTCACCCCGGAACCGGCCCCAGCAGGCGGCGGCCTCGTGGCCTGCCGTCACGTGGTCCACCGCGTGGCGGCCGGAGGCGATGATCCGCTCGTGGGTGTAGAAGTGGCTGATCCGGGTGAGGCCCTTGAGCGGCTCGTAGCCGGGCCGTTCGTAGACGGCGTCCTCGGCGAAGACCTCGCTCAGCTCCTCCCAGTCGCGGGTGTCCACGATGTGGAACAGCTGGCGGACGAGGCTGTCGGCCGAAAGCATCTCGGACATGGGGGTGCTCCTGCTTCTTTCGTGGTCACGGATCACGGGATCAACTCCGGGAGTCGGGCCGGCTCGCATCGGCCAGCGCCTTTCCGAAGGCGACCGACAGACGGTCGACCGCCTTCGAGCGCTGGGCCGCGTCGAGGGAGGCGTAGGAGAGCCGCAGCTGCTGTGCTCCGGCACGGTCGACGCAGAACGGACTCCCCGGCACGAAGGCCACGCCTTCGGCAAGCGCGATGGGGTACAAGCGGTCCGCACTGACCAGGGGGTCGGTGATCGAACACCAGAGGAAGAGGCCGCCACGCGGTTCGTCGAAGCTCAGCCAGGGCAGGCGCTCGTGGAGAAGCCCGGCCAGTGCACCCGCCTTGGAGCGGTAGAGCTGCCGCAGCCGCCGGACGTGACCGGGCAGGAACTCGGGGTCGGCCAGCAACTCGGACAGCACGTACTGCCCGAGGGTGTTGGTCTGGAGGTCGCTGCACTGCTTGGCGGTGACCAACTCGCCGATCAGCGCGGGAGGGGCTACCAGGCCCGCCACGCGCAGGCCCGGGCAGAGGGTTTTGGACAGGCTCAGCAGCCTGACGACCCGTTCGCCGTACAGATCGGTCGACGGCAGCCGGCTGCCGACGAAGGCCAGGTCCGCGTACGGATCATCCTCGATGATGACGAAGCCGTACCGGTCGGAGAGCTCCGCGAGGTGGCGGCGGCGCTCCGGGGTGAGCACCGAACCGGTGGGATTGTGGAAGTGCGGCACCACGTAGACCGCCTTGCACCGGTCACCGGCGCTCAGGCGTTCGGCCAGGATGTCGGTCCGCATCCCGTCCCGGTCCCCCGGTACGGGCAGCAGCCGTGCCCCGGCCCGCCGGAAGACCTGGACGGCTCCCAGGTAACTCGGGTCCTCCAACGCCACCGAGTCGCCCTCGTCCAGCAGGACCTGGGCGATCAGGTCCAGGCCCTGCTGACTGCCGCTGGTGACCAGGACCTGGTCCGCCGTGACGGACGCGCCGGTCGCGGAGGCCAGCCGAGCCAGTGCCTCGCGCATCGACGGCACACCCTCGGTCGGTGCGTACTGCAGGGCAGTGACGGCTCTCCCGGCCATCACGCGGTCCATGGCCGCTGTTATCCGGGACACCGGGAAGCTGTCCGGCGTGGGTATGCCGCCGGCCAGCGACAGGACCCCCTCGGCGGTGGCGGCGGCCAGGATCTGCCGGATCGCATCGGAGCGGCCTCGCCCGGTGCGCTGTGCCAGCAGCTGACCGAGGTCGCCCTGGGCGGAGTGGGTGAGGCTCATCCGAGCTCCGCCGACTGGGCTCGCCGACTCGGGACGCCTACCGTCAGACCGAGCCGTTCGAGGGCGCCGAGCGCCTCGATGAGGCCCGCCCGGTCGTCCTGGCCACGGCGCATGGTGGTGAGGACGGTCGCGGCGGCGCCGGACTCCTCGACGCTCTGCCACAAGGCCGGGGCGAGCACCGGGTGGGCGCTGACCTCGACCAGCACGTCATGGTCCGACAGCAGCTGGGCGGTCGAGTCGGCCAGCAGCACGGGTTGCCGCAGGTTCCGGGCGAAGTACCCCCCGGTGGCCTGCTGCCAGTCGAGCGCTTCCCCCGTCACCGAGGAGATCATCGGGATGCGGCCGGGCCGGGGGGTGAGCTCACCGATGGCCCGTTCGAGGTCCTCCAGGATCGGATCGATCGCCGCGCTGTGGGCCGGCAGGTCGACCCGGACCATCGCGCAGAGCACGTCCGCGGCCTGGAGCTCGGCGACGATGGCCGCCAACTCGGACCGGTCACCGGCCAGCACGGTGGTGCGCGGCCCGTTCCTCGCGGCGATGGACACGCCCTCGCCGACTCCGCGCAGGTGCTCCGAGAGGTCGGTGGCCGAGAGCTCCACCACGGCCATGCCGCTGGTCGGGCCGGCCACGCGGCGCTGCTGGTCGCTGTAGTGGTGGACGAGCCGAGCCGCGTCCGGCAGGTCGAGGATGCCCGCGATGACGCAGGCGGCGATCTCGCCGATGCTGTGGCCCGCGACGGCGCCCGGTCGCACGCCCGCCTCCTCCAGCCAGCGGGCGATGCCCACCTGGATGGCGAAGATGATGGGCTGCATGACGCCGACGTCGCCGGTCCGGGCTTCGGGTTCGTCGAGGAAGAGCTCGTGGACGAGTGACCAGCCCGTGTGCCGGGCCAGCTCGCTGTCGCACTCCTCAAGGGCCGAGCGGAAGACGGGTTCGGTGCGGAACAGCGTCCGCCCCATGCCGACCCACTGCTGGCCGTAGGGGGAGCAGACGAAGGCGACCCGGGGCCCGCCCGCGGCGGCGAGCGCCGGCTCGACGGACGGGCGCCGGGCATGCTCGTGGACGGGCGCCCGGTCGAGTTCGCTCAGTCGCCGGCCCGGGGCGGCGGCCACGGCGTCGAGCAGGTCGCTGAACTCCCGCGCCAGCCGCTCGGCCTCCTCGGGGGCGAACAGGTCGAGGGCGTAGGTGAGGCTGCCGTCGATGCCGTCCGGTGCCCGGTGGTCGGTGAAGCGTTCGAACAACTCGAAGCGGAGGTCGAAGCGGGTGATCCCCTCCTCCACCGGCTCGGCCCGCACCACGAGACCGGGGAGCCGGAGCTCGGCGCTCGCGTTGTTCTGGAACGCGAGCATCACCTGGATGAGCGGGTGCCAGGCGGGGGAGCGCGGCGGGTTGAGGGTCTGGACGAGGTGGTCGAACGGTACGTCCTGGTGGGCGAAGGCAGCCAGGTCCGTGCTGCGCACCCGGAACAGCAGCTCCCGGAAGGTCGGGTCGCTGTCGGTCCTGGTGCGCAGCACCAGGGTGTTGACGAAGAACCCGATCAAGTCGTCGAGGCCCTCGTCGGTGCGCCCGGCGGTGGGGATGCCGATGGCGATGTCGGTGCCGGCTCCGCGTCTGGTGAGCAGGGCCGCGAGGGCGGCCTGCACGACCATGAACACGCTGGTGCCGGTCTCCCGTGCGAGCTGGTGCAGCCCCTGGTGGGTGGAGTGCGGGACCTGGACGGTGGCTCGGCCGCCCCGGTGCGAGGGGGTGTCCGGGCGCGGGGCCGCCACGTCGATCCGCAGCCGGTCCGGCATCCCCGCCAGTTCCCCGCGCCAGAAGGACAACTGGCGGTTGACCAGGCTGTTCGGGTCGTCCGGATCACCCAGCAGCTCATCCTGCCAGAGCGTGTAGTCGACGTACTGGACCGGGAGTTCGGGCCAGGCCGGTTCCTCACCGAGGCGGCGCGCGGCGTAGGCGAGCGCCAGATCGCCGTTCAAGGGGAGCAGTGACCAGCCGTCGCAGGCGATGTGATGGACCGTCAGGAGCAGGACGTGTTCGTCCGGGGCCAGCCGGAACAACTGGGCCCGCAGCGCCGTCTCGGCGGTGAGGTCGAAGGCGTAACCGGCCGCCGCACTCAGCGCCTTGGGCAGGTCGGCTTCGGTGACGGAGTCGACCAGCAGCTCGACCGGAGCCTCGTCCGGGTCCAGGACGATCTGCTGGGGCCGGCCGTCCCAGTCGGGGTAGGCGGTGCGCAGGCTCTCGTGCCGGGTGACCAGGTCGTCGAGGGCGAGCTGGAGTGCCGGAAGGTCGAGGTCGCCGCGCAGCCGGTAGGCCATGGGCATGTTGTAGTGCCCGGCCGCCCCGTGCAGGCGGTTCAGGAACCACAGGCGCCGCTGGGTCTGCGAGAGCGGGATCTGCGCCGGGCGGTCCAGGTGACGCAGCGGTGGACGCCGGCTGCTGGTGCCCTGCTCCAGGTGCTCGGCGAGTTGGGCAACGGTCGGGGCCTCGAAGATCGTCCGGACCGGGATGTCGACGTCCAGGGCGGCCCGGATGCGACCGGCGAGCCGGGTGGCCAGGAGGGAGTGGCCGCCCAGCTCGAAGAAGGAGTCGTCGATGGTGACCTGGTCCAGCCCGAGCACCTGGGCGAACACCGCGCAGAGGACCTCCTCCTGCTGACCTCGCGGGTCGCGGCCCTTCCGCTCGCCCACGGTCAGCACCCGCCGACGGCGGCGCGGACCTGGGCGGGCCACGCCACGGCGTCGAGGCCGTACTGGCACAGGAAGGCGTAGACGAGCCGCTCCAGGCCGAAGCCGACGCAGCCGCTGCGGGTCGGGCCGTCGGTGCCGTGGTCGATACCGAAGGCCTTGCCGAACAGGTCGTCGTGGAAGTTGAAGGAGCCGACGGCGATCGTCCGCTCGGGGGCGACGTGGAGCCGCAGCTCGTACTTGAGCTCCATCAGCCGCTGCGACCAGATCCGCTCGGAGGTGTCCGTGCCGCAGAAGAACGGGTCGTTGCCCACCTCGCAGAAGCCGCTCATGCCGAGCTCCTCGACGACGGCGAAGACCTTCCGCATGAAGCGCTCCCGGGAGTGCAACACGTCCTCCCGGGAGCCCATGAAGACGATCTCCCGGATGGTGAAGTCCCAGAGCCGCTCCAGGCCGGTGGCGTACGCCGCCTCGAAGCGGAACGACTTGCCGCGCGAGGTGACCACGTGGAGCCGGTCCGCCTCCAGGGTGCGATGGCTGTACTGGTTGAAGGTGTGGTAGCACATCGTCGGCGGCAGGCAGTAGTCCACGTTGCCGCAGGAGCCCAGCACCTCGGAGTCGATACCGGTGACGGCCTGCTGCTCCTGGAAGCTGCGGTAGACGTCGAGGTCGTTGCGCAGCCGGGTGACGAACATCAGGTGCTGTGGGAAGGACTTGAAGTAGCCCGCCGTCTCCAGCGCCTTCGTCCTGATCAGGGTCGGGTACTGGTACTCCCGGACCTCGTGGTCCTCGGCCAGCAGGTCGCAGACGGCCCGGTCGAAGTAGGCGAACAGCGAGAGCAGCGGCTCGCCGAGGGCGACCTGGCCCTCGCCGACCTCGGTCACCGCACCGGTGCCGGCGAGGAGTTCGAAGATGTCCTGGTGCGGGGTGCGCTGGTGCGGCGAGGTCCAGACGGCCTTGGGCGGGGTCACCCACTGCTTCCGGACGTCGTTGTCCACCATGGAGTTGACCTTGGCGGTCAGGGCCTCATGGGGCAGTGGCTGCTCGGAGCGCAGCGTCACGGTGCGTACCTCGCCGCCGTCCACGGTCACCTCGAAGCCGGTGATCTCGGGCGACACGAAGAAGAGCCGGCGCTCGATCTCGGCGGCCAGCGCCTCGGGGATCGGGCTGTGCAGGTCGATCCGGGTGAGGACATCGCTTTGGTGCGTCATGGTGGGGTGCTTCCTCGCCGGTGGGGGAACTGTCCGTAGGGGAAAGGGCCGGCGCGCGACGGTGTCGCCGCCGCGCGCCCGTGGGTGGGCCGGGACTAGGCTGCTGTCGTCGTCCGCGACGTGACCAGGCGGACGAGGCCGTCCACCGTGCGGAAGTTGTCGAAGTCCATGTCCGCCGGGCCGAGGGTCAGGCCGAACTCCTTCTCCACGAAGAGCGCGAGCTGCATCGCGAAGAGGGAGTTGACGTAGCCGAGGGCGAAGAAGTCGTCGCTGTCGGCAAGCGGCTGGCCGGCCAGCTGCGGGGCGAGGAACTCACGGACCCGGGCGCGCGCGTCGTCGTTCGTCATTTCTGGTGTCTCCTTCGGTGGTTCGGTCTCAGTAGGTGTAGAAGCCCTGGCCGGTCTTACGGCCCAGCAGTCGTGCGTCGACCATCTTCTGGAGCAGCGGGGCCGGGCGGTACTTGCTGTCCTTGTAGCTCTCGTACATGACCGTGATCGAGTTCAGGATCGTGTCGAGGCCGATCAGGTCGCCGGTCTCCAGCGGGCCCATCTTGTGGCCGAAGCAGCCACGGAACATCTTGTCGACGTCCTCGGCCGAGGCGATCTGGTCCTGGACGCAGAAGATGGCCTCGTTGATGGTCACCATGAGTACCCGGTTGGTGATGAAGCCGGGGGCGTCCTGGACGACGATGCCTTCCTTGCCCAGCTCCGCCAGCAGGCCGAGCGCGGTCTTCAGCGTCTCGTCACTGGTGAAGTGGCCGCTGACCACCTCGACGGTGTCCATCATGGGGACGGGGTTCATGAAGTGCAGCCCGAGGATCTCGGCCGGGCGTCCGGTGACCGAGCCGACCCGGGTGATCGGCACTGCCGAGGTGTTCACGCCGAAGATCACACCAGGGCGGCAGATGGCGTCGAGCTGCTCGTAGACCTCGCGCTTGACCTCCCAGTTCTCGGTCACGTTCTCGACCACGAAGTCGGCGTCGGCCAGCGCGGCGAGCTCGGTGCCGGTGGCGATCCGGGCGAGGACGGTCGCGGCGTCCTCCTTCGGCGGCTTGCCGAGCAGCATCGGCTGGACCAGCATGTCACGGCCGATCTGGGCGACCGCGCTGTCGAGTTGGGCTTGCGAGATGTCGACGAGGACCACCTCGAACCCGGCCTGTGCGAAGGACTGGGCGACGCCACGGCCGATCGTGCCTGCGCCGATCACGCCTACGGTACGGATACTCACGGGATACCACCTTTGTGGGATAGCGGGGATT
This sequence comes from Kitasatospora sp. NPDC008050, assembly GCF_042957465.1. Classification (NCBI taxonomy): domain Bacteria; kingdom Bacillati; phylum Actinomycetota; class Actinomycetes; order Kitasatosporales; family Streptomycetaceae; genus Kitasatospora; species Kitasatospora sp. NPDC008050. Next base: position 203,400 of record NZ_JBIBIJ010000016.1, read on the forward strand.
GGGCCGGCCTGGTCAGCCCTGGGCGTCCCTGGTGTCCAGATGCTCGGCGAGTTCCGCGATCGTGACGTAGCGGAACAGGTCGACCATCGAGACCCGGACGTCCATGATTTTCTGGATGCTCTGGGCGATCCGGAGTGCTGCCAGTGAGTCCACCCCGAGCGCGAACGAGCTGTCGTGCACGTTGAGTTCGGTGAGGCCCAGCTCGCGGGCCCAGATCCGGGCGAGGGCCTGTTCGGTGTCGCTGAACTCGCCGCTCTCGTTGCCGAAGAGCTTCGGGCCGCCGTCGGAGGGCGCGCTCTGCGCCGTGGTGGCCGACCCGGTGTCGCTGCTGCGGGCAGCGGCGATGGCCTGCTGGATCGGGGCGGCCAGCACCAGCGGTGCGCGGCGCAGCAGCTCCGTGAGGCCGGCGGACCCGCCCAGCTTCGGGTAGTTGATCTCGCCGACGACCACGGGCGTGCAGGCCGCGCCGAGGATCTCCTCGAAGCTGCTGAGCCCGTCCTCGACCGACACCGACCGGAAGAAGCCCTGGTCCTGCTGGACCCCGTGGTCGAACGCCATGCCGGTGTCCAGCCAGTCGCTCCAGTCGACCGTCACCGTCCACCGGCCGCGCGCGCCGCGCTGCTCGGCGAAGTGGTCCAGGTAGCTGTTGGCGGCAGTGTAGTCGCCCTGCCCGGCCGCACCGAAGATCGCCACCGTGGAACCGAAGTTGACCATGCACTCCGGCGGGTCGTCCTGAGTGACGAGGTCCAGCACGGTGGCGCCGAGCACCTTGGGGTTCAGCGTACGGCGGAAGGTCTCCGGGTCCTTGCGGAAGAGGAAGCCGTCCCCGGCGACCCCGGCCGCGTGGACGATGCAGCCGATCGCCCCCAGCTCGTCGCGGACCTTGGCGACGACGCTCTCCATCGCGGCCAGGTCGGTGACATCACCGCAGTAGCTGCGCACCTCGGCGCCGTTCTCGGCCAGTTCACGCAGCGCCTCGATCTGACTGCGCAGCTTGACGTCGGTGACCGCGTCCCACCGTTCGCGCGGGGGCAGCTCGGTGCGGTTGACCAGGGCCAGCCGCGCACCCGGCACCGAACGGCTCAGCCGCCGGGCGACCGCCAGTCCGAGCCCGCCCAGGCCGCCGGTGATCAGGTACACCCCGTCCGGGCGGAGCGGCCGGGACCTCGGCTTGTCACGCAGGTCCACCGCTACGAGTTCCGTGACGTACCGCAGCCCGTCGCGCAGCGCGACGGTGGTGGGTGTCCGCGCGCCGAGCAGCTCGGCGCAGACGGCCTCGGTGCCGGTGTCCTCGGCGATGTCGAGGCAGAACACGTCGGTGTTCTCGAACTCCTGGCCGATCACCTTCGCGAGGCCGAAGAGTGTCGCGTGGACGGCAGCCGTCTCCTGCTCGGTGCCGGTCACCCGTGCCACCGAGGGCGCGACCACGCTGACCCTGGCCGGGGCGATGCCGCGTTCGGCGAGGCTGCGGGCCAGGTGGAACAGGCTGTGGACGCCGTGCGCCAGCCGGGCCTCCAGGACGGCCGGATCCTGCTGGACGCGGCCGTCGGCCGGGGCCGCGACGTGCACGACCTCGTCCGGAAGCTCCGTGCCGAGCGCGTCCAGCAGCCGGCCGAAACCCTCGGCGCCGGCCGGTACTTCGTAGTGATCCGGAGCGAGCGGCTGCCACCGGGCCGCGAGTGCCGCCTGCGTGACACTGATGCCGCGTGCGCGCAGTGCGGCGCTCAACTCGCCACTGATACTGCCCTGTTCGCCGATCACCAGGACCCGGGCGGGTGCGGTGTGCCGCCCCTGCGGCGCCGGTGCCGGCACCCACCTGAGGGTGTGGTGTCGGGAGTGCGGGCGCAGCCGGGCGACCGTGTGCTTGGCGTCGGTGACGCGCTTGACGGTGAAGCCGCGGATCTCGGCGGCGGTGGCTCCCGACTCGTCGCAGATCAGCACGTCGACCTTGCGGAACTCGGTGTTGTTCGCGTAGCCGGGGTGCGGCTGGACGAAGCTCAGGCCCCGGGCGGGCAGCGGGCCGTGCAGCAGCAGCGAGTCGTAGCCGACCGGGAGGAAGAAGTCCCGGTCGCCGAGGGCGAGCCGGCGGTCGTCGGCGGTCTCCAGGACGGCGAATCCACTGAAGCCGGTGGCCTGGTCGAGCAGCGTCGGGTGCAGGGGGTAGTCCTGGCACTCGGCCCGGTACTGCTCGGGCAGGTCGAGCACGCCGAGGGCGGCGCGGACGCCGACGTGCACGGTCGGCAGGCTGCTGCGCCAGCGGTCGCCGAACTCCATCACCTTGTGCTCGGTCTGCCGCCGGGTGATGTCCACGCTCTCCAACGAGCAGAGCTCACGCAGGCGTTCCAGGTCCTGCTGCGGCGCGGGTGCGGTGAGCGGCCGGACGTCGACCGTGCCCTGGACGTGCACCGTCCAGCGGTCGCCCGCCGGGTCGAGGCTCGCGACGGTGAACTCGGCCTGCATGCCGTCGAGTTCACGGATGGTCGTGTGTGCGGTGCGCGGGATGTTCTGCTGCACCAGCAGCGGGACCAGGAAGGTGACGTCGCGGAGTTCGGTGACCGGCCGGCCGAAGTGCAGCGAGGCGGCGGCGCGGGCCATCTCCAGGTAGGTGGTCCCCGGGACGATCGCCTCGCCGAGCAGCTTGTGCTCGGAGAGCACCCAGTGCAGCTCCAGCGAGAACTCGGTGAGGAAGACGGACTGGCCCATCGACCGGAGCAGGACCTGGTCCAGCAGCGGGTGCGGGCCGGGGGTGTGCTGGACCGCAGCCTGCGGGACCTGGGGCTCCAGCCAGTAGTGCTTGTGTTGGAAGGGGTAGGTGGGGAGGGGGATGCGGCGGCGTTGTTGTTGGGCGTAGTAGGCGGTCCAGTTGGGGGTGGT